>DAOTTU010000086.1:0-6252 GCA_034437655.1 Anaerolineae bacterium
CGCCCATCTCAATGCCGTCGAGTGGGCCGAGCAGCGCGAGAAGTTCAAATCGCTCACTGGCGATGGGCTGAAAATCTCCGACATCGACAAGCTATATCGTGAAAAGCGCAAGGCAATCGAACGCCTGCGGCAGCAGGAATACGTCGATACTGAGAGCTATCTGTTGCTGGATGGCAAGATCGTCTATAGGAAGGAAACCTATCGCGGTGTCATGGAACGCACCGTTGCGGACTGGGCAGCCACCGCGCTCTACCAGACCTGCCAGGTCGATGACGATGGCAAAGAGGCACACGTTACGACCATCGAATTGCAGCGCGGATCGGCAGTGAAGAAGCTGGAAGTGCCAGGTGAGGTGTTCGTCGATGATGTGGCACTGCGCCGCTTCATCGGAGCCAACGCCGGAGCGCAGTACGTGGTTCGGGCAGGCATGTCGAAACATCTGGTTCCTGCCATAGTGCATCTGTCCGGTGAGTTTCCCACGCATCGCCACTACAATTTCATGGGCTGGAAGCAGATTGATGGGCGCTGGGTCTATGTCTCACCCGAAGACTGCATCACGTCCAAGGGCAAGCTGGCGGAGCCGCCGTCGGTTGAGCTTGACCAGCGTCTCCGCGACTACGGCTTGCAGGCGGTCAGTTGGGACGAAAGTTTGCAGGCATTCGACGCGGTGACAAAGGTCTTGCCATCAAACCTGGCTCCATCGCTCATTGCTTTCGCATTACTGCCAGTAATTCAGCGGTTCTTCCCGCCATCGGCGACGCGCACAGCGATCCATCTGGTCGGCACGTCGGGCAGTGGTAAATCGGAAATCGCATCCTTGCTGAGTAGCTTCTACGGCCAGTTCAGCCGCGACACGCCGCCCGCTCAGTGGGGCGATACGATCAACACCGTTGAAATGCTCGGGTATCCGCTGGCGGATGCCCTCTATTGGGTCGATGACTACAAGGATATCTACGCCGACACGCGCACCTTCACGCGGTTCTTGCAGGGCTATTCCCGCAACCTCGGTCGCGGACGGCTGACTCGTGATGCCAAGCTGCAAACGTCACGCCCATGCCGGGGACTGATCCTCTCCACTGGGGAAACCAGCTTGGAAGGCGAAATGTCGGTTTCCTCGCGCATGATGGCACTCGAAATCCCGCCCTGGAAGCACCGTGATCCGCAAGGCAAGGCGTTGAGCGAAGCCGAGGCGCTGCGCGATAAGCTGGCTGGATTCACTGCCCACTTCGCCTCGTGGGTGGCACGCCAGCTCGACGAGGGTGACTTCAAATCTGAACTAGCCAGCCGCTTCAGCCAGAACGTGATAGGCTACAACGCCAAAGTGACCGCGCAGCTTGGCAAATCGAACGCGCACGACCGCGCTGTGAAGAACTGGGCCGTGTTGGTAACGGTGTTCCAGGTGCTCTCGAAGTTCGTCTCCGAGATGGATGAGGACTATCTACTTCCAACGTGGCAGGATTGCATCGTCGAGACGGTGCAAAATCTGCGCCAGGAGCTTGCCAGTCAGGTCTTTCTGGACATCCTGGGTCAACTCCTCGCCGGTGGGCAGGCCGTCATCGACGACGATATGCGCAACCCGCGTGAGTACCCACCGGGTGTGACAGTGGTCGGCTACCGCGACGACAACTTCGTCTATCTGCTGCCGGAGATCGCACTCAAGGCCGTGAACCACGTCCAGCCGCTTAACTTCGGAGCCAACGCCATCGGTAAGATGCTCAAGGAGGACGGTTTCTTGCTGCCCGGACCGAACAACCTCAGCACGCAGAAGCGGGTACGCGGTGGTCGCGTGCGTTTCTGGCAGTTGAGAGCTGATTCCTTACTTGAGCCAGTTGAGACACCTGAGACGGGCAACCACTGACCGCAAAAACTACAGCCTGAGTGCTGGTTCTATACCTGAGCCAGTTGAGACACCTGAGACGCTTCATTTACGGAGCGTCTCTTTTCGTTGCGGATATCGCTTTCGATGAAGTTCTGTCTCAGGTGGCACAGGCGGCACAACCTGAGACAGGCACCGTTACACGTTTTCAAAAAATCGCATACCCTCACAAAACTTGCTCATGAGTCGGCAATTTCTACTTGAGCCAGTTGAGCCACTTGAGACGCCGACCATTTGACCGCAAAAACACATGGCTGAGTACCGTATCTATACCTGAGACGGTTGAGCCACTTGAGACGCTTATTCGGTGTGGCCACTCTCTTTACTTGGGGATAAATCAGGGGGTAGAGATGCCGTTGCTGCCACCTATCACGGTAGTAACTCCGGTCGCTTGCGGATCATTATCCCCACGCACAGTTTTATCCTTTGGGCGTGATGGTGATTGTCGGCCATGCTCAACCGCAGGTATGCTACACGTAAACGAACAGACAACAGAGGACGCACTGAATGGACAGACTCAATGAAGTAGAGCCATGAAGAACCGCCGGAAACTGATATTTTAAAGAGGAATTAAAAATTACACTGTTGTTTATTTGCAGTTTATGCTTCATGATTAACCGTGCTCTAATTTAAAATTTTAAATGCTAACGAGGCATAACAAGTGAAGACAGTTCGAAAATTACATATACCGCTCATTTGCCTTTGTTTTCTACTTTTTACTTTATCGTTGAGTGGGACAGCGTTCACACAGGGTGAGACATCAACACCGACGATCATACCATCGGAAACAATGACGGTCACCCCAACATCAACGTCGACCACTACACTAATACCGACTGTACCACTACCTACACTAACGCCATCTCCTTCATCTACATCAACTCCCGAACCTCCTTCAACTCAAACTCACACAGTCACGCCGACTTCTACATCAACCTATACAAGTGTAAGTCCGACGTCCACAGAGATCCTACCATCACCCACGCAAACAACCACACCGAGCGAAGTACCGCAGAAGACATCTACACCTCTTTCAACACCAACTGGCATAGATGAGACTCCAACCGCTTTATACACGCCTGTAGCAACGATAACTGTTTCACCGCCAGCGACATCAACTTTGTCACCGACAGAAGTAAGCTTGCCGCCAGAACCTAGACAATTAGAAGAAGTATTTCTTGAAGATTTTGATCAGACGCCCGATCCAACACTGTGGACAATCCCGCAGACTTGGTTTCAATATGACGCTGTCCCTGACGTGGGTTATGGCTTGTTCGTCATGCAAAGCCAGAATGAAGCGATCCTGAACTATACTCAACTAGATGACTATGCAATAGAAGTTGAGTTTGCGAATAATTCCGGAACCTTCGTTTTGAGCACACAGGCAGCCTCGACACAGGGATACACGTTGATGGTTGATCTCGCTGGCACTCTTAACCTCTATCAAGATGGTGTGCTTTTTGTCACGACGACAGTGTCCGGAGTAGAACCGGGCGGATGGCGTCATTTGCGTATCTCCGATTTCTCGGATGTCATACGCATTTCAGTTGATGGGCATTCAGCCATCGAGTTTCAGGATAGCAATGTATCTTTGGAAGAGCTGGCCTTCAGTTTTCAGTTTACCCAGGGTTCACAACCAATCAACATTGGAGCAATTGATAACTTACGAATTTCAGTGGAAGGTTCAGGAGAAATACAGCAGCGGGCGATGATCCAAGCTCAGTCTACACCACCAAACTTGAATTTTGTTCCACAATCAGCAAATTGTGCTGGCTACAGTCAACGATCCCCGACAGCGAATTTCGTAGCCTATCAGCTCGGGACTGGCAATTCTTATGTTCTTATCGAATCTTTCGAAGTCGATGCAACAGGGGCACCTATTGTAGAACCAGTGATGACTTTCATCGCATCAGTTACAGGACCTACACCTACTGGATCAACCATCAATCAACATAGTATTCGTGATCCTGCTCTTTCGCCGGATGGTACACGTCTCGCGTATGTGGCGAAGTATATGCACAGAGTTAACGGGACTACTTATAACAGTGATGGCGTCTATATTCTAGATTTGACAACACCAACATGCAGTATTTCAACGGTGGCGGGGCCTAACGATCAGCTTAAAGGCGACCCAGACTGGTCACCAGACGGCACGATGATTGCTTATGACAGAGTTTATCTTGATCCGCAAGGCAACAGCATCAATCAGGTAATCATCGTCGATCTCAACACTGGCAACACTATCGAAATCAATAATGCTGAAAATCCTGCTTGGTCGCCCGACCTGACCAACCAACGGTTAACATACATATCTAAGGGTGCATCTATACCACGCAATATCTGGATTTATGACTTAGCATCGAACACGAGTACTCAAATAACTACAATTGGCTTTTTCCCTGGATATGCTCGAGCTGCGTGGTCATCTGATGGATCTCAGCTTGCCTTCGAGTACGCATACGGCGGCGATCCTGCCATGCAGCAGCTCAGAGGGATTTACACCGCACTACCAGTGTTCGACCCTACATTTCAGTTAGTAACTCCAGTGTTTCAGATGCTAGGTTTTGGCGTACGCCCTGTATGGTCTGCCGACCCTGATGGCGTTTATCCTGATCACATTATGTTTACTGATCGCGGAACTGGTCAACAAACATCTGTAATTGAACAGATTATGTACGTGTCATTGAGTTCGCCAACGAACAAGGTTCAGATGACATTTAACGATAACACTAACACCAATCCAGATTGGTGGGCACCCCGTACGACTTGCTCACCACCGAATTGTTTAACCCCGACACCTACGCCGACCCTCACATCAACACCAGATCCTAATACAGGTTATCTCATCAGTGTCGATGATCCACCCAGTGGAACCAGCCAGATCGATGCCGAAACGGGTAGGACGATTGTTTCGACTGCTGCCGATGTAGCAGATGACGAGATCTGTGGGTTAACAGAAGCTGTTGAAGCAGCAAACATGGCCGCCGCTGGACAACCAGTCCAAAACAGCGCTTGCCAACCAACAGTTGATTCGAATGGTCAACCCGGTCAATACAGAATCCTAGTGTCACCTAACTTGCTCTTTGTCATTGCGGCTATCGAACCGCTGCCACCAATATCAGCAGATATCTTCCTCAAGACAAGTTCTCAAGCTTTCAATACAGTTGTCCGACTGCAACCGGGAAGTCAGGGGCGGATCTTTGAAGTTGAGCAGAATGGGCGCTTAACACTCGAAGATATCGTAGTGAACGGTGGTTCTGTCGAAGGTGATGGGGGTGGCATTTATAACGCAGGCGAACTGATCCTTCGTAGCAATAGTGTCGTCATCGGAAATGCTGCTACAGGTAATGGCGGTGGTATTTACAATGCTGGTGTATTGAACCTAGAAGCTGGCACCACGGTCTCCGCTAACCGCGCTGAGGGCAACGGCGGTGGTATTTATAATGCTGGTGGTGCAACGATGACGCTCGACGGTGCTGTGGTCTCAGGCAATGTCGCTATCGGTTTGGGCGGTGGTATCTATAATGCGGGTACCGTCACAAACAATAATACAATCACAGGCGGCTGCCTCGTGGGGAACACAGCCCTTGATGGCAGCGATGTTTATTCAACGACAGCAATCACGGCCAATGGTGTGTGGTGGGGACGCCCAGAAGGTCCAATCCTACGAGATCAGGGGGGTACGTCAATTAACGAATTTGTAGATGTATCAAATCCGAGTGACCAATCCAACGGTTGCATAGAATATACTGGAACATGTACTGCTACGGTGATAGCCGCCCCTAACGTCGGCACAACACGCGATATGATTACTACGCAAGAATTTTTTGATATGCGTGCGGGTGTTGATGTAAGCATGGCTGGTCTCACGGTTCACTCCGGGCCAACCATCAATGCAGCACAAGTCACTACACTCAGTTGGAATGCTGATATTGAAGTTGTATCACGCCTGCATTTCCCGATCTATCCTGATTATTCCGACCCCAATGATCCCAAACCGAACGCGGGACAGGTATGGTACGAGATCCAACAACCGTCCGGCTGGATACTCGCACGCATTGTGAACTTCGAGCCAGACGCTACGCAACCTTTAGGCGTGAGGCGAGGCATACCACCGGAATTTTACTACGTCGATGATGGTGATCCTTGCGGTAACGAGGTCGCCGAACCCGAACCAACTGATACTCTGACCTTTACCTATGATCGACGTGCAGCGGCAGAGTATGGCATTGCCCATGCCTACCGAAATAGCAATACAGCAGATACCACTCGACTTTATCCATTTCAGGCTGCGTAACATAAAAGATCGACGAGGCGACGCAAAACAGCCTCGGAAATAGGCACATGTCCGGTCTCAGAGTGGGACGGCACATATT
>DAOTTU010000087.1:0-26793 GCA_034437655.1 Anaerolineae bacterium
CGAACCTGTGTGTTCGCCCACCCACCGCCCACGAATGCCCCGCCCACTATCAGAAGACAGAGCTATTGGTAAGAGCGGGCACAGCGGAACCCGAAGTTGACGAGCGTGTCGTCGGGAACCCAGCCGTTGCGATTGGCAGACCGCAGGCTGTAAGCGGGCTAGAGGAACGAGCCACCGCGCAGCACGCGACGAACACCTGTTCTATCTCCTGTATCATCTTCACGCCCATCTTCACTATCATAAGGATAGTCCTCATAGAGTGAACTGGTCCATTCCCACACGTTGCCAGTCATATCTTGCGCATCTACCCACGATGCACCCGCCGGAAAGCTCCCAACTGCAAACGTTTCATCTGGTTCCGTTTCGCCCCAGTTGGCATTGTCAGGATTCCATTCGTTGCCCCATGGATACACTAAACTGTCCGGACCACGCGCAGCATACTCCCACTCGGCTTCCGTCGGTAAACGTGCGCCACGGTCTTCACAATGTGCGGTAGCCGCGAACCAGTCCACACACACGCGGGGCTGATCTGGTTCTGATGAGACATCAAGGCAAAAATCTCCTGTGGGGAGTTCACCATATTGCTCGTTGGTGACCTCATGAACATCAATCCAGAACGGCTCTTCGATGCATTGCGTGTGTACGGGCTGCTCGTTATCATTACCATCTTCACTGCCCATCTCAAAACATCCGACAGGCACCAGCGCCATCGGCACGCCATCAAATTCTTGAATGTATGGTGTCCACTCGGCATTGCTTTCGACACCAGCCTGTGCAGCTTGTGCGGCTTCATCAAAAGTCAACGTTGGTTCCAGGGTGATTTCAGCATCAGACCCACCACCGAAAACACCGCTCAAAACCACCACCAACCCAATCACAGCCAGCAGCCCCAGCCCACCGCCGACCATCATCCATTGCTGGCGTGCCTGCGCTTTGCGGCGTTGCTCACGGCGCTGTTTGGCGCGGCTTTTGGTGCCCGTATAGCGACTGGTTGTTGAGGAAGGCGTCGATTCAGGCTCTGAGGGTGGCGCGGCCTGTCGCTTTGCGGCCCGGGCTGCCTTTTCTTGATTATAGCGCTCGGTGGCCTCGTCAATGGCCTTGCGTGCCTTCTGTTCGTCGGTTAGCGCTGACGCCTGTCTGGCCTCGCGTTCCAATCGTTCGGTTTCTTCACGGATACGGCGTTCACGTTCGGCTTGCTCAAAGCGGCGTTTGGCTTCTGCTTTTTCGGCGCGGGCGCGTTGTTCGGCTTCGCGGGCGTCGATCACAAAGCGTGGCTCGACACTGATGTGGTCGCCAATCGTCTGCATCAGGCGGCGCAGGTTCGGCTCATAGTCGTCGGCGGTGCGGATGTCAATGTGTTGCAGGCGCGAAAAACCAAATGGAATGGCTTCCGCTTCGGTACCGCGTGCCAGAATACCAAAAATGCGCTTTTTCTGGAGGGTTGCGTAGTCGAGTTCTTCATTGACCTACTGCGAGTCGTTGGCGTCTGGCGAGAGGATCACCACCAGACAGCGCACCGTGCGAATGGCTTTCTGGATAGCGCGTCGCCAGTTGGGTGTGCCGGGTGGCAGGCCGGTTTCATCAATCCAGACGCGAAAGCCCTGCGCTTCGAGGTCACGCTTGACGCGGTGCATGGTCTCGACGTCCTTGCGCGAGTAGCTCAGGAAGATGTCAAATTCTGGGGCGGGTGGTTTTGCTTCAGACATGGCATCTCTGTTTACTGGAAATTAAAGACCACGTATCAACCATAATGACGGGCCCTGATGGTTGATTATAGCGCGGTGTGTGGGCTTTGCAATATTATTGAGCCTGCCGGTGCATTCGGGTTCCGGGGCATCCTGTATGACCGATCTCACGCCGCATTGATGGTTTTTCGAAAATCAAACATCAATAACATTTCAGCGACCATCTGCTTAACTTGTGAGAAATCCACGAGAAAACCGCCGCCCACCCCACCCACGCATGTAGAATGGGGCAACATTGGCTTATTGAGGAGACACCCCCCACCATGCGTAGATTTCCCTTGTTCCGTGGCGTGGTGCTTGCGCTACTGATCGTGCTTGGCCCTGGCCTCGCCACCGACGCCCACGCCCAACCCACCGACCCCCCCCGCGCCGAACTCGCCATCGTCACTACCGAGGGCAATATTGTGCGCGTTGACCTTGCCACCGCCACCGAAAGCCCCGTCACCACCGACGCCAACACCACCGAACGCCGCTACACGTGGCCCACGTGGTCCACCGATGGGCGGCTGGCCTTTTTCGGCTTCAGCACCCAACCCACCGACGCCTACACACTCGGCATCTTTGTGCAGGGGGCCGATGGCACCGTGCGCCGCGTGTTGAGCAGCAATGAGGACATTTTTACCTATGCCTACTGGTCGCCCGCAGACTGTAACGCCGGCCCCGACTGCCGCGACCTCGCCGTGCTATACACCGCTGCAAACCGTGAACTCGCCACAGTCAACATCCGTGATGCGGATGAGTTTAGCATTACGCAATTATCAATCGGGGGGCCGCATTACTGGGATTGGTCGCCGGATGGGCAACAATTGTTCCAGTCACGCTTTGGGCGCGAACTCTCCGTCTACGATGCCGAGCGGGGCGAAGTCACCACCCAGTTTGACCGCACACCGGGTTTCGGCCGCGCTGTGGACTGGTCGCCCGTGGATGACCGTCTGCTGGCCCCCATTCAGGCTCCGGGTGGCACGGCGCTGGCCATCCTCAACGGGGAAGACGTAACCCTGATTGACAGCGGCTTTCCGGCGGGGGTGAGCGCGGCGTGGTCGCCAAATGCGGAACGCATCGCGTATCTAAACGAGTTCAACGGTGGGCTGAACCTGATCGGCATTGACGGTAGCAGCGTCGAAGACGACCCTACCCGGCTTGCAGAAGAGGTGATTGCCTTCTGGTGGTCGCCAGATGGTCGCCAGCTTGCGTATTTACGGGTTGAAGCGGTTGAGGCCTTCGATGGGCCGATTGCCGGGCGGCTGCAACAACAGGCGTCACAACTCGTCTGGTACGTGTACGATCTGGCCAAAGACAGCACCCGTCGCGGCCCGGGCTGGTTGCCGACCGAAAACATGGTCTATTACCTCAGCTTTTTTGACCAGTTCGCCCGTAGCCACCGCCTGTGGTCTGCCGACGGACGCTATTTGACCTACGCCGAAACCGTACTCCCTGACGGCGACGAGTGGGTGCGCGTGGTAGACACGCAGGCGACGACCTTGCAAGCGGAAACCGTGCGCGCCGGCAGCATCGGCATTTTTGCGTGGGAATAAGCAAAATCGGAGCGACACATCAGCCGTTCCCTGCACAAATCAATCCTGACCGCTATGGGGTATTCCCTCACCCGGCGCTACCCCCCGCCTGCCCCACGTAGACCCACCGTCGCGCTGCAGGCTGGAAAAATTCGCCCGTCTCGCGCTATGATGGGGCCGCCAGAATCCGTTGCACTGCCAACGAAGGAGGTTGACCCCATGTTGCATAGATTCCTCGACCTGCGAACCCTCTGCGGGGTGCTGTTCGTACTGGTGCTGGCCGCCATCCCCGCGCCGCAAGCTGCACACGCACAGGGGGGCAGCGGTGACATGCTCGCCCGCGTCAACAATTATCGCGCCGCCAACGGACGCCCCGCCCTGCAAACGCACCCGGCCCTGCAAGCGGCCGCGCAGAGCCACGCCGACTGGGTGGCCACAACGCGCAATTATGGGCATACCGGGGCCGGCGGCTCGACCGTGATTTCCCGCGCCAACAGTTTTGGCTTCAGCGGCTATGTCTATGAAAATTACGCCTATGGCAGCGTCGGCTTTGCCTCAACCGCGTGGGCGGTAGACTGGTGGTCACGCAGCGCGGTCCATAACGCCAACCTGCTGCGCGGGGTGACGCATTTCGGCGGCGGGGTCGCGACCGGGCCCGAATCGACGGTGTTTGTGCTGGTACTTGGCAAACCGTATAGCAGCGGTGGCGGGTATCCCTCCGCCCCACCGGCCAACAGCCAACCCGCGCCCGGCCCCGAAAACGATGCATCCGCGCCACAGCCGCCTGCATTGCCACCAGCCGTGCCCGTAGTGCGGGCCGAACCGCGCGAGGATGGCTCGATTGTGCATACGGTGCGGCAGGGCCAGACGCCATGGGATGTGTCGGTGGTGTATGGCGTGCCACTGGAGGACATTTTTTATATGAACAATATGCGTCGGGGAGAGTACGTTTATCCCGGTGACGAGCTTATTGTGCGCCTCGCAGACGGTCAACCGACCCCCGACCGCGCCGCCCGTCCGCATACCGTGCAGGATGGCGACTCGATGTGGGGCATCGCCTCACAGTATAATATCCCCATTGGCGAGTTGTTGAGCTACAACGGCCTCGAATGGGGCGCAGTCATCAAGCCGGGGGATGTCGTGCTGCTGGCTCCACCTACGCCCACCATCACGCCCAGCGCGACGCCGACCAGTGACGCCACCGCCACGCCGACCTTCACCGCAACGCCTATCACGCCGACGGCCACGCCCAGCCCCACCTCGACCACCACCCAGACACCTTCTGCCACGCCGACCGCGCTGCGCCTGCACACCGCCGTTGCACAGGACGCCACGCCGACACCCCCCCCACGCGGTCAGGGTGAACAGACGCGCCAGCGTGACCGCCGTGGTGAAGCGACCGCCGCACCGCCCGCGGCCACGCTCCAAACAACCGGGACAGACGCCAACAACGATTCCCTGCTGATGGCGACGGTGGGCTTTTTGA
The DNA here is from genome assembly GCA_034437655.1 of Anaerolineae bacterium. Classification (GTDB taxonomy): domain Bacteria; phylum Chloroflexota; class Anaerolineae; order Aggregatilineales; family J027; genus J027. Next base: position 4,746 of record DAOTTU010000087.1, read on the forward strand.
TTGTCGTCGGCGTGGGGATGCTGGCCTTAACGGGGGTCGTTGTCGTGCGCGGGCGGGATTGATGCACAGGATTGGCATGGTTCTGGTACGTTAGCGCCACCCCCACCGCACATATCCCGGCTATAATTGGGACATAAACACCAAGGAACGTATAAAGGAGCCTGCTATGCCGCGCACCCTGCTCACCCTTGCCCTGTTGTTATTGGCTGTAGCCGTGATCGCTGCGCCGCCCGCCGCCCACACCCAGACCCCCCCCGCCTCGACTTCGTGACCGACATCTACTACGGCGAACCGCGCCATATGGCCCTCGCGCCGGACGGTTCGCGTGTGGCGATGGCCACCGAGGCCGGGCTGTATATACTGGACATCATCGCGGAAGAGAACGGTACGGGCTTTGCTGAACCGCGTCGCGTGGCGCGGGGCTTTTACCCCTTCGTCGCCTGGACGCCCGACAGCGCCACCCTTGTCGCCAATATTGGGGAGGATCGCGCCCAGTTCTTCGACGCCGACACAGGCGAACAATCCCCCGACGAATGGCGCACCCCCGCCGGCCTGTTGCGCGGTATCAGCATTTCACCCGATGGCCAGACCATGGCCGCCCGCACCAATCAGGGCCTCTACACGGTGAACCTCAACACATTGGACAGCACCCTGTTACTGGATATGGATGTGCGCTTGATGGCATTCTTGCCGGACGGACGCCTGGTTGCCTATACCCAGACAGATGGCACCAACCGCCAGTTGCATCTATTGGACGTGACCACAGGCGCGGAACTTCAACGGGTAGAACTGGACATTTTCGCCACTGACATCAGCGTCAACGCTGCGCAGATTATGCTAGCGGGGATGGACCTGCGCTTCTACAATGCCGACACCCTCGCGCTGGAAAACATCTACATCGCCAGCGGTCAGGTTGCCGAGGTGTTGCCGAATAACGAGGTCATCAGCGCGCGCCCATTTTCCTTTGACCCGGCGCAACACGTCATCGACTATATTTTGAGCAATGGTGCCTATGTGCAGACCTTAGACGGTCAACTGGGCCCCGTGCAGGCACTCGACGCACTGCCCTTGCCCGATGGCAGCATCCGCGTGGTGTCGCATGGTAATTTTGGGGATGTCGTGCTGTGGAACCTCACCGCTGAGGGCTGGACGCTGCAAGACCGCAGTACCGGGTGGCATCGCCGCGTGCGGGGCCTGGCGTGGGCACCCGATGCGGAGGCACTCGCCGTGGGGACGGGGCTGCTCTCTGTGCTGGACCTCAGCGACCCGACCGCCATCTCCGAAACCCTCTACCGCGACACCACCGCCAACCGTGAATTTGACACCGGGTTAACCGCCTTCCTCAACTATCTGGTATACATTAATAACGACAATATACTGACGACGGGCTCGACGCTGCGGGGCGGCGAAGGTCATATCCAGATATGGCTGTTGCCCGACAATACCGACGCGGTGCGCCAGCCGCAGCTTGAGTCGATGTGTAATATAGCTGTCGCTTCTAACATTGATGTGAATTCAGCAATGGGGCGCATTGCGTGCGTCGTACCGACAACATCGCCTAACTTGTGGGAATTGCGGCCAGGCAATTTGAGTACAGGCCTGGCTGAAACCGTGCAGTTACTTGGGCGCCGCGATGTGCAGATGCTGGCGATGGATGCTGCGGCGGCGGAACGGGTGGCGCTGTCGTTCAGGTTTGGCGGGGTGAAAGTTGTGGACTTTATGACAGGGGAAGAACTGTATATGCTAGAAGACGTGTTGGCCAGCAACGTAATCCTGCACGGCGACCGCCTCTATATCAGTGAAGTGAGTGAAGGCGACCCCCCACTCAACCCGATCATCCGTGTTGTTGATCTCGTGACAGGTACCGACCAACGCGCCACCTTCGACGGTGACAACGCGACGCTGCACGGGGAAATGGCGCTCAGCCCGGACGGGGCGTTGCTGGCGCTGTATGTCACCAACCTGCTGCCCACGGACGACCAGATTTTGCTGCTGGACGCAACCACGCTCGACATCCTGCACGTCGCCGACATCGGGCAAGTACCGGTCGATGGGCTGGACTTTTCCCCGGACGGCACACGGTTGGTAGCCCGGACCACCAACGCGCAACTGTTGCTGTGGGACGTGGTGCGCCAGGGCATCGGCGTGGCGCTGGTATCCAACGGGGCGCTGATGGGGGCGTTCCCGGTGTTGTACTGAATGGTTGTTGTGCTGACCGTAGACACGCTGAAATTCAGCATCGTTCCATCGGGGAAGCCGCCCGGCAGCACCGCATCCAGATCAATGCCGTTGTAGACCAGCGTCAACGTGGACTCAAGGCTCAACAGGCGGCCGTCATCGTCCAACAACAGCGTATAGATCAGCACCGAGGCGTTGGTCTCGTTGGCGCGTAACTCATCCAGCAGCGCGATGGTGAACGGATCATCTTCCAGCAATTCGGGCGACACATCCGCATAGGTCGCTTCGAGGAACACGCCCAAATCTGGCCCCCGGAAGATGAGGCGCAGTTGCCGGGTGGCGGCGGCGGCGGGGTCGGGCGTGGCGGTGGGGTCCCCCGGTTCAAGCGCATCAGGGGTGGAAGGCGGCGCGGGCGTGGCGTCGGTCAGGCTGACGTCGCTGAGGCGGTCTTGCTGTTCGATAATGCGCCCCAGATTGAGGTCAAAAGGTCGCACGTCCATCAGCAGCGCGTCAATATCCAGCGCCAGCAACCGCAGCCGCAGCGCATCGGCCCCGTCAACCACGCGCCACCCTTCCGCAAGCGCAGGGACATCACCTTCTTCGTCGGCATAGCTGGTCTGTGCATACAACGTATCGTCCACCAGGCGCACCGAAATCAGCGCTTCATAGGCGTTGCGCTCAAAAGCGGGGCTGATGCGTTCATAGGCGCTCATCAGCGTGGCGTCCACGTTCAAGGCTTCGTCAGCAGGACGCAACAATTGCAGGCTGCCGACTTCTGACTGTGAAATCGTGATCTGGGTCTGGTCCTCATTCAGCGTGAAGGTCTGCGTTTCGGTGTAGGTGTCGTTGAAGCGCAACTGCACGTCCTCGGCTTGCACGAAGGCGTCACGGGCTGTGGCGAGCAACACGAGCGGGGCGTCGGGGTCGGGGTCGTCATCTTGCCCAAGCGCGCCCGTAGCCAGCAGCACGGCCAGTGCCAGCATCATCACAAGTAGCCCGGTACGGATGGATTTCATGGTGACTGGTTCCTTTCGTGGACGTTTCCCCCGCCCTGAAGGACGGGGCTATGCAGGTGTTGTGCGTGAACGGCCCCGAAGGGCGCTCACGCAATGGGATGATGGACGTTACCCGAGCAAATTTACCAAACCCATCAGTCCGCCTGACCGAGGACACTACCCGCCAGTGTGCTATTCGTCGCCCTCATCGGTGGGTGCAGCATCATCTTCGCCGCTGGCGTCGTCTTCACCCTCACCCGCGCCGTCAGTATCAGCACCGTCTTCCGCGTCAGCACCCTCATCCATCGGCGGGACCAACACCGCGTCAATGACATGAATCACGCCATTGCTACCCACAACGTCAGCAGTCACGACTGCAACGCCATTCACTGCAACGCCATCGTCACCAGCGGAGATGGTCAACGCGGATTCTGGTAACAGCGTCCCCAGCAGCGCCCCATCCAGTTGCGACAGGTCAGCGGCGAAGTAGTTGAGCGGCACCACATGATATTGCAGCACCGAGGTCAGCAGGTCTTCATCAGCCACCAGTTGATCTAAGGTCAGGCCGAGGTCAGCCAGCAGCGCTTCAAAGGCGGCGTCGGTGGGTGCGAACAGCGTGAACGGCCCGCCCTGCGCGAGAGGGTCTGCCAGACCAGCAGCCTGTGCCGCCGCGACGAGGAACACAAATTCAGGGCTTTCGTCCGCGCTGGACTGTTCAGCGGCAATGTCTACGATATTTAGCTCACCAGACATCAGCCCACCACCGAGGCTCCCGGCGTCACCCGGCAACAGTAGCCCGTCGATGACATGGATCACGCCATTGCTGGCCACCAGATCCGTCTGGATAACAGGCTGCTCATTGACCGTGACGCCATCCTCCCCAACCGCGATATTCAGCGTCGATTGCCAGTACGCGGTGGCAAGGGATGCACCGTCGAGCGTTGCCACCGTTTCAGCGGTGAAGGTGCCCGGCACGACATGCAACAACAGCGTTTGCAGCAGCAGTTCTTCGTCAGCAAGCACGTCATCCAGCGTCAGGCCGGCGTCTTCAAGCCCGCTGGCAAAGGCTTCGTCGGTGGGTGCGAAGACGGTGAAGGGCCCGGTTTCGTCCAGCAGGGTGACGAGTTCAGCCGCTTCCAGCGCAGCCAGCAGGGTCGTGAACTGTGGTTGTTCGCTGTTGGCCGCCTCAACAACCGTTGCGGCGATGCTTGGCGTATCGCCATCATCCTGTGCCTGCACGCTTCCCGGCACCAGCACTGTGCCAACTAACAGGACAGCAACTGTCAAAATGATCGAGAGTGATCGCATTTGTTTCTCCTCTTGAGATTTTACAGAACATGGAAATTTGCGCCGTAGTATGTCGCACACCACCAGCGCCGGGCCAAGGTGAGCAGCGGGTGAGTTTCCGCTGCTGTCATGGCTGCGCTGGAGTAAAGATGCGCCGATTTATTCTTCTTCCGCAGCGTCGTCGTCGCCGGCCCCCTCAATCGGATCGGCTTCTTGCAACGGAATATCGGGCGTGTCGGGTGGCGGTGGCGGCGCGGTGGTGTCGGGTGCTGGCGGGGCCACGGTGGTGCTGGCGTCATCACGGGCGGCCGGCGTCACCGTCAACGTTCCCGTCACGGGCAGGCGCAACAACTCCGCGACCAGCACATCCCCCGTCCTGACATCGAACACTTGCACGACAATCCGCACCACTTCAATGCCCGGCTGGAAAAACGGCGTGGCGATGCCCAACCCCTGTGACGTTACATAGGCAAAGCGGCGCGGCCGTTCTACCGAGCTGGCAAAACGGTCGTCGTAAACCTGAATAAAGCGCAAATTGGTGTTGGGGTCGCGGTTTTGCACATCCCATTGCAGTTCAAGCGTGGCGTCACCGCTGGCCAGTTCATTCACGTCGATGCTGGTCGCGTCGGCACTGAAGCTGGCGATTTCCATCGCGTCATCGTCGGGGCCGGGGTTGTAGAATACCGGGCGCATGGCGGTGCCAAGCGGCACACCGTTGGCATTGAGGATCGCCATCGTAATCGCCGGGGCGTCGAAGTCCAGCGGATGCAGCAGCGTTAGCCCCACCACCCCGACTTCATCCGTCAGCGGCGCGTCCAGCAACGGCACGTTGGCATGCGCCACCCGTCCATAGAACATGACGCCCTGCCCGGCGGCCAGCGTAGACACTTCGTAAATCACGTCCACAGAGGCGCTGCCGTTTTCCAGCGCATTGACGGTCAGCACGGGGTCGGCGTCTACCAGTTCGAAGGTGAGGATTTCGGGCGATACCTGTGCAGCGGCGGGCGGTGTGGCAACGGGCACCAACGCCAGCATCAATACGAAGGCGAACACGAGCAATAATCGTCGGGTCATAGTGGGGTCTCCTTTACAGGTTCAGTGCGGGGCGCAGCACAGCAATCGCAAAATGCGTGACATAGGTGCGTTCCCCGAGGCTGGGCACAACGGCAAACTGCACATGACAGCGTTCTTCAAGATAGGTGGGCACGTCTTCAACATCCGGGTTACGTTCCAGAATACCACGCAGCGTCATGGCTGACTGCCCACGATAGAGGTCATTCCACAGCCGTTCTTGCAGGTTGCGTGTGCGCCCAATGTAGAGCGTGTCGTGCCGGCCGTCGTTCATTTCAAACACGCGGTAGATACCCCCCGTTTTGGGCAGGTGGTTCGGCAAGTTGTCGTCAAAACTACGCGGCACACAGCTTAACAACTCGCTCACAGGCTCGGCATAGCGCTTGACGATGGTATCAAAGTTCATAGGGTGATCCTCTTTTGTTCTCAGCATGATGACTCAAAATCCTTTCGTCGCTGCATTGTCGCCTGTTTTGGTCGGCATTGCCAGCACAAATTCTGATATTAATGCACTGATGCGCGCCGGGTGTTCATGGTGCAACCAGTGCGTCGCGTCTGACAGGGTGTGCAGGTGGGCCGAGGCGCACCGTTCAGCGCTGGCAGCGGCGAGGTCCGGATCAAAGAAACGGTCCTGCATCCCCCAGATAATCAGCGTCGGCGAGAGGTTCCCGGCGGCAGGGAAGGGTTGACGGTGCTTAAAGGCCGCGCGGTACACCCCCAGCATCCCCCGCAGCGCGCCCGGCTGGCTCCACGCCCGTTTTAAGCGCTGGATGTGCGCCGCGTCGAAGGTGTAATAAAAGCTGCTGCGTTTGAGCCCGGTTTCCAGCAACCAGAAGCGATTGAAGGCCAGCAGCCATTCGGCAAGGGGTTGGGCCTGCAACCAGACCATATAGCGGCTCCGATGACGCTGGTCGCTGTTGGGGTCGCGCAGCGCCGCGCTGAAGGCCTTCGGGTGTGGGGAATTGAGGATAACCAGATGCGACACGCGCTCCGGATAGCTCGCGGCCAGCCACCACGCCGTTTGCCCGCCCCAGTCATGCCCGACCACCGCGAAGCGTTGCCGCCCAAAGTTGTCCATCAGCGCAACGACATCTGCCGCCAGTTCGCTCTGCTGATAGCTGTGGGTGTCGGTCGGCTTGTCACTGAGGTTGACACCGCGCTGGTCAGGTGCAATAACAAAGCAGCCCGCCGCCGCCAATGCCACGAGTTGTTGTTGCCAGCTTTGCGCGTTTTCGGGGGCACCGTGCAGCAAGACAACGGCAGGGCCGTCAGGTGGGCCGGCGATGAGGACATGTAGCATAACGCCCGCCGCCGGGATATAGGCATGTTCAAATGGAGGAGAAGTCGGCATGGGTACCGTCCTGAGGTTGGGTCACTGATTAGCATTGTGCCCCATTATAGCCGGGGATGCGTGGGAATGCACGCGGGGGTGGTTCAAGGGTGCATTCGAGATCGGGGGCATCCTGTATGACCGACCTCACGCCATCCGTGCAGAGTTATCGCCGGCCCACGCTTTGCAGCAGCACCCCCAGCCCTGCCAGCGCACCCAGCAATATCCCCGCGCCCAGCACACGCTGCGACCGATAGCGCAGGCTGATCGGCTGGCCCCAGCGCCCCTCACCGCCATGCAAGCCTTCCAGCGCGGCCCGTTGACCGCTGCGCGTGTCGATAATCAGGTGGCGGCGGTCGTTGCTCCATGCCGGGTCATAGGAAAGGTGGATAAAGCCCGCGTAGACGCCGCGAAACGTGTCAAATTGCAGGTCTGTGCCGGCCATCGTCGTCAGCAAGCGCGTTTCTGCGGAGCCGAGATCATAGCGCCACAGCCGCAAATCCACGCCTTCGCGCACGGTGTAATACACGGCGTCTTCGGTGAGCAGGAAGTCGTCAATGGGCGTGTCGTCCACGCGCAGCAATTCCTCAACCACCAGTCCGTTAGTGGACATGCGCAGCAACACGCGCCGTTCATCCGCGAGCAGGAGGATCACATCGCCATAGAGGGCCGGCTCATACAGCCAGACGCCCCCACGCCGCAGGGGGTCAATTTCGCGCACGAAGTCATGCTCCCCCGTTGCGAGGTCAAAGCTGTAGACGTCGGCGGGTTGCACGGTATACCAGATGCGGTCGGGGGTGATGAGCTGCACCCGCATCCCCTCCGCAAAGCCGGGCAGCGGACTGGTGAAGCCGGTGGTGAGGTCGCTGCGATAGACGAAGCGCTCCCCGACGACGAGATACACAACCTGTTCATCGAAGAACTCGAGGAAGGTCAAATCCTGCGCGTTGAAGTTGAAAATGCTGTGCTTGACCGGGGCATCATATTGAAAGCGAAAAAAGCGGTCATAGTCCGGGGCGCGGCCGGCGGCGACAAAATAGAGCCAGTCTTCGCCAAAATAGAAGGGGATGGCGTAGGCGCTTTCGGTGGTGATGTGCCGATGTGGGCCCGGTTGGCCATAGCGAAAGGTGAAAAAGGCGTATTCGGTCTGGCGGCGGCGGTTGACCTGTTCGGTGCGGTAGATCACGCGGTCGGTGGGGGTGTCGTAGGTGTAGATGCGGTCGGCGCCGGGGTTGAGTTCGGCCAGCACAGTTGGTCGCCCCCCGGTAAGGCCGGCTTGCGCAATATAGGCGTTAGAGACCAGCGTCTCGTGCAGGCCATAGATCACACGGTCGGTGTCGATGGCGAGAATGTCCACACGGGCGGGGTAGTCGATGACGGGTCGGGCGTCGGAGCCATCCGGCAACACAAGCCACCATTCGCGGCGGTCGGTGTCGGCGGGCAGGTAGAGGAAGGCGGCGTCGGTGGTAGGGGTGCGGGCGGCCTGTAGCATCCCGGCTGCGAGAAGGATGAAAACAGCGGTGAGCAGGGTAATCCAGGGTAATAGCTTCATGGTTGGTGCCTGAGTGCCTCCTGCGGCCCATTATGGCACAGGCAGGTGGAATAATCTACACTGCCCGCACGGGTTCTGGCCGCACCCCGACCGTTCATGGCGACGCAATCACGCGCGCTCACACAGGTTCTCGGACGGGCCGTTGCCCGTCCCTACGAATGACATGGTGATGCGGTGGTAGGGACATCCAACGGGATGTCCGTGACACAACGGGCGATCAAAAAACCTGGCACAATGTTCAGATTTTAGGGGTTGCACCCGCATCCTGCACCGCGTCCCGCATTCTCCCATCGAAAAGATGTTGCGGTTGCGGCATGGTTACCTCAGTTCATCATCTTTATCTGACTTTGCAATCGCCCTGACGCAGTGGGGTAGCGAGCTTTGCCCCATGCAATTGATCATACGTAGGTTGCGTTCGGATTTTGGGGCATCTTATATGACCTGCCCCCAATCGCGAATAGCGCCCCCCTTTGCCAAACCCCCACCCCCGGCGCTACAATACCCCCATCGCCTGAGACACACCCCCACACATGGAGGAGCCCAGCCCATGCCCGATACCGCCGCCTTAACCGACACCCCCCGCGTTTTCGTCTCCTACAGCCGCGCTGACGAACCCACCGCCATTGAAATCCTGCGCTGGATCGAAGGCCACAACATCCCCTGCTGGCGCGACCGTAACGACATGCGCTCCGGGCGTGACTGGTGGCAGCAAATTGTCGATGCGTTGCGCGTCGTGGACTACATGGTGCTGTTGGCCACACCCACCAGCATGGCCTCGCCCATTGTGGAGCGCGAATGGCGACAGGCCCGGCAGGAAGGCGTCTGTGTGCTGCCCATTATGTTGCCCGACAACGCGCCCGACTTCGCCGCTATGCCCAAATGGATGCGCGACGTGGATTTCTTCGACTATCACAAAGGCGACCGCGCCCACTTCATCGCGCAGTTGCAAGCCAAATGCGAGATTCCGCGTGTGCCCTTCATGGCCCCGGCTTTGCCAGAAAATTTCGTGCAACGCCCGCAGCAGTTCGTGGAACTCAAGCGCCTGCTGATTGACACGGCACGCGGCGAACCCATCGCGGTGACGACGGCCCTGCAAGGCGGCGGTGGCTTTGGCAAAACGACGCTGGCGGCGGCGCTCTGCCATGACCGCGACGTGCAAGAGGTCTTCGACGATGGCGTGTTGTGGGTGACGCTGGGCGAAGAGCCGGACATCCTCGGCGCGTTGGGCAGCCTGTGGGGGATGTTGACCGGGCAGCGCAGCACCTTCACCACTGTCGAAGCCGCCAAGGCCGCCCTCAACGAAGCGCTGGACCGCCGCGATTGCCTGCTGGTGATTGACGACGCCTGGAAATCCCCGCATGTGAAAGCCTTCCTGATTGGCAACCAGACCGCGCACCTCATCACCACGCGACAATTGGACGTCGTGGTGGCGGCCGGCGCGACATCGGGCAAGGTGGACGTCGATGAGATGGGCGACGACGAAGCGCTGCAACTGCTCACCGCCCGGCTGAACCCCACCCCCACAGATGTTGACGGGTGCCGGGGCTTGTGTCAGCGCCTGGGGGAGTGGCCGCTGCTGCTGGAAATCGCGAACGGCTGGCTGCGTAAACAGGTCGCACGCGGTCGCACCCCGGACGAAGCCCTCATCGCGCTCAATGAACGCTTAGACAGAAAAGGCATGGCCAGAGTCCTCGTGCGTAAGGACGAAACCGCCCGCAAACGCTCCGCTGCTGACACGGTGAGCATCAGCCTTGACGCGCTGGACGACGCTGAACTCGTAGCCGCCGCCTATCCGCTGGGGATTTTCGCGGAAGACAGCGACATCCCCCTGAGTAGCATCGCCGCGCTGTGGGGCATGGACGACATCGACACCGAAGACCGCCTTGAAGCCCTGCACGATGCCTCCTTACTGCGCTATGACCCCGACGCCGCGACGGTGCGCTTGCATGACGTGGTGCGGCAGGTGTTATGCGATGGCGTGGCGGATGTGCCGGCCATGCATCGGCAATTGGTGGCGAATTGGGGCGATTTAAAAGCCCTGCCCGACGCCTACGCCTGGACGAACCTCGCCCATCACATGCAGGCGGCCGGCATGGAAGATGACCTCGCCGCGCTGCTGCTGGATTTCGAGTGGTTGCAGGCCAAGCTCAACGCCACAGACGTCAACGCGCTGCTAGAGGATTTTAGTGCGCTACAGTATCCAATATCTGGCTATCGGGTGACAGCCTTGATGGATGTCGAACGTGCTTTGTTGAAAAGCGCACATGTGCTAGATGATACAACACAGCTCGCCGGACAGTTGCTTGGTCGGCTCTCGGAGGCGTCGTCGGTGAGTGAGGCACGATCTACTATTGAGCAGTTACTTCGCCAGTGCAGAGCCATCAATGGGCTTATTCCACTCGTCACTTCATTAACACCTGCGCACGATCCCCTCATGCGTACCATCCAGACTGACAGCCGGGTTAACGCCCTCGCAGAAATGCCCGACGGCCGTATCATCACCGCCGAACACAACGACACCATCACCGTCTGGGATCAGTACACCTGGACACGTCTGCACAAGCTCGACGGCCACCGTAAGACCATCAACGCGCTGGCCGTGCTGGATGACGCGCATGTCGTTTCCGCCAGTGACGACCACAGCCTGCGCATCTGGAACGTGCGCACAGGTGAAGAAGTCCGGCGCTTGTATGGGCATGATAGCCGCGTGTTGTCGGTGGTGGTTGCTCACGGGCGCATTGTGTCAGGCGGAGGGGACAATTCTGTGCGCGTGTGGTCGGGTGAACTGGGGCCGGAGGTGTTGCCCGCCGAAAAGGGCGGCGAATTGCATGTGTTGCGCGGACACAAAGACGACGTGAATGATTTAGCCGTTGCGCCAGATGGCACCGTATGGAGCGCCAGCCTTGACGGGTCGCTGCGCCAGTGGGATGTGGTGGACGGGAAGGTCTTGCAAACTGTTGAAACGCCGAATCTGCGCCCGGCGGGGTTGGATTTTGCCGAGGATGGCACGCTGTTCTATTATGGTCGTCACACGGAGAAAGACGTGAGCCAGGTATATCGATTGGATGGTCACAACGGCACGCCAGAAATATTTGGAAACCAGCAAGGTTGGCTGATGGATATCGCGGCCATGGGTTCGACTGTAGCTTATACGGGCAGCACAGATCGGCTATTATACCGTTGGGCAGTCACATCTCTACTCAGTTCTACACCACCATCGCGCCATTACACAGGTCATATGGGCACTGTCAACGCTGTGTTAGTGCGCCACAACAAACAGGTGTTGAGCGGCAGTAGCGATGCCACTTTCCGATTATGGGAGACTCGCGACCGCATCAATCTTGAGGGACTGCGTTATACATTTTTGCCCCAACATGGCGAACGCATCTACAACATCACTATGCTGGACGACGAAACGCTCATCACCCTCACCAATGATGGTTCTGTGGGCTTATGGAACGCCAGCGACTACACCCTTACCGAACACACCGAGCCGCTCGACAGCCGCAAAGCCTACATCGCCCCGCTGGACGCACACCAGGCCCTCGTCGTGACCGGGCAAGACCTCTATCGCTACGACCGCGCCGCCAACAGCCTGCAACCGGTCGCGCAACTGCCCGCCAAAAAGGCGAACGCCACCTGTCAGCCGATTGTACTGCCGGATGGCCGTGTCATCACAGGCAGCAGCCACCATCAATGGCATGTGTGGGACAGCGCGACGTGGGAACTCCTCGCCACGCACAAGGCGCACGGCGGCGGGGTCGGCTATATCACGCGCTATGGTGAGGACGAAATCCTGCTTGGCAGCACCAACAACGCCATCTCGCGCCATGACCTTGAGCGCGGCAAGTCCTTGCGTGTGTACGATGGGCACAGGGGCCGCGTCAACGGGCTGGTGGTTTTGCCAGATGGACGTTTTGTGTCGTGCAGCGCCGACCGTCACCTGTGCGTGTGGGAGCGCGACAACAGCCAGCCGCTACAGCGCATTTATGCTCACGATGGCTTTATCAACGAACTGGCGTGGCTGCGGGGGTCGCTGGTCGTCAGTGTGGGGTTTGATAATCGCGTGCGTGTGTGGGACATCAACGCGGGCGCGTTGCTGGCCACCTACACCGCCGATGGTGCGCTCAACTGCGTCACGGTGCGCGAATCCGACGGCCTGATTATGGCGGGCGATAGCATGGGCCGCGTGCATTGGTTGCGGTTACGGCGGTAGTAGCGGCGGCCCTACCCGGTCAACAGCGTCTGCGTTTCCATCAACACAGCGTCGAAGGGCACGTCGCGCGTGGCGGCGACCAGTTCGCGGTAGGTGTCTTCGGGCAATTCTGCGGAAAGCCGCGCCTTAAGGCCCGCCACACGTTCGTCGCGGTCCAACCAGTGCAGGGCCACGTCTTGCCGAAAATAGACCGCCAGCAGCCGGGCCGCATTGTGCAGGTCGTCGCGTTGGCTCTGCAAAATGGCGGTCAGCAGCACATACAGCGCCAGTTCGGTTGGTTGGTTGGCCCGTTGCGCGTGCAACAGGCCGCTGACCAGTGCGCGTTGCGCCGCAGTGGTTCTATCCAGCGCCAGTGCCACGTGCGCCGCCGCCAGACCATAGCGCGCGCCAACAAGGGCATGGTGGGTTTCTCGTGTCAGGGTGCGCAAATCATCCAGCGTGGCCGGGGCGTCGTCGCGCTGATCTTTAATGCTAAGCACCAGCGTCGCCAGCCCCCACGCCGCGCCCAGGCTCACGAGGTCGTTCATCTGCTGGGCCATGGTCGCCGCCGCTTGTAAAGCCTCATGCGCTTGTGTCAGCCGGCCGCGTTTGAACGCCGAATAGCCGATGTTGAGTTGCGTCTGCGTCACGTTCTGGCGGTCACCCAGCGCGGTATAATATTGCAACAGGTCGCGCTCGGCTTGAATGGCAAGGCGATGCTCATGCTGGGTACTGGCGAAGGTGGCCAAACTGTGTAAGGCCTCAATTTCGCCAAAGTGGTCGCCTTGCTGGTGGGCCGTGTTCTGGGCACGCTGGTTGAGTTCGTCAAATTTATCCAGCCGCCCGTCACGCGCATACCACTCACTGAGCGCCAGCAGGGCCCGCGTTTTCATGAACTCGTCAGGGGCATTGGTCGCGGCTTGCAGTGCTTCTTCCAGATGGGTAAAGCTGGCTTCGCGGTCTTCGGCCATCAGTCCCAGCACATAATTGGCAAAGGCAACGTCGGGCAGATTGTGGCGGTGGCGGGCGAGGTTCAACCCCTGCACAAGGATGTTGTGCGCTTCGTCACTGCGCCCGGTGCTGAACGCGAGAAAGGCCCCATAACGGGTCAGGATGTTGCTGGCAAGGTAGGCGCTGGCCCCCTCGCTTAATGTGTCCGTCAGTTCCAGCGCGTGCGAGAACGTCCGGGCGCCGGCGGCCGTGCTGCCTTCTAGCCAGTAATAATGCCCCAGCGGCACCGCCAGCCGCATCATATCGCGAATGCTTTTCATGCTGACCATCGCCACCCACGCCTGTTCAAGGTTGGGCAGTTCGCGCCGAAATTCGCGCAAGGCCCGCCACTGCCGAAAGCCGCGCAGGTCATATTTACGCCGATGGCCAAAGCCCGCAAAATAGCTTTGAAACTCTGCGCTGGCGGTTTCTTCAATGCCGGGCTGGTGGCTCAGCGCTTCGGCGGCCAGTTGACGCACGGCCGGGTGCATCTCAAAGCGGCCATCGGGGCGGCGGTCGATCAGGTGGCGGCGTTGCAACAGGCGCAGCGTTTCCAGCTCACCTTCACTGACTGCCAGCGCCCCATCTCGCGCAACACTCTGCCGGAACAACGACAACCGCATCAACATGTGCTGGGCCTCGGCTTCGAGCGTGGCGTTGAGTACGTCGTAAGCCGTTCGCACCGCCGCGTGGACGCCGGGCGTGGTTTCGGGTTGGGGGGTGGCGTTGGCGTCCGCAGCATGAACCGCCTGCACAAAATTGGCGTCCAGAAATTCGCCGAGCTGGTGTTCAGTCAGGGCGTCGGCCACCGCCTGTAGTGTGAGGGTTTGCGCGGCACCAGCGGCCAGCGTCACGGCCAGCGGCAGGCCCTTACAACGGGCAATGATACGGTTAAAGGCGTCCAATTCGGCGGCACTGAGTTCGTAGGAGGGGCGGTCGATGTGCATTCGGTTGAGAAACACGTCGGTGATGGCGTATTCTCTGGCAGTGCGCACTTTTCGCCACGTGCGGTATTCCATACCACCCAGCACAACGGTGCTTTCACCCATCATCGTCAGTGGGCGGCGGCTGGTCCCGAGGACAGTCACCTGTGGCGCTTGTTTTTGCAGAGCCAACAACAAGCCCTGCGCATCGTTCAAGTCGTCAAGATGATCGAGTATCAGCAACACCGCCTTAAAGCGCAAAAAGGCGAGCAGGGCCGTGCGGGGGTTGGTGTGGTGGCGTGGCTGGCAACCCAAACGCGCATTCAGACGGTCAATGAGCGTGTCGAGGTGCCGCACCCCGTCGAGGTTGATATAGAACACCCCGTGCGGAAAGTCACTCAACTCACCACGCGCGATTTCCACCGCAAGACGAGACTTGCCCACCCCCGACGGCCCGCAGATGGTAATCAGGCGCTTCACGGGGTCATGCAGCAGTTGCTTGAGTTCGCGCCGTTCTTGCCCCCTACCCACAAACGGCGTCAACTCTGGTGGGAGGCCCGCGTCTTGCCCAATTGGGGGAAGCGAAATCGCGAAACGGTTGTCTTCATCGCCAGCGACATTGGCCAGCGCGGCGGCCAGTTGCAGGCGCGGCGAGGTCGCGGGCAGGCTGCGCAGAATATGCTCCAACTCGGCCCCAACTTCACGCATTGAGCCAATGCGGGCATAACGGTTGCGTTCCAGCATCCGGTAGACAAGATCAACCAGTGACAGCGGCGCATCCGGCCGCAGGCGTTCAAGGGGGAGCATCTCGCCTTCCAGCACGGCCTGCATCACTGTGTTCATGTCCTCGCCACGGAATGGACGGTTTCCCGTCAACAATTCATAGAGGCTCACGCCGAAGGACCAGATGTCGGTACGTTCGTCCAGTGGCTGGCGGAGAAAGGCTTCCGGGCTAAGATAAACCAACGTGCCCATCAGCGCCCCGGTTTTGGTAATTTCCGACTCGTTGCTCTGTGCGACGCCGAAGTCAGTCAGGCGCGGGGTGCCGCCATCCGTCAGTAGCACGTTAGAGAGCTTGACATCGCGGTGAATGATGCCGAGTTCGTGCGTGCGCGTCAGGGCGTCGGCCATGCCCAGCGCAATGCGTAACACCTGCTTGATGGGCAACTGTGGGTTGCGGCGCAACACATCTTTGAGTGACCCGCCGCCGACATATTCCATCACAAGGTAGTGAGCGGATTCTTCGTTGATGGTTGCCAGTACTTTGACAATATTCGGGTGGTCAAGTTCACGCAGCATTTCGCCTTCACGCGCAAAGCGTTCGAGCAAAATCGGTGAGGACTGGATGATTTCTTCTTTGAGGGCTTTAATGGCGACGGTGGACCCGCTCTGATTGTCACGGCCACGATAAACCATGCCCATTCCGCCATCGCCGATGACTTCAAGTATCTCGTAGCGTCCCCCGATACGTTGCGTGTTGGTCATAGCTCGCTGGTCCCTGTTGGCTTGTGGGTGCGCGGATGGATTACGTCCGTCATTATACCCGCCAGCGTGGCTTTTGGCGACGTGTGAAACGATGTGGCGGTGTCTTGTGTGTGTGTCACGTTGCGGGGTTTGCAGGGAGCGTCTACAGAATGCGGGTGCAAAACGCGACAACAGGTCAATTGCAGGCTGTCATCCAACCTCTGGACGGGCCGTTTGTCACACGCTGTAGGGGTACGGTAAAGGTAAACGCGAGCGGGGTATGGCAACCCGATCCCTTGCGTGAGCGCCCTTCAGGGCTGTTCACGCACCACACTTGCATAGCCCCGTGCTTTAGCGCGGGGGAAAAGGGCCCCGCACTGAAGTACGCGGCTAGCATGGTGGGGCGGTCAGACAGGACTCAAGTCCGCCTGACCGAGGGCGCTCTCAAGTCGGGCGAACGCACACGCCTGAAGGCAGCGCGTACGGTGGATAGTCGATGGCCACATGCTGTCTGCGTTGCAGGTTGTTATAACCCTACAGCGTGTGACAAACAGCCCGTCCGAGGACCTCTGACCTACCGAACGCGCGGCCTTCAGGCTTGTTGCTACCGCCCCCCAATCACCCCCTATTCATCCGTGATGAGCAGTTCCTCGTCCTGTTGCGCATTATGCACCAGCAACACCGACCCCGCACAGCTCACCAGTTGATGCAGCCGCTCAGCATACACCGCTTCGTAGCTCTCCTGTGGCACGCCCATGCCCATCAGCGTCAGGTCGGCGCGCAGATTGTGTTCACTGATGAGTTCATGCAACGGCTGCCCGGCGTAGTCACGCACAACGACCAGCGGCTCGGCTTCAACCCGCGCTTCGTCCAGCAGAGCGTTGAGATGGCGTTCGCTGTTGGGGATGCCCTCTTTGCTATCAATGACGCGGATCAGCTTGACTTTCGCTCTGCGCCAGGCGGGATGCTCCTCAATGAGATGCGTGAACAGCAGCATCAGGTCAGCGTTGCCACCCTTGCCCGCCCACCAGATGTGCATCAACCGTTTGTTGCCAAAGCCGTGTTCGTGGTCATAGTGCATGAAGACGACGCTTTTGTGCAGCGCAATAAGGTCACGCATAAGGGCTACCTGCCGGGCACGGCCGGGGCCTGTACGGCTCCAGCCCATCAGCACGGTGTTAACCTGTAAGCCGCCGATGCCATGCGCCTGCGCCACGGCCAACGCCCCCGACTGGAAATCTTCCACGACTTCACACTCGGCAAAGGCTTTCATGCCGTGGTCTTCAATATATTTGCGGATATGGTCGCGGGCCACGTCGGCGCGATTGCTCATGGCGCGCGTATGCTTCCCGTCGCTGTCTACGATAAACTGGAAAAACGTGACCACGCCGCGCCCCATCGACAGCCAGTCCGCCACTTCGACCAGACGCTCGCGGTTGTGGGGCTGCCCGGTGAAGACCATCAGGTTGGGCCGCCAGTTCTTCGCGTGCCAGCGCTGATGTTCCAGCCGCAGCAGGGCATAGCGGGACAGCGCGAACCATAACCCGGTGCGCACATCCCCAAACGCGCGGCGAATCTGGCGTTGTTCCAGCAGCAAAAAGAAGCCATAGCTGACCACAATCGCGACGACCGTCGCCAGCGGATTGATCAGCACCATCGCGCCGTAACAGCCAATCGCGCCCAGCATGGACACCTGCCACGGCACCTCAAAGCGGGGACGGAAACTCGGATTGCCAACCACCTTTTCAATCGCCGCCGTGAGGTTCACCATGCCATAAGTGTTGAGGAAGAACATCGAAATCACG
The DNA here is from genome assembly GCA_034437655.1 of Anaerolineae bacterium. GTDB lineage: Bacteria > Chloroflexota > Anaerolineae > Aggregatilineales > J027 > J027. The sequence continues at coordinate 22,536 of DAOTTU010000087.1, forward strand.
GGCGCAACAACATCAATATCCCCCAGCGCGACAATGGACAGGGCGACAACAGCGGTCACCAGCACAGCCACGCGCGGCTCGGTTTTGCTGCCCATCTGCCCGGCCAGCCGCGTCGAAACAACGCCATCTCTGGCAATGGCTTGCAGGGTGCGCGGCGCGGACAACACACTCCCCAGTGCCGAAGACAGCGTACTCGCCCACACCCCCGCCAGAATCAAAAACGGCACGCTGGCAATGCTTTCCATGGCCAATTCTTCCCCGATGAGCTGTTCGGGCGTGCTGTTCACCGAAAACCAGACCACGCTGGCGATGTAGATCGCTGCTGTGAACAGAATCGACGCAATCGTGCCGCGTGGAATGCTTTTGGACGGTTCTTTGAGGTCGCCGGACAGGCTCACACCGACTTCAATGCCCGTCACCGCCGGGAAAAAGGTCGCAAAGACAATCCAGAAGGTGACGTCTTCGGTATAGCTGGCGGTCAGCGTCGGTTCAATGAAGTTGCCCCAGCTCCCGGTGAAGAAGCTGATGATAGAGGCCGTCAGCACCGCCAGAATAAAAAACTGAATGCGCAGCGCGAAGTCCGCCCCGATGTAGGCGATGCCGATAAAGAGCAGCACCACCACTGTTGAGATGATGCTCCCCTCGATGCCAGCAAAAGGTTCGATGGTTTGCAGCGCTGCGGTGAACCCGATCACGTAAAACGCGACGGAGATGGCCTGCGACATGTAGAGTGGAATCCCAATCGCGCCGCCGACCTCTAACCCCAACGAGCGCGAGATGATGTAATAATTGCCGCCGGCCCGCACGCGCATGTTGGTGGCGATACTCGCCAATGACAGCCCGGTCAGGAAGGAAATGGCGTTGGCCAGCAACACAATCGCCAGCGCGCCCAACAGACCCGCCTGCCCAACGACCCACCCCGTACGCAGAAATAGAATCAAGCCGAGAATGGTCAGGATATTGGGCACGAAGACACCCGCGAAGGTGCCGAACCGCGCATTGGGGTTGGTGCCGGGTTTGGGTGGCGGCGGTGGTGCAGCGGCGGGTTGACGTTGCTGTGACGGGGCGACGCTTGAGGTGGCCATGCCATGCCTTTTGATGCTAGGTTTGCAAGGAATTGTGTTTGTCTTCTCTACCAGATGCAAATCATAGCACAATCCCGGTGCGGAACAAGGGAGGGCCGGCGGACTTATGGGTTTGATGAATTTGATCGGGTAATGTCCATCATCCCGGCAATCGCCCACAAGACTACCCCGCCTGCAACACCCGCAGCCCGGACGCATCCAGCAACAACAGGGCGCGCGCATCCGCTGTGAACGCCACCCCATACAGCGGGCGGTCATGCGGCACGGTGGCGAGCGTGTCGTCGGCGTCGGCAGCCACCACAAACAGCGCGGCCATGCCATCGTTAAGCTGCCCGAGGCGCACCAACAGCCCCGCATCGGTGGGCAGGCGGTCGATGGTGGGCAAGCGCCCGGTTGCGGCAAATACGCGCTCGGTGCTGATGCCTGTGACGACGTTCCAGGCGGTCACCGCGTCGAATTGCGTGCCGTCGAGGTCAAGGTCATTGCTAAACAGCACCGTGTTTTCATCACCGAACACCGCGGCCGGCCCGGCCACCAGATTGCCGAGCGTCCCCGTCGCGAACTCGTCCAGCGCAAAGCGGGCCTGCACGTCGCCCTCATCGTTCAACACCAGCACCCCGCCAACAATGCGCACAACCGACACCCCACTGCGCGTAAACGTGCCATTCAACACAGCGGCGGTCTGGTCAATGCCGACGTCGTAGATAACCTGCACGGTGCCGGCGGCGGCGTCGAACGTGGTGATGTCCCACAACATAACGGAAAAGTCAGTAGCGGCGCCTGGTAAACCGGGGATAGTGCCGCTGGTGGTCATCATAGTGCGGTTGTCGGGGTCAAAGCTGATGCTGGTGACCGGGGCCCGGTGCCCGTCGCGCAATTCAATAAGGATACTCTGCTCCAGTTCGAGCAAGCTCAGCGCCCCACTGCTATACCCGACCACCAGATAGTCGCCAAACTGATCGAAAGCGATGGCCGTCGGCACCGCGTCCACACCCGGCGTCGGGGGAAGGCGATTGGCCAGCGTGTCGGTCAAATTGGCGTTGAGCGTCAGCGCCGGGTAATCATAGACCTGCACCCCCTCACTTGCAATCACGGCGAGGTGGTCCGTGCTGGTGACGAGTGCCGCTGTGGCGCTGGTGTCAAGGTCAACCGTGCGGACGACTTGCAGCGTGGCGGCGTTGGTGGTGCTGATGACGGGGGCGTCGGTGTCGAAGTCACGCGGCGGGGTCGGTGTCATGTCGGCGTCACGGTCATCGGCGGCGGTCGGTGCGGCGGGGTCGGGAGTGGGTTCTGCCAGTGCGGGCGGTTGCAGATAGTAACGGTTCGCGGCTACGCTGCTTTCTGGCACCCAGCCGATAACCGTGTCGGTCGGGGTGGTGGCGCTGACCTCCCACCAGACCACACCGGCTGTACAACTGGGCCCGCTGACCAGCGCAACGTCATCCACAGCCCCCGCTTGCAGGCTACCAATGCTGGGTGCGGTGACGTTCGGCGCGGTGCGGACGATGAGGGTTGCGCCGGGGACAAGCTGGGCCGTGTCTGACGTGGGTGTGAAGCGCGTCGGCAAGAACCCGATGAAGTCCAGCGGGCAATTGCTGCCGGGGAAGGTGGCGGTGGCGGTTTGGGTGGCCGTTGGCGTGGCACTGGACGGGTTAGCGTCCGGTTGTGTGGCGGCCGGGGTCGGGGTCGCGGCGGCGGGGTCTGGCGTGGCGGTCGGGGCCGGCGGCGGGGTGGCAAATTCCGGGGAAAGCACCGGGACCAGCCCACAGTCACGCCCGGCCACCTGTGACCCGTCCGCACGAACCCAACCCGACTGCGTCAGGCTGAGGGCGATCTGATACCAGCGGTCGCCTGTGTCACTGAGGGCAGTGCCGCGCACGGCATAAACGCGGTTGGGGTCGATGGTGCCGACGACGGTCGCGCCGACGCCGGGCTGCACCTGAATCGGCCGGGCACTGCTGGCGTTGAACAGGCATTGCAGTTGCGGGGGTGGGTCGTCACCCTGCGCCCAGAGCGGGGCGTTGCTGGTCGGGGCCGTGCCGGCCAGCGCGACGATTGTCAACAGTAGCAAGAGGGTTCGCAAGCGCATGGAAGCTCCTTGGGTTGCGCGGCGGTAAAAGTCGAAAGTGGACGGTCGGCGTCCAACCGCGTTCTCATTATACCTGCTACGCTGCTGAATTGGTGGGCGATTACTCGCCTGTTGGCTGGCAACAGCGGGCACCTTCAACGATTACTTGCAGGTTGTGCCGTTTGGCCTTATCCTATTGAGGATAATACACAGCCATTCATCACACCTATATTATTGCAACATTTCAGCAATCATGTTTCATCAATCATGAGGGAGAACAAGTGTCTTGAGTACCAGACGATTGTTGTTGTTATTGATGGCCGCCTTAATTGCGGTCGCTGGCTATGTGTTGACGGGTGCGCTTGCGCCTGAACAACACCCCATTGCCCCCGCGCCGGAAGTCGTTGAGGCGGGCTTTTTGCTCGACCTTGAAAGCGATACTGCACGGTGCGCCGGGCCAAACCAGATTTCAGTGGATGTCACTAATTTCAGTACATCTTCACCACAACCCGCCACGGTGATCTTTCAGGAAAACACGGGATTCGACATCTCGGTTCCGGTCACCATTCCTCCCGACTCGACCATAACGGTGACCGGGACATTCGACAGCAGCGACATCACGCGGCGCATCACGCTTATCGAACTGCAGGACGGCGGCGGCAACACGATACGCGAATTGACCGGGCTTGACATCGGGCCTTGTGGTGCCTTTTTCAGCCCACGGCTTGAATGTGTGACTGACCCCAGCCCCGATGACGTGGTGGGTTACATTCGCAACGATGGTGATTTACCGGGCGATGTCTCGTGGCAGTTATACGTGTTCGGAGAAGCGCTACTTGATTCCGGAACCAACACGATTAGCCCCGGTACCGAAATTGACGTGAGCACCGTTGCCGCTGACGATGGTGAGCTAGCACCCTACTCCATCATTATTACTAGTGGCTTATTGAGCAATGGTGCCACAGCCAGTATTAACTGTGGTGAAGCACCGCTGCCGCCGAGCCTGTCCGCGTCACTGGGGTGTGAACCGGGTGATCTATTGGTGGACATCGCAAATAGTGGCGGCCCCATGACCAGCGCGGAAACATGGACCGTCACCGACGCG
>DAOTTU010000088.1:0-8590 GCA_034437655.1 Anaerolineae bacterium
GGGTTCACCTGTCGGCGCGGGTGTGTCCGTTAGAGGTGGCGTTGCAGTTATGGATGGTTCAGGCGTCGGGGTATCGCTTGGTGCTTGCGAAGGGTTCGGAGTCGGGCTAGCTGCTATATCTTCTACTACCTCGGTCGGCTCCGCGGCGGAACGTTCTGTGGCAGTAGCAGTCGTTGTTGCTGTGGGGTCATCTGTGCCAGCTAACGCGTTCAAAGCTACCGTTGTTTGAGTTTCATCCTCACCCACTATGTCATCAGCAACCGCAGCCCCGCTATCATTCCCATTCCCGCCATTGTCCCCACCACCACCTGTCACCACCACTGCCGCGCCAGCCAGTAACAATAGCAACAGTGCCGCCGCCGCGACCAGTAACCATGAGCGCTGTGTGGCGACCTGTATTTCAGGTTGCGAGGGTGTCCCCAATGGCAAGGGAGTTGCCGCAGTTGGTAAAGGGGTTGCGTTTCTGGGTAGCGGGGTTGGGCTATAGCCGGGATAGTTTGGTAACGGCGTGTGTGGGGTTCGGGTCTGTAGCAGGTCGGCATTGGTCGGTGGGAGTGGCGTTGACCTGGTTTGGTAGAAGCTCTCAGGCGACTTCACTGCACGCTCGAATGCCTCGGCGAATGCAACCACATGTGGAAAGCGACCGTTGGGCTGTTTATGCAGCGCCTGCATCAAGACAACATCAAGCGCAGCGGGCAGCCTGTCACTAATCTCAAGCACTGACTGCGGCGGCTGTTCGAGATGTTTGTACATCATGCCCTGCGGCGTTGACGACGAAAATGGTGCCTTCCCGGTCACCAGCATATAGACCACAACCGCTAATGCATACTGGTCTGTGTAAGGCCCGATGGCTTCACTTTTCCACTGTTCAGGGGCCATGTAAAGCGGCGTTCCCACTGTCATCCCCTGTCCGGTCAGCGTGGTGACATCCACCGAAACAATTTTGGCGATCCCAAAGTCCGTAACCATCGGTGTGCCAAACTTGTCGAACATAATATTGTCTGGCTTGATGTCACGATGCACAATGCCGTGATTATGCGCAAACTGAAGTGCCCCGGCAATCTTGCGCAGCATGTCGGCGACTTGTGGAAGGTCGAAGGGTGGGCCGTTCTGTAAGCGTTCGCTCAACGTGCCGCCTTCTAACAACGGCATCACCACGTAGCTCACCGCATCGTCAGTTGTATCATAATCTAGAATCGAAATGATGTTAGGATGTTGGTCGAGCTTGGCGACGGTTTCCGCTTCACGTTTAAACCGAGCAACAAAATCCGCATTTTTGGACAAGCCACGCGGCAATACTTTCACCGCTACTTCGCGCTGTAACGTGACCTGTTCAGCCCGGTACACAGCCCCCATACCACCCTCACCCAACTTTTCTGCAAGAAGATAGTTGCCGAGTTGTGTGCCACTATAATTTGTTGACGACATAAGTAATTACTACACTAACGGCTATAAAGAAAATTTGACTTCATCCTGCGCAGAGAGTATAGCAGGTCAGTGATAGTTTTTGAAACCCAGAGACATATTTGCAGTACCTGGTCATATGGCCAGGTCAGGTGGCCGGGGGAAGCCTATATTCATGACGGGCAGCAAATCAAAAGACAAATCGCTAGTATATAGCGTAGAGACATGGCTACAATAATGCATATCTGCTGACGTAGTTCACCATATGGTCAAATAACATGGCGTTGCAATTTCCTCCTATCATGGTCATTTATCTACTGGCTGTGATGGGCACCCTGTATCTCGCATACCAATCCTGGCAAGCACGACCCACACGCGGTGCATGGAGTTGGAGCCTGTTTATGCTGAGTACGGCATTATGGGCGCTTGGCTCTGGCTTGCTGACAATGGCTACCACCATAACATTGGCGGAGTGGGCGACCCGTGTGCAATATCTCGGTGTCATGGGAACCGTCCACTTCTGGGGCGTCTTTGCACTCACCTACAGCCCTTATGCCCATTGGCTCACACGTCGTCTGTTCGTCGGGCTGGCAATCGTACCGCTATTCTTTTACATCATAATGTTCACGTCGCCATGGCATGGCGGGTTTCAGCGTGCAGATGAAATCATTGACGTGAACGGCTATAGCTTCGTCACGTTTGAACTCGACATCTGGTTCTGGGCGTGGTCCGTGTACGCCTACGGTATATTCATCGGCGGGGCAGTACTGCTGTTGCGCTCAATGTGGCGCTACCCACACCTTTATCGTGGTCAGGTAGCCGCTATTTTGCTGGGCATCTTCACCCCTGCGCTTTTAAATGTATTGCACGTTTACTTTGGCGCACAAATTCTCGGCCCCTACGACCCAACAGCAATTGGCTATAGTATTGCAGGCATCTTGTTTCTAATCGCCATCAAACGCTATCGCTTTCTGGACATTACCCCCGTCGCGCATGACCTTGTGTTCCGCTCTGTCGACAGCGGCGTGATTGTCTTAGATGAACATGGACTGGTTACGGACGCTAACCCCAAAGCTGTCGCGATTCTGCGATCCACTTCTGGCGATCTCATCAACCAACCACTTAAAGATGTATTTGCTGAACACGAGCCGCTCATCTCTCGGCCAGGAACTGCACTTGAAGTTCGAACAGACATCACACTCCATGGCCAGCATTATGAGTTACAACTTCAGCCATTGCGCAACCGCCAGGGCTCCATTGTGGGGCGCGTCATTATGCTGTATGACATTACGGTACAAAAACAGTCGATGTTGGAGCTGGCGCAGCGCGATGCAATTCTTGCCACCCTCGTAGACGGGGCCGAAGTCTTGCTGCAAAACCCCGAATGGCGTCAAACCCTGCCAGACCTGTTAGCGCAATTGGGCAATGCTGCTGCTGCCAGCCGTGTCTATGTATTCGAAAAACACCCCAACACCACACCCGCTGAATCAATCGTCAGCCAGCGCTTTGAGTGGGTTGCACCCGGCATTAAAGCAGAAATTGACAACCCCGGACTACAACATCTCGCCTTCAGGGATGCTTTCCCACGTTGGGTAGAATTCTTCGAGCGCGGTGAGAGCGTTCAAGGACAGGTGAAAGACTTCCCCGACTCTGAACGTGCCATTCTTGAGCCGCAGAACATCGTCTCGATCGTCATGACACCGATCATGGTCAATGATGATTGGTGGGGCTTCATCGGCTTTGACGAATGTAAGGGGGAACGGGTGTGGTCTGCCGCAGAAATGCGAGCCTTACGCAGTGCAGCCAGCAGCCTTGGGGCCGCAATTGGTCGTCAGGCGGCTGAACAGGAACGCGAATCACTCATTGTTGAACTTGAAGCGGCGCGTGCGGCCGCCGAAGAAAACGTGCGCCTGAAATCTGAGTTTTTAGCGATCATGTCGCATGAACTGCGCACCCCGCTCAATGCTATCGAAGGCTTCACCAGCATTCTGCTCAGCCGACTGGGTAATGTCGAATTTAACGCCAAAACGGAAGACTTTTTGCAACGCATTCAGACCAACAGTCGCCATCTCATCGGCCTCATCAACGACTTTCTCGACATCACTCGCATTGAGTCTGGACGCCTGAACTTGATGCAGTCATCATTCTCACCACGTGAGCTTGCCGAAAGCTGGCATGTATCGCTCGGTATTCTGGCTGAAAAAAAGGGGCTCGAGTTTGCACTTGAAATTGACCCCGACTTGCCGCTGGTTCTCCATGGCGATGTCGATGCGATTACAAAAGTCACTACTAATTTACTCAGCAATGCCATAAAATTTACCGATAGTGGTAAAGTTAAGCTAAAGCTATCTGTTAAAGCTGACACCTGGCAAATCTCTGTGCAAGATACTGGCATTGGAATTCCGACCGAAGCACACGGATTTATCTTCAGTGAATTTCGTCGAGTCGATCAGTCATCCACCCGTGAATATGGGGGTACGGGTCTAGGGCTGGCGATTGTTCATAAGCTCGTCACGCTGATGAATGGCACGATTACACTTGAAAGCGAAGTTGGTCAGGGTAGCACCTTTACAGTCCACCTTCCGCTTTCAATTTACATGCAGCAGCAAGAACAAGAGGAGACATTACGTTCATGAAAATTCCGCAGAACCTACTCTCAGGATGGACAGTCGTTCTGATTGATGATCAGGAAGACAGCCTGATGGTTGCAGAGATTATTCTGGAGGCTTATGGGGCGACATTGCATACTGCTCGCAACGGGCAAGAGGGGCTAGAGAAAATCCGGGAAGTACGGCCCGACTTTGTAATTTCTGACCTTTCGATGCCGACCATGGACGGTTGGAGCATGATTGACGCTATACAACGTGACCGTGCGCTGGCCAATATACCCGTTATCGCATTGACCGCCTTCAGTAGCAGCAGTGACCGTGCGAAGGCGTTTGCTATGGGGTTCTACAACTATCTCACCAAACCACTCACTGTAGACACTTTCATGCAAGACCTTTACAAATTGCTGATCGACATCCCGGCATTCGCTACAACGATGAACCATTAGTTTCAAATTCAGAGAATAAAAGGTACTGGCTACTATGTTTAAGCTCACGTTGCCACGTCTCGTCTATGCAATGCTTGGTTTGTTCGCTGTGACCTTTCTAGGGGGAACTATTCTCTACCAGATGGACATTGAGCGCCTTTACAATGAAGAACAGCAAGCAGACTTAGCACTGGTCAACAACCAAATCGTCAATGGCTATGAGATTTCGACGCAACTGTTGTATAGCCAGGTCATTAACCAGCCAGATGTGTTAGAAGGCTTTAGCCGTGCCGCAAGTGCAGACGAAACTGAACAGGCTGAGATTCGGGCCGCACTTTATGAACAACTTGAACCGACCTACACCGACCTGCTTGCGCTCGACTTTCGGCAACTGCACTTTCATTTGCCAGATAACACGAGTTTCTTACGCTTCCATCGACCGGAACGCTTTGGAGATGACCTGACTGATGTGCGCGAAACTGTGCGTCTCGCCAATGCTACCCGGGAACCTGTTGCCGGGTTTGAAGAAGGCCGCATCTTCAATGGTTTCCGCTATGTATACCCACTATTTTTCGAAGGGGAGCATATCGGCAGCGTCGAAACCAGCGTTTCATTTAACGCGATTCAACGCGAGCTGGATGAACAACTCGGTGGTGTTTCGCTGTTCATGCTGAGTGCAGATGTTGTTGGCGAACGGGTCTTTGAAGACGAACGCAGCAACTACGTTGAGACACAACTCAATGAAAATTTTCTGTACGACCGCGAAACACTGGAGGTTCTAGAAGCAGCGGAAAACCCGGTCTTCACCCGCGACCGAATCGAAGCGATTAACGACCACATCGCCAGCCAGGCCGCCAGTGAAATGGAACAGGGCAAGCCCATCAATATCTACCTGCTTGAATCGGGCGATCACGTTGTGGTGACGTTTTTGCCCATCCAGAACGCCAGAGGTGAACAGGTCGCCTATGTCGTGCATTACCAGATTGATCCAACACTTTCAACTGAGCGTGCGCTCACGGCAGGGGTATTGGGGGTTGGTGCAATGGTACTTATTGCATCGTTCTGGGCGTTGCGCGGCTTCTTCCGCAGTGAAAAAGTTATTGCCGTTCAACGTGACCAGCTTCAAGCACAAAATGCGACACTCCAGGAACTGAACGACGACCTCCGGCAGGCTAAAAATGACGCTGAGACAGCCAACCGCCTCAAAAGCGAGTTTCTCGCGAATATGTCACACGAATTGCGCACCCCATTAAACGCAATCATCGGCTACGCACAACTCCAGCTTTCCGGCATGGTGGATAACGCTCCGGAAAAACGCAAAGCCTTTCAAGAACGCACCCTGCTCAATGCGCGGGATTTGCTGCGTTTGATTAATGACCTGCTGGACGTTTCGAAAATTGAGGCCGGGCGCATGGAATTGTCCATACAACCGTTCAGCATTGAGGGGTTGCTGCACGAAATTGAGACGCAAAACAGCGTGCTGGCCAACGAAAAGGGTTTAGCGTTTAAAGTTGTGCGCGACAAGAATCTGCCTGAAACCATCGTCGGGGACGAAACCCGCGTCAAGCAAATCATCACCAATCTATTGTCTAATGCTATCAAGTTCACCGAGGAGGGTAGCGTTGAACTCCGCGCCGAAAAGGCCAGCGTTAACATGTGGCGCATCGTAGTCAAAGACACAGGCATTGGTATTCCGCCGCATTTGCACGACGTGATCTTTGATGAGTTCCGGCAAGTCGAACCGTCAATGAACAAAGCGCAAATTGGCACGGGTCTGGGGTTGGCGATTGTGCGGCGGCTGATCGTCGTTATGGGTGGTACTATTCAGCTTCAGAGCAAAGTTAAAGAAGGTTCGACGTTTACAGTTCTACTCCCCATTACAGTTGATTCACCCGCAACCACAACTGAGGAGGTTTCCTATGGCGTCCCTGCCTGATAACGTTCAAGAATGGTCGGTATTAATCATTGATGACCACCCCGACAATATTATGGTCGCGCAGACGACGCTCGAATTTCATGACGCCGCTGTCCACATTGCCAGCAACGGCGCTGAAGCCTTGAAGCTGCTTGACACGCTCGCCCCCACCGTGATCTTGCTGGACCTTTCTATGCCCGTCATGAACGGCTGGGAAGTATTGGATCACATCAAAACAAACCGTGCTGACCTCGCTGAAATCCCGGTGATCGCTGTGACCGCCCACGCCATGCAAGGTGATCGTGAAAAAGCGCTGAATGCAGGCTTTGACGGATACATTGCAAAGCCGTATGATATTCATACCTTGATTCCATCAATTCAACGTATCATGAACATCAAACGGCAGAAGGATTCGTCAAGTGAGTAATCAGGATTGGAAAGTCGTAATTGTAGAAGACACCTACGATGATCTACAGGTAATGCTGACCATTTTTGAACATTATGAAATTCCGGTCTGGGGGGCGCAAAGCGGGGCTGAGTTGCAGCAACTCCTCGCCGAATTTACGCCAACGCTCGTCATTACCGACCTGGCCATGCCAGACAACGACGGGTGGGATGTCCTGCACCACATACGCTCACACAGCATGGAAACGCATATCCCCGTGGTGGCGATGACCTCTTATCACTCGGATAGGCTGGCCGCAGAAGTGTGGGATGGTGGCTTTGATGGCTATTTTCCGAAACCGATTGAACCGCTATCGTTCATCGAAGAACTTGAGCGCATCGTCAAGGCCTGAACATGTTTAACGAAGTCTACGACGGGTTATATGTCGGCGAAGTCGGGGCGCTCAGGTTTCGGCCGGAGGTACGCGCCGAGGGGATTTCGGCTATTGTGCGGCTGGATCAGGCTCCGCGTGAGCGTGGACAATGGACTGAGGACTTCTTTCTGCTAGATAGTCCCATTCCTGACGGTGAATATATCGAGCCGGACACCATCGACACGGTGACGCGCTTCATCTACGAACAGCTCAACGCACGGCGTAAAGTGCTGGTGCATTGCCAGATGGGGATTAGCCGTTCGGTTTCAATGGCGATGGCCTATCTGATCGCGCATGAAGGCTTTTCGCTGGCAGAAGCGTTTGGCATCGTGCGTGAAGGGCGGGCCTCGGCGTATCCGCATGAACGGCTGCTGGTTTCACTCATCGAACGCTATAACCTTCCCTACGATCCGAATAAAGTCTATAATCCCGAATTTCTCGGCCGCCTGATCACGGATGCGTGACCGACACACACGGTATCGACAGGATCACAACCATGTCCCAAACCGTAACTGATGACCGTTGAAATCCGTAATCGTAAATTCACGCAACCCCCACGGCTTGTTGGCCGGTGCGGAGACAATCTCGACACCATTGGCCTGATACATAGCGAATAGCTCATCCAGCGCATCCTGCACACGGATATAGAGATACGCCGCCGGGGAAATCTCGCGGTCAGGCGGCACCTGCGCAAGCTGCAACACAACCATGCTCCCCGTCCACTCGCCTCGCGAAACGCCACCATGCGTCGGCGGCTCACCGTACAGAAAGTCAATGTTGAAACCGAGCTTGTCGCGATAAAATTCAGCGCTTTGCTGCACGTCGTGGCAAAACAGCACAGGTTCCGCACCAAGCAAGACTGGCCGTTCTTCAGACACCCTCTCAACAGCGCCCCACTCGCTCGCCAGCACACCCCACACGAGCATCATGTGTTCGTGCGGACGGTGCCGATACTTCATCGAAATACGGCCACGCAATTTGCACCCCAGTTTTTGCGCCACACGAATTGAGGCCGTATTGGTTTCATCAATCCACAGTTCAACGCGATCATAACCAAGCGGCCCAAAGCCATAGTCCAGCGCCGCCCGGCACGCCTCCACCGTGATGCCCTGCCCCCAGTGGTCCGGATGCAGGATATAGCCCATGCCCGGCAGGCGTGTGTTGCCAAGGTAATTCACCTGCCCGATGACCTGCGGCGTATCTTTCAAACGAATGGCCCAATGCTGGGCCCCGGCCAGCCCACGTTCACGCTCAATCATAGCGCGGGTTTCGTCGGCGTCGCTGTGCGGTGGGGTCGGCATGAAACGCATGGCAGCGGGATGGCGGTAGATGCGGAACAGGTCAGGCGCATCGTCGGCGGTCAGCGGTTGCAGGGTGAGGCGGTCAGTGGTCAGGGTTGGGGGCATGGGTGGTGTCCTT
>DAOTTU010000089.1:0-17432 GCA_034437655.1 Anaerolineae bacterium
GTAAACGACGGCGCTATCAAGTTTAGCGACCGCACAAGCCTAAAGGCAGCGCGTTCGGTGGGTGCCCTGACCTTCATCCCAATCCTGGACGTGACTTTGCAAAAGTCCTGTTTCTGTGGCACAGGGCAAGCGTAGTGAATGCCGATGGAGTGCCCCCGGCAGCGATTGCTGCTAGCCAAAGGGCATCCAATTGTTTATGCTTGAGTACATACGCGAAATCCACACCTGTCACGGGGAACAAGACCATGAGCGACAACAATCCTGTTCATGAAATGATTCAGCAATTTAACCAGAAGCTAAGCGACCGTGTCGTCATTGGCGAATTCGACTATCAAAAAGACATGGCCACCCTTGAGCGCTATCTCGGCGTTGCCGAAGAACTGGGCGCACATATTCTCCTGCGTGATCTCTATAACACCGTTGGCAAAGTGCAGGACCAGGCCTGCTACCCCAGCCTCGCCATCGGTGCCTGGCAACAGGCGCTGGACCTGCACCTGCAACATTCCACCGCCGAGGTGCCAGTGGTCGGCTATGAATATAACATCGCACTCGCGTTGCAACTGCTAGACCGCCACGAAACCGCCGTCCAAACCCTCGACCGACTCTATGAAACGTTTTTGAGCATTGAAGGGTCCATTCAGCATTATGGCTTTCTGCTGTTGATGATGGTGGCCGACACGATCTATTCACAATTGGCGTTGGGGCGGGTGTTTGACGCGGTGACGACCAATACGCGGCTTGATTCGATGGAAGACTACCTCAGCATCACCTACAACCGCAATTTCACCCGCGCCCTTGTCAAGCTGTGGAGCGTGACAGCCGAGCTGCACCTCGCGCAGGCAGACTATGGCAAGGCGTGGTCGGCAGCGAACCTGAGCATGGAACAGGCTACGGCGTTGAATGACCACGGGATGCGCACCCGCATCGCTTTCACGCGGCTGCACATCGCCGAACAAGACGAGGACATGCACCACCAGCGGGACGCACTTGAAGCACAGGCCGAAGCAGCCCTGAACAAAGTTACCACGCCCAGCACACGCGGCCGTGAACTGTTGCTGGAGGCGCGCTATCGGCGGCAACAGGGCTACACCGGCATTCAACAGCGACTGGCCCAGCGTGCCTTCGACATTTTCAAGCAGGAACACGCCGAAGAAGGTATGGAACTCGCGCGTTCACTGCTCACCGCCCCGCCCCCCACCAATGACGACGATAATGATGGGGGATAGGGACAACAGTTGCACCACTCAATCGCTGTTATGTGAACAACCCTGAAGGGCGCGCACGCAACTGTCATCAACCTCGAGTTGGGGGAAAGCCCAATCGCCGCGCATCAGTCCTCGCGCATCAATTCTGTGGCCTGCTGACGTAGTTCTGCGGCCCGCCGACGGTCGCTGGCGTCAAGCACGTCTGCCCAATCGCGGTAAGTCTGCGCGAGCTGAAAACGCTGAAAAGGGGCCTGCAACGCGGCAACACTGTTTTCAAAACAGGCCGTTGCGTCGAATGTACCTTCCGGCAAAATCACGCGGCGGTTTTCCATAGCGTTAGCGACGAAGCCCAGCGTGCGCCAGCTCACGCCACGGTCGGTGCGGTGTTCGTGGCGGGTCGCGTGGCGGTGACATTCACGCGCACATTGCCATGCGGCCAGCGTGTCCCCCAGCGCAAGATAGCTGCGGGCGAGCCCGGCATACGTCCCCACCAGCCCCCACCACCCGGATTCACCAACCATCGCCAGCACGCGCGTCAGGTGGTCAACGGCGGTGGTGTAGTGCCCGGTCAGGCCATAAAGGATACCCAGCCCGTTAGTATATGAAATAATATCGTGGCGCATGTTGCTTTGTTCGGCCAACGACAGCGCATTGACGATGTGTTCAATAGCGCTGAGGTGGTCGCCCAGCCAGTAGGCGGCCCAGGCCTGCTGGTAGATCACGCGGGTCAGCAACCCGGTATCCTGTACAGTGCTAGCCAGCATGCGCGCCTGCTGCAAATCTTGAATAGCACGGCTCGGTTGCAAACGCCGCAGATAGGCGCGGCCACGGGCGGTATAGGCCATAAGCTGCACTTTGGTGTCCATCTGTGCGGTGAGCAGTTGCACGGCTTTGTCTGCTTCTTGCCAGCCAAGCTCAATGTCATCCAACGCCATATGCACCGTAGATAGCGTGATGAGCGCTTTAAGGTACTGGCTCTGCCCGGCGCTGCCGGCCCGCTCAGCGAGATCAAGGGCGTGTGTGGCATAAGTCAGCGCCTCGTGCGGGTCATCAAGTATGAGGTGTAAATGTGCCATTGCATCCCATGCCAGCGCCTGTGTCACAAGGTCGCCGGCCCGCTCGGCGGTGATGCAGACGGCCGTATAGGCAGAAATCGCGTCATTACAGCGGCCCTGCGCCGTCAATACCTGCCCATAGCCCTCGTAAAGCTGAAGCTGCACGCGGGTGTC
Organism: Anaerolineae bacterium; assembly: GCA_034437655.1. Taxonomy (GTDB): domain Bacteria; phylum Chloroflexota; class Anaerolineae; order Aggregatilineales; family J027; genus J027. Next base: position 2,435 of record DAOTTU010000089.1, read on the forward strand.
GTCATAGTTGTCTGGCAATAGATCAAAAGCGCGGTCATAGTAACTGACGGCGCGGTCGGGCAGGTAGGCGTCGAAGGCTTGACGGGCGGCGAGCCCATACCATTTCACCGCGCGTGAAAGCTGGCTTGCACGGGCATAGTGTTGCGCGATGATGACAGCATTTTCACCAACGCTTTGCATTGAACGCCCAATGAACCACCGGGCCAATTGCAGGTGGTAGCGGCGGAGCTGTGGCTGGCGCAAACTGTTATAGGCGACAAGGTACAGCGTCGATTGCTGGAACATGTATTCCTGGGCCCCGGCAAAGCTGGAGCGTTGACGCGGCACGACCATGCTCCGGCGGTGCAACATCTGCAACACAGCCTGGACATCTATCGACTCGCTCTGGCCTTCGTTTTGCAGATGCTGGACTGCGCGATCCCAGAAAATGCGCCCAACCGCTGCCGCCTGTTGGATAACCGTCCGTTCGGGTGTGCTGAGCGCATTCATCCGCGCCTGCAACACCCCCATCACCGTTGCCGGAATATGAATCTGGGCCGCGTCCGGTTCTGGCAGGTGCCAATGCTTGACGCCACGCACCAGCAAGTCCTCATCATGCAACAAGCGCACTACCTCTTCCATGTGGAAGGGATTGCCGCCGGAGGCTGCAACAATGCGCTTGAGCAGGTCTTCCTGCCCCGGCTGCTCGCCAAAAATCGCGTGTAAAAACTGGTAGCTTTCTTCTTCCGAAAAGGAATGGAGCCGAATGCTGCTGTAGTGCGGATTATCCTGCACAGCGGGCAGGCGGTCAAAGAGCGATGGCTGCGCAGCGGCGACAATCATCAACGGCAACTGGTGGGCGCGTTCTACCAGAAAATTCACAAAATGCAGCGAGGCGTGGTCGGCGTTGTGCAGGTCTTCTAGCCGGATGATAATCGGCTGCTGGTATTGGCGGTGCAGCGTGCGGAACAGGTCCAGCAAGGTTTCGTAGGCCACTGACTGGAAGCGCTGATAGTCACTGCGCAGGCCGAGCAGGTGCGGGCTGTTGGAAAAGTCAAAGCCGATCAATTGCCCGATGATATGGGCACGGCGAGCAGCGTTTTCGCCAATGAGCCGTTCTATACCTTCAATAAGGCGTTGCCGCGCTTCAGACTCTGTATGCTGTTCGGTGATGTCAAAGCGCTGGGCCAGCATTTCGCGCAGCAGCCCAAAGGGCAGCATCCGCTCTGAGACGGTCGCGTTGCCTTCAAAGGCGATAAGGTTCTCCGGGTTAAGTTCAAGCCATTTGTCAAACTCAAACAACAAGCGTGACTTCCCAACGCCGCTGATCCCGGTTACCAGCACCGCATGGGCCTGTTGTTGGTCCACCACGCGCCGATAAAGGGACTGTATCTGCTTCAGTTCGGCAGCCCGCCCGATCATGGTGCTACTGATGGTTTCGAGTTCCAGACGCCCCAGCAAACGCGGACTGGTTTTTAAGCCGTCCACGCGGTAGTAGGCAGAATCGTCGGCGGCTTGAATCACGGCAAAGTGACCGCGCACTTCTTTATAGGCGGCATAGCTAAGGTAGAGCCCGGGCGGCAAGGGGGCCACGTCTGCACCAAATTCAGCAGCATAGCCCGCCAGCCCATCAACAACGCCGCTATGCGTATCAATCAGCACCCGGCACCCAATAAACTCAGCTTGATCCAGCAAATCGGTAATCATGTGCTGAATGGTCGCTTGTGGGTCAAGGTTGTCAGAGTAGAACGCGGTCTGTAACGGGTCGTCGGGCGGGGTGTCGTCAGGATACGGCACAGGGGCAAAGCCAGCATTGTGCAATATGGTTTGCAGCGGCGTATTGTTTTTGGACATGGACAGCACAACCAGCGTCAACGGGCGGCGCTCGGCCTCCATCGCGACAGCTTCTTGCGTGTCAAGTTGAGACAGTTGTTCATTCAAGGCCAGCAGCGTCAGGTCAACAACAGTGTCGCCCAGCATATCGCGCCGCTGTTCAATTTCAGTGATGGTTTTTAAGAGGCGTTGACGGATTTTCATCGGGCTTGCGGTTTCCACACCTTGTTCTGTATGCTTAACCATAACAAAGACAGACTCGGTTGTACAAGTTTCACACGAAATTAACCATATTAACAGGGAAAAGTTATGATGTGGTTGGATGAAATCATTGAACGCGCCCGTGAAGATGGACACTTTGACAACCTGCCCTACCAGGGGCAACGCTTGCCGCTGTATACCAACCCCCTTGAGCCTGCTCATCTGCGCAGCGCGCACCGCATTGTCAAACAGTCCGGCCTCACGCTCCCGTGGATTGCAGAGCGCAAGGCCATTGAAGTCGATGTAGAAAAGGCGACGACCGCTTATGTGCGCCGCTGGCGCTGGTTGCGGCAACAGCCCCCCACCCGCGAAAACCGTCAGGCCATTGACCAGGCGCGGGACGCCTTGCGCCGCCAGCTAGACGCCCTGAACAAGCGCATCCGTGACTTTAACTTGAAAGCACCAGACGCGCAGGTGCATCTACGCCAGCTCCGCGCCGAGACGATTATCCGTGCGTTGGAACGCCCGGCGTAAATATTTTAACCAAGCGGCTCCATGAAGTAGGTGTCGTCATCGCCTTCTGCGGACCAGCCCTGCGTACCATCAGGAAGCTGAACATTCCACCACGTAAAGCCATCAACGCACTGTGGGCCGCCGATGACCTCAAAGCTGGTGCCTTCTGCCAGGTCTTGCAAAAACTGAGCGCTCAGGCCCGGGTTAGCACGCAGGCGCAAGGGGACGCCAGTTGTAAACGTCACACGGGCGAGGTCGCCAACGTCGACCTGGCTGGGTAGCGTGTTCGGGCAATTTTGCACACCGGGTTGCGCGGTGGTGCCCTCCATTGCGCTGATGCTAAACAGCGATTGGAACACAAACGGCGACTGCACCCACACCAGTTCGATCACGCTTTGTTGCGGCGGCGCAGTCCAGAGTGCATCGTTGACCAGGTTGGCGTCATAGAAAAAGACAGTCCCTAGCCCGGCACCTAATGCAAGTGTCAGCACCCCACCATTGTACGTGCCTAACCGAACAACACTGGGGGGCAACCCAAGCGGCTGTGCGTCCAGCGTTGGGTTATAGAACTGAAAGCCGCCCGGTGTAGTCTCAAGTGTCAACACAAACACGGTACCGTCCATATTGGCGGGATAGACGCTGGCATAAAGGGACTCGGTGCTGCTATACAGAATCGTCTCGTTGAGGTCGGTTCCGTTGGGCACACCCTCGGCAATGGCGTTGCGTTGCAGCGACGGAAATTCCGGCTGGAAGGCGGGCGTGTTGGGGTCAATGGTCGGGTAATAGGCCGTGCCCGTTGTCGGGTCGACGTAAACATTCAGCGGCGTGTAGGGACTCAGGCTCAAGGTGCCGTCGGTGGCGTTCCACGCGATGGCTTCAACCTCGGTTGAGGACGGGATGAAGACGTTGTTATCCCGCAATTGCAGATGGACAATGCCATTCGGCGCGACATGGACGACGAGCGGCTCAAACTGCAACGGATTGGCCCGCGCTTCGAGCGTCAGGTCACGCGCAAGAAAAGAGAGATCGTTGCTGGTGAAGCTAAACGTCGTGCCGGACGCCAGGTCTACGCTGACGACTTCCCAGAAGTTGACGGTGCCATCGTTGTTGCGTGTCACGGTGACATAGGCGAAGGCGGTATCGTTGGCGTTAAAGCCGGGGCCGGGGCGGGCATCGTTGGTGTTAAAGGTCTGCACGGTCAGCAGTTGTTGCTCCGGGCTTAAGGTCGTGCTGAAGGCCTCGGTCATCGTGGACAGGTTCGTGATAAAGAGCGTGGTCCCATCAAGGGTATTCTGCACGAGTTGTGCCATATACTGCCCGGTCGCCGAGAGCGTCATAAATTGCGGCGTCTGGGTGCCGGGGGTGAAGGCTTCGTCAACGCTGCGTGGCCGCGGGAAGCTGCCAACCTCGCCGTTTTCGTTCAACAGATAGAGCCGATCCTGCGCTTGCGTGTAGGTGATCGCCAGGAATTGCGAAGACGGGATGTCTAACTGTGTCGGGGCAGTGCCAGCCGGGGGATCAACAGCGGGCGGCGGAGTGTTGACAGCGCCGGGGGGTTGGGCAAGGTCGGGGGCGTCACTGCGGAACAGCGGCGCGCCATCTGGCCCACACAGCACCAGCAGCGTGCCATCCTGACTGACGCGATAGTCAAAGGCGGGGCCAGCGCCATTGTCTAGAATAATGTCAATCTGATAACCGACGGTTTGCACCTCGGTATAGGCCGTGCCAGCGGCCGGGCACCCCAGCGCCGGGCTACCATATACGTTCTGTGCCCATGTGAAGCGCAACGCACTGGCGCGGGTGAGCGGTTGCGGGGCATCAATCCAGCCCGTGAGGTGTTCGAGGGCCTGGTCTACGCGGGCTTCAGCTTCGTCTTGCTGGCTCTGGGCCTGCGTTGACGTGCTGTGCAAAAACAAAGGCATTACCGCCAGTACAACTACCAGCAGATAAAGCAAACGACGTTGCATATAGGGATTCTCCTTGGTTGGGGATATGATGGCTTACAATACACATATTTTAGCGCCGCCGGGTTATGAGTACCAGCGAAATGGGGAAAACCACAGTTGCTGACGCCGCATCGGGCGCGCCCCCCTGAGCAGGCGAACTTTAGTTCTGTCTGCTCACCCGGCGGAGTGCTAGCGCCGTACTTCAGTGCGGCGACCAATTCCCCCCCAGCACACTCACATCAGGTATAATGCCCCTTTGCGCCCACCTAACCCCACAAGGAGCCCCCTATCGCCACCAACGACAGCCCACCCGGCCCCTCTGAAAACCTGATTGTCGTGCTGCTGCTCGTCGCTCGCACCGCCGTGAACATGACGCGCCGCTTCGCCTACCCCTTTTTGCCGAGCATCAGCCGCAGCCTCGGCGTTCCGCTTGGCAGCGTGCAAAGCGTGCTGGCCTTGCAGTCTGCAACGGGACTATCAGCACCATTTATGGGCCCCTACGGCGACCGTTACGGTCGAAAGCGGGTGATGCTGGCGTGCCTGCTGCTGTTGACGCTGGCGGGGGTGGTTGGCTTTCTGTTGCCACAGTTCACCCTCTTTGCGGTGGTGATGGTTGCCTTTGGGCTCGCCAAATCCATTTTTGACCCCTCTGTGCAAGCCTACATTGCCGAGATTGTGCCCTACAAGCGGCGCGGACGGGCCATGGGCATCATCGAGTTTTCGTGGTCGTTGGGGCTGGTCGTCGGTGCGCCGATTGCCGCTTTAACGCTGGCGTTGGGGGGTATTCGCTGGTTCTTTCTGGTTGTGGCCGTGGCCGGCGTGGCCGCGATGGTATTGTTGCAACGCCGCCTGCCCTCCGACGCGCCCACAGACAACACTGACACGGGCAGCAATCCGCGCCCCAGGCCGATAAACCCGCTCACAGCGTTGCGCATTGTCGCGCAGAACCCGGCGGCGCTGCTCGCGTTGGGTTATTCGGTGCTGCTGGCGGCGTCTAACGAGATTATTTTGATCACCTACGCGGCGTGGTTCAGTGCGCAATTCGGGGTGGCCGAAGCGGCGCTTGGTGTGACGGCGATTGCCATCGCAACGGCGGAAATCGTCGGGGAAATCAGCGTGGTGCAACTGGCAGACCGCATTGGCAAGCGACGGTTGGCGTTGCTGGCGATGACCAGCGCGGCGTTGAGTTATGCCGTGTTGCCGTTGTTATCGTTTTCGCTGGTGCTGGCAGTGTTGTGGCTGTTCGTGATCTTCGTCGGTGTAGAGACAGCGATTGTGGCCTCGTTTCCGCTGTTCACAGAGGTCATGCCCTCGGCGCGGGCGGCGTTGATGAGCAGTGTGGTGTCGGCGCATAGCGTGGGGCGACTCAGCGGTGCGGTGATTGGTGGCGGGCTTTATGCAACAGTGAGTTATCCGGTGGTGGGCGTGGTGGCGCTGGTGATGGGTCTGGCGGGGGCGGGGTGCATGTGGGCGCTACGGCTGGATGAAAACGCGGTGTGAAGGGTGCCATACCTGCAATCTCCCGCTGGCATGTTGGACCTGTCTGCGTCAAAATAGGGCGCAATGGATCCAACCGACACAATCTATACACACCCTACAACCTGTGGAGCAAGCCCTTATGACAGACGATTTGCGCTGGTGGCAACGTGGTATTGTCTACCAGATTTACCCACGTAGTTTTCAAGACAGCAATGGCGATGGCGTTGGTGACCTGAACGGCATCTTCGCCCGCTTAGACTATGTGCGTGCGCTCGGCGTTGACGCGATCTGGATCAGCCCCATCTACCCCTCTCCGATGGCGGACCACGGCTACGATGTGGCTGACTACACGGGGATTGAACCCATCTTCGGCAGCATGGACGACTTCAACAAGCTGCTGGCCGCTGCCCATGCCCGTGACCTGCGCGTTATCCTTGACTGGGTGCCCAACCATACCAGCGATGAACACCCCTGGTTCGTGGAATCCCGTTCCACACGCGACAATGACATGCGCGACTGGTACATCTGGCAGGACGCCAAACCGGACGGGTCACCACCCAACAACTGGACCTCATTTTTCGGTGGGCCCGCATGGGAATGGGACGAACAAACGCAGCAATATTACCTGCACCTGTTCCACAAAAAGCAACCTGACCTCAACTGGCGAAACCCCGACGTCAAAGCCGCCATGTTCGATGTGTTGCGCTATTGGCTGGACAAGGGCGTTGATGGCTTCCGCATGGACGTGATCGGGCTGATTATGAAAGACGAACAGTTCCGCGACAACCCGACCGTTGAGCGCCAGGACCCCAACACGCTCAACAATATCGTCGAACAACAGATGGTCTATAATGCTGACCTGCCCGAAGTGCATGACGTGTTGCGCGAAATCCGTGCGTTGTTCGATGAGTACGACGATGACCGCGTGATGATCGGTGAAGTGTTTACCACGCCGCTCTCGCGTTGGGTTGAATATTACGGCGCGAACAACGACGAAATACACCTACCCTTCAATTTTGGGCTGATGCCGCTTCCGTGGCGGGCGGCTGACTTCACCGCCAGCGTGCTAGAAATGGAGCGCGAACTCAAGCCCGGCAACTGGCCCAACTATGTCCTCAACAACCACGACGGCCCACGCATCGGCACGCGCTTCGGGCCCCGGACACGCCGGGTGGCGGCCATGTTGCTGCTGACGTTGCGCGGCACCCCGACCCTCTACAACGGTGAGGAACTCGGCATGGTCGATGGCTATGTCCCGCCGGACAAAATTCAAGACCCGCAGGGCCTCTACTATGGGCCGGAACGCTCGCGTGATGGTTGCCGGACGCCCCTGCAATGGTCTGACGCGCCGTATGCTGGCTTTTCGACCGTGGAGCCGTGGCTGCCCCTGGCAGACAACTACACCGACGTCAACATGACCGCACAGGCGCAGGACGCACGCTCAATGCTGGCCCTGTACAGGGCACTGACTGCGTTGCGGCGTAGAACCCCGGCGCTGTATGGCGGTGCTTTCACGCTGGTAGAAACGTCCAGTGCGGATGTGATGGCCTATCTACGCACCGCGGATGATGAGCGGTTGCTGGTGGTGCTGAACTTCGCAGCCGAGGAGCAATATCTCAACCTTGAGGCGGTCGGTGCGCGGGCGGCGGTGCTGCTGTCTACCGAGATGGATCGTGACGGGGAATTGTTGCTGGCGGGTGTGACGCTACGCGAGAATGAGGGCCTGTTGCTGCGCGTGTTGGGGTAGCGGGCTGGCCCATTCGACTGCACAACCATACGCCCGGAGGAAAACCGGGGAACAGGGGGTGACACTGCTCCCCTCACTCAATGCAAACACCATAGCACAATGCTCTGATGATTCAGGGAGTTGTTAACAAATGCTTACGTCGGGCTGATCAATTTCTCAGGTCGCAAAGCTGAAAATCAGCCCAGGCGTACATTGTCAATCAAGCGCACACCCTCCACATACACCGCCCCACTGACCAGCGCGCGTTCAACTGCGCCGTGCAGTTCTTGCAGCGTGTGGGGGTCGGCCACACTGATATATTCAATACGCACACGGGGATCGGTGGCGATATGTTCGGCCACCAGCGCCCGCAACGTCTCAGCGTCCCGGGTGCCCGCACGGAAGGCGTGTTCGGCGCTGCGCAGTCCCCGGTAAAAGATCGGCGCGGCGGCACGGCCGTCTGGCGAAAGCTGTGCGTTACGGCTCGAAAGGGCCAACCCGTCGCTTTCACGCACGGTGGGGCAGGGCACAATCGTCGTATTGATCGCTAAATCAGTGACCATGCGCTGGATGACGATGAGCTGCTGCGCGTCCTTTTCGCCAAAGTAGGCCCGCGTCGGCTGGAAAACATTCAGCAACTTGCAGACGACCGTCGTCACTCCCCGGAAATGCCCCGGCCGATACTCGCCTTCCAGCACAGCGGTGAGGTCAACGACGTCGACCAGTGTTTTGAAGTCGGGCGGGTACATAATGCGGTTCGTTGGCGTCCACACGAGGTCCACACCAGCTTCGGCCAGCCGGGCGCGGTCGCCGTCAGGGTCACGTGGATAGCGGGCGAGGTCGTCAGCGTTGTTAAATTGAATCGGGTTGACAAAAATGCTGACGGCCACGCGGTCGTTGTCGCGGCGGGCCTGTTGCACCAATGACATATGCCCGGCATGGAGCGCGCCCATCGTGGGGACCAGCCCCCAGCTTTTGCCGGCCGCCTGCCAGCGCACGTGCCGCACGGCGTCCAGTTCGGTGACGGTTTGCATCAGGGTTTCTCGTTGCGTGTTGGGTATGGGATAAACGTCGGCGGTATCGTACCAGAGCCAGCGCGGAATGGGTAGGTGGGGTAGCGCGACCCGGACGACCACCGCCCGCACGAGTTGCATTCCTCCTCAACTTGCAGACCATTGGCACTGGAATCTGTTTGTGAAAAAATCTACAATACGGACAAATAGATAAGTTCCAACGAGATACGCTGTTTTACAGGTTGCGCGACCCTATAACCTAACTCCTTACACTCGCGCAAAAATGCAAACCTCCACAGAAACACCCGGTCGCAGACAATCCTCGCAATGCCGGGTGTTTCGCGTTGTGGCGGTTACTCGTCCAACTGGCGCATCGAATCCACGTATTCTGCATAATCAAAGATGAATTGCATCTGATCCTGCGTTTCGGGCACCGGGATGCCGCGTGCGGCCCGTAATGCCTGTACGGCCTCGCGCGGGGTTGCACCGCGATGCACCATCACGGCGGCTGCCAGGGCCGGGGAACGCCCAATGCCAGCATAACAATGCACAAAAACCTTTTTACCATTGTCAATTGTGTCTGCAATATAGGTGATACTGTCCAGAACCTCGCGCGAAAACGGGGGCGCGCTGTGGTCAGGAACAGGGATACGCAGGAAGCCTAGCTTGGCAGTGCGCGCGAAGGTTTCTTCAATGTCAAGCCCCATCGTCGCGGCTTCACGTTCCGTCTGTGCGGAGACAATGAGGCCCACACCGTCTTTGCGCCATTCAGAAAACAAGCGCAGGAGGTCGTCGGGTTCTGGGGCAGGCCCAACGGCAATATCGTGTTCTTCTGCCCAGAAGATATACTGTCGTTGTTTCATGGGTTCCTATCCTTCTATGTGTAGCATCGTGATTAGCAAGGATAGCGAAACGCAGGCGCGGCGTCTATAGCTTGAAGGCGTTGGGCGATTACAAAGTCGGTGTGGGTGCGTTGGGTGGCAACAAAAAACGCGGCCCGCATTGCCCGCCCTACAACCATCGCCAGAAGCCATATTCGCGGGTGTTTTGCTCGTCTTGCCAATCCTTGTAGCCGTCTTGTGTATAACCTAACTTCTGATACAACTGATGCGCCTCGACAAAGCGGACATCGCTCCACAGGATGAGGCGCGTTTTGCCTGCGTTGCGGGCGTAGTCTTCCACGACATCAACGAGATATTGTGCCCACCCCTGCCGCCGCAGGTCATAGTGTATATAGAGACACTTAAGTTCAGCGCTGTTGTCGGGGTGCAGGTAGGCGGCCACCGTCCCCAACACGCGGCCGTCGCGCACCAGCACCCAGAACTCCCCACCCGATTTGCGGAAATAGGGCCCGGGCGCGACCCAATGCGGCTCTAGCTCTAAGTCCAACCAGCACCCGTAATCGTGATAGATCGTATCAACGAGTTGATGAATCCGGGGGAGATCGTCGGGGCGCGTCGGGCGTAGCGTAGGCGGGTAGGGTGTGGTCATGGTCTGGGTGTCCTCCTGTGGGCGTGAACCTGATGGAGAGGTTATACCATGTGGCGTGCGGTGGGAGCAATGCTCGGCGCATCAGCAAAAATTTTGCTAGAAATTTACCACAATTTAACCGTGCAATAGGCTTGGCCGTCTACACTTTGCGCATTTGAATCCCAACCAGAAAATTCTATTGACAGAAAGATAAGGCACGCATGGCGATCCATACCGTATGGGACGACTCTGAGGGGTATATCATACGCCTTGACTTTGACCGCGACTGGCATTGGTCAGATTATCGAAACGCGCTCGAAAAGGCGGCCGCGTTGCAAGCTGAAGTCGGAACGGCGGTGGGGCTGCTCCATAACGTGCCAGGCCAGGTCCGGTTACCAGACATGTTCCTGTCGAATATTGGTCCCTTTATCGAGTGCGATTACCCGGTGGCGTTGCATACCGCTGTCGTGGTAACACCTGACCTGCTCAGTGAGATGATGTTGCGGGCCATCTTCCGTATTTATGGGGACACCCAGCCGCATTATGTGATTTTCCGTGCCCACACGCTGGAAGACGCCCGCGCAACAATCTATCGCCGCGCCGCTGAACTGGGCGATTGATCGGGGTAATTGGGCCAACGAACGGCCGTTAGATCTGGCACACTACTGGCACGGGCGAGTTGGTATGATCAACAGGCAAGGGTGAGCTACGTTGTAACCTACCCTGCCGTTGTATAGCAACCATCATTTCAAGGAGTACCGATGCCTGCCCAACACCACCCAGACGCTCTTATTGATTATTCTCGCCGCCGTGCTGATGCTGGCTGGCACACTCAGCAGTGACGCCCCCACCCGCGCCCAGGACGACGACGCCCCACGCACCGCGTACGAGGCCCTCAACCTCGACACGCCCACCGACGCTTTGGAAACCGCCCTCGACGCCATCCGCAACGAGCGTTTCCAGACGCTATACTGGACACTCGCGCCCGATGTCCACGATACGTTTGTATTTTTCAACATGCGCGTTGACAACGAAGCGTTGACGCCGCCGAATCTGTTTAGCAGCAACATCGGCGTTGAGCTGGGCGACATTCGCGAGGTGGTCACTATCGACGACAGCAGCGGACAGGCACAATGGCACGTTTTTGAGCAGATTCTGCGCTACACCGCCGCCACCGATAGCTACTGGATTGACCTGCGCGGCGATGTCCAACTCGGTGAGCCGATGCCCTCGGCCTATACCCTTGCGGAACGCCCCTACCCCGACGCCGTAGACATTCCGCTGAGCGTCGATGGTGTGGCGGGTTTCACGGCGGTGATGGTACAGACGGTGGACGGTGACTGGAAGCTGCGCATGGTCATCGCCCCCGGTGCCGACGCCGAGACGCCGCGCCCGCTGTTCGTCGTTCCCGATCTAACGCCGCTCCCGCCTGCCCCCAACGCCGCCACCCCCGCTGACGGCCCGCGCACCCTCTATGACACACTGACGCTGGACACCCCCGCCGCCGCCGCGCAGACCTTCCTCGACGCCTGGATGCAGCAGGATTTCCTGACCGCGTTTATGGTACTCTCGCCGGGTATGCAGGCAGATTTCGAAGGTGTGGCCTCACGTGGCTTTGGCGGCCCCCTACTTGGTGCGCAGGTTCAGCCGTGGTGGTTCGCGCCACATGGCAACCCTGAAACGCTGTCTGCGCAAGCCTACCTCTTTACAACCCCCTCGCAAGCAGCGCACTATGCAACGCAAATTGGGCGCGTCTTCGACACGACGATGCTGGTCAGTGCGCAGCAGGGCTGGCTGCCCATGCCCACCGCAAGCGACTACACCCTCGGTGACGCGACCGAACAGGAGATCACCCTGCGTGATGGGCCCGTCTCTGCTGTGACAGTGCCGCTGACCATTGGTGAGACGGATGGCTGGCGCATCGCCCTACTGGAAGGCGACGACACCAACTGGCGCGTGCAACGCATTTACACCCCCGGCAGCGCCGATAGCATGTGGGTGCGTGGGTTGTTTGTGCGCGAGTGGTACGGCGAAGTTCGCATTTCGGAGAACCAGCCCGTCTACGCCAGCCCCGGCGGTGAGGTGATATTGACCGACGCCGGCGACCCCCTGACCGTTCCAGTCGAAATGGACGGTACGACCTTCACAACCTATACCGTAACGGCAGTGGTTGAGGTCGAGGGTATGGTGTGGCTTGGTATTCACCCCGCGCAGCCCGAACAGGCCTATGTGCCGCTGAACATGGTCGAGATCATCCGTACCACGCGCCTGCCCGCACAATACATGCCCGCCGACGCAGAATAGGTCACGCAACGGCGAAGGGCCACGCCGTGGCCCACCCCCACGTTTCCTTTCGTCGCACATCGCGCTATAATGTCCCCCGACACTTAGCCGCCGTGCATGGAGGACAACCTTTTGCTGACCAAACGACTGCCGCTTACCCTCATCATTCTGCTTTTGCTGGCCCTCGCGCCCGTGACACTTGCTCAGGACGATGGCGACGACGACGCTGCACCAGTTGACCCCGCTGCTGACCTCAGCGTGATCCTCACGGAAGACGAACGCCTTTCGACCCTGAACGCAGCACTGGAGGCGGCCGGGTTGTTGCCGCTGGTGCAAAATAGCGGCCCCTTCACGCTGCTGGCACCGACCAACGCCGCCTTTGATGCACTGCTGGACGCTGAAGGGCTCGACGCCGAGACACTCTTGAGCGACACCGCCCGCCTGCAACGCATCCTGCTCTATCACCTGCTGCCGGGAAGCCTCGACGCCGCCACCCTCAGCGATTTGACCGAGCAGGAAGTCGCTACCAGCCTTGCCGGGGCCACACTCCCCATCACTGTCACCGACGACGGGCTGCAATTTGGCGCGGATGATGCCACGGCCAGCGTTGCCGACGCCGACCTCAGCGCGGAAAACGGGGTTATCCATATCCTCGACGCCGCGCTGGTCCCCACCGAAGAACAGGGCAGCACCGACACATTCTACGCCGTGGCACTCGGCCCGGACGACACGCTGGCCAGCACCCTTGCCGCTGCTGACGAAGACAGTGAACTCCCCTTAACGCTGAGCGCACTGGCTGACGCTGCTGGCTACACCGCGCTATTGAGCGGTTCTGGTGCGTTTACGTTGTTCGCCCCCACCAACGCCGCCCTGCAAACCACCGCCGACCGCCTCGGTGATGATGTCGCGGCAATTTTGCAGGACGAAGACCGCGCCCGCGACTTGCTGTCCTATCATCTGGTGCCGGCCGTCTTCACAACAACGGATATGCTCGACAAAGCGCGCACCTTCCTCGGCACAGCGCTGCCCAACCGCCTGCTGACGCTCACTGTCGAAGACGAGGCTATTCTCATCAACGATGCCCCGCTTGGCACCACCGACATCATCACCGGCAATGGTGTTATTCACTATATCGACGCGGTGCTGTTCCCCACTGGTGACGCGCCCGAGGTTGCGGCCGACGATGAAGCAACGCAAACCTTCGCAGACGTGATCGAGGATACGGCCACTGTCGGCGGCGAAGATGCGACGGATAGCCTTGCGCAGATCGTTGGTGACAGTGACGACTTCAGCACGCTCTTGAACGCGGTTGCGGCCGCTGGGCTGGCAGAACTGCTCGACCAGACCGGGCCCTACACCGTTTTCGCGCCGACGGATGCCGCCTTTGACGCCTATTTCACCGCACAGGGGCTGGACGCTGATGTCGTACTTTCTGACGTGGAATTGCTGACCCAGATTCTGTTGTATCATATCGTGCCCGGTCGGCTGAATGCAGAAACACTCGCAGCGCAGGCCGACAACGAACTGATGACCGCCCTACCGGGCAGCACGCTCAACGTCGGCGCAGAAACCATCAACGACATCGCCATCACCACAACAGACATCAGCGCGACCAATGGCGTGATTCATGTCATTGACGGTGTGCTGGCACCCGCCGCCCCCGACCTTGAGGCTTTGCTGCTGGCCACACCAGAAGACACCGTGCTGGATGCGCTGAGCGCTGAAGAATTTTCACTGTTTCGCAACGCGCTGGCCGTCACCGGGCTCGACGCCGCGCTGGAAATTGGCGGGCCCTATACGCTCTTTGTGCCGACCAACGACGCGCTGAGTGCCTTTCTGGTGCGCTCGGGTCTTTCACGGGCAGAGTTTTTGAACAACCCGGCGCTGGCCCAACCCATTCTGCTCTATCATATTGTGCCCTATCGTTATCAGGTGGCGAGCCTGCCCATCGGAAACGCGGCCAGCTTCGGCACGCTCATCACCGGGGAAACGCTGCTGATTTCACGCGATGCCGACGACCCCGAACTGATCTTCGTCAACGAGGCGCAGGTCAGTGACGACGCCATTTCGACGGGCAACGGCGAGGTCTACCCGATTGACGGTGTGCTGGTGACGGGGGGATAAGGTCTGGTTGCTGCCGACGCATTGGAAAGTCTTGTCCGATAATTCGAGGATCGCATAACTATGCGGTTTAATGCCATAAGAGGACAGGTATGTCTTCCTACGGAAGCCAACGCAGTCCCTACACAAACACGCTATTCGACCAAAATGGTCGTAGGGGAGGGTTGACGGCACAGACGGCATACCCTCCCACAATGCGATGGACAAAGCGTTTTCGTGTTACTGATATAGACGTTGATTATAGAGATGTTTATCCATCATAATTATCGGACAAGATCTGGAAAACCGTCGCTCGCCGGGTGTCGTGCGCGCACACTGGACTCAAGTCCGCGTGAGCGAGGGCCCTGCGCGTCAGGAGCGGCTCACCGAGCAGGCGAACTTCAGTTCTGTCTGCTCGCCCGGCGCAGTGCTAGCGCCGTACTTCAGTGCGGCGG
>DAOTTU010000090.1:0-20591 GCA_034437655.1 Anaerolineae bacterium
ATACCAGGGTCGGGCGATCAACACCCATAAAATGGGCAGGTATGTCTTCCATAGCACGCCAACACAGCCTCAACAAAACTGTATCAGCAAGCCGAAAACCTCCCACACAACAACCAACCTCGCGAACCTGGTATGACATCGGTGCGCCGAGCGAATGCGCGCCCATCAACAGTGGTCATTCAGGACGATGCTGGTCACCGTTTCGCTATATGGCACCGACGTTACAACAGCCCGGGTGTTAACCAGCGCCTTATCATTGGTATGGCTTTCGGCTACCATTATAGAGTATTATTTGCACAGCATCATAGTCGGAGGCAAGCCCCACCCCCCATGCGCGCATCAATTCAACTTGGCACCTTTAGCGGTGTCTTTAAACCCACCATGCTTACCATCGTCGGCGCAGTGCTGTATTTGCGGCTGGGGTGGCTCGTTGGCAACGGCGGGCTGTTCGGTGCGCTCGGCGTGATTCTGCTGTCACTGCTGATTAGCGCGGCGACGGCCCTCTCTGTTGCGTCGATTGCGACCAATATTCGCGTGCGCGTCGGGGGGCCGTTCTCGATCATCTCGCAATCGCTGGGGCTAGAAGTCGGCGCGAGTGTCGGGCTGCCGTTTTACCTGGCGCAGGCCGTGTCCATCGCGTTTTACCTGTTCGCGTTTGCGGAAGGCTGGATGCTCGTTTTCCCCGAACACAACGAACTGCTGGTGTTGCTTGGCGCGTATACCTTTGCGTTTGCCATCGCCTATGGGAGCGCGACCCTTGTGCGCCGCGCCCAGACGGTGATCTTTAGCGTGCAGGTGTTGTCGCTGGTGTCCATTTTCGCGGGGAGCTTCGACATCTTCGGGCACACAGGCTTTCAGGCTGACCCCGAAGCGCTCGGTGGCTTTGAAGACGGTAACTTCTGGGAATTGATGGCGATTTTCTTCCCCGCTGTGACCGGGGTCTTGAGTGGGGTTGCCTTTGCCAGCCGCCTCAAAAACCCACGCCTGAGCATTCCACGCGGTATGCTGTGGGCGATGGTGGTGACGTTCATCGTGTATGTGGGGTCTGCAATGTGGCTGGCATTTATGGCATCGCCAGACGTGCTGCGCGCCAACACAAGCGTCATTACTGAAAACGCGCTGGTACCGCCGCTGGTCGTCACCGGGCTGCTGGCCGCCACCTTCGCCGCAACAATGCTGACGATGATCACCGCGCCAAACCTGCTGGCCGCCATCACCGAGCAGGGGGTCGTGCCGGGGGCGGGGGTGCTGGCCCGCAAAGATACGCATGGCGAGGCCCGCAACGCCAAGTTTGTCACGGCGGGCGTGTCGCTGATGGCTATTGTGGTCGGGTATACCGGGGGCGGTCTTAATGCCGTTGCGCCGCTGATGACCATGTTCTTCTTGCTAACCTACGCCGTAATCAACGCTGTGATGCTGCTTGAACAATCGCTGGATTTGGTGAGCTTTCGCCCGCTGTTCCGCGTGCCGAACATTGTGCCGCTGACGGGGCTGTTGGGCTGTCTGTTCGTGATGCTGCTCATCAACGCGATTTTCAGCTTTGTGGCCATCACCGTCAGCATCGCGTTTTATGTGTACCTTTCGCGGCGGCATCTGGTCAACCCGTGGGGGGATGTGCGCAGTGGTTTGTTCGTCATCCTTGCCGAATGGGCCGCCAAGCGCGTGACCGTCATGCCCGGCAGCCAGGAACGCGCGTGGAAACCTTTGCTGCTGGTGCCCATTCAGCGCACGGAGGAGCTACTCGGCGCGTATCGGTTCTTACACGCCTTCACCTATCCGCGTGGGAGTGTGCATGTGCTGGCCCTGCACAATGAAGGCTGCCGCGAACTGGTGGCCCGCAGCCGCGAGACGGTGAAAGCCTTTTTGCACGATGGCATTTTCAGTCGCGTGGCCTTCCTTGAAACGGAGGACTTTGCTGAAGGGCTTGAACTCTCGATTGACGTGATGCATAGCTCGTTTTTCAAACCCAACGCGATTTTCATGGTGGTGCGTGACGCCAGCGACGATGAGGGCGTCAACGTCATCCTTGACCGTGCCAAACGCAACGAAACCGGGGCCATCCTCTATGCGCAACACCATGACGCGGGGCTGGGCCGCGAGCAGATCATCAACGTCTGGATTCGCGACCAGAGCCCGACGTGGGAGGTCGGCTTGCGGCTCTCACGGCTGGACTTGTCGCTACTGCTGGCCTATCAGGTCGCCCGTAACTGGAACGGAACGATCAACCTGAATATGATCGTGGAGAGCGAGGAAAATCGGCAGGCGGGGGTCAAATTTCTGGAAAAAGTGATCGAACTGGGGCGTATGCCCGTTGCAACGCGGGCGATGGTGCGCTGCGGGGAGTTCAACGAACAGATGCAACACATGCCGCACGCCGACCTGAACATTTTCGGCATCGGTGACCGTGCCAACGTGCATCTGATTCACCGCATGGTGTTGCAAACACAGGCAAGCTGCATTTTTGTGCTGGATAGCGGCCACGAGAGCGCGCTGGCGTAGGCGCCTACCCGCTCATTGTCTGTCTGCGGCTTACGCGAACCGGGTATCAGGACAGGGGATCATTCACATCGCTGGGGGCCGCATCAATTGACACGGCGGGGTTGAGCGAACGAAAGTAGGCGTCCACCTGTGCAATTTGCAACGTCGTGGGGTAGATGAACGGCCGCCGTTTGCGGATGGCCGCCCATGCGTCGTCCGGCGTCAGGCCAGTGCTGACCAGATAACAGGCCGTCATCGTTGGTGCGCGCCCGACCCCGGCCCGACAATGCACATAGACCTTTCCACCCGCGTCAATTTGCTGCTGAATGAAATCCACGCCCCGTCGAATATCGTCCAGCGTCGGCGGGGTGTTGTCAATGGTGGGGAGCCATAGATAATGCACTGACTGCATCAGGCGGTTCATCGCAAAATCATCGGGTTGTGTGCGCAAATTCAACACCGCGGTGATCCCGGCTTTGCGCATGTCTTCAACGCCCCGGCGATATTGTTGCCCCCCCACCCAGAGCTGCGGCAACACGGCACTAAAGCGGCGGGTGGGGTGCCCGGTCACAAAACGATAGGCAGGGACAGCCAGCCGTAAGGCCACCGCCAGCGGTAGCAGCTTCAGCCAGTTTGAAAACGATTGACGCGATAGATAGTTGGTCATTGTGCGAGCATCAAATATGCGGTGGCTTGAACTTCTCACGATAGAGCGCCAACGAGTCGAGTACGGTTTGCCGTGCGGCGTCAGCATCGCCCCAGCCCTGACTTTCCACAATCGAGTTCTTTTCAAGCTGCTTGTACACCTTGAAGAAATGCTCAACTGTGTTGGGATAGTGGCGCGGCAAGCGGGCGAGGTCTTCATAGTCGTCAAATTCGGGGTCACGCGCCGGCACTGCCAGAATTTTGTCGTCGCGTTCGCCCTTGTCAATCAGCCGCAAGACACCGACGGGGCGCACTTCGATCACGCAGCCGGGGTAGGTCGGCTCATTCATCATCACCAGCACATCCAGCGGGTCGCCATCTTCAAAGAACGACTGCGGAATAAAGCCATAGTCGCCGGGATAGTGCATGGGGGTGTGCAACACGCGGTCGAGCTTAATGACGCCTGCACTTTTGCTGTACTCGTACTTATTGCGGCTGCCTTTGGGCACTTCTACGACCGCATAGATAATATTTGGGACATCTGGCCCCGGCGAGAGATTATGCCACAGATGTTCTGTCATAAACGATTTTCTCCAAACATCTTTCGTCCGAGTATACAGGGTGTATAACGATAATGGGGACGACGTTAACGGAATTTTGTTGAATTTTTGGCGACTGTTTACGCCAAACGCCAACGGGCGGTGCTGTTTGTGCGTTGACATAAACGGGCGTATCGCTCCAGTATAGCGTGTTTGTGCGCTTGTGGGAAGGACAGGGCTTTTTTCTGGGTTTGAGAGGACTGGCGCAGCGACTGTCCTCCCAAACGTTGCCAACGCGAACTAACGCCGCTCAATGGATGCTAGCAGTTCCAGCGCGAGTGCTGTATAGGCTGATGGCCGCCCGGCGGGGTAGTCCATGCTGATGGTGTAGGCATAGCCCTCCGAATCGAAAGCGTTCACAATCAGGCCGTGGGCATTCGACGCCGACCCACCCAGCACCGATTGTTCGAGGTAGATGAGCAATATCTCGCTGCCACCGTCTTCAAAGGGCGCGCGCCACACCGACCGTGCGCCGGGGGTGCCAGCAATGGCCCCTTCAAGCTCGCGCAAAATATCAGCGAATGCAGCTTCATTGGGCCCGCCAAGTTGATTGCGGAACGAGTCTGACATTTCGACCTGTAGCCAGACATCCTCGTCAGTGCTGACGCTGGTTTGTGAGCCATTGACGTTGCGAATGTCAATCACAGCGATGCCAAATTGCGTGATGCTCGGCGGGTTGGTGACCTGCCAGCCATCCCCACCCGGTACCAGCAGCGTATAGAGGCCGTCGCTGGTATTGTAGCGTTCAGTCAGGGCGATGGTGTTGGCGCTGGGCACGGTTGGGGTCGGTGCCGCGTCGTTTACTTCAACAGCGCGGAAGATTTCCAGCAACACCGGGCCATAGGCGTTCCAACTGGCTTCAGGATAGACATACAGCGCCGTGAACAACCAGCCGCGTTCGGTGTCTACTGCGAAGACCAGCGACGATTCCCCGACATCATACACGTCTTCCAGCTCGAACATAAATCGCGCCGTGATGAAGCCCTCGTATTCCTCGAAAATAGCCTCATCATAGTCTAAGAGCGCTCTCTCAAACAAATTGAACAGATCGCGCCAGTATTGCTCGGCGTTGTTGGGGTTGAAGGTGAACCCCGTCCGATTGACCTCAGCCATAATCCACTGGTCGTTGTAGGAAATGGTGCGGTCGTTGTCGGCTGTTGCCGAATCAATCGCGAAGGCGGTGCCGGTCTGCCAGAAGGGGATGGTGTCCTCGGTGGGTCGCCAGGGGAACGGCGGAATGCTCACGCGCATCTGGCCGTCGTCGGTGATGAAAGTTTGCGTGAAGGGCAGCATCGCATCCACGACAGCGGTCGCTGTGGGGCGTGGGGTGTCGGTGTCGATACGTTCCGGCGGAATGGCGGTCAGGGTCGGCGCGGGCGTGTTGGTGGGGAAGGGGGTGCGTGTTGCGGTGGCGGTGTTTGTAGGCGTGGCCGTGGGTCGATCCGTCGGCGTGGGGGAGGCCGGGCGCGTGGTGGGTGTCGCCGTGGGGCGGTCGGTCGGTGGCGCGGTCGGGGTGGCGGTCAGGACGAGTTCAGGTATCAACGCTTCATCCCCAAAAATGGAAACCACTCCTGCAAAAACCCAGGCGATCCCCGTTGGGCTGTCCGCATAATCAATTTGTACCCAATCCTCAACGCGACCAAGCACAGCATAGCGCGTGCCGGGTGAAATTGTCGCAATGCGCTCGAATTCGACGCCCGGCCCGGTTCGAATATTGGTGTTTGCAGCGCGGGCCTCTGCTTCAATCCCGGTGGGTGCCGGGCGAGTGGCGGTGGCTGTTGCGGTTGACGAGGCGGTAGGGGTGCTGGTCGCGGTGTTTGTGGCGGTATTCGTGGCGGTGCTGGTGCGGGTGGCGGTTGGTGTCGCGGTGGCGTCATCTCCCCCGGCGACCGCTGTCACGCTTGTGGCGTCGTCAATTGCCGCTGGATCATCATCAGACGACAACTCGATCACCCCCGACAGCAACAACACCACCCCGGCGCACCCCAACAGCGCGAACACACTGAAGGCCAACACCAGCGGAAAGGGCGGCCGAGGAAGCTGGTTCGTGCCACTCGGTGAGGGCGGCAACGGTACTCTGCGGGGTGGTGGCGTTGATGATGGCATTGACGGTGGCATTGAGGGGGGCTGGCTGGGTGGTGCCGGGGCATCGGCGCGGGTGGAATAGGCTGGTTGTTGGGATGAGGTGCCGCGTGGGGCCGTCGGGGTTTCTAAATTTTCAGACGGGATGACGAAGGTACTCGGCTCAATGGTGTGCGGCTCGTCCCCTGTGACGGGCGCAGACGTGGCCTGTTCCAGCGCGTTGGCAAAGGCCAACACCGACGGATAGCGGTCAGCCGGGGCTTTTTGCATAGCCCATTGCAACACGTCGCTGACGTCCGGTGAGATGTCGCTGCGGCGGGTGCGGAGCGCGGGCGGCGGCTCGTTAACGTGTTTGTGCATCAGGGCATAGGGTGTGCTGGCGTTGAAGGGGAATTCGCCGGCCAGCAGCATATAGACCACCACTGCCAGCGCATATTGATCCGTCGCCGGGCCGACAGTTTTCTCTGAGCGCCATTGTTCCGGGGACATGTAGAGCGGTGTGCCGATGGCAGCCCCGGTTGCAGTCAGGTTGGTGGTCAGGTCCAACAGCCGCGCAATGCCAAAGTCCACGACGAAGGCGTTGCCCCGTTCATCAAACATGATGTTGCTGGGCTTGATGTCGCGATGCACGATGTCTTTAGAATGGGCATAGTCCAGCGCGTCGGCCACCTGCTTAACAATGCTGAGCAGTTCCGGCACGGGCATCGTTTGCTGATTTTCAAACCGTTCAGAGAGCGACCCGCCGCGCAAATAACGCATTACGACGTAGTAGCGCCCCTGTTCGGCCCCATAATCATAGACGGGCACAATGTGCGGATGCTCTAACGACGCCGAGACTTCGGCCTCACGGTTGAAGCGGACCAGCGCGTTTTCATCGCTGAGCTGGGCATTGAGGACCTTAATGGCCACCAGGCGGTTCAGGTTCTGCTGTTCCGCCAGAAAGACGGTGCCCATGCCGCCCTGCCCAAGCTGGCGTTGCAGGCGATAGTTGCCGAACTGCTGGTTGTTGAGATCGTCGGTGTTCATCGGTTTCATGCAGGTGCGCTCGTTAATGGTTATGGTGGGGCTGTCTGGTCATGCAAGTCAATTCTAACATACGTCACCATTGCGGAATGTGCAATGGTGGGGCGACATTGTAGGGGGCGGCCTTGATGCTGCCGACACCGATTCCAGTATCGCAAAACCAACAGTGCGGGGTAACGCTAACGCGCAAAGGTCTGTTGCAGGCGTTGCAGGGCGGCCCCCACCCGAAATCAAAGTCATTGCGGGTAAAATCGCGGTAGCGTTCTGGTAGGTTTTCAAAGCCGCGATGCGTCACCGTGAGCGCGGTGTAGCCGGGGGCAGGGTGCAAGGCAAAGCGCACCGTTGTGAACACCGGCCAGCGCACCGTGTCGTTCGTGTCAATCCGATACGACACTATCAGGTCATAGAGCGGTGTGGTTTTCAACACCCGTCCCCGTAGCACATAGTCCTTGCCGTTGTGGTGGCCGTGTTCTTCGTATTGCCCCCCCGGCCAGGACTCAATGTGGACGGTTGCATCTAACCACCCGGCCACCCCCGCGTCGGTTGAAAGGTGTGGCCACAGCGCAGCGGGCACAGCGTCCAGATCAATCGTCTTGCTGATGATGATGGCTTGCATGGGTGGGGCGCTCCTTTGGTGCGGGCGGCAATCTTTGTCAGCGTATTGGTGAAACCTGGTCACTTGTACAGGGGAAATGCTACTGAGGCGCGTGGTACACTGTCAAGATAGAATGGTGGCTGGTGACTATTACAATAGACTATTCGGAATTATAACGTAACTGTGCTATACTTACAGTGACAGCCGGATCTAAAAAACCTTGCGGGTATTTTAAAAGACGAATGAACAGCTTACAACAGCGCTATACCCTGCTAGAAGAAATCGGCCGGGGCGGCATGGGCACTGTCTATCAGGCCCTTGACCGTTTGACGATGCGCACGGTTGCGCTGAAGCGTGTGCTGAACCCCCAACCTCTCCAACCCAACGTGACAGCCACCAACGCGACCAGCACCAAAAGCAGCGGCGACCTTGACGGCACCACCTTGCGGCTATTGCTGGCCCGCGAGTTTCAGATGTTGGCCGCCTTACAGCACCCCAATATTATCGAGGTGTTGGACTATGGCTTCGACGCCGAAGGCCTGCCGTTTTTCACAATGCGCTGGCTCAAAGATGCGCAGGACATCATCACCGCCGGGTCGGCCATGCCAGTCGTCGGGCGGATTGGGCTGATGGTCCAGTTGTTGCGGGCGGTGAACTATCTGCACCAGCGCGACATTCTGCACCGCGACCTCAAGCCGACGAATGTGCTGGTTGCGCCACAGGGCACAGTGTATGTGCTGGACTTTGGGCTGGCGTTGAGCGGCAAACACAGCGCCGGGCCGGGGGGCAGCATTCCCTATCTTGCGCCGGAAATCCTCTCCGGGCAAACGTCCACCGTCGTCTCAGACCTCTACAGCCTCGGGGTTATCTTCTACGAATTGTTACTCGGGCGGCATCCGTTCGCCGCCGGAGATCGGTCTTTGATTGACGCTGTATTGACCGACGACCCCGACCTCGGCAGCATTGACGACCACACCACGACCTTGAATGTCGTTGAGCCACAACCCACCATAGACCTGCCCGAGCCAGACCTGTTTGGTATTGACAACATGCTTCTGGCTGACATTATTCGCCGTTTGCTGGCCCGCGACCCGGCGCAACGCTTCCAGTCGGCGGCTGAAGTAATTCATGAAGTTTCAGAAGCGGTAGACTTTGAAATTCCGCTGGAAACACCCGACATTCAAGACAGCGTTATCCAGCAACCGCATTTTGTCGGGCGGCAGCGTGAATTGCGGCTGTTGACCGATGCTCTGGACGATGTCGTCGCGGGGGATTCGGCGGCGTGGCTGGTGGCGGGGGAAAGCGGGGTTGGCAAAACACGACTGGTGAACGAACTGCGTATTCGGGCGATGGTGCGCGGTGTGCTTGTCATCCGCACGCAGGTCGATGGAGACACCAGCAACCGCCAGTTGTGGCAACCGGTTGTGCGCCGCTTGCTGTTGAGCCTCCAACCGACGGCTGACGAGCTGGAACTCTTGCGCGAACTGGAACCCCGCGTCGGTAACATCACCGGGACGCCGGACCCCGATATCGCCGTCAACACCCCACCCACCAACAGCGACCCGCAACGGTATATTGAAGCCTGGCGGGTGCTGCTGGCGCGTCAGTCGCGGCCGGTGATGATCATCATCGAGAATTTGCACCACGCCATGCCAGAAACGCTGAACCGGCTGCAACGGATGCTGCGCACCTTTCATGACCTGCCGGTCTACTGGCTTGGCATCTACCGTGACGACGAATCGCCGGCCATCCCGAAGCGTGTTTCGGCAGCGGCCACACTCAAGCTACCACGCCTGTCGCGCCCGGAAATCGGCAAGCTGGTGGCGGCGCTGCTGGGCACCAATGTTCCCCGGCAAGACTTGCTCGACCTGCTCGAGCGGGACACGGGCGGCAACCCCTTCATTATTATTGAAATCATGCGGACGCTAGCGCAACAAATGGGCGGATTGTCGGCGGTGCGGCATGGGCCGTTGCCCCCGCTGTTGCGCACCCCGTCTACCGAAGCGCTGGTGCGGCGGCGACTGTCCCATATTCCGGGCTTATATCGGCGTTTGTTTGTCGCGGCGGCGCTGGATGGGCGGCGGCTGGACCTCGCCATGCTGCGCGAGTTATCACCAGCAGTGGACCTTGACCATTGGCTGGCCGATGGTTTGAACGCGGCGGTGTTGACCAATCAGGATGACGAGTGGTATTTCTCGCACGAGCAAATCCGTGAAGGCGTTATCGCGCTTTTTTTGACCGATCTGGGCGAAAAACGGCGATTGCATCACGACATCGCCAACGCCATCGAACGCGCGCATGGCAACGTGCGCTCTCGTGCGCCTGCGCTGGCCCATCATTATGCCCAATGTGGTGAGATGGAAGCGGCACGGCATTACATGGCCATCAGTGGCGAATCGTTCTTCCGCGAGCATCACTACACCGACGCCATCCCATTCTTAAAACGCGCCGTCGCCTTGATGACGTCTGATGAACTGGAACCCAGCCCGCGATTGCGTACAGCCTACATACATCGGTTGTTGGGGGCGGCCTATGCACGGGTCGATGATCTGGACGCAGCGCACGAGGCGACGCTCTATGGGCTGCATCTGTTGGGGGAAGTCGTGCCGCTGAATGTGGGTCAACTGCAATCAATGCTGCAACGGGTGCTACAGCAACGCTTTACCCCGGGCCAGTCCGACATCGACGATACACCGCCGCCGCGTCCCCCGGCTGTTACCATTGCCCAGACGACTGAACGTGCGCTGTGCTTTGACCAGCTCGCAGAAATTGCCCTGCTGCGGAATGACACCTTGCTGGCCGCCTATGGGGGGGTGCGCGGTGTGGAGCTGGCTGAGGATATTGGGGCATCGGCTGTGCTGGCGCGGCTGTATGCGACCTATGCGCGCACCTTACAGATTCAAGGCGACGCGGACGGTGCATTGCGCAATGCTGACCGGGCGGTGCGCGTGGCTGAAGCTGTGCAGGATGACGCCATGCGCGGCTTCTCTGCGCTGCAACAGGCGAATGTGCTGGTGATGAACGGCCGCTGGAATGCGGCCCGTGATGCTGTTGCGGCTGCGCAGCGCTATTTCAGCACCACCGCCGACCACCTGCGCTATGAAGAAGCCATCGCGCTTCAGGCCGTAATCGCGGCAGATTATGAGGTCGATGCAGCCCATGCCACAGACCTGTGGGAACATATTATTCGCACCGCCAGCCACCGTCAGGACTACGCGATCACGATGGCGGGGTACAACGGCTTAGCCTCAGTTCTTGTGCGCGAACAGGCCCAACTTGAAGCTGTGCTGGACCTTACGCGGCGGGCGCATAGCTACACGCTTGAAGCCGAAAATCATGTATCGATTCGAGCGACCGGGCTGGCTGCGATGGCGTACACGTATCAGGGTGACACCCCCAACGCGATTCGGTTTGCGCTGCAAGCCACCGACGCCATCGTCAACCGCGCACCGCATACCCGGGTGTGGCGGCTGGTCGACATTGACGCGACGTTGTTTGCGTTGCTGACAGCGCTCGAAAAAGGCTATGCAGACCGGGTGACGTTGTTAACAGCCGCGGCCCGCGTGCAATATGCGCTCTCATCAATGGTCACGCTGTTTCCGATAGCCCAACCGAGT
This sequence comes from Anaerolineae bacterium, assembly GCA_034437655.1. Classification (GTDB taxonomy): domain Bacteria; phylum Chloroflexota; class Anaerolineae; order Aggregatilineales; family J027; genus J027. The sequence goes on from DAOTTU010000090.1 coordinate 11,040, forward strand.
GCGCAACGCTGGCTGGGGTTGCGCGCTTTTTTGACGGATGACCGCAGCGCGGCCCGCACCCACTGGCAGTCAAGCCTTGACCACGCCCGCGCACTGAGCCTGCCCTATGAAGAAGCCCGTACCCTGATTGAATATGCCCGTGTGTTGGGGGGCGCAGCGCGTGCCGACGCACTCAACACCGCGCAGGACATCCTCTCGGCGGCCGGTGCAACCAACGAACTGCAACGCCTCGCCTATCATTAGCGCTACTCTGCAAAACCCCTACGCCTTGCATTCCCCATTCGCGTCTAAAAAGGTTCTATGCTACACTGTTCAATGTTGACTAATTGCCCATGGTGGCAAGTTTCCATGCCCAGCATCGACCATGTAATGTAGAAAGCAGCCCAACCATGAAAACGCGCAGCCCACGCCTATACCGACGTCAGCAGAAACAGACCGCCGCTGCTCCCACGACCCACTCTACCGCAAACAGTGTCGCCCCGGCTGACAACCAGCACGCCATGTTGCAACTCCAACAGCGGTATGGTAACCAGGCGGTGATGCGCATGATGGCGACTTCTAGCGCTGGGGGCCCGGCCGATGTGCAGCCCTTTTTTGGTGGCATTGCGGCCGGGGTCGGCAACGTCATTGCGGGCGCGTCTGATACCGCCTCTAACGTCGCAACTGGCGTTGGCAATGCACTCAATACTGCTAGCGATGCCGCGCAAGATGTGGCTGGCGATACGGCCCGGGCGACGTTTGAAGCTGCCATCAATGCGGCCGGGTTGCCTGCTGACGAAATTATGAGTTTCATTGACAACGCCGGGGATGCCGCCAGTACTATTTTCAGCGATCCGGTCAGCTTTGCCAATAATCTGGTGCAGGCTATTGTGCGGGGCTTTACGTCCTTCGTCGAAAACCTGACCGGCAACCTCAAAGATGGCGCGATGGAATGGTTGCTCGGTGGTATCGGAGATTTGAACATTGACGTGCCCGACAATTTTTCGCTGGCGAGTGTCTTTTCACTGGTGGTGCAGGTCATGGGCATTACATGGAATAGGCTCGAAGAACGTGTGATTGAACGCTTTGGGCGGCCGGCGCTGCACACCTTTCGGCGTGTAGGGGGTAAGGTCAAATCCTTGCTCAGTGTCCCGGCAAAACTCTTTGATCTGGTTGGTGACCGGGTTGAGGATGTGATGGTCAAGGTTAAGTCTTTGCTGGTGGGTGTGGTGCAGAAAGTGGTGCGGCCTGCGCTCAACGTCATTCAGAGTCTGTTGCCGACCGCGCAGACCCTCGTCTCCGCAGTGCAAACCATCTACAAAGCGATTCAGTTTTTGAAGAACGCCGCCTCAAAAGTTGCGGGTTTTATGACAACTGTCGCTGGCAACGTGGCCAGCATCGCCGGGGGTGCCATCAGTGACGCAAGTGGGGCGATCTACAATGTGTTGAGGTTGGTTATCCCGAAAGTGCTGGGTTTCCTGGCTGACCAAATCGGGCTCAACGGTATTGCAGGCAAAATTGCTGATATTATCAACGCCATAAGTGGGCTGATCACTGACGTCATTGACAGGTTGATCGACTTCGTGATGTCTGACCGCGACGATGAGCAAGACGCCGCGCCAGATGATAACTCCAACACCGACAAGCGCACCATCAGCGGCAGATTTAGCCGGGCGGTGCCCCGGACGCGCTCTTTAACGACAAGGCGACGCTTCTAGTTGCAGGTAACCGGGTGGACACCCCGTTGGGTGTCCCTACCGCGTGTGACATACACCGCGTTCCGCAGCAATAACAGATGCACACCATATCCGATTGATCGGTCAATTGCCGAAAAACCATCAGCGCAGGGCAAACGCCTCACACCCGCAGGTGCCCCGACCCCATGTACACGCTGAACCCGCCGACCTCGACCTGTGAAATGCCGTATGAGTCCTGTTGCACCGTGACATGGAGCTGCGCCGGTCGCCCCATCTCGTAGCCTTGCTCAAAGCGCAACGCCTCGCCAGATTTTGCCAGCCCATAATGCACCATATAACAGCCGAGAGGCCCCGCTGCGGAGCCTGTCGCCGCGTCTTCCCAGATGCCGAATTCCACCGAAAACATGCGCGTGCGGGCGGTCGCGGTCGTGCTATAGCGCTCTACGCTGAAGACGTAAATGCCATCAGGCCACGCCGAGCCAAACACCAGCGCCCATAAATCTGCACGGAGCTGAAGACGCTTCACGGCGTCTACGTCCCGCACTGGCACCATGAGGAAGGGCACGCCACATGTCACCACCTGCACGGGGTAGTCTTTGGGGAAAGCGGCGGTGTCCAGACCGAGCAGGTCAGCAAGCTGGTTGTACTGGTCAAAAATGGGCCCGAAGGTCGGCAGGGGTTGTTGCATGGTGATGAACAGCCCGCCGGGGTCGCGTTCTTCAATGCGCAGGGGCACCGGGCCGACGCCTTCTTCAAAGGTCAGCGCATCGCCGTTAAACTGGCGGGTGTGTCGCAGCGCAAAGGCCGTGCCGATGGTGGGGTGTCCGGCCATAGGCATTTCGATGGTCGGCGTGAAGATGCGCACATGGAAGTCGTTATCGGCGTTCTGTGGTGGCAAGACGAAAGTCGTTTCGGCGAAGTTCATTTCACGGGCGATACGTTGCATGGTCTCGGTGTCAAGTCCGCGTGCGTCGGTGAAAACAGCCAGTTGGTTGCCACCGAAGGGGTCGGTGGTGAACACGTCAACATGATGGTAAGTGCGTTCGGTCCGCATGGGTAGGGCGCTGTCCTTTCTGGTGGTGGGCGGCGATGTGTTGCAAAGCATACCACGCCGGGCGCGTGGTGACCATATTTCCGTAGCACTACGGAGTGCAACCCTTAACGCAACGGCGTATACTGTAAGCACATTAAGGTTTTGACAATGCATTATTTGTTCTTGTGGAAACCACCTCAGGAGGCACCATGTTGACCACAACCCATTGGATTCTCAAAGATAGTCTGTTGCAGGTCAGGTATGCGGGGCGGCTTTCTGGTGCAGACCTCAGCGCCGGGTCGGAAGCTGTTCGCGAACACCTGAACGTTGTCGCGCCGCTGCGTCCCTTCCACCACACCGACACCGACTGCTGCGTCGATTTGTTGATTGACGCCCGCGCTGTTACGGCCATGGACAACGACTTCGAACGACTGCTGAAAGCAAGTTTGCCACTGGTGCGGCTGCCAGCGCTGGGCGAAATCGTCTGCTACGGTGGCCCGGCCAATGATATGGCGCTCTATGCAGAAGTTTTGCGCTGTGGGTTGGCGTTACCGGCGCGGGCCTTTATGGAACTTTCGGGCGCGCTGGACTATCTCTACCCGGGGAACGTCGCATTGCAGCAGCGCGTTAGCCATTGGGAAAACCTCGCTGCTGTCGCGTGAAGTACCTGCTACGAGAAAAAATAATGAAACCTTAATAACCCCCACAAAACCTGTTATGGCCGGGATGTAGACGCTCAGTCTCGTCTGTGTGTACGTTGGGGGTGGTAGCGCTTGCAATGTGAGTTGTCGTAGACTGTAGGCATCGCTCAGCAAAACCACCATCGAATATAGTCCTGTGGGGAGGATGTAGAAATGTTGATTCAAGTCGATTGGCATGTGCCGGGACGGGTGATCCTCGTCCGTTATAGTGGACGACTCTCTGCCATGCAACAGGAACATACCGCCGAAATGGTGCTGGATTTGATTAAAAGCGCCAAGTTACCGCCGACACAACGTGTTCACCTGTTGTGGGATATGCAAGACATTCACGGCATCCGTAGCCAACTGGTAGAACTGGTCGGTGCCACGCGCCTCCTCGCGCACCTGCCCCGTTTGGGCCACATTATTATTCACGGGCAACACACCCAATTTTTGCAAGCCTTTGCTGACTTTTTGCGTCCAAGCCTCGGTGTTCCCGTCCATTTTTTCCACGCCGCGTCCGACGCCATGCAACAATTGCTGCGCCTGGACGACACCCTCAGCGAGGACATGCTCCGCGCAAGTTAAGGCACTACCAGTCCTGAACGTCGCTACCAAAAGGCATTCATTCCTCCGCAGCGGGGAGCGTAAACCAGAACGTTGCGCCCTGACCGGGAGCGCTCTCGACGCCGACCGTGCCATCCAGCCGTTCAACGATGCGCTTCACAATCGAGAGGCCCAGCCCATTGCCTTTGGCGTGGATGCTGGCGTTCAGGCGTTGCCACGGTTTAAAGAGATGCTCCTGTTGGGCGCGCCCAATGCCGGGGCCGTTGTCCCGCACCCAGAAGCGGACTATGCCATCGGGCAGTTCATCGGCACCCATGCGGATGACGGGTGGTGTGCCGCCATATTTCAGCGCGTTGGTGATGTAATTGATCCAGACTTCCTCAATCCACGGCCCATGCCCAAGCGCCCCCGGCCACCGTTGAGGCATCGAGAGGCGCGCGTCGGGGTAGTTATGCAGGTAGTGGTCAATGCGGATGCGGACCTCCTGCAGAATTGAGGTGGTGTCCAGTGGGGCGCGGGGTATCTGGTCGGCATCGACGCTGGCCAGCACCATCAGCTCGTCGATGATGGCGTTCATTTTCTTGGCCTGGCGCGAGATTTTCTCAAGGTAGAGGCGAATCTGGTCGTCGCTCAAATCATCGTAAATCGAGCCGATGAACTCTGAGAAGCTCAGCACCATGTTGAGTGGGTTCTTGAGGTCATGCGCGACGGTGCCCGCGAAGGATTCCAGCGCCGCGATCATCGTTTCGCGCTTGTCTTCAGCGGCCCGGCGTTCGGTGATGTCGCTGATGACGCCAAAGCTGCCCTGAAAACGGCCTTCTGGCCCGAGGATCGGTTCTGCCGAAACCCGCGTCAGGATCACGTGACCGTCGCGGTGGCGCATTTCGATTTCGTATTGGCCACTTTGCCCCAGACGGCGCGCGCCCATTTGCTGTTGATGCACCGCGATACCGTCCGGCGTCAAAATGTCGTGGATGTGCAGCCCCACCATGTCATTACGACCATAGCCCAGCAGCTCCGCGAACTTATGGTTGACATAGGTCAATACCCCATCGGCGTCTTGCACACCCAGCCCCTCGTTCATGTTGGTTACCAGCCGACGATAGTTGGCCTCAGTCTCGCGCAGGGCTGAGGTGGCACGGTAGAGCCCTGAAACATCGTGCCCGGTGCCGACAATGTAGGCGGGCACATCCTCGTCATAGACAATCAGTGTGCGCCACGAGATTGTGCGGTGTTCGCCGCTTTTGAGCCGCCAGCGGTTAATCATGTAGCGGTCATGCAGCACACGTTCATGGTCAGTAAAATAGGACTGAACTTCGTCGGCGACGAGGGGTGGCAATAACACTTCCCAGATATATTCACCGATCAGTTCATGGTCTGCATAGCCGGTTAACTCGCAGACAGCATGATTGACCGCGATAAGTCGGCCATCAAGCGCAAGAATGGCGACAGGTGTACTCACAAGGTTGATGAATGCCTGAGTCGTCTCCTGGTCGCGCAATTGAGCGGCCGTGGGGAGCGACACCAGCGGGTCAGAGGTGGATTTGGGTTGCATAGTCGTATCCTGCGTGGCTGACAGGCAACATAAAGTGGCGCAGGTGGTGCCTTCCAGACAACGCACTAAGAGTATTTGATTGTTTTACAATGTTTTCTTCTCATATCTTCTCAGGCTGCGACGGGTACAATGGTGTCACCATATCGAACCGTCGTAAACCTAAAATAGTATAGCCTGATGTTACGTGCGCAAGCAATAAGTGATTCTTCTATCAGCATAGCAATTGCATTAAAATATATAGCGTATCTTTACTTCACGCGCGTCCCCCAATCGACCTAAACTGTTTTGAACGGACAAAAAAAACACGCCATGAAACAAAAAATGAAAACTTACACCAGCGACGCCATTGACGTGACCTTTGACGTTGCCCGCTGCATTCATGCCAGAGAATGTATCACGCACCTGGCGACCAAAGCCGTTGATTTCCGCACTGAAGACCCGGCGTAATGATGATCAATTAAAGGAGCATTGCCCATGCCCGGCACCGCCCACCCGAAAATTCATCGTGTTTCCTTCGCCAGCAATCTCTATTTGATCGACAGTGACGACGCTGGCCTGATTCTTATCGACGCGGGGATGCCCGGTGCCCGTAAACCCGTGCGCAGCGCTCTCCGGGCATTGAGCAAGCAACTCTCTGATATTCAGCATATCCTGGTGACACACGCCGACCCCGACCACATCGGCAGCCTTGCAGGGATCAAAGCTGAAAGCGGCGCGACCGTTTACGCCGGGCAGCAGGCCAAAGGCCATGTGGAAAACCATACCCTGCCGCCACATGTCCCCCCGCTGATGAAGCCGTTCCTGTGGCCGATTATGCCGTTCATCAAAACGACAACGGTTGAGGTTGTGGTGGAGACTGGCACACGGCTGGACCTTGCCGGCGGTATTGTCTGCATTGCCACACCCGGCCACAGCCCCGACCATTTTGCCTACTACTGGGAGCCGGAACGCGCGCTCTTTGCGGGTGATTTGTTTTTTCGATTGGGGAAATTAGGCCTCACACCGGGGGTTATGGCGTGGGACACCGCCGCGAGTAAAGCCAGTGCGGCTGAAGTACTGGGGCTGGAGCCGCGCTTTATTTTTACCGGGCACGGGTCGCCGCTGGACACTATCAACGATGCTGACGCCGCAGAGGTAGCAGCGTTACAACAGAACGTATAACTGACGGGTCAGGTTTTCGTGTGTGTGGGGGCGTGCGTTGTGAACGCATGATCCTCGGACGCCCCGTTGGTCATCCCTACGCATGTAGGGTAGGCACATCCAACGGGATTTCCGAGCGTGTGGGGCGAATGGGTGCTAAAGGGCAGTCAGGACGTAGACCATGCTGACGAAACCGACGAGTACGGCGAATGTGATCACACCGACCATCGCTGAAACGCGAATGTCACTACCGGGGCGGCCGGGCTTAATAGGATTATTGGCGCTCATAGGGATTGCTTCCTTTAGAATACTGTGGCTTTGCGTTACAGTTACCACTCTAGGGGGAACAGATGAGCGGTGCGTAAAGCTCAGCTAAGGGCCACACAAAGGAAATTTTTCACAGCGTGTGAACATAGCGATTATCGCCCGCCACATAAGCCCACCATGAACATTCACCCCTCGCCATTCACACCGTCTCAGCGTCGCGTATAATGCACAGCGCATCTCATTTGCGAAACGTCAGGACAAACCGCCTATGTCTTCTCAAGCCAGCGTCGCCAGCCCACCGCCCAACGCTAACACCCCCAGTGAATTTACCGCTAAAACCTTTGAGCGCACCGACTACACCAACCCGACGCGCTTTATCTGGTCGCAGGTTCGCCGCCACAAAATCTGGGCCTTTGTGATGCTCATCGGGGCCGCCAGTAACGCCTTGCTCGCGGCGATAGTGCCGATATTTGCCGGGCTTGCGCTGGATCGTGTGATCGAAGATGAAGACCTCGGTTTTGTGGCGCTGATGGCTGTGGCCATCGTTGGCAGCCAGGTTGTGCGCGGCGTGTTGCAGTTTGGGCGTAATTTCGCGATGGAGGTCTTTGCGCAGCGGATTGAACGTGACGTGCGCGAAGAATTGTATGTGTCGCTGCTCGGCAAGTCGATGACCTTTCATGACATGCACCCCACCGGCGAAATTATGGCCCGTGTGACCAACGACGTGCGCGAGATGAACCTGATGATGAACCCCGGCTTTAACCTCATCATCGGGTCGAGCATGTTTTTGCTGGTGCCGATGCTCATCGCGCCGACCATCCACCCGACACTGATCGCCACGCCGCTGTTGTTCATCATCGGTTACGTGTTCGTACAATGGGACTATGTGCGCTCGTTGCAGGAAGTCGCCGCCAATGTGCGCAAAAGTTTCGGCACGATGAACGCCCGCATGGCTGAAACGCTGGACGGGATTGAAGTTGTCAAAGGCTCGGCGCAGGAAGATCAGGAAGTGCGCAACCTGTTCGGCCTTATTGACCGGGTGCGGGGCTATTTTGTGCAGCAGGGCGATATTGAGGCGCGGTATTATGCGTTGTTGCTGTTGGGCCTGGCGAATGTGTTCGGCTTTTTGCATTGTGTGGTGCTGTACGAAGCGGGGAGCATCGGCGCGGGGAGTATTGTGGCCTTTATGGGGCAATTGGCACTGTTCCAGTTCCCGGTGTTTACGTCGGTTTTCACATTTTCGCGGGTGGCGAGTGGCTATGCCGGGTCGCAACGTATCCTCGACCTGATTAACACCACCACCAGCCTTGACGAGAACGCCGCCGGGCACGCGGGCAACATTGAAGGGCGCGTCCAATTTGAGGATGTGACGTTCGGCTACCTGCCCGACCGCAATGTGCTGCACGATGTTTCATTTACGATTGAGCCGGGCGAGACGGTCGCCATCGTCGGGCAAACGGGTTCGGGCAAAACGACGCTGGCGAAGCTGATGAACCGCACCTACGACACCACCAGCGGCACGATTACCGTTGACGGGCGCGACCTGCGCGAATGGCAACTGGCCAGCCTGCGTTCGCAGATCAGCATCATTGAGCAGGAGATTTTCCTCTTTAGCCGCTCCATTACCGACAACATCCGCTTTGGGCGCACGGATGCCACCGACGACGAGGTGATCGAAGCCGCCAAAAACGCGCAGGCCCACGACTTCATTATGGGCTTTCCGGATGGCTATGAGACGGTCATCGGGCAGCGGGGTATCACGCTCAGTGGGGGGCAACGTCAACGCCTCGCCATCGCCCGCGCTTTTGTGACCAACCCACGTATTTTGATCCTCGACGACAGCACCAGCGCCATTGACAGCGCGACCGAAGACCTCATCCAGAAAGCCATCTGGCAGGCGGCAAAGGGGCGCACAACCATTCTAATCACGCATCGCCTCTCACAGATTCGCTGGGCGGACAAGATCATCGTGGTGCGCAACGGACGCATCGCAGCACAGGGTAAACACGAGGACTTGCTGCAACGCTCCGTGCCCTATCGTCGGATTTTCGCCAACATGGAAGACCGCACGACGAAAACGGCCCTACCCGGTGGCGCTGACGGTGCGCAGGGCGGGGGAGAATAAGCGGAGATTGACCGTGTTGGCCGGTTTGCGACCCTTTCCCCGACGCTAAAGCACCTATGCATTACCCACAGTATTCATGCTGCATGGCAATTAATCTCGGCGCAATGATGGTCTTTCATCATTTAATCGGTAGTTTCTATTGCAGGTAATGAACCCATTATTGGCGGACACCCTGTTTGTCCCTACGAATGGCATGGTGATGCGGTGGTAGGGACATCCAACGTGTCACACGCTGTAGGGGTAGGGTAAAGGTAAACGCAAGCGGGGTATGGCAACACGATCCGCTGCGTGAGCGCCCTTCAGGGCTGTTCACGCACAACACTTGCATAGCCCCGTCCTTCAGGGCGGGGAACACGTCGTCAACATGCCCTTTTCGCCGCCGTAAACGACGCAGCACGCTTCGCACGAGCTGCCCATCAGGTGGGCGAACGCACAAGCCTAAAGGCAGCGCGTTCGGTGGATAGTCGATGGCCATATGCTTTCTGCGTTTCAGGTTATCTCAACCCTAC
>DAOTTU010000091.1:0-19542 GCA_034437655.1 Anaerolineae bacterium
GATAACTTTGCTCGGGTAAGGTCCAACATCCCATTGCGTGAGCGCCCTTCAGGGCTGTTCACGCACCACACCTGCATAGCCCCGTCCTTCAGGGCGGGGAACAGCGCATACGACCGGGGTGGCAACAAGCAAGTGGTGTTCTCCCGTTGCATTCTCAACCACCGAAGCGCGCCCACGCAGCGGATCGGGTTGCCATACCCCGCTTGCGTTTACCTTTATCTCAACCCTACAGCGTGTGACAAACGGCCCGTCCGAGAACCAGAGGATGATGTGACTTTGCAGAAGTAGGCTGCTGGTGAAAACAACCAGAACACCCCGCCGGGTGTCCTGTGCGTGTCACGTTGCGGGGTTTTGCCTGTGAAATCGCGGTTTGCGACCCATTCGCGTCAGGCTGGACACTAACGTGCTACTGCGCTAGAGGGCCTCGTTCATGCGGTTACGCGCATAGGCTATCGCTTCGTCAACGCTAGCAAAGAAGGGAACCTGCACGCTGCCATATTGCTCTTGCCCCATCGCGCTGGAGGCAAGTTCGGCCATTTCAGTTGTGCCTGCCATCGCCGCAAAAACACGCTCGTCAGACAATGCGCCGGGTTGGTTAGAACGGGTCGCCTCGCTGGCACCGGCCACAACATCACCAAACTCAAGTTTAGTGTGCGTGACATCTTCAATGCGGAAGACGGGGGCCCCAACTTCGTCAATGAAGTCTGCGGTGGCCTGATTGGCGGCTGGCAGGTCTACCAGCGCGTCAAAGGGGTTAAAAAATTTTACAACGACGATGTGTTCTTCGGGGTATTTGTGAATCTTGAGAGCCATTGTGTTGTCCTTTGCTGTGGTTTAATAGTTGATTCAACATAGGCTTATTCAATACTCATTCATTGTACATTAATTTTATGTGGGTCATGGTGACAAATATCACTTTTTGGGATGACAATCTATACCTGGCGGCTGGGGCGCGCCTGCATTGCAGATTTGCCCGTTCTGGCAACGGCTGTTGACGAAACGCCGCTTTTTGGTCACCATTAACGGGGTGTCCGTCTGCAACACCAGCGCCCTACCCTGCTCAGGGCGATTGCCTCAACAGTCATGCTGCGATGGTGTCGCCGCACTGAAGTACGGCGCTAGCACGCCGCCCGGCGAGCAGACAGAACTGAAGTTCGCCTGCTCAGCGGCCACGCCCGATGCAGCGCTGGCCCTCGCTCACGCGGACTTGAGTCCAGTGTGTGCGCACGACACCGGGCTAGCGACGTATTTCCAATGCGTCGTCAGCAACGGGCAATTTGCTGCAATCGCCCTGCTAACCCTGCTCTGTTGGCTTTGAGACGAGGAGAAAATCTGCTATGCCACACTTTGAGGAAATTATTTCAGAAGAACTCTATGACGAGGATTTTATTATTCGCCCCCTGCGCGAACGCGACGCCTCGCTAGACTTCGCTGCCATGCTCGACCGCCTTGAAGTTCAAGAGTGGATTGACGCGGGCAATGCGTTCACCTATGAAAACAACCTCAGCAACGTCAAACGCCACGCCGATGCCCACGAACGTCGCCAGGCCCTGACCTTCACCGTGGTTAATCCGTCCGAGTCACGGGTGCTGGGTTGTGTCTATCTTGACCGCGTGGGCGATGTCTATTTTGTGGACGAAGCCAAACCCCTTGACCCCGACGCCGTGATTTTACGCTTCTGGGTGCGCGATAGCGAAATTGACAACGACCGCGACATGGAAATCTTCGAAGTGTTGGAACTGTGGCTGCGGACATGGCAACTTGAGCAAGCGGTCTATTTTGTGGTAGACGACGACGACATGCGCCAACAGATTCTCGCCGCCCGCTACAAGCTCGAACGCACGACCAGCATGATCAGCCGCAATAGCGGTAAGGTGAAGCACCTGTATCGCTTCCTGCCGCGCTGAGCGTCACCGCACCGGCGTTTGGGCAGGCCCTACTCGCCCAGTTCAATCTCGGCGGCCCGCAACCGCCCCTGCACCAGTTGCATCAGCCGGGGGCGCAACTCGGCCGCTTTGCCAAACCTGGCCTTTGCTGTCAACACCAGTTCGGTTTGCTGGCCGACACTCTGTTCGGTGCTGATGACCTGCCACGGGGCCAACAGATTCGGCAGCAGCGTCATGGCTTCTTCGCCCAGTGCCTCCAGCAGGTCGATGGCCTGGTCCAGATGATGTGTTTTCACCTTGATCGTCACTTTCGCGCTGGAGAATTTCCCGCGAGAAAAGTTGCGCAACAGCCGAATATCACCGTTCGGCATGGTGTACAGCTCGCCATCCACGCCGCGAACGCGGGTAATGCGCAATGATACTTGCTCTACCACGCCCTCGACCCGTTGCGGGAACAGTGGAATCTCGATTTTGTCTCCCACGTCGAAACTATCTTCGAAGATAAACGAAATCCCGGTGAGGTAGTCGGCAATAAACGGGCGCGCCCCCAGCCCAAAGGCCGCACTGAACAGGCCAATCACCCACACGAGAGTGTCGGTGTCTACGAACAGGTTCAGGCTGAGCAAAATCGCCAGCAAAAAGCCGATGAAGCTAATGGCGCTGGAGATCAGTTCTTGAATGGTTTCCAGCCGTTCAACGCGGCGTGGGTTGCGGCGCTGCGTGATGTCACCGATGGGGCACATCCGCCCGGCCAGCCCGTCCGAAAAACGGTGGATGAGGTAGGCAACGGTGAAAAAGACAGCGATGCGTACAGCGTTCGACGCGACAAGTTCATTCAGCACGTCGGACAGAAAATTGAGGATGTCCATCTACAGGCGTAACAGCCGGGCTATGACGACACGGAAGGCGTCAACACGCGCACAATATCACCAACCGCAATGTCGCCACCCTGCACGACTTTCGCCATAATGCCAAGCGACCCGGGGCGGCTGGCGGTGGGGTTCGGTTGTCCCTGATGAGCTTCAAACTGGGCACAGCCTGTGCGTGGCACCGTCATTTCAACCACGGCATCGCGCCCCAGTTGTAAACGGTCGCCGGGTTGCAGCACCATCAGATTGACGTCAGATACAATAATTTGTTCGCCCATCTGGCCGGGTTGCACGTCAAAGCCTTCGGCACGCAGCTCGTCCAGCGTCGAACGGCACATAATATTGAGCTGGCGCGAGGGGTGGCCGCCTTTGGCATCACCTTCAATGCCATAACCGGCCAGCAACGTTGCACGTTGTAGCGGAATGCGTTGGAATTCGTCTAGCGGCGTTGTCGGGTTTTTTTTGGGCTTGAATACAATTGATTCAATCATGCTCTTGTGCATCTTCCTTCTCAGTGAATACGTGGACACCATACGGCCAACCGCACGGCATAGCAGGCAGAATTAACCTATTCATCATACTCGACAACGCGCACGCGGTTAAGGGGATTTATCCAAACCGCACCAATTGATGGTGAGTGGGTCGGTGGTTAGTGTTGGCCATTGACGCCATTGAGATAGGTGCGCACAACAGTGGTGTAGGCGTGGTGGGCGTCGGCGTGGGGTTCAAACTGTCCAGATTGTTCGAGGGTAACAAAGCCATGCATCAGCGATAACAATCCCTGTAAGGTGATGGCCGCGCGGTCGCCAGATTCTTTCACAAGGCGTTCGATAACGGCTTCTATGGGGGAAAGGTCGTCTTCAACGGTGTCACTGTCGGGCACAATATCGGGGAAGGCCGTGTTAAACAGCAGGTTGTAGAGCGTGTAGTTTGCCGCCGCGAAATCACGATAGGCATGGCTGGCAGTCAAGAGCAACGCAGCCGGGTCATCGTTGTTATTGCCTTCGACAGACTGTTTAAGCACAGTATAGAGCTGTTCAAGCGTCGTTTCGTTGATGGTGCGCAACAGTGCGTTTTTGTTACGCACATAGCGATACAGCGAAGGCGTTTTCACGTCAAGCGCACGGGCAATGCGGTGCAGCGACACGTCCGCAGCACCATGTTCGGCGATCAGATCACGAGCGGTTGAGATAATGCTCTCACGGCTCAGTCGAGATGGATACGGCACGAGGAAGCCTCCTTATGGGCTTTAATTGTGATGGGGTGTGATGAATTGTTGCGTCTATACACTTTACACATTTAAGGGTAGTAGACATCAGGCGAATCATCAAGCCGAAATCCCTGACTGGTGTTTTCACACGCGCACACCCTGAAATACAGGGGGATAGTTGGGGCACAGTCGCGAAAAGGCAAAACACCGAACGTAGGGGGCGCTCGGTGCTTCATTTAACTCATGTAATCTGCGTGCTCAGCAGCTTAAATATGCATTTTTTGGTGACACTGTATTTTTCTCATGTACGTTTTAAGTAAACCATGTGGCCGACAGCCTGCGCAGTGCAAGATGTCATTAAATCGCCGTGCAATCTGTCTTGCGAGGGTCGGTTGCAACGCTGCCCGCCAGCGCCCTACCCCGGGGCAGCTACAGCGCGATTGGGGGCGTTGTTTTCTCTCCGGGATCGCCTGTAATACCAGGTTCGGGTCATCACGATACAGAAAATGGGCAGGGTTGTCTTCCATAGGAAGCCAACACACCCCCTACGAAACTGTATCAGCAAGCCGACACCCCCTTCCACACAACACCCAACGTCGCGAACCTGGTATAAGGATACGGGATAAAGTCGGCACGCAAAAACCGCCCTCTCACATCTTGCGGAGAAGGCGGCTTTTTTATGTCTTAAACCGAATGCGTCGACTATTAGCCGTCGATGGCGCGTTTCAGGGCCGCACCAGCACGGAAGGCCGGGCGCCTGGCGGCAGGAATCTTGATGCGTTCCAGCGTGCGGGGGTTGATGCCATACCGCGCTTTGCTCTCGCGCAGTTCGAAGGCACCAAAGCCTGTCAGGTTCACCTTCACACCATGGGAAATGTTTTCAATCATAACATCAACCATGGCGTCGATTACTTTTTTGGCGTGTGTTTTGGGGATGCCAAGCCGTTCAGCGACCAACGCAACCAGGTCAGACTTGGTGATACGATCTTTGGTCTCAACAGTGGGGGGTGCGGCAACAGTAACCATGATATAACTCTGCTCCTTGCAATAAATTCGGATGAGACTGACAGGTACGCGCAGCCACAACAAGCGCGGCGAGATTGGCGCGTGAAACTATCGTGTTGTGTAACGTAGAGATTAGTAAAGAAGGTGGAACAAAATGTGCGTGGCTACCCTGAAAAGAATTGTTCACAAATTACCATAACCAAGCGGGTTTGTCTAGCTTTTTGGCGTATGAAATTGCCAACAGCACCGTACGTTTTCCCAAACCTTTTGCACCCGGTTTCGGCGTTTTCATTGTGCCAGAATCAAAACAGCGCGGTGTCGTCTTCCGGGTGTCGGGGTGGTTTTGGGTGGAGTTGCGGGCGATTTGTGGGGGTATGGCGTGCGTGGGGCCGCGAATGGGCCTTGCGTGGACGGATGGCGACCAGCACAACACTCACGACTATCAACACCACCCCGACACCGCCTACCCGTTGCGCGTTGAAAACCGGCCGCGTCAGCGTCCACGGTGCAGGGCTGTGACCGGGAGCAAGGCGTGTGCGCGGCGTGGTGAAGGGTGGCGCGGCTGCATACAACCAACCACCATCTGCCAGCACAAACAGCGCGCCCACCCACGCAAAACCGCGTTGCTGGGCCGGCGACTGGCTCAGCGCGACTGTGTGGCCGTCAGCAAGCCGCGTCACGTAGACACCATCGCTGGTGGTGCGCCCCAACCACGCCAGCCATTGCCCATCAGGCGACCACGCCGCGCGGATGATTGGCGTTGCGGAAACCGTCGCCACCCGCCGCGTTGTGTCCTGTTCGATGTCATAGACGACGAGCGTCTGCCCGACAAAATAGGCCAGTCGCCGGCCATCAACCGACCACGCCGGGGCCATTTCTGCCAATGACACGGCTTGCTGCACCACCTGCACCGACTCGCCCCGTGCCAGCAACACCGAGCGCACCCCACCAAAGTCAGCCATCAAGGCCACCCGCTGCGCCTGTTGCGGCGCGGGGCTTTGCCAGCGCACGCGGGTATCACCCACCAGCGGCCAACATGCCGGGGACGGTTCGAGGGGACAAAGCGCCCCATCGCGCACCAGAAAACGGCCAGCGGGGTCCAGCGTATGGCTTTCATTGCGGGTGATGGCCACAGCGGCGGCGGCGTGCGGCCACGGTTGGGCGCTATAGTCCAGCGCGGTGCAGCGCTCGGAACCGGGCAGGGGCATCAGCAAGACGTAGCGCGCCGGGCCGCCATGCAGCGCACAGATGAGGTTATCGTGCTGATGAACCCGACGCGAGACACTGCCATCGGAGGGAACGACGGTGCGCAGGGTGTTGCTTTCCGTGCCCGGCTCAGCACTGACGAAGGCCAGCAACGTCAGGGTGTCTGTGGTGCGCGTGTGACCGAGGAGCGCGGCCACCACGAGCAACGCAACCCCGGTGAGCAGTAGCAACAGGCGTAGCATCCAGCGGTGTGTCCTACAGTGGTCCGCGCCGTTTATTCCCCGACGGTTGTATCGCGCACGGCGAAATCGTCAAAATTCGCGGTGGTGCCCGGCTCGACACCCAGCGCCGCCGACCCACTGATTAAGGCCGTGGCCGGGCGTATCACCGTCAGCAGCGTCGCGTCTGCAAAGAAGGCGATTTCGTCATCCACCGCGACGATCTCCAGCGTCACCCACTCGCCCACGCTGGCCCCGGCGAGCGGAGCGTTATAGACCGGGGTGCGGTCGTTGGCGAGGTCAGGGCGGACGATAACGGTGTAGGTGTCGTCCGCGTTTCTGCTGAGCGCGATAAGGTAATGGTTCAAGCCTGTGCGCGTCGGGTTTAGCGTGGAGCGCACGCCGAGGAACGCGATGCTCCCGGCGGGGGTGTCAGGCGGCAGCATCACGTCAGCGCGGACATAAACATCGGTGCTGTCGCTCAGGTTGGTGCGGTCGGTGCCCAGCCCAAAGAGCGTCCCCTGCGCGTCAATGTTGGCGTCCACCTGCCGCGTCACGACCTCACCGCCAGCCGACATCTGATAGAAGTTTTGCCCATCGCTGGCAGTGGCAGGGTCAGAGACGATGCTGCCGGGGTTGTCTAGCCAGATGTAGTCAGACGATGGGTCTTCAAAGCTGTCGAAATGGTCGTCTACGCCGACGTTCTGTGGCCGCGCCCCGGCATCATTCAGCAGGTTGAGCGCGTCGAAGGCAAAGCCAGCCAGCTCTGAACTGGTGGCGGGGGCTTCCGTGAACAGGCAATCGTCAATGCCGATGCGGTCAAAACCGTTGCGGGTGAAAATGCGCGCGTTACCAGCCGGGGGCGGGGTTTCCAGCGTTTCGTCAACGACCAGTTGCCCGGCGTTGTTCCAGATGCGCAGCCGGCCGTTAATCAGTTCGGCGATTATATTCGTCCAGTCGCGCCCGAAAAAGCCGCTGACTTCCACCCGGTCACCCACCTGTGCCCCAAACTCGTCAATGACGTTCACGCCGAGGTTGCCGCCACTGAATTGCAGTTGCAGCGCACCGCCGGGGCTTTCTGCCAGCCGAATTTCGAAGCCATCGCCCTCAAAGCTACGCAGTGTGCAGGAGAAGTAGAACTCATCGAGGCCCCTGCGTAGTTGTGGCGCAGCTTCACCCGCGCCTTGAATCTGGACGAAATTGTTGTTGTTGCCGGGTTGCAGCGTGACGGTCGTTTCGTCAGAGCGAATCCACTCGTCGTTGCGGAACTGTTCCCAGTCGGTGAAGTGGCTGCTGCCGACGCCGGGCCGCTGGATGCGCAAATCGTCGAATAACACCGGGATGGCTGCGTCTGGCGAGAGCGTTTGCAGATGCACCGTGCCACCGGGGAGGGTTTCGCCGGGGTCGTTGTATTGAATGACCAGCGCTTCATCGAGATAGATGAAAATGGTGTTGGCTTCTGCCCAGACAGTGACGCGATGCCATTGGCCCGGCACGACGCCCGGTGCAGAGGCGACGGTTTGCTCCGCGATGCGTTCAATCTGGGTGCCAGCGCGACCGCGATTGAGTGTCAACGCCCCGGTGCGGCCTTCGACCACATAATAACCACTCGGTGAGAAGCGGAAGATGAGGCGCGAACTTGTCTGAGCCGCAGAGATGTTGAACTGATAGCGCAACACGAGGTCGGTCTGGTCGGGCGCGGCCCATTCCGGGACTTCTTCACCGAGTACCTGCAAATTCGAGAGCGGCCCGGTTGCACCCGACAACACATTGCGGTCGCCCTGCGTGGTGATGCGCCAGGCGGCGGGGTCTAGCAGGGAGCCATCAAGGGCGCTTTCGCTGTCGAAGTCCACGACGAAGGGCATGCTGCCGGGGGCGGCCGGTTCAGCAGCGGCGACTTCAGTGGGGACACCAAAAGCCGGGGTAAAGGTGACGGTCGGTGTTGGCGTGACGGTTGGGGTCGGGGTGATGGTGGGCGTGGGCGTAATCGTCGGCGTTGGCGTTGGTGTCAGCGTGGGGGTGAAGGTTTCGGTAGGCACAATGGGCGTCGGCAATGCAGCGATATTGCCACCTGTGGCGCGCACGTCGGACGCCAGCGCAAAGCCACGTTGCAACGTGCCATCGGCGGCTTCAAACGCAATTTCGACCCACGCGAGGTCATCGGTGATGGCCACAATCTGCAAGGGGCTACCCCCCGGCAGCCGCGCATCAACCGGGAACCGGGCCCCGGGCCCGCGCCGCACCTCAATCGAGAGTACATCGGCTGGCACAACCCCAATCGGGGTGGCGGGGGTGGGGGTGTTGGTGGCGGTTGGTGTGTTGGTCACGGTCGGTGTAAAGGTCGGGGTGCTGGTCGGCGTATCGGTGGGGGTATTGGTGGGTGTGTCCGTCGGGGTATTGGTGGGTGTATCCGTTGGGGTGTTGCTGGGCGTATCGCTTGGGGTGGGCGTGTCCGTCCACAGGGTTGCGGTCCGGGTGGCGTTGGCAGCCTCCGTCGCGTTGAGGTCGGGCGTGTTGGACGGCGTTTGCGTGTTGGTTGGGGTCTGCGTCGGCGTGTCGGTCAACGTCGGTTCCGTGGTGTTGGTCGGTTCTTCAGTGTTGGTGGGCGTGGGGTCGTCGGGTTCGTCCGTTATTTCAGTGGGATCAGTTTGCGGCCCGGTGACGTTTTCGGGGGTGGCGGTGATTTCAGGTGTGTCGGTCGCGGTTGGCTCGTCGGGTTCTTCCGTATCAACAGCGGCAGCGATGGGGGTATTGTCATCGGTTTCGGGCGTGTCGGTAGGGGTGGCCGTTGGTTCGGGGGTGTTGGTGGGCACGTCGGTTTCGGTTGGGGTCGGGGTTTCGGTGGCAGCAATTGCGGCGGGTTGCCCATCACCATTATCATCGCCGCCGTTGCCGCCGTTGCCGCCGCCAGTCACCAGCAGCGCAATCACACCGATCATCACCGCGACGACGACCAGCCCACCGCCAATGAGGACCCAGGGTGTGGCGGGCTGTGGTTGGGCTGCCTGTTCTTCAGCGACGACATCACCATAGGTGCGTGCATCTTTTCTGGCATCGGGCCGCGCTCGTGGCGGGCTGGGCGCGACTTCTTCAAAGGTGGCGAATTCTTGTTCGGGGGGCGCGGTGCGGGCGTCACGCTCAGCAGCAGCAAGTTCTTCGTTGCGTTTCTGGCGTTGTTCCGCAAGTTCGATCATTGTTTCGCCGGCCAGTTGGCGCAGTTCGATGGGGCGTGTGCTGACGTTGGGGTCCAGTGCGTCGGTGAGGTCTGCAACGAGTTCGGTGGCCGACTGATAACGGGCGTTGGGCTCTTTGGCAAGTGCCTGATCAATAACCAGTTGCAGGCCGTCGGGCAGTTCGTCGTTGACCTCTTTGATTTGTGGGATGGGGTCGTTAATGTGTTTGAAAATGACAGCGTAGGGCGTTTCAGCCGTGTAGGGCAACTTCCCCGCCAGCATTTCGAACAAAATGACGCCCATCGCGTAAATATCAACGCGGCCGTCGATCTCTTTACCCATGCCCTGTTCGGGGGCCATGTAGCCGGGGGTACCGATGGCGGCCCCGGTGGCGGTGAGGTTGCTGCCGCCTTCCATCATGCGTGCAATGCCGAAGTCGGTCAGGAAGGCGTTGCCCTCCTCATCAATCATGATGTTCGAGGGTTTGATGTCGCGGTGAACAATGCCAGAACGGTGCGCGTAGTCCAGCGCCGAGCCAACCTGACGGAAGATATACAAAATCTCCCCGACGGGCAACACCTGCTTTTTCATAATGTCGCCAAGCGTGCCCGTAGGCAAATAGCGCATTACGATGTAGGGCGGCGAATGTTTGGCGTTGAAGTCAAACAGCGGCAATATGTGCGGATGCTCTAGACGGGCGATGACCCGCGCTTCCGAGGCAAAGCGGGCCAGCATCGCCTCATCCTGTGAAAAGTTCTGGTGGATGAGCTTGATTGCTACCGACCGCCCAACGCTGGTCTGTTCGGCGCGATATACTGTTGCCATGCCGCCGCGACCAAGTTCTTCAATTAGCTCGTATGGGCCGACTTTTTGACCGATCATGTGAATATTGTGTCCTGAAAGAAAGTAGTCTTCTCTACGCGCCGTAGTGTAGCACAAATGCGCGTTTTGCACAGCAATTGAGTCAAATGTTGTCGATTCGTAGCCAGACGGGTGCCTGCGGCGGTTGGGGCATCCCCGGTATTCCCGACCTACCGTGCGTGGTGTGCGGCCCAGCGCCGTTGGAATGTGCGCATCAGGGAGGGGTACACCGCATAATGGCGGAAGGGTTCGATGAGCGCGAGGTAGTAGCGCGTCCACCATTTCGTCTCGATGACATAGACCGCCACCAGCGCCAGATAATCCGGGCTGTTGTCTTGCGGGCGTAGCGTAAAGCTGACAAAGGCGTGGGCTGTGGCATTGAGTACTTCTGCCAGCAACTCGTCGTCCAGTTGATACAGCACCCGCAGCGGGCCGCGTTGGGTGCCGGGGGCAAGGTGCGAAGCGGCGGCCAGTTCTGGCGGCAGGCGATGGACATAACTTTGCGGCGCGGGCGGGGTCGGCGGGGCATCACGCGGCGCTTCCCACCCGAAGACACGCCCCAGCATTTCGCGCAGCCAGAACAGCCCCCGCACACCCGGGTTGAGTTCGGTGGGGCTGCTGTTTTCAATCATCATGATGACATCCTGCACCGTGCGCCCCGGCCCACCCCCGCGCAGGGGCACCGCCCAGACATCCATCAGGCGTGCTGCGTGCAAGATGGCGTGGGCACGGAGCGGGATGTGCTGGAAGTCGTCGTTGGGCATAACAACAGGGTTCATGGGCTATTCCTTCTTACGACGTACCCGTCCGGATTTCTTCTTGAGCAGTGACACCCAGTCATCATCGGGGCTGCTGTCGTCTTCGGCGGGCTCATCTTCGGTGGGGGTGGGGGGCGGCGTCGGCTCATCAATCATCGCCCTGACGATGGCCGTCACCTTGTCGGTTGTTAGTTTGCCGGTTGTGTTTGTCGTGGCGGCTGGAACTTCTCCGCCATGCATCTGCTCGGTGAGCGCGGCGGCTTTCCGCACCAGGCGTGTGATGGCCGTCTGCAAGCTGCGATCATTGGGGAACAGGGCCAGCGCTTGATCGAAAAAGGTGATGGCGGCGTCGAGGTCACCGTCAGCTTCGGCGGCTTCGGCCGCTTTTTCGACGAGTTCAAGCGCACGCATCATCTTCGCACCCTTGACCATGTGCTGCAAAATAACCATGAAATACGTCCCGGCATCGTCACGGCGCTGGTAGTAGTCTGCTGCTCGCCCGTGCAGCGTCTGGCGTTGCAGGCGTGTCAGGCTTTCATAGACGGCCAGTTGTGTCAGGCCATAGTGCAGGCGCAACCCCGTCCGCGTTTCAACCAGCAAGCGGCGTTGCAACAGCGCGTCGATGTGGGCGTTGATGTCTTCTTCAGACTTTAGCTTGCCGAGATGGTGCAACATGGGAATGTCCATTGCATCATCATACGCAGCGATCACGGCGGCGGCTTGCATCACGGTTTGTTGGGGCGGTGGCAACTGGTCCACGCTGCTGATGAGCAGGGTGCGGAGCGTGTCGGGGATACCCGGTAAGGCCTGCGCCACGTCTTTGTCGGCTGGCATGACCAGTTCAGCGATCCCCTGTTCCATCGCAATGCAGTCGCGTTCCTGCCAGTATTGCAGCATGGCTTCGATGAACAGCGGGTGGCCGTGGGCGGTGTGCCACAGGCGTTCGCGCAAATTGGGCCCCAGTTCGGGCGCTTTGAGGATTTCGCTGGCCATGCGGAAGGTTTCGTCTTCAGAAAGGTCGTCCATAATCGTCGGGTTCGCGGTCAGGTCAAAGGCGTCGTAGCCCTCATACGTCACCACCACCACCAGCCGCCCGCGCTTGATATGGTCCACGACATAGCGCAGAATCTGTACGGCGTAGGGGTTGGCTTTGTGCAGGTCATCCAGCACGATGAGGGTCGGCGCATCATCGCTAATCATTTTGACGACTTCGGCCACGACCACCTGCAATTCGCCCATCAAATCATCGAGCGCGACGTCATCTTTCAAACGCGGGTCGATGTCAGGTTCGGTGGCGGGGTCGAAGTCTTCATAGCCAAAGACCAGCAGCGACAATTGCGACTTGAAAATTTCAAGCTCAAAGTGGGCGAGGGCCTCCTCAAAGGCGGCGTATTGTTCGGGCAGGGGGAGTTCGGTGGGCAGTTGCAAGAGCTGCGCAAGGATATTGCCCCACGTGATGCGGGCGTAGTCCATCGTCATACACGTAGTCCAGGCGACGGTGAAATTGCGGTCTTTGGCGTCTTGCAAGAGTTGCTTGGCGACGCGAGTCTTGCCCATGCCAATGTCCCCGACGAGGGCAATCAGGCGGCGGCGTTTGGCCTTGGCCTGTTCCAGCGAAAAGCCAAGCGTCAGGAGCATCGTGTCCCGGCCGACGAAGCGCGTGTTCGAGGTGCGCGGCACGTCGCCAATGCTCGGATTCCAGCTCAGCACGCGGAACGCATGCACCGGCTCGGACTTGCCCTTCATCTGCATTGGTTCCAGTGCTTCAGTGTCGAAGAAGCGTTCGACGCGATGATACACCCGCTCACTGATCCAGATGTCGCCCATTTGTGACTTGCCCATCAGCCGGGCGGCTAAATTCACGTCGTCGCCCATGACGGTGTATTCGCGGCGTTGCTTCCACCCGACTTCGCCCGCGAAGGCCTGCCCGGTGGCGATCCCCATTCGCATTTGCAGATAAACGCCATCGTCAAAGCGCAGGTCGTCGGGCAGGTCGGCGTCAAGCAGGGCGTTAAATTGATCTGTCCAGCGCATCATGCCCAGCCCGGTGGCCACAGCACGGAAGGCGTCGTCCGGGTGGGCGACGGGTGCGCCGAAGGTAATCAACAGCTTGGAGCCGACCTTATACGGGTCCGAACGGGTCAACGCGCCACCATAGGCCGCGATGGTCTGCTGCACGCCACTATAGTAACGGTTGAGGAGGGTTGTCACGCGGTCGAGTTCGTCTTCGCCCCATGCATCCAGCAGCGCCGAGACGCCCTGAAAATAGGCAAAGATGACCACAGCCGGGCGGTTCTGGGCTTCAACGCGGTCGCCTTCAATAGCCAGCTTGTTGACGACTTCCGCCGCGACGAAACGCGCGTAATTGTCCACGCGGGACATCAGGTTGCGGAGTTCTTCAACCATGTCAATGCTGCCGGAAATGTCGAGCAAGCCACCGAGCGAGGTTTTGCGCCGCGCCACGATGGTCGAAAGCTCAAAGTCACCGAGGTCGTCGCCGAGGTCGTCCACCACCTGAAAAAAGCCCTCACCGACCGGGGCCGGCTGAATGGTGAAGTGATCGTGCAATGCCTCGGCAAGGTCAGCGGTGATAATCACGTCGTCGCGCACCCCGGCTTCTTCGGCGCTGTCGGCCATACCGGGCAATTCGCCCATAATCATATGGTCACGCTGCGAGGCGTTGCCGACAAGTGCTTCGAACAGATAGCCGCTGGCGATGCCGATCGACATTTTGAGTTCGAGGTCGTGTTCGCCAAAGAGTTTTTCGAGCATGTTGTGCTGAATCGGCTGGAACTTTTCTTGCATGGAGCGTTGCATCCGTAGCCCGGTGCGGATGGCTTTTGAAGCGACCATCAAATCGGCGCGGTCGGTGTCTTCACCCATCACCGGGAAGAAGGTCAAGAGCGCATCCCCGGCGAACTTCAACATTTGACCGTCCGACTTGGCGAGGATTTCGAGCATGGTGCTGAAAAAGTCGTTGATGATCTGCGTCATAATCTCGGCACCTTCGATGCCCGTAGCGCGTTGCAACTTCTCCGAAAGCGCCGTAAAGCCGCTGACGTCCGCGAACATGAACGTACCCAGGCGCAAGTCAGCATATTCGCGGGTGAGCAGTTCTTCGCGGTCGGCGATGTATTTGGGCAAATAGCTGCTCAGGGCAACGCGCAGGGTGTTGAGGTGGCGCGTGGCTTTGTTGTAGGCGCGGCGTTCGGGCATGGCTTCCACGATGTCAGGCGCAAGGTAGCGCGCGAGGCTGGCACGGAAGGAGGGGTCGAGTTTTGATGCTGAGTCAGTCATAGGGAATTGTCACGTTTGGTTGCATTTGGTTTCTGCACATTATACCGCACTGCGTCAAGTGTGCCCCACTACCGGGCAGGGCTTTCAGGACTTTTGCAACGTCACATCATCTTCTGGTTCTCGGACGGGCCGTTTGTCACACGCGGTAGGGTTGGGGCAAGGTCAAACGCACGCGGGATATGACAACCCGATCCGTTGCGTGAGCGCCCTTCAGGGCTGTTCACGCACCACACTTGCATAGCCCCGTCCTTCAGGGCGGGGAAACGTCGGCCTTTTTCGCCGCCGTAAACGACGCAGCACGCTTCGCACGAGCTGCCCATCAAGTCGGGCGAACGCACAAGCCTAAAGGCAGCGCGTTCGGTTGGTACCAGGACCTTACCGAATTTATTTTACCAAACCCATAAGTCCGCCTGACCGAGAGCCGGGCCCGTCGCGCCGCAGCACCATGCTAGCCGTAGGGAACGACCGCTGTGTCGTTCCGATTTTGCACCAGCAGCATTTAAGGCGGCGGCGGCGATTTGGCACGCAACAAGAACGCTAATTCTGTCGTAAATTGCTCCGTGCGGACGACCTCCCAGCGCGGCGGCACCAGCTCTAAAAATTGGGCGCGATATTGCGGCACCATGCCCCGGTTGCGCCCCCCCAGACTCGCCACCGGATAGCTGACCACCGCCCACTGCGCCGGCAAGCGTTCCAGCACATCAGCCGCTAAGCCCGTCTCGGATTGATCTAAACAGGGCAGCGCCTTCAGCACCAGCGCCACGTCCACGGGGTCGGGTGGCAGCCAGCGCCCAACATCATGCGCAATGCCTGTGCCCTGCACGCCGAAGGTTTCCAGCGCCGCGTCAATAAAGCCCATCATATCGGTGTAGATGTCAATGGCGGTGTAGGTGGTGTCGGGTTGGAGCGGCATCCACGGCACGGCCAGCGGATTCAACCCGCACGCCACGTCCAACACGGAATGGACGGGCCCCACCCCGGCCAGCATCGTTGTGTAGAAAATATCGAGGATCGGCAAGCGCTCACGGGTCGAGGCGTGGGCCTGCATCATCTCCTGCAAATGCGGGCGCGGGTCGTTGGTCGGCGGGGCGTTGGTGGGGAGCGTTTCGAGCGTGCGCAACCAGTCTGCATAGGGCGGCGGCGCGTTAAGGTAGGCCCCGGCCACCTGATGCAGCTTATTTTTGGTGGCTTTAACGGCGGCTTTGAACTGCGGCCGTTTATGGAGTTCATCGTTGCCGAGGCGTTCAACGAGCGGCGTACACACACGGCGATACTTCCGGCTCTGGTGAACAGCGCGGCGCAATTTCGGGAGGTCGGGGTGCGGTGGCATGGCTGGTGGAGGTGTCCTTCCCCTTATACCGGGTTCGTGACGATGGTTGTTTGGTAGGAGGGTATGCCGTCTGCGACGTCAACGCCTCCCCTACGGCAGGTTTTCGCCTTGCTGCTACGGTTTCGTAGGGGCTGTGTTGGCTTCCACAGGAAGATATACCTGCCCATTTTATGGTTGTTGATCGCCCGAACGTGGGTTTACAACACCTCGCGCAGCAGACCAAGCACATGCTCGACAGCGTCGTTGACTGCGCCAGTTTGCCCCTGCCAGTGCGCGTCGTCATATTCGGAGGGGGTCATCGCCGGGCGGATTTCACCGAGCAGGGTTTCTGCCAGCGGTCGCAGGCGTTCCGGGCCGTGTTCAGCCACCAGCGCCAGCCAGTAGACGATGTTGAACTGCATGGCCGCGTCCGTGCCCGGCGACATGGTCAGCGGATAGGCCAGCGCCACCAGTGCCAGATAAATCAGGTCGTGGTAGTGATGTTCCTGTGCCAGCGTCACGCCTTCGTAGAGATAGGGCGCACCCTCCACGATGTTATTCAACGCGGCGTAGGTCATGCCCACATAAACAAGGCTCTGCGCCACCTGTCGCTGTGTGCCATAGACCAGCACGATATTGTGCGCGGCTTCATAGAACCGCAGCGCGTCACGGAAGTCTTCGGTATAGCGCCAGCCCAACCAGCCGAGCCGTTGCAGCGTTTCCGTCAGCACCCACGACTGCACGCCCATTTGCTGCGCGGCGTTGAGGGCGGTTTTGTAGTAGGTGCGGGCCTGCTCAAAATCTTCGTTGAGGGTCGCGATCCGTCCCAGACCGATGCTGGCCCACGCCACGCCGTTCAGGTCGCCAATATCGCGGCATACATCGCGGCTTTCTTCGAAGGCTTGCACGGCGCGGGCGTTTTCGCCCATCTCGCGCAGGGAGTCCGCCAGTTGATAGAGCGTAAAGCCAATGCCCCACCGATCGCCGCTGGCCCGGTAGAGCTTGAGACTATCGGCGGCATAGCGCACGGCCGTTTTGTGGTCGCCACCATCGCGGGCCAGCGCGGCCAACGTCACCAGCGGGAAGGCGGTGTCTTCTTCCGCACCGATACGCCGCAGCAGTTCCAAACTCGCCTGCGTAATGTTGCGGGCTTCTTCCGCAGATTTCACGCGCCGGGTGAACCAGCCCAGCCGCGCCGTGACCCGCCCCAGAATGAGCCGTTGTGCGTCGGTGTTGGCCGGTGGACGCAACGCGCGGGACGCCTCGCGGAAGGCATGTTCGCCCTCCTCAAAAAACGTCAGCATGTCATAAAAACGGTTCAATCCTTCGACCATCTTGTTCACCGCGTCGAAGTCGGCCCGTTCTACGGCATGTGCCCATGCGGCGCGGACGTCTTGTAATTGCGCTTCAATCGCCATTGACGCCTGCCGCTGCCGGGTGCCCTTGAGGTGTTGCACTTCACCGGCCAGCAAGTCGGCATAATAGCGCAGATGGGCCTCGCGCACGCTGTCACGGTCGGCAGCGGACATTTCGTTTTCGGCGTACTGGCGCAACATGGCGTGCAATTCGTAGGTGCCGTTGACGTCACGCCGCATCAGTGATTTGTTGGTGAGCGCCATCAGCATGCGCAACGACGCCCCGCTGATTTGCTGGGCCGCCTGCCGCGTGAAGGCTCCCCGAAACACCGACAGCCGCATAAACACATTGCGTTCGTCTTCGTTGAGCAGTTGCCACGAGTAATCAAAAACGGCCCGCATCGAACGGTGGCGGTCGGGCATGTCGCGCAGGTCGCTCTCTAAAAAGTCGATGTTCTGTTCAATTTCGGCTGCGATTTCTTCGACGTCGAGCATTTCCACCCATGCCGCCGAGAGTTCGATGGCCAGCGGCATCCCTTCCACCAGCGTACAGATGCGCGTGACATAGGGCATATTTTGCAGCGTGAGTTCGAAGTCGGGGCGAACCCGTTGCGCCGATTGCAAAAAAAGTTGCACCGCCGGCTGTTCAGCGACGAGTTCCGCGCTGAGGGTGCCTGTTGTGGTGCGCATGTCACGCTGCGGTAGGGTCATCCCGCCGATGGCGTAGATATTTTCGCGGCGAATGTTGAGTTTCTCGCGCGAGGTCGCCAGAATTTTGATTTGCGGCGCAGACTTGAGGATTTCGCTGACGATGTACACGCCCTCAATCATGTGTTCGAAGTTGTCCAGCACCAGCAGCATGTTTTTGTTGCCGAGGTATTCGATCAACTGATAGCGCGGGCTCTGCCGTTCGGAAAACATCAGCCGCAACGATTCACTGATCGCCGTGACGATGTGGTCCGGGTCATTGAGCGGGGCCAGCGGCACAAAAAACACACCATGCTGAAATTGCTCGGCCACCACATCTGCCACCTGCACCGAGAGCCGCGTTTTGCCCATGCCCCCCGGCCCCAGAATGGTGACGAGGCTCACGCCGTCGCGCTGCAAGAGTTCAATAATCTCGGTGACTTCCTGCGTGCGCCCGATGAAGGGCGTGGTCATGGTGGGCAGGTTGCGCGCCACGCGGGTTAAGGAACCCGGCGATAGGTCGCTCAGCCCGGTTTCAGACTCGTCCGGGCTTTGCGGGCGGTTGGGGTCGGGGGGCAATTCCACGGCCGGCACAGCTTGCGAGGGGATGGCGATGGCATAACCAAATTTCATCGCCTCCAGTTCGGCCCCAATTTGCCGCATCGACGGAATGCGCTGCTCAACGTCTTTGTGCAACATGCGATAGATTAAATCGGACAGGGCGTCGGGGATGTCAGAGCGGTAGTCGTTGAGGTCCGGCGTTTTCTGGGTGAGGATGGTCTGCATGGTGGCCATGGGATGGTTGCGGTCAAAGGGGCGCTGGCGGGTCAGCATCTCAAAGAGCATCACGCCCATCGCCCAGATGTCGGAGCGGTTCGAGGGTTGCTTGCCACGCAAAATTTCGGGGCTGATGTAGCTGACGGTGCCGACGACGTGCCCTTCTTCTGTCATGCGCGACATGCCTGCAATATGGGCGATGCCAAAGTCGGTCAGGCGGGGTTCGTCGCCTTCGGTGAGCAGGACGTTGCCGGGCTTGATGTCGCGGTGAATGACTTCTAGATGATGGGCACGGGCCAGCGCGTCAGAGAGTTCCAGCGCGATGTTAATCACACGGTCAGCGCTGAGGCGTTCGTCGCGTTTAAGCACCTGCGACAGCGACCCGCCCGTGACCAGTTCCATCACGATATATTGTTTCTCGTTTTCTTCGATGGTGCCCAGCACATCAACGATATTGGGGTGTTCCAGCCGCCGCAGAATTTCGCCTTCGCGCTTGAAGCGTTCCAGCGATTCCTGATATTCCTCGTCGTCAAGGTCTTTCATCAGGATTTTGATGGCGACCTGTTGCTGGGTGTCATGGTCAAGCGCCTTGTAGACAGAGCCCATGCCGCCCTGCCCAATCTTTTCGCCAAGTTCATACCGATTCGCGATCATAATCCTCTCCGTGCCCTCTGGTTTTCCCCTATGGCCCGGCGCGGGTTGGCGGGCGGTGGGGTGGTGTGTCGCCTATGCGTTTTTCACAGGTGCTACAATGACCGCCATTTTAACACAGCTTGCCGCGCAGGGTGTAATCGTTGTGCGGGCAGGCAGGACTTTTGCAAAGTCACGTCCAGGGTTCGGATGAAAGTCAGGGTACCGACCGAACGCGCTGCCTTTAGGCTTGTGCGTTCGCCCACCTGATAGCGCCGTCGTTTACGGCGGCGAAAAGGGT
>DAOTTU010000092.1:0-102645 GCA_034437655.1 Anaerolineae bacterium
ATGACCCGCTCTGGTGCTGGCGTCGGCATAAACCCGAAAGGCGTGTTTAAGGAAGGTGGCGAAACCGTCGATGATCTCCTCGTGCTGGAAGTCTTCGCCAAGGTGGAGGCACAAAGCACGGGCGTATTGCTCAATGTGGCGTGGTGATGGGGGATTGAACTGGCGTTGCGGGGCGGGCATGAACACTCCTGAAGGGGTTGGTTGACCATCTATTCAAGAGTGTAGGACAGGTGCCTGCAAAAGCTGGCAGAATTTTCAGGGTGTTGGGTGGTAATTTTGCTGGGGGTGGAAATCAGCGCAGGGGAACGTAACGCACCTGGTTCTCGAAGTCGGCCGGAATGCCTGCACCAATCAGAATCGATAGCTCGTCGATAGTGCCACCAATCCCTTTTGTGAGGCGTACTTCGATGATACCCGGCATCGGTAAGCCCTGCTGCACGCGTTCATAAGCAAAACCGGTGACAGTCTGCACATCATGCGTCAGCAGAATACAATTTTCCTGAGCTGCCCATTCGAGCAATTCGGGATCAGAAGCACCGTACATTTCAGTGTCCTGCACGCGGATGATGTCCACGTCTGGCAATACACGCTGCAAGCCACGCAGAACCGGACCATTGAAATTTTCATCAGCCAGAAACCGCATCAGTCATTATCGTTTTTCTGTTGCGCATCCAAACGGGCTTGCAATTCAGCTTTGGTAATGGGCGGGAAACGTTTTTCCATTTCTTCGCGCATCCGCTCAGCTTTAGCGTCCAGTTGCGCAAGATAATCATCGATTTCAGCCTGATTCGCCAGATAATAAGCGATCACGGCATGAATATCGGCGAGCGGCACCGTCGGGAATCCTTCATGCAAGGCTTCCGGCCCTTCGCCCTGCTTGTAGAAGGCCAGCAGTGTATGCAATGTCACACGCGTATTGCTGACACGAATAACGCCGCGTTCGTCAGTGGTCAGTGGTAATGTGATGGTCTGTGGCAGGTTCATGTCAAATCCTTATCATCTCTTCACTACCGTACACATTTAATCTAATCGCCAAGATGACAATCAAATCGGACTCAAAAGTATGATTTTTCTCACATATGCGCCTGATTTACGGCGTATTTTGAAGCAAAATCTATCCTTTCTAAAAAGTGTACGGTAGTGAAGAAAATTGACGCTAACAAATTCTAGGCAATGGCAAGATAGCGATGATTAACATCCCTCCCCGTTATTGGATATTTCTGACAATTTTCACTGGACTATTGTCGATGGCGATCCTGGCTGGTGTTGCATTTTATTTGCTCTATGAGCCACCAGAGGAGACTGCTCAAACACAGACTACCCCAACTATCGTTGCCCAACAGCGTCCGGGGCCAGTCATTGACCTCTCCCGTTTACCACAGCAAGCCGAACTCGGGGTGGCTATTCCACTCATCGTACGGGCTACCGACGATAACTTAGGGATGCAAAACATCACACTATTCATCAATGGTGTAGATGTTTCTTCACCACGATTGCTAGAAGGACAGGTGCAAGCTCAGGTGAACTATGCCTGGATTCCGCGTGAACTCGGGCCAGCACGAATTTTAGTACAAGCCACTTCATTAGATGATGGGGCACTTGTCAGCCAGCAGCAGATCACAATCAATGTTATCGAACGCCAGGCTGAGGAGGGCGAAGCGTTCGTTCAGGGTTTTGAATTGGTTGTTGAGCGTGGAGATGATCCTTTTTCCCTGGCGTTGGACTATGGTATCTGTCCTGATCAATTGGTGACAGCAAACCCAGCCTTGAACGAAATTGTGCCCGGGGCAGCGGTATTTATGCCAACCGGCAATACGGTCTCTAACGCCAGTTTTCAGCGGTGTGAAGGTCAAAATTTATTGACGTTCGAAGTCGTAAATTTCTTTGTGAGCCGTGATATTGGTGTACACCGTGCCAACCTCAATCGCCCGTATCCTATCAACCCGCGTTATTCAATCACCCCCGGCCGTGGCTTTGAGTGTTCCGCGTTCTTTACAGGGGTTGATGGACAAAACTCGCGCTACAACTGCCCAGCAGAACAACCGCACATGCATACCGGCATTGATGTAGGAGCAGAAGAAGGCGAACCGCTGTATTCAATTTCCAGCGGTGTGGTAGTTTATGCTGGCACTTTCGTGGATTGGCAAGCGCAATTCAACAATAATCCAAATTACACAGATGACTGTAATCTGATCCGAGGCTCAAAGCCTCCGCATGAAGGCTATGGCAATATGGTCGTCATTCGGGATGCCAATGACCCGACCTTGACATACTTTTACGCCCATCTCAGCCGCATTGGTGTGCAAACAGATGATGTCATTGATGGTCCAGGGTTTATTATCGGCGATGTTGGTTCAACAGGTTGCTCAACTGACCCTCATCTGCATTTTGAGGTACGTCGCAACGACATAACCTTCGACCCGGTTGAGTTCCTGGAAGATTTGGCGGATGATAACGTCCTTGGAGTAGGGAGTTAAGAGTCGGCATGGCTGCTGATGATGTCCAGACGGCGTCCTCTATCCCACGGCACACACTCCTTGCCCTGGTTTTACTCGGGATTGTCGTAACGTTTGCCATTGTAGTAGTGATTGATGCCGGGCAAAACACCGAAACTGCTGAACCGATAACCATTACCAAAGCGACGCTTCAACCCGCTGTTATGGCACAATCTGCATGTAGTCCTGCGATCGCCTGGCCGCCAGTAGCACATAACTTTGTACCCTACCAGCAATTTACAATGCGTGTGATTATGCAAGATGGTTCCCCGGTTCAGGGATTGTGCATTACATTCCTGCGCGATGCGGTACCAGTGCGTCCAATTGAATATGTGGGAGCTTGTCGGACTGGTCAAACTGGGCTTTGCTCCCTCTCCGTACCAATTGGCTTGATACGCCTGTATTTTGATGCTACAGAGATTAATGGCCGTTCGATGGATTTATCACTCAACGAAATCCGTCCAGCAAATACCGGACGGACAGACAACCTCGGGTATCTGATTGATGAGGATTACGTTACAGCCGAGGCGTTGCTGGTGGTAATGCCACGCGGCGCTGATCACATAACCATAAAAAGTGCAACCCGCGCTGACGATGGCACACTGACGATACTCAACCCGGATGTGCCGGAATGGACGCAACAGCGGGTAGAGTGAAGTATTTATGATGCTAATGCGCGTAAGTAGATGTCGGCCATATCGCTGGCAATCTCTTCACCGGTCAGGCGGCCGCCATCACGATACCAGACGCCGACCCAGTTATGTGCCCCAAGCAACGCTTTGGTGAATAGCCGCGCATCTACGGGCCGAAAGGCCCCGTGTGCAATCCCTTCTTCGACTACGCCACGAAAGAGTTGTTCGAAGGTATCACGACGCTGGATATAGGCATTGCGGCCTTCTTCATCCATGAGAATATTGCGTGTTTCAAAGACGAGGGCGGCAGCGACTGATGTATTGGCTGTCAGAGCCAGCACATGCGCACGAATCGCATCACGCAATTTGGCATCCGGGGAAAGTGAGGTGTCTTCTACAATGCGGCGTACATCCGCAGTAACCATATCCAGACCATTATTCATGACTTCGCGTAGGATTTGCGACTTTCCACCCGAAAAATGATGATAGAGGCTGCCTGCCGTCAGGTCTACTTCACCAGCGATGTCGCTCATTTTTGCGCCGTGATACCCTTGTTGCCGGAAGACATTCGCCGCTGCGTTCAAAATTTCTTCACGGCTAACCGCTTGCTCGGCTGGTTTACGTGCCACGATGGTCTTATCCTGTCATTGCCTACGGAATAAACGGGGTCATGCGTTAACGATTATATGCGAAAATAGGCTTTCATAGCTACTGATAAACACGCATCACAACAATCGTTGGTTCGATAACGTAATTTATGAGTGAAGACGCTATACTTAATAGAATACTGAAATAGTCCCAAAACTGCATAGGAGGTCTGCTGGTGAGTAAAACGATCAATGCTCTGGTGACCATCAAATTTAAGCAAGCAATTCTCGACCGCTTTCAAGCTGTGTCCTCAGACATTAATTTGCGTGTGCATCCAGCCGAAAAAGAACGCGATATTCCCAATCGGGCATGGCAAAATACGGATGTCCTGTTCACTGATTTCTTTCTGCCAGCTTTAACGCTTAACACCAAGATTAAATGGGTACATTCCTATTTTGCTGGCGTAGATAACCTGCTGCAACACCCATACTTGCAAGCGAACCCAGAGATCGTTCTAACCAACAGCAGTGGCATTCATGCGGCAAAAATTGGCGAGTGGGTGGTAGGAATGATGCTGACAATGGGGCATCATGTACCGAAGCTGATTGCGCATCAGGCCAAAGCTGAATGGCCAGAAGACCGTTATAGCAATCTGTTACCACAGCAGTTGAACGCCTCGACAGTAGGTATTCTGGGCTATGGTCAAATTGGACGTGAAATTGCACGCTTATGCAAAACATTCGGCGCAACAGTGCTTGCTACCAAGCGTAATTTGCGTCAACCGATAGACGAGAACGGCTATACGTTGCCCGGCAAGGGGGATCCAGAAGGTGAATTAGCTGATCGGCTGTATCCACCAGAAGCGACTGCGTTCATGATCAAAGAGTGTGATTATGTGGTTATTACACTACCACTGACGCCAACCACCCGCGATTTCTTTGATGAAAAGCTGTTTGCAGCGATGCAAAAACATGCGGTACTCATTAACATTGGTCGTGGAGGGATTGTCAAAGAGGATGTTTTACTTGATGTGCTGAATACAGAACAAATCGGTGGTGCAGTGTTTGATGTGTTTGCACAAGAACCGTTGCCGGCAGATAGCCCGCTATGGAAGGCAAAAAACATGATTATCAGCCCGCATGTTTCTGGCAATATGCCGGACTATCAAGACAAAGCCGCCGCTATTTTTGAAGAGAATCTGCGCCGCTATGTAGATGGCGAAACCTTATTAAACGTTGTGGATCGTGAGCTTGGATATTGATGCAACACTCGTACAGTGTTTTACGTATAGTTTGTAGAATTACGTCAACATAGACAGATAAAGGATAGAATCATGGCTGAAGAACGCCAATCCTACGACGAGAACGTTGAACAAGAAAACACACACCACGAAGAATCAGCAGAATCAGAATCAGCGTCAGCGTTTCGAGAGTTTGTGCATCATCAACGTATCGCCATTGAAGAGTTGGGGCGTGCAGTCGAGTCGCTTTTCCCGAAAGAGTTTCGCGAACATACTGCTAACGCTGGAAAGGCCTTTGTTGACTCATTTCGCTCATTAGTAGATGCGGCCCGCGATGAGTTCTCAAAGTCGGATGATGCCGATGGAGAAACAACGGACAGCGCTAACAGTGCAGAGGATTCGAGCCGAAACGCTGCGACGAAGATTAAAGTTGAGATTGACTAATCATCACTGTCAGTGTCCGAGCCTGGTTCAGTCGCATCTGAGGTAGGGACAGACGCTGCCGACGGCGATTGCGTATTTGCCGAATGCTCTGAAGTGGTTTGGCGTGAGGTAAATGGGTTTGGACGCTGACCATCACGCGGTTCATAGCGTGGAATAGGCAGCTCGTCTGCGCTATCGTCAAAGCCAAGATGCATTGTAGCCAGTTCATTGCTGACATCTGCTTCTGCGAGCTGTTCACCTAAACCCAGCGGATAGCGTCCCGGTGACCACCAGCGCCGATTAATGGTGAGTTGCGTGACATTGCGCCCATTTTGTTGACGAGCAGTAGCTAACAGCTCGACCAGTACCTCATGCGGAGGTTGTTCGAAGATTGTGGTATGTTTCTGTTGAGATGGCCCCGTACGAATGGTGTGCTGGACGATGAAATTGTCACGTTTACAATGGTAGTAGTGAATGATTGACGACGCGGATTCTGCCCATTCATCGTACAGGGTTGCGACGTGGTGCAAGGGACGCTGGCATTCTGGGCAATGAACCTGATCTTCAGCCCTGCGTTCACGATACACCACAAGCTGAAAACCATTTTCTTGATATCGTGCT
This sequence comes from Anaerolineae bacterium, assembly GCA_034437655.1. Taxonomy (GTDB): domain Bacteria; phylum Chloroflexota; class Anaerolineae; order Aggregatilineales; family J027; genus J027. Next base: position 6,000 of record DAOTTU010000092.1, read on the forward strand.
TCAATTGAAGACATTGCTTTTGATCCTTGAAGCGAAGTAGAACGCCCCCTGGAGGATTCGAACCCCCGACCTTTGGTTCCGAAGACCACTGCTCTGGCCGCTGAGCTAAGGAGGCTACTAACAAATCTGAGTGTAGCACGTGCCAGCGTCACTGACAATGTGTTGATCATCAATGTTGAAGCTGTTCATCAATCAGATGTAGTACAGCTAATGCATTGTGGAGTGCTACGGTATCCTGAAGGCTTTCCTGAATTTCGACTGCACGCAACATATATTTTCGCGCTTCATGGTGTTGCCCGGTTGTAAACAAGAAGTAGGCGAAATTAAAGTAAAGTCGCGAGAGTGCAACAATGTCCTGGCTATGTTGCGCGTGATTCAGTGCATTTTCATATGTGTGGCGAGCGTTGTCTGACTCATTGAGCAGTACATACGTACGTGCCAACAGTGCAAGTCCGCGTGCATACCGTGTATCAGAGGGGTGTAAACGTGCTACGCAAGCTCGAGCGGCTTCATGTGCCTCGTGGTACTGTTCTCGTTGCAGGTTGATATGCGCCAACAGTGACCAGTACGTGCCGTCACGTGTGGTAATAGCCTGCATAACATCATAGGCTTTGTCTGGGTGTTGCTTGTGTATTGTTCGGGCAAGGACAGTGCGCGCCATATCAATTTGTTGCAAGGTGCCGTGTTGCTCGTAAAGCGCGAGGGCTTGTTGAGCCGGCGTATCGGCCGGTTGGTGTTGGTAGTGGCGTAAAATCGTCTGTTCAAGTAGCACATTCGCCTCAAGTACAGGTAACGTCTCGCTTTGTAGGTATTGCTGTGCAAGACGCAGATGGCGCTCCGCATCTCTAAAATTGCCACGCCAACGATTGATAACAGCTAATTCAGTTTGAATAAGCACTTCATCAGCAATGGAAAGCTCAGTGTATGCCAATAACTGTTCCATACAAAACTGCCAATCGTGCCAATGTCCGTTGTGCAGCACGTGGTCGTGTGCCAGGGGGATGCATTGCGCTAATTGCTGCACTAGTTGCGGTTGTAAATTGTGGCTGTCAAACACACTGAGGCACAGTTGTTGATCTTGTGCGTCGATAATTGCGCGGACGAGACGGGTCCTGGCTTCATCTGTACAGCTAAAATTGGTTTCGCGGCTGCGATAAATGTAGTCGGTGGGGTCATGCTCAATGTAAATAAGTTGATGATCGGCCAGACGTACTATTATTGCCTGAAGTTCAAGCTCAGCAATCTCTAGTATTTCGCTGGTTTTGACATGCAGTAGCGTATACGTTACCAGTTGTGACTTCCCAATAAGCTGAATCAGCAATAGAACCTGTTGCTCTGCAAAGCCTATGGTAGCAGCCAATTGGCTAAGACGGGTGTGTTGGGTGGGTGGGATTTCAAACTGACGTTGATAGGCCCGTTGAATATGCCCAACGTTTCCCGAAAATTCTTTCCAGAAGTGAATACTCTGCGCTGCAATATCATCTATCGGCTGGCGTGGAAATAAGCGTTGATGGAGGAACCGCAGCAACTTTTTCGTTTCTGTTTGGGAGAGCGGGGTGGGTTGTTGTTCAATTCCGGGCCAGTCTGTAGGACGTGCGCGTGCAGTCACAATGAGTGTAACATGGGATAACCATTGCCAGCTTGCCATAATACTTGCAAGGCAATGGTCAGCGTTATCGAGAATGATGAGCAGACGCTGCGTTGCCGTCTGGAGCGCAACATAATGCTGAAATAGTTGTAAATGACTCTGATTTTCAGCAATGGGGTAAAGTTGCAGTTTTTCAACAAGGAGGATGCACAGTTCCTCCGCGTTGCTGATGCTGGTATCACGTAAATCAAGCCACAAAGCGTCGAAAAACTGATTGGTTTCTACCAACGTATGAGCAAGCTGAAGTGCAATTGTCGATTTTCCGCTGGCAGCCGGGCCGAAGAGTAATGTTGGTTGTGTTTGCGCGTAGTCACTGAGAACAGAAAAAACATAACGCAGCACCGATTGTTGTGTTTCGAACTGAACACAACCTCGTATTGGTAATTGCAGGGTAACCATATCACGACGATATTGACGCCGAAACGCAAGCTCATCAGCTATAAGACGTCGCTGAACATGTGTGATAAATCTATTCCGATAGCGACGAACTGAACGGGCACTGATATGAACTGATTCTGCGATTATCTCGGTAGAAAAGCTCAAATCAGGCCGCAAATATTGATGGAAAACAATACTCCCACCAAATAGCAGATCATTATCAACAGAAGCATCTGCTGATAGGTCAACCAGAGCTTCCTCATATGTAGCATTGTAGTCTGGCGCAGGACGAGCATGATTTGTACGTAATTCTGCAAAAGCAGAGACAACAGCCTCTTCCAGCACATCATAAATGATATGTTGAAGTGTAACATCGTTACGTGGTATGTCAGGGTGGTTGAAACGTGACCATACAAGGGCAAAGCCACTCAGGGGGTCGTCTGGCAACGACTCACCCCGACTGAGTTTTTCAAGTGTTGAGCGCAATGTCTCAGCGGTCAGGACTGGCTCAAGCATTTGCATTGTTACCAGACTGCATCCGGGAATGTATTAACACCAGCGTTGTGATAGAGCCGCTTGTACATATGAAAACCCGTGAAAGCATGGCCCAAAATACCATCATGAATGGCCCAGGAACGCCCACGGATAGACCGCCATGCATCTGGCTGCCGAAAAGGGGTGCTGGCATCCAACATACGATGCAAATCACCGTCTGGCTGAAATTCATGATGAATGCTTTCCATTTCTTTGCGCCCAACCGTGTAACCAAAGCCATAACGTTCAAAGACAACCGCATTATGATATGACAGTGGCTCAATGAGAAATAAGTCGTGGTGCATGTTATCAACAAAGCGCTCAAAATAGGGCACAGAGTCGCGAAATCCGCGTAAACCCTGACGGATTTGCCCGGGAGCTAGCCCATCGTTCAAGGCGCGTTCCTCTTCGGCAAGATTACGCGCTGATGTGCCTAAATTGGTCGATCTACCATCTGGAAGACGATCAACATTATAGCGCGGCGAGTTTGGATCATTGACCATAACTAACAACACCATCAACTGATTCATCAATGAGTCTGCCATATTGACGTACATCACCGGGTCAGCCGCCCCCGGTTCATGAAACAGGGATAGTTCCATTGCTCGGCTATTGGGCGGTGACCGCAACTCAATTACAGATTTACCGTTGACTGAGAACGTATTCGGGTTGATTTGAAATCGACGTAACAACCAGTCAGGAATCAACGTACGGTAAATGCCGAGCTTCTGTTCCGTTTCTAAGTTGTTAATGCCACGGACAGAGCCCGGCCAAATTGAAGGTGGCTGCATAGAGGCTAGTAATCCTTCAGCGCACGTTCAACACGACGTTTATCGTCACGTTCACGAATCGTCTGCCGTTTATCGTATTTCTTTTTACCTGTTGCCAGAGCAATTTCTAACTTGGCAAGGCCACCACGCAGATACAACTTCGTTGGTACCAGCGTGTAGCCTTTCAGGGTGAGATCAGACGCAATGCTGTTAATTTCACGACGGTGGAGTAACAACTTGCGTGGGCGGCGTGGGTCGTGCCCCTGATAAGACGCCTCTTTATACTCTACGATATGCATGTTTAGCACCCACAATTCATTGTCACGGAGGGTGACATAAGCCTCTTGCAAACTAACACCTTTGGCACGAATAGACTTGATTTCAGAACCCATCAGTTGCATGCCTGCTTCAAAACGGTCTTGCAGGTTGTAGTCATGGCTGGCTTTCCGGTTGGTAGCAATTGTTTTTGCACCTTCTGGCATATATCCTCCTGTGTTTTGGTGATGATGTTTTTATCAGTTAGGTGGCAAGGCGGCAGTCTCACCGCTGGTTGCTGGTAAATCTTGCTCAATGAATTCCAATGTGAAACTCAGGTTGCGCGCATCACACTCGACCGGATCCAGACCTTCGCAGTCTACAAATTCATCAGGTGCAAGGCCCTGGCCTTCAATACGCACGTCGTCAGGAGTATACCAGGCGGCCGATGTAACGCGGAGTTCGCTTCCATCTGAGAGTTCATAAACGTTTTGCACTGAGCCTTTGCCGAACGTTGTCTGACCGATCAACACAGCACGATCGCGGTCGCGCAGGGCTCCAGCGACAACTTCCGACGCACTCGCACTACGATCATCAACGATAACGTAAAGCGGAATGTCTTCACCCTCGTCGCCACTATCTGAAAAGAGTTGTTCAACATTACCTTCGCGGTCACGTTGCGTCAAAACCAGTCCTTCTTCAAGGAAAACGTCAGCGACGAGCAGCGCTTCGTTCAACAGCCCGCCGGGATTATCGTGTAAGTCGAGAATGATTGCACGAGGGTTCTGCTCCATCAGCAACTCTAGTTTGCAGCGGAGCTGTTTCGTCGCGACTGCATTAAAGAGAGTGAGGTGCATGTACCCAATATCATCAATCATTTCTGCATTAACGGTGATATTCTCGATATTGTCACGCCGGACATCAATATCAAGTGTTTCCTCTGCTTCAGGACGAAAAACGGTCAGTGTGACGATTGTTCCCTGACGTCCACGTACCAGATCAACCACACCATTCAGGTCTAAGCCTTCGACTGAAGCACCGTCTACTGCGCGGATGACGTCATTAGACCGGAGCCCGGCGGCGTCAGCAGGGGTGGTGTTGATACATTCATCAGCAATGACCTCAATGATGTAAGGCTCATTGTTATCGTTTGTGCCAACCACAGCACCAATGCCACCGAAACGGCCTTCAATCTGTTCTCGACTGTCTTCCGCAATAGTAGGCGGCGCAAAACGGGTATTTGGATCACCCAGTGTGGTTACAAAGCCCTGAATAGCGCCGTAAACACGCTGCTGATCATTGGGTAAGCGGTCAGTAAAATAATAATCGTCTTCGATACGATCCCAGGCTTCCCAGAATACGACAAATTCCTCTGAGCTAGCCAGCCCCTGTGAGCGTTCATAAAGCACACCCGCCAGAAACGCAACGGCAGCCGTTACCAGAATAGCCATCAAGATACTCAGGGCCTGGAACGAGCTAATCCCAACCTGTTGTGGCCGGGAATAGGCAGCGGAAGACTCATCATTGGGCGAAAAGTTTAACGCTTGCTTGTCAGACATACCAATAAACCTTCAATGAATTCCTAATCTGCCGAGAGTTGTTGCCGTAGTTGCCGGGTGGCTTCGTCAAGTTCGACTTCGCGTCCATTAACATCAGGGATCATCGGAATGTCGGGGTCAAGCCCAACACCATCTAAGGGGGTTTCATCTGGCGTTAGCCATACCGCACCCGTGATGCGGAACGAAGACCCATCCGAGAGCCCAAAAATAAATTGCACCGAGCCTTTGCCCCGTGTTTGCTGACCAACCAGTTGGGCACGGTCATTCTGTTGCAGTGCCCCGGCGACGACTTCGGCGGCGCTAGCAGTACGATTATTTACCAGAACCATCATCGGGACTTCGGTGGCGATTCCACCAGCGGTATCCTCAATAACTTCGCGCCCAGAAACACGACTTTCTTCAATCACGATGACACCGCCATCCAGAAATGCCTCTGAAATTTCGATGCTCTCACGCAGTAGACCACCGGCGTTGTTGCGCAAGTCTAGTACTAATCCTTGCATACCTTGATCTTCCAACGCGGCGATGGCTTCGGCCAATTCGTCCGGTGTGCGGGACGTAAAGCTCATGACGTTGAGGTACCCGATTTGCGGTTCGCCGGGCAGCATGCGCCAGATGACTGACGGCACACGAATTTCTTCAAACGCAATATCCAGCGTGCGGGTTTCCTCACTGTCTGGTGTGCGAATGGTGATCGTAACCCCATTGCCTTCATCAGTGACTTCACCACGCAGCAAGCCGCGAATCACATCTAGATTTTGTTCCAGATCAACAACCTCGCCATTTACACTAACCAGAATATCCCCATCGACAATGCCAGCGCGGACAGCAGGGCTTTCTGGATAAGGATACAACTCAACCTCACCTGCAACGTTCCGCTTGATGATGACGCCTATGCCACCATAACGTCCGGCTAGCGATGCGCTTTCTGTGCGGGCGGCCGGGGGCTCGTTGAAGAAGCTGAAGGGGTCGTCCAGTGAATTGAGATAGCCACGAATGGCACCATATTCCAGATCACTGTCAGTTGGCAATTCAGCATAATAATTGTCTGCAACGAGGCGATGAACCTCATCCAGCAAAATGAAATCCAGTTGGCCACTATCTTCAGATTGGGCGTTTACTACCCTGTTGGTGTCCGTCTCTACCATATCCCGGGTAAAGAACCCGGCAGCAAAGACCAACCCCAACAAGATACCAGCCGCAGCAGCACGGAATATAGTTGATCGTGTCGAAAGTTTAGCTGCTTTCACAGTTGCTTACCTTTGTTGAGTTGTTTGTGCATTATTCTGAGTTGTTATTGTAGCATCATTCGATGAGGGATAGACAGGATTCAGCGGTTTGATCACGTTCTACGGAAAATTGACCGAGCAGGTGTTGGTCAGGGTCAATATTAATGTCTGTGACTATAAAATCAACGTCGAAAGTCTGCGCAGTGTTGTTCGCCAAGTTAAAGGTGATCATCTTCTGTTCGTCATCAGTCCCGCTCAACGCAATATGCAGTTCAAGCTGATAGCTGTTGCTACGTAAATTACACGCCAACACTCTGATTTCACCTTCAGATTGTGACCAGAAGATCTGATACGTCGGTATATAAGGTTGATAGAGCCACTGTCGGCGGAATTGTGTGAGGTCTGCGCCACTAACATGCTCTACATGTCGGAAGAAGTCCAGCGTAGTGACGGTTTGATGGGTATAGTCCACTGCCCATGTGCGTAGAATATCAAAAAATAGCGTATCGCCTAACTGTTGGCGCAGCATGTGCAAAATCCACGCCCCTTTGACATAGCTGTCACGGCTGAACAGTTCAACAGGCAGCGGATAGGCCAGCGGTGTTTGGCGGGTGCTGCGTAGTGCAACCCGTTCTTGAGCGCCGAGAAATTGGCGGAACTGCTCAGGCGTAGATTCGGCTTCGAACGCAAGCCATTCCGCGTAGGTGGCAAACCCTTCATTCAGCCAGATGTCTTGCCACGAATGCAACGTCACCGTATTTCCGTACCAATGGTGGGCTAATTCATGGACGATCAGGTCAAAAAAAGCGTCGGGTGTACTCAAGTGCAAATTGCGGGGTAGCATGACCATCGTTTGGGTTTCAATGGCCCCATCTGGAAGCGGGGTGGCGACGTGCCCATAGCTTGAGAAGGGATAGGGGCCGAACCAATCTTCAGTTAGTGCAAACGCCCGTGCCGTTGTAGACAACACATCTGCGCTTTCGGTTACAGCATCACTATAGACATAATTGGTTACCGTCACATCGTCAGAAACCGTTTCCTCAAGCACAGTATAGTCACCGATAGCAACGATGGATAAATTGCTGGCCATAGGGCTCAGCATTTCCCAGACGAACGTAGTATGTGTGTCTGTGGGCGTGGTCGCTATCAAAACCCCGTTGGCAACAGCAGTGTATGGCTGTGGAACGGTAATACGGAATGTATAGGTGGCACGGTCCTGTGGATGGTCATTGGTAGGGTACCAGGTGCGGGCTCCGTCTGGTTGATTGGCAAAAGCCAGGCGCGGTGGTGTATCATCGTACTCAAGACCTACAGTAAATGATCGGCTAAAACGGGTATTCAATGGCTCTAAGACACCACCGTAGCCCACAGTCACCCTGAATTGTTGACCATAATCAATCGGTTCAGCCAGCTTGATGATGAGTTTTTCAGCCGTGACATCAAACGCCGCAGGTTGGCCATTGACGCTGACGGCATCGACCGACAAGCCCACAAAATCAAGCGAAAATGCGGCTAGTCGATGATAGGTGGCGCGCATATCGAGGGTGGCGTCACCGTCAAGCTGGCGTGTGGCGGGGTCAATTTGCAATGCCAGATTGTAGTGCAACACATCATAGCCTTCATTACCGAGTGTTGGTGCAACAGGATCGTCCAGTGTTGGGCGACCGATGACACCTGCTGCGGGAATAACAGCATTTTCCAGAACTTGCCGCAACCCATCATGCTGAAGTGTATCGTTTGCCTGCCATAGCATGTGATACCACAGCACGACAGGGTTCATAAACGCCTGGTCTGAAGTTGTTTCCCATTGGAAACCAACGAAGCCATAACGACTGAAATAGGGCGTTGCGTTCGGGGGAGGTGTGACATCCAATAACGTGATGGGAATTACCTGAATAGCCTGTTGACTACCATCGAACCCGCCGTGCGCAGGATTGCTTCGACGAACTGGTGCTGTTGCTGTCACCGTTGCACGCTGTTCGGTCATGGACAACAGCTCCTGCTTTACATCTAGCGGTGATACGTCGACTGGAACAGACGCCACAGTTGGCGGTAGTGATACACGTTCCAGTTCAAGCAGGGCAATATCATGTACGCGATCAATGTACAATGCCTGTGTAATAGCTATGGTTTGTTCCTCAGGCGTAATCAGAGACAACGATGTCGTGAGGTCGTACGGATAACAAGCCGCTTCGTTGTCTGGAAGTGTCGTTGTGTACGAAATGTTGTTGCCTAAAGCATTGCACAAGAACCCCGGGGGGTTGTCTGCAATGTCACTGGCAAACATTTGACGCGGGGGTATAAGTGCGGCAGGCGGGGACTGCTGTGTGGCGGGGTTCCAGAGGTAAGACTCACCAAGAACTGCGGCAGCACTGGTTAGAGCGAGATGATTGCCGAGGTAAACCGCTGGTGTTTGTTGCCCGAAAGCATCCTCAATGTACAGCGGTGTGGCAATAGATGAAAAAACCGGAGCCTGTGACCCCGGCAACAGTAGCAGATATAGTGCGATACAAAACAATGCTGCTTTAGTTCGTAATGACATTCCAACTACCACGGAACGCATTCATATCACCGCTGGTGCGGAAATCACGTGCATCTTCAATCAAGACAGTTGCTCTATAGACAACATCTTCGCCAGTGCAATCTGTGATGTTAACCCCTGCCTGATCAATTGCCCCTTCATTTTCACCAGAAACGCGATCGGCTACCACAAGGAAGCTCTCTTCAACAATGCGAGGCAGTTCACCGGCAGTAGGGCCCTCGCAGTCGCTACGAATGCAAATACAAGATTGGACAAAGAGCGTTGTCTGTGTACCGTTATCGACAATAAACGTCGCTGTTTCTGTCCCGGTAACACGGGCTGCATCAACCCGTACGCGCCCCGCAATCGCAGCGACGTCTTCGGTTGTTTCAGCTTCTTCAACGACTGTCAGCGCTGCCAGGTCTGGGGCACCGGGGTCACTTTCTGCGGTGTCTTCACTCCCCGAGAGTACGAACAACGCCGTTGCGACAATGCCTGCAATCAAGAGTAACAGTACCAGTTGCAAAACCCCGCTTGAGCGTTTCTTTTCACGTTTTGCCGTACGCTTTGGACTTTCGTCTTGTGCTGATTCGTCAAATAAATCCTCAAAGGGATCGTCTCCCTGCACGGCAGGTTCCTCTTCGTCGAAGGCACTGAGATCAATCTCTGAAGATTCATCAAAAAGATCGAACAGTTCCTCGTCAGACAGGGGGTCTTCAAGCTCTTCAAGGTCAAGTGATTGGGCGTCGTCGTCCAGTTCAATGAGTAGTTTAAGTTCCTCGTCAGTGGGGGGAACTTGATCATTGAGTTCATCGAGTGTTTGCCGAGCGCGAGCATGGGTGGGGTCATTTTTCAGAACGTTAATCAGGGCAAGCCGTGCCTCTCTGGGGTCATCAACGGCATTAGCCATTAACCACCAGGCATCGGCATTATTCGGCTCACGGTCAATAACCTCACGCAGAACGCCTAGCGCTGCATCATAGTTGTCGTTGTCAATCAACTCAAAGGCTTCTTCAAGTTGGCGGCGGGTTGATTCACTCATGATGCTTGGCTCCTATTGTACCACTGGCACATTGAGCGCACCGTTTTCGGCAATCACGAAGCGTTTATTGACCCACCCCACGCCGAATGGGCTTTCAACTTGCCACCAGTTGCCATCCGGGCTTTGACCGATAATTGGCATCCGGGTAGCGGCATAAACAAATCCAAGCGCTTCAAATGCGGCATTCGGGCCACTGCGAATATTGAGGGCACCTGTTGCAACAAAAGCGATAGGTCCGATGTCAGTAGGCGTTACCATTGCCGCTTGACCATCGTCAGGATCAACAATACTGGGAGCGCTGCTTGCATTGGCGACGGGTAGATTGGCTGTGTTGCCGCGAATAATGACAAAATTCTGATTGACCCAGCCATCATTCTCGCCATTGTCCAACAATAGCCAGGTGAACGAGGCGTTTCGGGCTAGAATCTGGAATTGTTCGCCGCCACGAATTTGATCAACGACGGTAAAGGTGGCCGCCGGACCGCTACGTATGTTTAGCACAGAGGCATTTACAATTGCAGTAGCGCCAAGCACGGTAGCGGGGTCAACAGTATCAGTGGTCGTTGGGGCGCTACCAAACTCGTTTTGCGTAACGACAAATAAATCTGACACCCAACCGGGTCCAAAGGGGGTTTCCACATTAAACCAGCTTCGATCCGCTGATGCGCCGATGATAGGGAGTTGGGCACCACCACGGACTACACCAAGAATCTCGAAATTAACACTTGGACCAGTTCGGACATTCAAGAACACTGCGTTCACAATCGCCACCGCAGGGTCAGCAGTGACAGGGGTGTCTGTTGAGGTCGGGGTGCCTGTGCCGCCCGCAGAAGTGAATTGGGCTGCTACCCATCCTGTACCAAATTGCGAGCGAACATTGAGCCAGGAGCCGCTGTCGTTGCGCCCAATGACGAACAGTCGATTACCGATGAATGCCAGACCAAGTGAAGGCGCCTGGACGCCGGGTGCAGTGCGCACATTGAGTTCCCCCGCTGTGACAGCAACGGTTGCCCCCGGGTTGCGGACGGGTACACCAGCAGCATTACTGGCAGTGACGACGGAATTTGCCACCCAGCCTTGTGCAAAGCCCGTGTCCACAAGCCACCAGGTGCCTGCGGAGTTGATGCCAAGAATGGGGACGGTTTCGTTGGCGGCCATGACATCAATCACCCAAAAATTGCGGTCCGGGCCACTGCGAACATTAATTGCGCGTATAGCGGTTGCGCTAGCGGTGCCTTGCTGTTGTACGGTTGGTTCTGGTGATGCAGATGACGATGCTAATGCAGTACCAGCACCCGGCAAAAGCCCCACCAGCAAAGCAACTAACAGGAAATAAGTGCCAGGATGTCTAATTGAGCGCATAGTTGCCCCTTGATAGTCAGTTGATGAACACTATAAAGAGGAGTTTACTGAGGCATTGCGATTACAGCAAGTTACCCAACAAAAAACACACTCCAATTATCTGGTAGTGTGTTGCTGATTTGACGTCTGGTGCCCTGAAGAGGACTCGAACCTCCACCCATGTTACTGGACACGGCCCTCAACCGTGCGCGTCTGCCAGTTCCGCCATCAGGGCATCTTGATTTTTCGTCTTCAGATTATACAGAAAGGACTTTTGATGTCAATAACAAATCCCCCTGAGTAAACAGAGGGATTCTGGGATTGTGCAGAGGTGGTCATTAGTCACCAGCAGGACTTGGTGCAGTAGATTTAGCCTGATCTTCCTTTTTGTTGCCAGTAAAGAGGCCCATCAAACCACCTGTTATATCATCAAACAAACTGTAGACAACTGGTAGTACAATGAGCGTTAATACTGTTGAACTGGCTAAACCACCAATGACAACGGTGCCCAATTCCGCAGCGATAATTGCACCTTCGGTCAACCCTAACGCCAGTGGGAACACGCCCATTGTTGTACTGATTGCTGTCATCATGATGGGGCGCAAACGTACGGTTCCCGCTTCGACCAGTGCATCATATGTTGACATGTTCTTTTCGCGTCTATTTTGCTGTACGCGGTCGAGGAAAACGACAGCATTCGTCACTACGATACCAATGAGCATCAGTAGGCCAATAAGCGATGATAAGCCTAACACGCGCCCGGTAACCGTGAGTCCAATTGCGGCACCTACGATTGCCAGTGGCAGGCTAACCAGAATGGTGATGGGGTGAATGAGATTACCGAAAGTCAGCGCAAGAATGACATATACAATGACTGTGGCAATACCCATTGAGATGAAGATTTGTTGGAAGCCTTCTTGCTGTTGTTCGGAGTCGAAACCCTGACTGACCAACGCAGGCGCTGCCTGTGGATTGCTCTCCTCAAACTCGGCAACTGCATCTTGCGCTTCCATCAATGCAGTATTGGTGATACCAAGCGTGTCATCGGCTTCAATCTCTGCGGTGTAGCGAATCGCGGGTTCACCATCAATGCGAATGTAGGTGTTTTCACCGCCGCCCAAACCACTGTTACTGCTTTCGATATTGACGAGGCCGTCAACCTCTTCGAGTGTCTGGAGTACAACGCTATCATAAGCACGGAGGTCATCAAGTGTAATATCCTCATTTTCGCCTCGGATTTCGATAGCAAAGCCACCAAAACCGCCACCACCACCATCACCGCTAGACACTGAGATAAAGTCTGGCGCTGCGGGCACTTCTGGAAATGCCTCAGCCATGAGTTGTTCAGAAAACTCGCGGAGGTCGGGTAAGAACGCATCAAGTTGTTCCTGCGATTCAATGCCAACGCGAACTGTCGCCACATTGGGGCTGATGCTGCTGGTAGCACTGTCAAACTGTTGGGCATCACCGCCGACCGACGCAGTAACGGTCGAAACACCTTCGTTTTCTTGACCTTCGTAAGAAACTGTTTCGCCAGTGAACGGGTTTTCGTAATCGCCACCGAGTAGATATGTTTCAATTTCGCGGGCAATAGCATTGGTCTGCTCAATTGATGTGGGCTCTTGACCAAGCTGTGGGGGTAGGTTGATTTCGATCGTTGCCTGTGCTTCACCAAAGTTTGGCAGGAATGTCTGTGGACGTTGCCCCAGAAGCCAGAGCCCAAAAATGAGCGTGGCAAAGGCAGCCGCGATTACCCCGAGGCGGTTGACTGTGTTTTTGAGCAAGAAACTGATGAGACGTCCGTATGCGTTGCTGAGTTTATCAATGCTGCCGATGAAGACATTGCGAACCCGCGTCACACTGGCTTCAGCCGTGTTCATGTTGTCTTTGACGGGGCGTACACTCTCGATCATTGAGGACCTGGTAATCAACAGCGATGAGAGCGCGGGGACAGTGGTGATCGCAACCATATAAGACCCAACGAGGGAATATGTCACAGCCAACCCAAACGGCAGGAAGAATGCACCCGTGACACCGCCAAACAACCCTAATGGCAAGAATACCAGCATCGTGGTGGCAGTTGCAGCGAGGATTGCGACAGAAACTTCGCGCGTCCCGTTCAACACAGCTTCTTTCTGGTCGCCGCCTTGTTGAACATTGCGATAGATGTTTTCAAGCACCACGATAGAGTCGTCTACGACACGACCGATTGCCACAGTTAAGCCAGACAGGGTCATGATGTTGAGTGTGAACGACGCCGGGAATAGTCGTACGATCACTTCAAGAATGCTGCCGAAAGTCGTATCGCGGCCGACGTCTTCAAGAATGGGTGCCAGAATGTCATTGACATTGGCGGGGACAATTGCTGCCAGCACCAGTGCGGTCATGACCGAGGTCGGAATGCTGACGGAGGTAACCAGCGTGCTACGAACGCTCAGATTCATGAAAATCAGAATAACGACGATTGCCATCACTGCCCCGAGTAAGCCGTCGCTTGTAACCCCGCTGATAGATTCTTCGATGAAGGTAGCCTGTTCAAAAGCCACAGAAATTTCAACGTTGTTTTCAGCACTCCATTCGTCAAGAAATGCGTTCGTGTCGTCCCAGGTGACGACTGTATTTGCTTCATCTGTCTTGAATATCGTAACGGTTAGTGAACTATCGCCGTTTGTACGAGTGACCGGTTCTTCTGGCAGCCCACCGTTATCTTCATTGTTGGACAATGAGCCACCGACGACCGTAACCTGCGCAATATTTTCACGTTCACGGAGAGTGGGAACAAGATTATCTTCGATAAGGCGTCGCAGTTCATCTGAGGAACGGTCAGCCGAACTAACGCTCAACGATGCCAACGGTACGTCGCTGAAAGAGAAGGTTTGTAGCTGTAGCGCTTCGACACGCCATGCCATCGGGAGCGGTACGCCTGTTGGCAGGAATGTCTCGCCATTTTCCGTGATAGGTTCGAGAGGGGTGGTCAGTTCATACGCATTGCGGAGATCTTCTGGCAATGCCGCATATGCTTCAGGTGTGAGATTGTTAATCGCAAGCAGCGCCGTGTCTTCTGGCTGGAATTGGTTGACAGTTGTGATATGGCGCACAAATGAGCAACGACTGACACCATCAACCATCGGTGGATTGCCGTTAAAAAACTCAAGACAATTGGACTCTACCAGCAAAAACTGCTCAATGTTTTCTGGTCGAATATCGGACGTATCACCGAGCGGGCCCGCAATCGTACCATTTTCATAGAAATTGTTTAAGACTGCCGCTACACTGCGCGTGGTTGCGAGTTCGGAGAGGTCAGCAGCAGTTCGGAAGCGATCGTCGCTTTGCTGCCAGGAAGCTGGTAAGCGGGGTGGGGCGGCTTGATCAAACGCAAAATCTTCCGCTTGTGCTGTTCCAGAAGCAGTATCACGTTTCGCAAGTAATTCCTCTTGCAAGCTCGCTCCAAGCAAGTCAAAGCTGGATTCTGGAATCCCCTGCAGGGTTTCTGCTGATAGACTCAGCCAGATTTCGGGCAAGAGCTGTTGCTTAAACCCTTCGTTACGCTGATTTGCATAATTTTCTAACCATAGAATATGCTCAGCGGAAAGTTCTGCAAACATGTCTTCAACTGATACGCCATCTGGTGGGGTAAGGCGGCGAATCGGCACATATTGTTGCTCGATATTATCCGTAACAGCATCAATATCGTCAGTAACATTGTTCTGTACCAGCCCAAATTCGTTACTGATAATCGAGAACATCAAGCCATCATTGGTGGTGGTTTGTACATTGACGACCCCACTGACGTCATTTAGTTCTCGCTCTAGCGGCACAGTGTACATGTGCAGCATGTTTTCGCTGGTCGCGCCACCATTCTGGGCAACAACCAACGTGTTGGGAAATTCAATATCCGGGAGCAATTCTTGATTAAATTGCATGAATGAGTAGACGCCAGCTGCAATCAGCATCAACGTGAGTGTCATCGTAATCCAGCGAAACCGCACCGCGAGACGGGTTATGCTAGCAATTGCGTTGCGCATGTAGCCTCCAAAGAGTTGTTCTGGTCTGGCAAACGTCCGTCTATTCTATCATGCTCATCATTCATTGGCGTTAACGTTCGTTAAGCGTAAATGCGACAGAGGAGATTTGCATACAGTACTCGCATTAGCTCTATGCAGAATGTATTAGAGGGCGTGAGTTATTCTGGCACTTTTGTGTCACCAATGGTAGGATACAAACAAACAATACTGGAAAAGTCGGGCACTAGCCGGGGTTAAGAGCAAATAATGGTAGTACAAATACTGCGTATTGGTATCATGTTTTTCGCGATAGTGGGCACGCTTGTTGCATTCACACAATCAGGGGGTGTGCAGGCGGCTGAACAATCGACAGTAGTGTCAGATTTGCATCAAGGTGGTGGGGATAGCGGCGAAACGCCACAACCTTTCACGCAAGAGGATTTACAGTTGCTCTCTGGTAATGTATTACGACCGAATGGTATGTTCTGGCACGATGGATATCTCTACATTGGGTGCAACGGTGACTTTACCCTTTATCGTGTCGATGATACGACAGGTGCGACAATCACCTACATCGCGGGTATCGAAAACGCCAATGAGCTTTATGTAGAAGGCGTCACCAATGATACGAACGTCTGGGTACCGGATTATTCGCGTGATACGTTGACGATTGTTGAACGTGGCCAGAGCCCACCGCGTACTGACCTTGTGAGTGATCTTGCTGCGCCGTGGGGAATCGAAAGTGTTGGCGATGATTTCCTGTTGACCCTATTTCGTAATGACGAAGTGATTCGCTCTACACGCACAGGCGAAACTGAAGTGATTGCAACGGGGTTCCGCTCACCGACAGGAATTGTGATAGACGATACTACGGTATTTGTCGCGAATCACGAAAGTGCGCGCCGCTCAATTGAATGGTTTGATCTAAATGACGTTGCAGATGGTGAACCATTAACTGACACAGACATGCAGCAACTTGTGAAAGGTCTACAGTTCACAACAAATCTGGTTATGGGTCCAGACGGTATGCTCTATTTCGCATATGCCCTTGGCCAGCGTGGTGTTGTTGGGCGTGTTGACCCGCAAGCCTGTATGGAAGCCGGGGGATGTGCAAATATTGACGTTGAGCCAGTGGTATGGACAGAACTACAAGCACCGCTGGTTGGCTTGAACATTACACCTGACATGCGTTTGTTCATCCATTCTCAATACGGCGCAGAAATTTACTGGCTTCAATTGCCAGATGAACCTGTGGTGCGTGCAGAGACAAAACCTTAGCATAAAGTCGTGAGGGGGCGTAGTGAAGATACCTGATACACTTCAGGAATGCTTTGACATTTACCTAAATCAAGGTCAGCTATATTCTCCGCATACGCGCTCGGCCTATACACGGTCGGTTGATCTCCTATTTGAATTTTTAGATGACCATCATTTTCAGAGTGAGGTAGCTATACAACAGTCACCCCGCTCTGTTGCACAAATTTCGCCCCGGGAACTTGGGCCGGAAGACCATGCACTACTGGCTGCGTTCGCTGAATGGCTACGTACAGCAGACCCTGATGGTAATTACACAAAGCGCCCATACTCTGAAGCGACTATTGCGCTGCGAGTTGCTGGCGTACAACATTTTCTGTTCTTCATGGAGCGGCGTGGCTGGCTGGCTGATGACTTCAACCTGTCGGCCGTTGTTGCAACTTTGCGTGAGGCAGCGCCCATAGAACAAAAACAACAACCCGGCAAAGCAAAAAATAATCACTATATGGATCTTTCTGCTGTTATTTCATTTTATGACAACCAGCAACCGCCACCACATTTACGCGGTGAAAACGTAAACGCTGAGCGCCTTCATCGTTGGGAACTCGTACGACTCCGTAATCGAGCATTATTGCATTGCCTGGCTGAAACAGGGGGGCGTGTCAGTGAACTGTTGCAGCTTGATGCCGTTGATGTAGCTGAGCTAAATGGCCAGCACACAGAGATTGCGGTAGTGGGGAAAAGTGGCCATACCTATCAATTGGTTATTGATAAATCGCAACGTATGATTTCTGAATACCTGCATAAACGTGGTGTTCTGGCAGAGTTTGTAGAAAAACAGGAGTCTTCACCGCTTTTCGTAAGCCATGATCCTCGTTATGATGGGAATCGTATGAGTCGAATTGTGGCATGGCGTGTTGTACGACGCGCTTCTAAGGGGGTCGGTATTGCAAATGTTTCACCACATGACTTTCGTCATTGGCGTGCCCATCAACTGATTCTCGAAGGGCGTTCGCTTACTGAGGTTCGTGATATGCTCGGACACCGCTCTATTGAAACGGTCAAGTTACTGTATGAACATTTGCTGGCCTGAATGTTTCTGCACAACACAGCCAAATTATAATTTAATGACACAAAATTGATAAGACACCGTACCTTATGAATCAGGCTTGACCATCGTTGTAAACGTGTCATAATGCGTTTAGCGGCGAAGGCTTCACCTTTTCTTAACCAAACGGGAGGCAAAACCTCGTGACTCAAAAGTTATTTGTTCAGAATATTCTTCCGTCTGTATCAGAGGATCAGATTCGCTCTATCTTTGCAACAGTCGGTGAAGTCCTCGATGTACAACGCCCTTTTCATCGTGAGACATTGCAACCACGTAAGTTTATGTTTGTCTCGATGGACTCTGATGAGGCAGGTGCAAAGGCGATCGAACAGCTAGACGGCTATGAAGTGGCCGGGCAGCAACTCATTGTAACTGCTGCTGATTTAAACAAACGTGGACATGAGATAAACTACCGAGAAGTAATGCGGATTGGTACAGAAATTGCTGAGGTCCTCGGTGAAACTGATCCGCGCCCACGTAGCCAAATTGCCCATATTATTGAACTAAAGGGCGAAGAGTTTGCTCGTCAGTTGCTCACCGATACGCTCAAAATTCAAGAAGAAGGTGGCATGGACGTTACGGATGGGTCACGCAAACGTACCACAGGTGGCGTCTTCTTTAAACTCTCCAAAGATCGCCTGGACGCAAAGACTCGTGGCATAATCTTCCCGCGCCCCGGATCGAACGATAAAAAGGGTAAGAAAGCTGCTGACGGGAAGGATGACAAAAAGCAACAAAAAAGAACGAAGCCGGGGGCAGCTAAGGGTGATAGAAAAAACGGGCAAAAAACAGAAGGCAGAAAGCCTCGGCTGAGCAGTGACGCGATTGCTGCGGCAGACGCATCGGCGGTCGCCAAACCTGCACTGGCACCGACCAGGGTTCAAGAAGTGACCCCAGAAGTACAGCAACACTACGACGAACTAAAAGCTGCTGAAGCCACTGCCCAACAGCACCTATCTGATATTCAGTCCAAAAAGATCAAGGGTAGCCCGATTGCAGCTTTGAAAGAGCTGGCAGACCTGAAAGCTCAGATTGCACAACTGGTGAAAACCTATCCTGATCTCAAAAAGAAGTCGTAATAAAAACCATACTTGCTGCACATCGCTTGTTTTCAACCAAACGCGCATGAGGATGGATGCGATATGACAACTGTGGGCATTGTATCATGGGGAACATATTTCCCGGCAGGTATTCAGACGGCAGCGGACGTGGCCACGGCCACTGGTATCCCGGAAGAAGTTGTTGCCAGGAAAATGGGGCTGGTCCAAAAACATATCGCTGGCCCTGATGACCATGCCGCTGAAATGGCTGCGAAGGCTGCGCAGCAGGCGCTATCTAGAGCTGGTGTTTCACCGGACGAAATTGACCTTATTATTTATCATGGCAGTGAATTCAAAGAACACTTTGTCTGGTCGGCAGCAACGCGGGTGCAGCAGCTACTTGGTGCGAATAATGCAGGCGCTTTCGAAATTTATGCACTGTGCGCTGGCGCACCAATTGCGTTTAAAACAGCAAAAAGCATGATGCTTGAAGACGATGACTTACAGACTGTCTTGCTGGTGACTGCATCGCGTGAAAACGATCTGGTTGACTACACTAATCAACGTGCGCGTTTCATGTTTAATTTTGGGACCGGGGCCGGTGCAGTCATCCTACGTCGTGATTATGACAAAAACGTAGTCATGGGTGCAAAGGTCATCAGTGATGGAACGTTGAGTAAAACAGTTGTGATGCATGCTGGGGGGAGTTTACAGCCAGCCAGCGAAGCGACCGTAACCCAGAACCTTCATCGCCTGGATGTACCTGACCTCGACTATATGGGTGAACGGCTTGGCGCAGTTTCAGAAGAGAATTTCGTACATGTTGTACAAGGTTCAGTTGAGAAAAGTGGCTATACACTGGAAGACATCGGTTTCCTCGGTCTCGTTCACATGAAACGTTCTGCCCATGACAGTATATTGCGAGCGCTCGGTGTTGAGCAAGAGCAAGCGATTTACCTTGATCATTATGGGCACATGCAATCGGTTGATCAAATCGTTGCACTTGAATTAGGTCACAACAGCGGTAAGTTGAAGGCCGGAGACTTGACTGTGCTGGCGGGTGCGGGCACAGGCTATACCTGGAGTGCGGTGGCATTGCGCTGGGGATAGTTTGGTAAAAGGCGACAATATTCAATAGAGAGAAAAATTAGCCCCTGTCCGTATGGTTTTAGGAAGAGGGGCTTTTTTGACAGTGGAGCTATAAAACTGTCACTAGAATAGACGGGTAATCGTTTGTGAGACAGTACGACGCAACGTCTGAATTTGCCGGAGCAGTGCTTCACGATTCTGGTACGTGACCAGTCCAATAGCGAACGGCATGGTAATCAGCAACAGAAACAGTAGCACCGAGAAGCCTGTACGTTGATCCCACGACACCAGTCCTACAACCAGACCAGCCAACGCAGCCGTTGATAGTGCTAGCGCTGTCGGATACGAAATTGCCCATTTGATGAGAGACGCACCCTTAGATTTTTCAGCGAGTGCGAGGGCGTATTCAGGTGATTCTCCAGTAAAGGGTTGCATGAATTTTGCGATACCGGGGGACGTCCGCAGTAGGGGACTATACATGTATTTGCGAATCCATTGACGGAGTTCAAGCCACACCTTATTGGACTGCCCAACCAGGCCAAATGGGATAATCAGCACAATCAGAATAAACACGATACCTAATACCACCGGCCAGATATCGACTGTGTTTACGGTATCTTGATAGCGGAACAGGATAAAGTCCAGATCAATTGCGAGCGCTTCGTCGCGGAAGAAACGTTCGCCCAGTTCAAGGAATACCGCACCAACAACTGGCCCTGCGACTGTGCCTGTACCACCGATAATCGTCATAATGAGTGGGTCAATGGTGCGGCCCACCCCCAACACCGTCACCGGGTCAGCACCATTGGCATGGAGCGCGTACAAAATACCCGAAAAAGATGCAATTGTACAGGAAAGTACCAGCACCAGCGTTTTATACAGGGCGACGTTATACCCCATTGTTTCTGCACGGGCCTCATTTTCTCGAATGGCACGTATAACTTTGCCGACACGCGAACTCATCAATAATCGTATGAACACAAATATTCCAATAGCTGATGCTGCGCAGATATAGTAAAGGTCAACGCGGCTTAACACCGTGGCAATTTCGGGTGTGTTGTCCGAAAAGCGGATACCATCTTCGCCGCCAGTAAGAAAACGAAAGATACGAATGCGTGACAATTGGAAGAATATCTCCGCAAGCGCTAATGTGAACATGGCGAAATAAACGCCGCTGATGCGCAGTACAGCCAGCGAAGAAATCAAGCCAAATAGCACGCCAAATGCCAGCATCCCTACCGTTGTTGTGGACAGCGAGTAGGTGTAATCTTCGATGAAGATAATCATCCCATACGTAGCGAAGCCAAAAAAGAGCGCGTGCCCTAATGAAATGATGCCCGCAAACCCGAATGCGAGGTTGTACGACATCGCCAAAATAGCAACAATATAAAGGTTGTTTAGCGTATCTAGCCAGTTGAATGCTTCACTCGGTTCGAGGATAAGGCTGCGCCGGTAGTCACGAATGCTTTCAAAGTTAATACGGTCATCATAAAAGGCAGCTAACCAGTCTGGAAGCTGGAACATAATGATGGCCAGCGCAATGTAAATCCAATTGTCCAAAAAGAATTGGAACACTCTGTTTCTTCGCTGAAGGCGATCATGCATGATATTTTGCCTTTTTCTCTAGTGAGCCTGACCAAACAGTCCCGTTGGTTTAACAAAAAGTACGATGAGAAGGATTGCCAGAACTGCGGAACTGCCCAACGCCTGTGCATTCAATTCAACAAATGCAAAATGGCTAATGATTTCACCGCTAATGCCCAGCACAATGGCTGCAATAGCTGTCCCTGAGTAGCTTCCTAAGCCCCCAACAACTACGACCGCCAGCGCTTGTAGCAAGAATGCATCCCCCAGCGTTGGTGTTGGGGCCAGGAACCCTGTCGCCACGCCACCACCAAAAGCGGCCACGGCTGACCCCAGTGCAAACACAAGCGTAAACACCAGACGCACGTTGATACCCAGCGCCTCGACCATTTCGCTATCTTGCACACCAGCACGAATGATGATACCAATGCGTGTATTCTGAATCAGGTATTGGACACCAAACATCAGTAGAAGACCGATTGCGATCATAAACAACCAGTAATTTTGCACTGATGTACCCGGAAACAAGCCCGTGAGGAATGTGCTATCACCACCGCTGAGGGTCAGATCAATACGATCTTCACCAATTTCGCCGTATTGTGCTTTAATCGCCCGGCGAATCAGTTCTGCTAGCCCAAAAGTTAGCACAATTTGAAAGAATGGTCGCGAATATGTTGGGCGAATCAAGAAAATTTCGATAAAGTAGCCCATCACAGCACCGATAAAGGTGGCAATGGTGAGCGCGATAAGTAATGCGCCAAGAATGCCGAATATACTAGCTCGCCAGGCGTCCAGTTCACCGAAAACTGCCCATGTCGCATAAGCACCGACCGTAAACAGCGCACCTTGTGCCAGGTTCAAGACGTCCATCAAACCAAAGATAATGCTGAAGCCGGCCGCAACCAGAAAAACAAGCATCCCCTCGTATAAACCAGCGGCAACGACAATCAAAAACGTCTCCGGGGGTTCATTGAGTGCTAAGACCAACAACAAAGCCCACATCAAGGTAAAGGCACCCATTCCCCACGCAACACTTTGATCAAACTTAAAACGTCCGCGTCGCTCTTCATCCAGTTCACCGACGCCTTCCATGCTAAGTTGTTTTGGTTTGGCAAGCGTCCACAATGCGACAATACCCGGTACACCAAACCCAACTAGCGCTGCGCCAAACCCACTAAAGGCACCGGCCAGTGAATCACGTCGAAGCTGCACAAAGTGCCACGAAACCACCAGCCCACCAATGACGGTTGTTAATCCATAGTAGAGTATAATGAAAGAAAGCATGTCATTATTCATTATGCTGCTCCCAGATAATGGTGAATTGTCGCTTCATCATTAACAAGCTCGCGCATAAGCCCGTGCTTAACTGATTGTCCCTCTTCAATAATCACATATTGCTCGGCTACCTGGCTTGCCATGCGGAAGTTCTGCTCTACCAGCAAAATTGGTGTGCCTTCGGCCGAAAGCTGACGGATTGCATCCATCATAGCCTCAATTAAGACGGGTGCTAGTCCCTCACTGGGTTCATCAATCAACAACAGTTTGTTTTCTGGCACTAATGCACGGGCAATAGACAGCATCTGCTGTTGACCACCAGACAGTTGACCACCACCGTGTTTATACAGACGCTTTAAATCTGGAAAAAGGTCGAGGATAAAGCTACTACGATTCTTAAAGTCACCACGTTCGCGTTCAGCAATGCGGAGATTTTCCTCGACAGTTAAATCTCTGAAGATGGCGCGATGTTCAGGAACGTAACCAATCCCTAGCTTGGCTACAGCATAAGGCCGCATTCGGGTGATATTGCTTTCTATGAAACGAATCGTTCCTTCACGTACACTGGCCATACCCATGATACTGCGGAGTGTTGTTGTTTTGCCTGCACCGTTACGACCCAGTAGAACGGTGATACTATTTGACGGCACAGTGACCGTCACGCCTTCTAGAATGTGGAATTGCCCGATATAAGTATGAATTCCCTGCACCTGTAAAATGTTAGCGTCGGTCGCAGGCTCTGGTGCTGCTGATTCAGCGTTCAGTGAACTACTTACAACAATACGATCCTCACTCATTGGTCGCGGTCTCCATCAAATCACCATAAAGTTCACCCAGGTAGGCGCTTTGAACGTCCTGGTTTTCACTAATTTCGCGTGGCGTACCTTCGGCAAGCACTGCGCCCTGATGCATCACCGTGATGCGGTCAGAAATGCTCATAACGACGCTCATATTGTGTTCAACAAGCATCACTGTACGGTTGCCTTGATGGCGAATTTTATCAATCGTTGCAATAACCTCGGGCACCTGCTCAGTCGCCATCCCCGCGGTTGGCTCGTCAAGCAGCATCAGTTCCGGGTCAGATGCGACAATCATCGCCAGTTCAAGTTTGCGTTGGTCACCATGCGCAAGCATACTCCCCAGCAAGCGTTCTTTGCCTGTCAGGCCTGCGATGTCAATCGCTTCAAAAGCTCGTTCTTCAATCTCACGCCCGCTGCGAAAACTATTGCGAACACTATTGACCACGATGTCGGCAAATTGGCGCAGGTTACCACCTTGCAGGCGCTGCAAATTACGATGTGCGCTGTTGTGCGCCGTTGCTGCAAGCCGGACATTTTCAAAAACAGTGCGTGTTGGAAAGATATTGGTGATCTGGAAAGACCGACCAATGCCGATATGGGCACGTCGATTTAAAGGCATATTGGTGATACGCATATCGTTATAGTGCAACTGCCCGCTGGTGGGGAACAAGTTTCCGCTGAGCAGGTTAAAGAACGTCGTCTTACCCGCGCCATTGGGGCCAATAATGCTATGCATATGCCCGCGTTCTACAGTCAGCGATACGTCACGGACGGCAACAAGGCTGCCAAACTCTTTGCGCAATTTTTCTGCGCGTAAAATATAGTCTTTTGGGCTCATCAGGGTTTCTTTTCGTCAGAAATGGATGGATTCTGGAAGGGGTGGCTAGAACCACTCCCTCCAGAAAATGACATGAATTGATCGGCCTATTCAGCAGGTGGGCATTCCAGCGTTTCGCTAGAGCGACCGGGTGCAAGGCAAGGCGGTGCAGCATCTTCGCCACTGATTTCTGCCAGCAATTCGTAGAAAGCAAATGGTTCTTCTGGCTCAAGTGTCGTCAGTTCGAGTACATACATTGGAACCAGTGCCTGGTGGTCTTCGGGGCGAATGAAGTAGGTACCCTTCGGCCCTTCAAATTCCAGTCCTTCAAGCGCCGGGATCATGGCTTCGGGGAAGCTGTCGCCGTTGGTTGCTTCGAGAGCAGCCACGACTGCCTGTGCTGTCGCAAAACCACATTCTGTGAATAGATCGGGCGGATCGCCGTCGTAACGTTCGATATGGTTTTCAACCATCCAGTCATTGACTTCGTTGTCTGGTGCGGTGTAGTGATAGACGATAAACCCAACGTCGCCGGGCTGGTTCAAGCTGGTTGCTGCCTGGATGTCATTCGAGTTAAAGCCAGTCACGATACCCAATTCGTCACGCGCACCGAGGTCGGTCATTTGCTGGAATAGTTCAACACCACCAGCGCCGGCCCAGATAACAACCGCGTAGTCAGCACCAGAGTTGATCATTTCGGTGATAGGTGATGTGAAGTCGGTGGAGTCACCAGCGACGAAGATAGTATCTTGAACCGGGGTGGCACCTGAATCTTGCAGCACGAAGTCGAAAGCGGCAGCCGTGCCGGCACCAAACGCATTGTCTACGGCGAAGATAACATAGTTATCGCCATAGGCATCAGCCGCAAAGGTTGAAGCAGCAGCAGCGTCCTGGAAGGTATTACGGCAAACGCGGAAGGTGAATTCATTGAAGTTACCACTGGTGATTTCAGGCGTTGCAGCCGGACCAGCCATCAGAATGATTTCATTTTCCTGGGCCGTAGCTTGCAGATTGAGGGTAACAGTTGAGCTAACGGTACCAACGAGGATTTCAGCCTGTTCGGTTTCAATCAATTCGCGAGCATCTTCGCGGGCTTGTTCGATATCGCCAGCGTTGTCACGGATAACAACTTCAATGGGACGACCAGCAACTTCCATCGTGCCATTGGTGGCGTATTCCAACCCGAGTTCAAACCCTTGAACCTGTTCGAAACCATAGAAGGCCAGGCCGCTAGTCTGGTCAGTGAGCAGCCCAATCGTAATCGGCACGCCTTCAAACTGATTGTCTTCAGAACGATCAACGCTGGTTGAGCTAGCGAAGGTCGGAACCACCATCGCTGCCAGTACAGCCACGACAATAAACAGAATGAGTGTTCGCTTTGAACGAAGCATTAGTATTTCTCTCCTTGAAGTAAAACACAATTGCGTTGCGAGAAAACAGGATAAACAGTGTTAATTACGTGCTGCAAAGCTCCTTTCAATGTACATGGTGGGTTTATGTGTTGTGCTGATCAACGAATGGTTGGAAGATTTGCATAAAGTCGTCAAGTTTTTCAGCCTGCGGTGAATGTCCACAGTCTGCGAAGGTATGTTCGGTATAGGTGCCGCCGTTCGCTGCGTATTGCTCCAAAACGTGGCGTGTCTGGTCAATCATTGGTTGCGGTGGAAAAACCTCATCGCCGGGCCAGCCCGGTACCAGACCAAGCTGGCCGAGGTAGCCCAGTTCGCTGGTTGAAGTATTTGAAACGATAGGGTCACTGTCGCCACGAATCCAGAGTACGGGTGGTTTGTGGTCAGCGGGAATCTCCACAATTTGATGACCACGATGATATTTGGGCGAAAGCGCGTTGAACACGCCGCGCTCTCCCGGTGCTGCGCCCGGCCAATTTTCTGAAGGGGTTGCAGTGCCCGGATAATTGTCCTCGCCGAGGGCCGTGGCGAGATAGGCTTCCAGGATGGCTTCTTCACGCGGATGTTGGAAGGGTGGTTTGAAGAATAGCGCGCGCATAACATTCAACGGGGCCATCTGGTCATCGGTACTGCGGTTCTGTTCTTTGATATTACGGATCAATTCTGGGTTGGCAAGCCCGCCGCCGCTCCCAGCGAAGTCTTCGTAATGAGGTTGCCCGTCCGTGCCGTGAATACCACCGAAGCCCTGTGGTGGGGTGGGGGCGATGAGGGTTACGCTTTGTACATGTTCGGGGTGTGCGAGCATGTAGGCGTAAATTACGGAACCGCCCATGCTGTGGCCTACAACATGAAACTTCTGCCAGCCAAGTTCAGCGACAAGCGCGGCAATATCTGCGGCCATGTCATCAAAGCCGCGTGTTCCATCAACGGGTGCTGCCTCAGAGTTGCCATAGCCGCGTAGATCAAGGGCAACGGAGTGGTATTGCTCCGTATTCAGGGCAAGCATAATTTCTTCCCACCAGGTCGCGGCGGCCAGATTACCATGTACAAGCAGAATTTTGGTAGATGCAGCAGTGTTACCATGCTCAAGGATATGTTGCTTGATACCGTTGGCTTCTACAAGACGTGATGTGATGCCTTCTGAAACAGGAATTGATGCCACGAGCATTTCTCCTTTGTTACATTATGACTATATTGTGCTGTATTGTTGGTGCAGTAATTTCTTGTCAATTTTCCCGGGGCCAGTCCGTGGTATTGCATCAACAAAGACCACTGATTTGGGGATTTTATAGCTAGCAAGCCGTTCGCGCATAAACGCAATAAGGTCGTCTGGTTCGAGTTGTTGTCCTTCTGCACAAACAACAACGGCGCGCCCAACCTCGCCCCATTTATCGTCAGGAATCCCTATCAAAGCTGCTTCAGCAACGGCCGGGTGGGCGTGCATTACGCTTTCAACTTCGGCCGGGTAAATATTTTCCCCGCCAGAGATAATCATGTCCTTCAGGCGTCCAACAATTTTGAAGTAACCTTCATCGTCGTATACTGCGAGGTCGCCCGTATGTAGCCAGCCGTCACGAATTGCCTTCGCTGTTTCTTCGGGCATGTTCCAGTAACCTGGGGTAACATGCGGCCCACGAATAACCAGCTCACCGACTTCGTTAGCGGTGCAGGGTGCGCCATCTTCAGGACGTATCGTTTTCACATCAATATGCATCAACGGAAAGCCGACAAACCCCGGTTTACGCTGAATATCTTTTTCTGGCAGCAGAAACGTGTTTGGGCCAGCTTCAGTCAGCCCATACCCTGTTTTGAAATTCACACCACGTTCCCAGAATTTTTCAAAGATAGGCATAGGACATGGGCCACCACCAGAAATCACAATTTTCAGCCGAGAAAAGTCTGCCTCGGGCCAGCGGGGTGATTGTTGCATCATAACAAACATAGTCGGCACGCCGAAAAACACCGTCACGTCGCCATTGGTCACAAGATCAAATACCTGATCAACGTCAAATGACTTGCAGAGGATGCTCTTGCCGCCAATGCTAATCAGCGGCAGGGTGAAAACGTTCAAGCCACCTGTATGGAAGAGTGGGGCGTTTAGTATCGCAACGTCATCAATGTCAAGTTGCCAGCTTGACACTGTGTTGATTGCATTCCACGCCATGTTACTATGCGTCAGAATTGCTCCTTTAGGTAGGCCAGTCGTGCCGCCTGTATAACAAATCACCCAGGGATCGTCTGGGGATACTATTTCTTGCGAGGCAAAAGTGTTTGGAGCGGTGTCGCGGGTAGAAAACGAATGATCTTCGGGGGTGGCAGGCTTTTCGATAGCAACCCAATGGGCAATGATGTCTTTCAACGGTTCTCGTAACTGGTTCACTTCGTCAATGAATTCTGCGGAATAAAAAATTGTGACAGGTTCAGTGTCACGCAGTAAGTGTTCAAGTTCGGGAACCTTTAAGCGCCAGTTTAAATTTTGTAGGATCGCACCGACCTTGCCACACGCCATCCAAATGTCGAGATAAGCCATGCTATTGGTTGCATAGACAGCTACACGATCACCTTTCTGTACGCCAAGCTGGTCAACCAGAAAATGTGCCGTCTGATTCGCTCGCATATTCCATTGTTGGTACGTGATGTCAGCGTTTGTTGCTGTATCATGAATGGCAGTACGATCAGGCGTATATAACGCTCGTCGGTCTAGCCAATCAGGGATGAAGAAGGACTTTTGCATCATCATTGTGATCTCAACATCTGGTTTCTGAGTTGAATTAGGTCAAATGGCATTTTTGTCTAATTTTCGTTTGGTAAATTGACAAACGTAATAACTAATTGTGCAAAATTTCCTTATTGACTTAGGAATATTTTACCGCTTACAAAATATGGCGCAAGTGATTGCCGAAGTTGCTTATAAATCTACTCATGTCTCAGGCTTAACAAGTAAAGAGCGTCACGCATTATGGCTAGTGATCTGCGAATATTTTGCTAGAATCAAGCGAGAATACATAGATTCAGGGAGATTTTGCGACAAATGCGTAGTCGAATACTACAAGCGTGCTTGATGATTTTGGTGCTGGGTGTGGCTATTTTGCCGCTGTCAGTATATGCGCAAACAGGTGATAATACGCTTAACAGTTTATTCTGGTTGCAAGATCAACAATCAGAGAATGGTAGCTTTGCTGACCGCATTGGTACAACGTCATTTGCGCTTTTTGCCTTTGCCAGTGGTGGACAACAGAATGCTACAGCCCTCACCTGGCTAGAGGAACAAGACTTTAGTGCTGTTGGGCTGGGGGATGTCTCATTAGCCTTGATTACATTGGTTGCGAACGATATTGATGTTGCCGAGTTTGCTGATGGCAATGCACTCGCCCGCTACAGTGAATTGATGCGTGATGATCTCGACACGCAACGAACTGACGCGCTCTGCTATGGGTTGGTAACGCGCTATAACCTTGATATTCCTATTCAAGACGACACACTGGCTATGGTTCAGTCGCGACAAAATGCTGATGGTGGGTTTGGTGCAAATACCGCTATGCCGTCAGACGTAGTGACCACATCAGTTTGTGTTCATGCGCTGGTCGCTGCTGGTGCTGATAATACCGTCCAAGATGCCCTCGGTTTCTTGCAGGCCACACAACTTGAAGATGACGGCTGGCAGCTAGAAAACCCGGAAAATACGCTTATCGCCAGCGATCCTATTGCAACAGGCTTTGTGATGCTGGCACTCATTGCTGCTGACGAACCACTTTCCGATTGGGGAAATCCTGAACGCACACTGATTTTGTTCGCTGATGAAGACACTGGTGTCTTTGTCTTCGAAGAAAGTGATGATCCGCTGAGTGATGTGATAGCAACAACCGTGGCTGTACCTGTATTTCAGGGGCTGAGCCTCAACAGCTTCGCGCCTGCGGAGCAAGTCCCAGCAACGGCTGACGCATCAGGTGGTTCAGATGTGCCAGTCCTTGATGCAAACTGGAAGCTCGTTGGTGATGGCTTTGGCGTTGAACTTGATACCGCTGATGATTTCTTTGTGACTGTCACCGATCCGTTCACGAGCGATGAACTATCAGGCGTTGAGATTATCAACTGGACAGCAGAATACTCATACACAGGATATATCGTGGAAAGTCATCTGACGGCCGAGATATTGCTCTGGATGGCAGGTCAGGACGCCAGCGTGCTGGACAACCTTTCACCAGCAGCACTTGCAATGATGCCAGCGGATGAACTTGCGCAATTGCCAGAAGCCGTTCAGGTGAGGGCTGCTGATGCATCTGAATAGTATCAGCTACGGGTTGCGTGTCAGTGTTGCCGTAATTCTTTTGTTGAGTGTGCTTGGTGGCTCAGGTTGGCTGGAAACGTCAACCGCGCAAAGCGATAGCGGTGACTTTCCAATAACGATCATTGATGCAACTGGGCGTGAAGTAACCATTACCTCCATCGACCGTATCGTCTCAGGTAGCGGTGACATTACTGAAATTGTTGTAGCGCTGGGGTTGCGCGACAATCTTGTTGGGGTCGATATTAGTTCGACGTATCCTGATGGGGTTCTTGACGAAGTAGGTACCTTTGGGTTTGCGCGGCGTCTGACATTAGAACCTATCGTGGCAATGAACCCGACGGTGTTTCTGTGCGTGCAGACATGTATGCCAGACACTGTTTTAGAGCAATTGCGCAGTTTGGATATTCCGGTCGTGATTTTGCCAGATGGTGATGACGTTGACCTGACGTTACCAATGCAAAAAATCCGAATGGCGTCAGCGGCGCTAGGGGTTCCTGAACGCGGAGAAGTGCTTGCACAACGCATTGCTACTGAAATAGATTGGGCCCAAACCGCAACTGCAAACATTGATAACCGGCCTTATGTATTGTTGTTATACTTCCGCGGCAGCCGTCTACAGCTTGTCTATGGTGCCAATACCCCTGCTGAAGCGCTTATTGAAGGCGCGGGGGGTATTGAAGCAGCAGGTGAAATTGGGGTGGACGGGTATATTCCACTCACAACAGAAATTTTGCTAACAGCTTTCCCGGATTATGTGCTGTTGATGGAAAGTGGTGTTGACAGTGCCGGCGGTTTAGAACTGGTACGTGACTTGCAGGGCATGTCACAAACCCCGGCCGGGCAGCAAGAAAACTTCCTGGTCTACGATGATCAATATCTGCTGGCGCTCTCCACACGGACAGGTGCCATGCTGCTTGACCTTGCCGCTGACATCCATGATGATTTGACGTGGGAACTGGAAGTTGCTTACCCATACATGTTCAAGGATGACACAGGAACCGACCTTAATGTGACGGCTCCTCCGCTACGAATTGCTACCTCTGACGATTTGCTTCCGACGGTGCGACGCCTCGGATTTCATCCTGTCACGATGACAGAAGCAGAAGATAATTTGACAGATACCCTGTTTGTTGTGACCGAGGCGACAGATTACCAACGCCTGCGCGATGCGGGGGCACAGGTGATTGTGCTGGCAGAAGATGTACCACTGACAAGGCTAGCGGAAGCCTTGAATGTTCCGGGGCGTGGACTTGCTTTGGCGGCACGTTTTGCAGCGGAGTCCTGACCTTGCGCCAATGGTATCAGCGATTTGTACAATTGCGTCGCCATGCCTGGCTGCGGGCGGTGATCTTTGTTGTGCTTTTCGTTGTACTCCTTGAATTGGTTCTAGCGTCGCTGAGTGCGAATCAAATCCAGACTACACCGATTGACCGTGAGCTTGTATTGCAGACCACATTCGATCAGGTTGGTAACTCTTTCCTGATAGACGGCATTAATGCAACTATCGGCACCGATTGGGGTTACGAGAGCGGTCTGGATTATACCGACAGGCAGACACAACTCTACACCGGACTTATCAACAATAGTCGGTGGCCGCGTGTGATCATGGCGGTTTTGATCGGTGCAGCGTTGGCTCTCTCTGGAAATGTTCTTCAGGGCGTGTTCCGTAATCCGCTTGCTGACCCCGGCTTGATTGGCGTTTCGGCTGGGGCGGCAATGGGTGCAATCCTTGCCATTCTTGGTGGGGCAGACCTGACTACGATAACAACACAGGTGCTTGAAACTCTGGATGCACCCGACGCTGTTCAAAACACATTTTCTGGGCAGCGCTTTGCTGAAGCTCTCGCTGCTTTCGTTGGTGGGTTGTTGATGACGGGCGTTGTTTATAACCTTGCACAACTTGGGGGACAACGTTCTTTCACGATCAATATGCTGCTCATTGGGCTGGCGATTAACGCGATTGGCAGCGCATTTATCGGTATGGCGACATTCCTCGGGAATGAACAGCGCACCAGCGATATCACATTCTGGAGCCTGGGGAGTCTGCAAAACCTTGAATGGTCAGCCGTTTATATTACTTTCCCTGTTGTGATGTTGGGTGTTGTTGTTCTACCACTATTGGGACAACAGCTCAACATCATGACCCTGGGTGAATCTGAAGCGCAAAATCTTGGTGTGAATACACAACGTCTACGGGTTATCACGATCGTCATGAGTGCGCTGATGACTGGTGTTGCAGTCGGTTTTGCGGGTATCATCAGTTTTATCGGGCTGGTGGTGCCACATGTCATGCGCTTGCTATTTGGTCCAGACCACCGCTACACCTTGCTCGGTAGCGTCCTGGGTGGTGCAATCGTGCTGGTGGCTGCTGATATGTATGGACGTACACTCCCGCCGCCACCGGATACCGGAATTTCACTCGAAGTCCCAGTCGGAGTCATGACAGCGTTGGTAGGTGGTCCCTTTTTTCTGGCACTCATTTTGGTGATGCAGTATCGACGTGGGGCGCGTGTATAAACATGTTGACTGCGGAAGGTATCGGGTATCGCGTAGGCGCGAAATGGCTGGTCAACAACGTCTCGTTATCGGTTGAATCCGGTGAATTTGTCGCTATTGTTGGGGCCAATGGTGCAGGTAAGACCACATTGCTACGACTTTTATCTGGTGAATTGCGTCCAGACACCGGCCGAATAGAGTTACAGGGAAAGTCTCAGCTTGCCTATACACTCCGCGAACTGGCCTTGTTACGAAGTGTGATGCGCCAACATGTCGAGCTTAACTTCGACTTTACTGCCGAAGAAGTTGTAATGATGGGACGTCATCCACACACACACGGCACTTCAAGCCAACGTGATAAAGCAATTGTAAATACGGTTTTGCAGCAAACGGAAACCACGGACTTGCGTAAACGGTTATATGCGACTCTTTCCGCAGGTGAAAAAGCGCGTGTGACGCTTGCACGTATACTTGCCCAACAAACACCATTTGTGATGATGGACGAGCCGACCAGTACGATGGACTTACGGCATCAGCAACTAACGATGCACATTGCGCGTCGCCTTGTAGAAGAAGGCGGAACTGTCATCGCTATTCTACATGACTTAAATCTTGCAGCGTTGTATGCTGATCGTGTCGGAATGATGATTAAGGGCGAACTCTACGCACTTGGTACACCAGAAGAGGTGTTCACAATTGACAACATTGCCCGGGTGTTTGATATTGCTGTCCATATCATTGCCCACCCGGATGCTGATGTCCCCCTGATTGTCCCGTTACATCGCGAGGATGCGAGCAAGTTCATAGAGTGATTCGTCAACAGGTTTGGTTTTCCCGGCGATTTCATGGAGCGGCGTAGTGACAATCTCACTGCCGTTGATGCCCACCAGCACACCAGATTTACCAGCTTTAAGCACACCAATCGCACCAGCACCAAGCCTGGACGCAAGGAGACGGTCTGCAACGCCCGGTGCGCCGCCGCGCTGAACATGTCCGAGGACAGTGATTCGCAAGCCAAATCCGAGGTCGGCGTGGTGTTCTTCGAAATAGGCAGAAAGCGCTTCTGCGTTATGACTTGCACCTTCAGCAACAACTACAAGCCCATGCGTTTTACCACGTTGGTAAGCCTCACGTAGTTCGCTAGCAACAGCATCGGGTGAAATATCAATTTCCGGGATGAGCGTTACCTCTGCACCGCCTGCGATGCCAGACATAAGCGCTATATAGCCGCAATCCCGTCCCATTACTTCGACGAGAAATGCCCGCCGATGAGAAGCCGCCGTCACTTTCAAGCGGTCGATGGCTTCAAGTGCAATATTCAGCGCTGTATCGACCCCAATCGTCATATCGGTTCCGTAGAGGTCGTTGTCAATTGTGGAGGCTACGCCAACAACCGGGAATCCCATTTCTTGCAGCGCATTTGCCCCGGTTTGAGAACCGTTCCCACCAATCACAATTAATGCATCAATCTTGTTTGCGTTAAAATTTTCGAGTGCTTTTTCGCGTCCTTCGACGGTTTTGAATTCCGGTGCGCGGGCGCTGCCGAGGATGGTACCACCATTCTGGATGATACCGCCGACATCACGTGCAGTCATTGGACGGATTTCACCACTGATGCAACCTTTGTAGCCGTGTTGAACACCGAAGACTTCGAAACCATTCGCGATACCATTACGCACAATTGCACGGATCGCGGCATTCATCCCCGGTGCATCACCACCACTAGTAAGGACGGCAATTCGCTTCATCTTATGTTACACCTTTGCTTGAAGATACTTAAATCAAGTCGCTAAAACCAGGAGCATAGAACCTGCCCGGCCCTATTACTCACTGATTTTTTGCATACGTTATAGATTGATGCGTGCAATGATATCCGTTTCGCGGGTTTCGTGTTCGAAGCCAAGTCGCTCAGTAATGCCTTGCATCTCAGCATTTTCGGGAAGAATGCGACCGAAGATGTCTGTGAGTCCCTCAATACGAGCAATGTCCATAAGGCGGGACAACAGCTCAGTACCAAGGCCTTTGCCCTGATATTCATCGCTGATAATCAGATTGAATTCCGCACTACTCGTGCCGAATACTTTAATCAGACGACCAGCACCAACAATGGTATCGACT
The DNA here is from genome assembly GCA_034437655.1 of Anaerolineae bacterium. Lineage (GTDB taxonomy): Bacteria > Chloroflexota > Anaerolineae > Aggregatilineales > J027 > J027. The sequence goes on from DAOTTU010000092.1 coordinate 40,559, forward strand.
GTTTCAGGGTCATTATCTTTATTTTCAGCAACCAATGTCATTTCACGGTTGTAATCGATAAAGCTGATACGCGAGAGGCGTTCGTGTGCAACACGCTCTGGCAGGGTCATTTCATGTGCATAACGCAGATAAACAGTACGCCCAGACAGGGTCTCATGAAAGTCGACCAATGCCGGTTCATCCTCAGGCCGAATGGGCCGAATGAGCAGATCATGTCCATCTTTCGTTGTGTAAGGCTTGATGTGTTCAATGGGATAGGGGCGGATGGCAAGCTGTGGCAGGTCTTCGTCAGCCACTTCTGAAGGATAGACGAGAACACGTGCGTCAAGGGCAATGATCTGCTTATGTGAAACCAAAAGCGGATTAATATCCAATTCCTTGATAGATGGGTGTTCGCTAATCAGTTGGCTAAAGCGAACCATCAGTTCTTCAAGTTTCACGAGGTTAACGGCTTCGCGGCCACGCACACCCTTCAGCGCTTCATAGATTTTGGTCTGCTCCATCATACGACGTGCGAGGGTAGCGTTCAGCGGTGGCAGCGCTAACGCACGATCTTTGAAGACTTCAACCAATGTTCCCCCGGTCCCAAAGAGCAAGACAGGCCCAAATTGCTCATCCTGACTGCTACCGATGATGATCTCATAGCCATCGAGCTTGACCATCGGTTGGACGGTTACACCCTGGAAGTGTTCAGCACCAACTTTCTCGGTGACGGATCGTTGGATTGCCTGATACGCGCGACGGACTTCATCTTCATCGTTGAGGTTTAAGCGTACCCCGCCAACGTCGGTTTTGTGTGTAACTGTCTCAGAATAGAGTTTGAGTACTGTTGGATACCCGATAGCATCTGCTGCGGCAACCGCGTCATCTTCTGTAGTAGCCGGGCGCGTTTCCACGATAGGAATACCATAAGCCGCGAGAATGCGTTTGGAGTCGAACTCATTTAATACCGTTTGCCCCTTAGCGCGTGCCGTCTCAATGATATCTGTCACTGTTGCACGATCGGGTGGGCTGTCCTCGTAGTTCCCGCGGCGGGCAGGAGTTTCATATAGGGCGCGTAGATTGTACGCATATTGCCACATGTAGTTGAACAAACGTGTCGCAGTGTCTGGGTAGGGGAAGGTTGGAATACCGATTTGATTGAGAATCTCTTCGCCTTCGGCAATTTCTTCGCCGCCCATCCAGCTTGCAAGCACCGGCTTGTCGCCCATGTTGGCATATGGAATCAGTTCTTTGGCCGTGTCGGTGGGGTCGGTCATTGCCTGTGGGGTTAAGATGACGAGTAAGCCGTCGCTGTTTTCGTCACGTCCGGCAATTTCAAGGCTCTTGGCATAGCGGACGGGATCGGCATCACCAAGGATGTCAACAGGGTTCCCGTGGCTCCATGGGCCAGGTAGAAAATCGTTTAGTTCGTCCATAGTCTGGTCAGACAACACCGCTAATTCGCCGCCTTCTGTAATAAGTGCGTCGGTAGCGAGTACCCCCGGGCCACCAGCGTTGGTGAGAATTGTCAGGCGTCGACCTTTGGGGCGTGGTTGCTTAGCCAGTACTTCTGCGGTGTAGAACACGTCTGAGATGCGGTTGATCCGTAATACACCAACACGTCGGAATGCAGCCTCTAGCACTTCGTCACTACCCGCCAAAGATCCGGTGTGTGATGCAGCAGCCTGTGCAGCCGCAGCAGTACGACCGGCTTTAATCACAATGATCGGTTTGGTCAGCGCAACTTCACGTGCTGCGGACAAAAACGAGCTGGCATCGCCAATGGTTTCCATGTAGATAACGATGCTTTCAGTATTTGGATCATCACCCAGGTAGTAGATAAGGTCACCCCAGCTTACGTCGAGCATGGAGCCGATTGACACAAATGCGCTGAAGCCGACTTTTTCTTTAAAGCTCCAGTCAAGTACAGCAGTACACAAAGCGCCGCTCTGGCTGATAAACCCAACATTGCCGGGGTTTGCAATGGTGCTTGCGAATGTTGCGTTCAGGCCGTTGGTGGGGCGCATCACCCCCAGGCAATTCGGGCCAATGATGCGAATGTTACCTTTACGGGCTTCTTGCAGAATTTCTGCTTCAAGTGCAGCGCCTTCTTCACCGACTTCTTTAAAGCCAGCAGAAATCACAATAGCACCTTTAACGCCGTAGTCGACACATTCACGAATAATATTCGGTACTGTACGCGCTGGCGTCACAATCACAGCCAGATCGACGGGATCACCAATAGCAGACAGGCTAGAATAGGCTTTAATGCCAAGTATACTATCGCGTTTAGGATTGACGGGATAGACGGTACCACCAAAAGGACTGCTGATGAGATTGTAAACCAGTGTTCGACCAACACTACCTTCTTTCTCAGTCGCACCGATGATGGCCACACTTTTGGGATTGAAGATAATGTCCATGGATTCGCGACCATAAAACAAGCCGCTTTGCAATTTTGGAGTATCTAACACGAACAAAAGTCCTTTACTTTGTGCGTTTGTGAGGATGACTTCCAGTAATTGTATGCACTCAGCGAACGAGTTGCCAGCGCTTTTCAAATTTGGTGGTAGAATTTTGGCAGAGATAACAAGTAAGGAGTGAGTATGATGCAGGCTGAGTACCAACTAGACTTTCCCGCAGTGGCAGTCAATGAAGGTCATGAGTTGAACCTATTGGTAAAGGTTGTTGGGGGTGTGTCCCAGCAAAAAAAGCAGCGGGTGCCCCTTAACCTTAGTGTTGTTCTTGATCGTAGTGGTTCAATGGCGGGCGACAAGCTCACCTATGTTCAAAAAGCGGCAGAGTTTTTAGTACAACACCTGACCGCACAGGACTACTTCAGCCTTGTGTCATACAATCATGCTGTTTCAGTTGAAGTGAACGCTCAGCTTGTTGGTCGCAAAGACCGTATCTTGCACGCTATTGCGAAATTAAATGCAGGTGGCACAACCAATCTCAGTGGTGGGTGGTTACAAGGCTGCCAGCTGGTTGCTGAAAATCTCAATCCGCAGCAGGTTAACCGGGTGTTACTATTGACAGATGGTCTTGCAAATCAGGGCGTTACCGACACGGCACGCTTGAAAGAAATGGCGCGCCACAAACGCGAGGACAAAATTACGACAACTACAATGGGTGTCGGTATGGATTTTGACGAAGACCTGTTGACACAAATGGCTGCGGAAGGCGGCGGTGCTTTTTACTTCATCGATAACCCGGACCGTACGCCGCATATCTTTGCAGAAGAACTGCGTGATTTACTTGCAGTTGTGTCGCAAAATTTAGTGATCTCGTTTAAGCCATCGCGGGATGTTGCTTCTACGATTACACAATTAAACACCTACGCAACTGAAGAACGCGATGGTGTTAGCGCGTTTCGTTTGGGTGATGTCTATAGCGAGCAAGAAAAGTCATTATTGTTACGGATTGCGATGCCACCTGTTAAAGAAACCGGACAGGTGCAGCTTGGCACTATCAAAATTGAATATGATGAAATTGCAGCAAGCAGCACGGTGCATCGTTCTGTGGAGTATGTTGTTAACATTGCGATTGTGTCGTCGGACGCAGCAAAACAACAGGAGCAAAATCCCGAAGTACTTCGGGGCGCTTTGATGTTAGATGCGGCGCGTGCGCGTGAAGAAGCCATCAAGTATGCAGACCAACGTGAGTTTGATGCTGCTCAACAGGTGTTGACAAATGCTGCGGACGCTATCCACGAGAGCAAGCTGGACGATAAAGAACTGCTTCAGGAACATGACATGCTGCGTGAAGAAGCGATAGATATGTCGCTGGGTGCCGAGCGCTATGATTCGTATGCGCGTAAATCAAGCACATCAAAGGTCTTCCATTCAACGCAACGTGTGCGCCGAGATGAAACGGTGCTGGTGCATGGTCGTCTCAAAGCGTCTCGGCCGGCGATTGAGCGTCATGGACAAACACCGCGTATGATGAAATGGAAGCGCGAACAATTAGAACTAACTATGGATGAATTGCAGATTGGGCGCACCACTGAGAATGACATCGTAATCCCTGAAGCAGAAGTTTCAGATCGACATTGTCGTATTTTCCGCCGTGGTCAGGATTATGTGCTTGAAGACCTTAGTTCAACCAATGGTACATTTGCCAATGGGGGAAAAATTGATAAGGTTTTCCGTCTCAGCGTTGGGGACGTGATGACGGTCGGCTCATGGTTATTTATGTTTGAACGCTGACACGACATGGTGTTATTTTGACGCCTTAAAATACATCGTGATAATGTCGCTTATCACTGAGTCATCTCACGTAGTGAGATAGCTTGCCCGCTGACGCTTGGCACTCGCCACGGGTGTCGAGCAGGTGATAGCCTGGACGTTACTCTATCTTTACAATGCGCGCCAGACATCATTTGTAATGATTCGGCTGCCTTTGAATCATTGCTCTACCTTACAGTCAACTCACCCAGTTGATAGCAAAATATGATGATTTGGTTTTTCGTACCGCATCAATTGGACAAATACGCTACTTTTCCTGTATAGTTTTGGTATGGTTTTACACGATTATTTTCCTCAAAGGAGTAGCCGTCATGTCTCGATTGACCAAAACCGATCTGGTTTCCGCCGTCGCTGAGAAAGCCGGGGTCACAAAGGCGGATGCCAAGCGCACCGTTGACGCAATGCTAGATATTATTACTGAAGCACTGTCTACCGATAAAAAGGTGAGCTTGACGGGATTTGGAACGTTTGAGGCTCGTGAAGTCAAAGAACGGACTGGCGTAAATCCACGCACACGTGAACGTATTGTTATTCCTGCAACCAAGCGTCCAGCCTTTACTGCTGGTGCAGTGTTGAAACGTGCAGTCAAGAACGAATAGAGCTAGTTGAGTAGCACTATTTATTTTGCGAGGATTTACGCTCACTGCAAGATGGAGACTGAAGTACTCCATCTTTTTTATTGTATAGGGTTGACTGTATGCAGCGCTATGGCTTGCGTACTTGAACTTGCCTTCCCAGAATCTGTACATTCCCATTGGCGTCACCCTGCAATTGCCAGTCACCCTCGCGTGTGATGCGCACCCAGAATTCGCCGCGTGTTTGTACCCCGGGTAAATCTCGTGCTGTCGCAATATTTGTCAGAATACGATTTCTAATTTGGGCGATGCGCTTGACGAATATCTCTTCTGCAATACCGTTTTCGCCAACACGAGACCGAATTGGTACATTTAGCGCTTCTTCAGCCTCTGCAAAAATGTTATGTAACACCCCATGCTGAATACTAATGTCGAAAAAAAGCGCTTGTGCAAGTGGTGTACGAATATTGCGCGGTACTACGCTTAGCTCGTACATACGTTGCCAGAACCGCTCACGTGCGAGTTGATCCTGTACGCTTTGCATGGCCGCTGAGCTTGCAGCATTTACCAGAAGTTCCTGCAATCCTGGATCAGTGCGCAGGCTTTCGTCACGCCGTAGCAAACGTGGTAGATACTCGACACGTAATGCCCGTGCAATGTCAGCGTTAGCGTCACTCTGGTCAAGATATCGTTGAACAACTGTCGTTAGATTGCCTGACAGTAACGTAAATTGAAACCGCCCATAGCTGACGATACCTTTGTCAGTGGTTTGGTATTCTGCATAACCACTGCCCTCAAATGCCGCTGTAATGTTGAAGGCTGTCTTGATGACACGTTGACGCTCATCATCACTATCACCATCGGCTCCAATATTCCGCAGCGGTTCTACATCTACGGGTAGCGCTGGTGCGTCTTTGGTTTCTGTGTCAATAGGCTCGACACGACTGGCAGCATCAGTGGTTGCCCGAATCTCTGGCCGCTCTTCTGTATCAGAATCTTGTATGTCAGTTGCATCCGTGGGTTGTTCTGCTGATTGGTCGCTCGTGTCAGTTTCAGCACGAGTCAGCTCAAAGGCGTAACTTGTTCCCATCACTACCTCATAACCAAAGCGTGAACCATCTCCGCTTACATTGATCAGGTCATCCCGAACCCAGGCGGTGCGACCATCAGAAAACCTGAGTTGGAACCACTGGTAGCGTTTGTCATTGTGGCTTGTGTTGTCTTCATCGGGGCGAACATCTAATACCGTCAGGTTATTGGTTTCAGTGCGTGCGGTAAAAGGAATTGTGTTGCGAGTACCCGGGCCAGTTCGTGTATTGATGACAGTAACAGAATCATTGACGCCGGGACGAATATGGGCAAGGAAGGGCCGATTTCTAGTCATGGGTTACCTCACAAGTGAGCAAGAAATAAAAATAACGAACAGTCAACAAAAGAAATCATCTTTGCTAAAATCGAGCATATTTTAGCCCATCTTGGAGAAAATGATGCTGAATGTAAAAGCTGTTTCAGGGATGTCGGAGACTACCTCTGCTGATGCAATTATTATTGGATTATTTGAAGATGAGCCACTCAGCGACATGGTGCAGCTTGTTGATGAAGCATTGTCTGGTATCATCACGACGTTGTTGACTGATGGAGACTTCACAGGTGCAACATCAGACGTGATAGTGCTATATAGCAGGCAGCAATTGTCAACACACCGACTGATTTTGGTTGGACTGGGTAAGCGTGCTGATTTTAATCTTGAGGCCATACGGAATGCAACCGCACAGGCGTTGAAAAAAGCAGAGTCTATCAAATTAGAACATGTCGCATTGTTACCTTTTGGTACTGACGATTTTGACACCAGCCTTGTTGGATACACCATCGCGGAAGTGGCTATTTTGGCGCTATATCAATACCATGGCCAGAAAAGTGACGCGCCAGACTCGCAACATTTGCAACAACTTGATTTTGTCCTGCCAGATGAGGCCACTCTTGATGATGTCCAGACCAGTATTGATGCTGCACTACATGTTGCAGATAGCGTGTTGGTGGCACGTAATTTGGTAAATTTGCCACCTAATTATTGTACGCCAGAATATATGGCCGCGATAGCAACCCAGGCCGCTTCTGAATCAGGGCTTCGGGTGCAAATACTGGACGAGCAAGACATGCGTGATTTGCACATGGGTGCATTGCTGGCAGTTGCGCAGGGTAGTAGCACCCCGCCACGCTTTATTATTCTTGAGCATAATGCTGATTTGGCTGGGCAGGCGCAGTCAATCGTGCTGGTCGGTAAGGGCGTCACGTTCGATACAGGCGGCTACACGATCAAATCGCGTGACGGCATGGTTGGCATGAAAGGTGATATGGGTGGTGGTGCTGCGGTGATTGGAGCGATGCGTGCTATCGGTTCGCTGAATCTGCCTCTACATGTGGTGGGATTGGTGCCATGTGCGGACAATATGATTAGCGGCGAGGCCTATCGCCCTAACGATGTTTTCACAGCCAGTAATGGCAAAACCATCGAAATTATCAGCACAGACGCGGAAGGACGAATGTTGCTGGCTGATGCACTGGTTTATGCCCAGCGCTACAAGCCAGACATCGTCATTGATATTGCGACGTTAACGGGCGCGAATGTTGTGGCGTTGGGTGGTGTGATGGCCGGTCTTTTTACGGAAGATACTGAAGTATCTGCTGCGCTGGTCGCTGCGGGGGAACGTGTCTTTGAGCGTGTTTGGCCACTCCCCATTGATAAGGCCTTCGCAAAATCACTGAAGTCTGAGACGGCTGACACGAAAAATTCAGGGGCAACTCGTGGGGGTGCATCCGTTGCGGCGATGTTTTTGCAGCAGTTTACCGATTTCCCAGCCTGGGCGCATATTGATATGGCAGGCACAGAGGGTGCGCGAGATGATCTTAGCTATGCGCCAAAGGGTAAAGCATCAGGCTTTGGGGTGCGTTTACTTACAGAGTTTGTGCGCCAACAAGCAAATCGGTAAATCATGGTTATCAAAACCAATATAAAAGGCTCTATTGGTTGAAAGATGCCAATAGAGCCTTTTGCTTCTATCTACTGTACAGAGTGACGTTTATTCGTAACGCAGTACGTTGAGTGGTTTTTCGCTGGCTGCGCTCCATACCGAGACGATTGAAGCGACCAGTACAATCAGAATACAAGCGCCCATCAGTAACAGCGCCTCTGTCAGGGGAACTGCTTCACCAAGTTCACGCTGGAACAGCCCGATAAGGAAGGCCAGGAGAATCAATACACTGATCCCAACGCCAATCAGGCCACCGATGAGACCCATGATGCCGTTTTCAAGGAGCAACATTCCTAGCACACGGCGGCGCTGTAATCCAACGGCCTTCATGATTGCAATTTCGCGGCGACGTTCAAGCATTGATAGCGCGACCGAATTGGCGATGACAACACCCCCGGTGATGAGGACGACGATAGACACCACAATTGGCAATGACGTGAAGGTCTCAAGCAGGCGATTCAAAATATCATTGAAGAGGCGTGTTTCCAGGACCAGCACATTATCAACACGGCGTAATTCTCTCGCGACGTCTTCTACACGGTCTTCGTCGGCATTGACAACTGCTGTTACCGTTTCCGGGTTGATGTTCAGCGAATCATCATTAGGGGGTAAGAAGTTCAATGGTACATAGAACAGGTTCCCGAAGGCGTCAATTTCGCCCGTGTTTGACGAGAGCCCCACAACTGTGAATGTGTATTCTCCAGATTGAGTGCCTGCGTCCTGGTCTACAAAGCGGAAAGTTAATTGATCCCCGACATCAATACCGAGGGACTGTATCTCGACAGTATTGGGGATGACAATTTGCTGTTCAAACTCATCACGCGGTGCAAGCTGCCGCCCTTCCACAAAGAGGACATCAGGCAGGTTCGCATCAACGGAGCGAGCGTCGATCGCATCAGCGTCGTTGAAGAAATCGTCGATGGCTTCTTGTTCAAACCCATCACGGTCCAGCGCATCTGAAATCTGCTTACGATTGAGCGTTTCATCGCGGTTGACATCGGTATAACTGATTAGTTCTGTGTTATATGTGCGAACAATACCGTAACTTTCAACACCACTGATACCTTCTTCGAGCCGATTTTGCAGCGCGTCAATCGTGGAGGGTTCAGCATCGCCGTCACCGTTTTCAGCAAACAAATCCTCGGGCACAGTGATGGCAATAATATTGCCGCCAGCAACGTCTTCCAGCAACCCTTCGAACGCATCTGAGATTGTCGTAACCAGCATCACCGTTAAGCTGAGTGTGAACACACCAATAATGAGCGCCAACAGCGTTGAGGCGATTCGTCCTTTTGTGGCAAGCATAGACCGCATAGCAATTCGTAAATCGACCTGCGAAGCGAACAGAAGAATGAGTGCCGTGATGCCTGCAAGACCACCAGATGCCAGACAGGCTAGTGCCAGGGGCATGTATTGTGCAAATATCAGTGCGGCAGCAGGCAACAATGCGACAGGCAACACGACTTGATAGAAGCGTCCTACCAGCCAGATGATAATCCACAACAGGACATATAATATGGCTGAAATGATGAAGACGCCCAATACAACGGCAACAGACGGCAGGCGTTGCCCGAGAAAGAATCCAGCCACGGGTAAGCCAACCAACAGTAAGGCCCAGCGTATAGCACGTAAGGCATAACGTGCCGCCACATTTTCACTAACAAGTGTCCACGTATACCAGATACCACCCGCCACCATTGCCGTGCCTGCGATAAACGACATGATACCGATTGAGAATTGTGCAATGGTGCGTAGCGTGTCGAGGTCGTCACCGGTGAGGAGTTCGCTGAGCAAGCCCTGCGTGATACCACTGAGTGCGATGATAATGAACACCAACGCGAAGATAGAGCGTGCAATCCCGGCTTTCGGAACAGCAGCGACCTGTGGTTGCAACACGGATGCAGGTCGTACCTGTCCGGCGGCTAGCGTTGGGAGTAAGCCGAAGATCGCTGTGATGGTGGTGCCCACGATTAGCCCGATGTAGATTGGCTCGAAAGCGATGCGGAAGGCAAGGTCTTCTGCGACGAACGCCCCTACAGCATCACGGGTCAAGAACGCAATCAGGAAGCCAAACGGGATCCCAACAATACTACCGATGATGCCCATCATGATGGATTCAACGAAGAAGAGTGTAGAAACTTCGCCGGGTTCAAGCCCGATGGTTTTGAGGATCGCGACCTCACCTGTACGGCGTCGAACAATTACCAGCATGGTGTTGACAATCCCAATACCACCGATCAAGAGCGACAGGAGCCCCATTGTGCTATTGAACTGGGTCACAAATGTCGAAAGCTGCTCATTTTGTTCGCGTAGGTCTTCGGTCGTGGTGGTGGTTACGTTGGGAAACGCGGCCCGAAAAGCGTCGTTCGTTGCTTCCAGGTCGGCAGGGTCATCTAACCGCACATACAGTTGCGCATAATTGATTTCTGAAGCATTGCCTTCTTCACTGAATGCATCAGAGTTAATCAAATCACGCACGCTGATGTCTGTATAAACATAGCCAAAAATCCCGCTGAAGATATTCTCCAGCCCACCTTCTGTGCGGGTTGGGACAATGCCACGCACCACAAACACTTTTGTAGAGCCCAGCAACTGAAATTCTTCGCCAACCTCTAACTCAACTTGTTCAGCCAGGTTCTGGCTAATGACAACTTCTGCGGCGTCACTTTCCGGGCTGTAGCTGTCAATGTCAATCGCTTCGTTTAGTGTTTGGCCGTCGTTAGTCTCTACTTCACCATATAGCGGATAATTGTCACTTTCGACAGCAAAAATAGTGACGATGTTCTGGGCATCTTCGTGGAAAAGGAAAGAGACAAAGTAGTTAAGCCGTGGCGACACACAGAGGTCTGTGGCATCAGTACAGACGTCCTCAACGGGTACACCTTCGCGTTCTGCGAGCCATGCAGTAATCTCAGCCAGGTCTTCATCTGTGAAGCTATTACCTTGCCGGGTCTCATCTTCCTCATCTTCAGCAACTTCATCCTCATCGCCAAAGAAGAATTCAGGCGAAACACGCATGTCACCGCGGTTAGATTCTTGCAGGCTCCCTGTCAGTGTGTCTTCCACCATTACGCCAAGTGTAAGCAGGCCGACAATCGCAGCAACGCCAGCCGCAATACAAAACAGCCCGAAAAGTGTGCGTTGGCCGTTAACGATCAGGTCGTTGATCGAGTGTGTTAGATAGAACTGTATACGTTCAAGTGAAAACATCGGTTTATGGTTTTCCTATTCTATCTGTTGACTGGTTGCAGCTCACCAGTGGCACGCTTGTATGCTTCGACAGCTTGCATCTGTGAGTTGTCCTCGTCGACACGGCCATCTTGTAATGAGATAAGGCGCGGCATCGAGGACGCTAACGCCGGGTCATGGGTCACGATGATCACTGCTGTCCCAAGTTGTTTTTGAACATTGCGTAACGTATTCATCACGACTTCGCCCGTCTCAGAGTCAAGGCTGCCCGTGGGTTCGTCAGCGAGGATAATGGCTGGCTCATTGGCAAGCGCGCGGGCAATGGCGACACGCTGTTGCTGACCACCAGAAAGCTGGCTGGGTCGGTTGCGCATACGGTCTTTAAGCCCCAGCATATCCAGCAGTTCCCTGGCGCGTTTGTTTGCGTTGGTGTTGTTTTTGCGCGAAAACTGGATCGGCAACGACACATTTTCTAGCGCAGTCAGCGTGGGAACGAGATTGAAGAACTGAAACACAAAACCGATTTTCTCATTACGGACGCGGGTCAACGATGCTTCATCCATGTTGGTAACGTCAACGCCGTCAATAATCACACGACCGTTAGTTGGTGTGTCCAGACCACCAATGAGACCAAGTAGCGTTGATTTCCCGCTACCAGAGGGCCCGATGATACCAAGCAGTTCACCCGCTTTGACAGTCATTGAGACACCACGGAGCGCATGAACCGTCACCTGTCCCATTTTGTACTCTTTGGTCACGTTTTCGGTCTGCAGAACAACTTGTTCTGACATAAGGTATTGTTCCTTCCTTACTTTGGCGAGGTATGGTTTCTACTCTAGATATACGTCAATAGGGTGCTATAAGTTCCACGGTTATGACAACCCCTCGTCTGCTATGGTAACAGTTTTTGTCATGTTGATTGTCGTGTATCTTGCACGACAAGGAATGTGTTTTGCACACCGGGTACTCTCAATTTGTAAATATGCCTGATGATAGTTGTTGTTTAATCTGCTTGCTTTGCGGTAAAGTATGGTTACAGTACGCAGTTTTACAATGAAGGAGATACCTGAATGCTGAATTCTGTACGCGAAGCTATTTCTGGTACCAATACGGACCGCGTTAAAGAAATTCTGAGCTGGTACCGCAGCGATAATCCTGGTACGCTCACGAACATGTCCCGTCTGCTGAATACGGGCAACCTTGCTGGCACAGGGAAAATGGTTATTTTGCCTGTAGACCAGGGCTTTGAACATGGTCCCGGCCGTAGCTTTGGTCCCAACCCTGACGGTTATGATCCGCGCTATCACATCGAATTAGCGATTGAATCGGGCTGCAATGCCTATGCTGCACCACTCGGTTTTCTCGAAGCAGTGGCGGCTGACTATGCTGGCGAAATTCCACTGATCTTGAAAGCAAACAGCCACGACGTATTGCATGATGAGAAGAACCCACTGGGTGCATTGACATCTACCGTCGAAGATGCGCTGCGGTTGGGGTGTGTGGGTGTTGGGTACACGATTTACCCTGGCACATTTGATCGTCGTCTGCTGTATGAACAGGCACGGCAGTTGATTCTGGAGACAAAACGTGCAGGTCTTGTCTTCGTAATGTGGGCCTATGCTCGTGGTAGTGATTTAACCGAAAAAAGCAATGAAACCGCGCTCGACGTCATCGCCTACGCTGCGCAAATTGCAGCACAACTTGGTGCGCATATCATCAAAGTGAAGTTGCCGAACGAAACGATTGCACTTTCAGCAGCCAGGAAAGTGTATGACGCTCAAGGCATTGCACGCGACACATTGACAGAACGTGTGCAGCACGTGGTGCAGAGTAGCTTCAATGGTCGTCGTGTGGTGATCTTCTCTGGCGGCGCAAAGAAAGACAGCGACGAAGCCGTGTACGATGAAATCCGTGCCATTCGTGACGGCGGCGGGTTTGGTTCGATCATGGGCCGGAATGCATTCCAGCGGCCAAAAGCCCAAGCCGTCGAACTACTCACGACAGTGCAGAAAATTCTAAAAGGTGACATAGAGTAACGCCTGCGTTACTTTCCAACGGACGCCTGGCAGGTTATTGTCAGGCGTTTTGTATTTTGTGTAGTTGCTTATTTACTTCCTTTATGCTGGTCAGAAAATTGTCAAATGATGTACAAACGTGCTTTATGGTTAACGGATATTCATATTGAAACGGTTTCTGAAGCGCAGTACGAAGCGTTTTTAGTCGATATTGTTGCGCGCACGCCAGATACCATCTTGCTTACTGGTGATATTGATGAAAGCAACCTAACGGAAACGCTGCGGCAAATGGCGAATCGGGTGCGGGTTCCAATTTATTTTGTGTTGGGAAATCATGACTACTACCGCAAAACGATTGCGAATGTACGCTCCTCTATTGAGCAGATAAGCAAGCAGTCACGTTACTTGCGATGGTTACCTTCTATGGGGATTGTAGAATTGACGCCTTCCATAGGGTTGATTGGTCATGATGGGTGGTCAGATGGGCGTTATGGTGACTTCTTGACGTCATCTGTTATTTTGCAAGACTACCTGCTCATTCGTGACTTGATGGATTCGCAAGGCGAAGCATTGCTGAAAAAGTTGAACCGTCTGGGCGACTACGCTGCACGCCATATCCGGCGCTATTTGCCACAAGCGATGGAGCGCTATGATCAAGTAGTCGTGTTGTTGCACATGCCGCCCTTCCAGGAAGCAACCTGGTATATGGGCAACACCCCCACAGATGATGATCCCTATCTACCGCATTTTGCATGCAAGGCAGTCGGCGATGTGTTGCTGGAAATCGTACCACAGCACCCCGATACCATTGTGACGGTTTTATGCGGGCACACGCATTCCAGTGGAGAAGTTCAAATTTTGGACAACCTCTTTGTAAGAACGGGACAAGCCGAATATGGTGCCCCTGAAATTCAGCATGTTTTTGAGCTTGAATAATGGAACCCATTGCATTGCTAAAAAATAAACGCATTGTACTCGCGGTCTCGGGAAGTATTGCCGCCTATAAAGCTGCCGACCTTGCCAGCAAGCTCACGCAGGCGGGGGCAGATATTGATGCGGTTTTGACAACAGCGGCACAACGGTTCATCACGCCATTAACGTTTCAGGCATTGACGGGGCGTCCTGTATATACTGATCTGTGGGAGGCTGACGGGGCTGGTGGTCTGCCAACGCATATAGCACATGTCGGAATCGCAGAAAGCGCAGACTTGATGCTGATCGCACCGGCCACGGCTAACACACTTGCCAAGCTCGCCCATGGATTAGCTGATGACTTATTATCTGTGACAGCCCTTGCGGTGAGGTGTCCGCTGCTGGTTGCACCTGCAATGGATGCTGGCATGTACGAGCAACGGGCGACGCAGGCGAACGTGGAACTGCTGAAGTCGCGAGGTGTAGCGGTTATTGAGCCGGAAGTAGGACGGTTTGCTTCTGGGCTCACAGGGAAAGGTCGATTGCCAGACACGGTTACGCTCATCGGGAGTATTCGGCGGGCGTTGGGTGTACAAGGTGAACTTGCTGGACGGCATGTTATTGTAACAGCCGGTGGCACCCGCGAACCGCTGGACCCGGTGCGATACATCACGAATCGGTCTAGCGGGAAACAGGGCTTTGCATTGGCGCAGGCGGCTATTGATGCTGGTGCCAGTGTAACATTGATTTCAACAACAGATGCGTTGCCGATTCCAGTTGGCGTAGAGCTGATTCATGTCGAAACAGCACAGCAAATGAATGCTGCTGTACAACAAGCTGTCCCGAACGCAGATGTGTTATTCATGGCGGCGGCCGTCGCAGATTTCCGCCCCACTACTCGCGCCGAGCAGAAGATTAAGAAGTCACAAGAGGACCTGAGAGCGATTGAGTTGGTGCAAAACCCAGACATTTTGTTAGAAGTTAAGGCGCAACGTTTGACAGGTGGCCGGCCCTTAGTATGTGTTGGTTTTGCCGCAGAATCTCAGGATTTGATCACCAACGCCACCACAAAACTACAGCGAAAGGGCCTCGATTTTATTGTTGTGAATGATATTCTCGCGAACGATGCAGGTTTCGCCGTTGATACAAACCGCGTTACGATTCTAGCAGACGATGGTACACAAACTGCTCTCAAGCTGGCAAGTAAAGCCGTTATTAGTGCGCAAATCATTGAATATGTTGCGTCACGTATTGCGCTCAACGATAAGGCGTAAACCCTCTAGCGTGAGCCACGGGTCTACGGTGTCAAAAATATCTGTTAGCGGAGCAATGATTGATGAAAGCCCACCAGTTGCAATAATGCGAGGGTGGTTATGCATCTCGTTTTGGATGCGGTTAATCATACCTTCGACCATCGCCACGTATCCTACCACCAATCCGGCTTGCATTGCGTGAATCGTATTGCGAGCAATGATTGATGGTGGTGGTGAAAGCTCAATTTGGGGCAACTGTGCTGTCTGGCTAACCAGTGCATCAATGGTGATACCAAGCCCGGCTGCAATCGCGGTCCCGCGCATCACCCCATCTTCAGACATTGCCGTGAAGGTTGTTGCGGTACCAAAATCGACAACAATGCTGGCTGACTGACTTTGGGCATAAGCGGCGACACAATCAGCCAATATATCTGCCCCGACGCGCTCGGGGGCTTCTGTGTCAATTTGTATACCGAGATCAAGTGCGTTGGTGAGAATAAGGGGCATTTTGCTACTGCGCCTGTAAATCATATCGGTCAGTCCAGCAGTGAGTTGGGGTACTACGCTGGAGATAATCACTTGATTAAAATTGGATAGCTCAAGTTGAGCATCATGGCCCAGTAGACTCTGGAACATTACGGCGTATTCGTCTGGCATTCGGTTTGGTACAGTTTGAATCCGCCATTGCTGTACCCACACTGTACCGTCGTGAATACCAAAAACGATATTTGTATTGCCGACATCAATTGCTAAAAGCATTGAGTTGCTCTCCCAATAAAGTCATCAGATTCAATCCGCAGAATATTGTAACAGCACAAACAGGAGGAATAATGTCTGAACTTGCGCAGGTTTCCAAAAATTACACGCTGACTGCAATCAAGGGCATCCAGGTTGGCCATATGCATGATGAGGAAGCGCTAACGGGGTGTACAGTCGTGCTTTGCCCACCACAGACAGTTGGTGGTATTGATCAACGCGGCGGCGCACCCGGTACCCATGAAACAGACCTGTTGCGACCATCGCGGCGGGTTGAGCATGTAAACGCTATCGTTTTAACTGGAGGTAGCGCCTATGGGCTGGCAACGGTTACGGGTGTAATGCGGTTTCTTGAAGAACGTGGTATTGGGCACGATGTCGGGCTTGGGGTGGTGCCTATTGTGCCTGCTGCGGTGATTTTTGATCTGGGATTGGGTAGCTTCCAGACACGCCCAGATCAACAGATGGGCTACGCGGCAGCAGACAATGCGTCTACGACACCCGTCAGGGAGGGTAATATCGGTGCGGGGATTGGTGCAAGCATTGGGAAATTGGCGGGGATGGAATTCGCGTGTAAAGCTGGTATCGGGACGTATGCACTACATTTGCAAGACGGGCTTATTATCGCAGCACTGGCTGTGGTCAACGCACTGGGAGATGTTCTCAGTGAAACCGGGCAAATACTGGGTGGCACCCGCACCCCACCACACGGTAAAACCTTTGCTGATAGTCTCAAGGTACTGCAAACGCACATTTCAACCCCTACGGCTGGCACCAATACAACACTGGCAATAGTGGCAACCAATGCAACACTCACCAAGCAAGCAACCAACAAAGTTGCAGAATTGGCGCAAAATGGACTCGCACGTGCAATTCGTCCAGTGCATACATTGTTTGATGGGGATACGGTTTTTGCACTGGCGACCGGCGAGCTTGGTGCGGTAGATGTCAATATTGTGGGTAGTTTTGCCGCTGAAGTGCTGGCGACAGCTATTCGGCGAGCCGTGCTAGCAGCAGAACCGCTTGGTGGCTTGCCATCTGCCACAGATATTTAAAATAATGCGAAAGACCGTTCAAAGTGACATGCTGTGTTAATCTTCATCGTCCTCATCGTCGATGTCAGCATCGTGCAATGCACGCAGGCTTCGCCCCTGATAGATTTCACCCGTCACCATATAAATCGTTCGTTCGCAGATATTGGTGATGCGGTCGCCAATACGTTCGATATTATGCGAAATCCATAGCATGAAAGTTGCACGCCCGATTTTGCTTTTGTCATCAACCATCACATCAATCAATTCATGGTAGACACGGTCGTCTAGCACATCAATTTCCTGGTCGCGGGCAATGGTCTTGCGTGCCTGATCTTCATCCCAGTGCAAGTAGGCATTGAGCGCAGAACGTAACATCTGCCGCGAAATGTCGACCATGCGCGGAATGTCCACAAGTGGTTTCAACACGGCATCATTCGACATCTGAATAACAAGGGTAGCAATGCCAGATGCATAGTCTCCAATGCGTTCAAGCTCAATAGCAATATGGATGGAGGCGATGATACCCCGCAGGTCGCGGGCAGTCGGTTGTTGCCGTGCAATGAGTTGATAAGCATCTTCTTCAATCTGATAGCGCAACCGATTGATGCGTGCATCGTCATCAACAATCTGATGTGCCAATCCAATGTCTTGATAGCGTAGCGCACGTAACGACTGCTGGATGGCGACATCGACAAGACTAGAAAGCCGCAGCACATTGTCGCGCAGTGCCATCAAGTCACGGTCAAGGCTACTCCTTGAACGGAAAAAGTTGTTAGGCGGCATTGCGACTACTTTCACCAGTTGAACTACCCTTAGCTAACATTCTCTGTGATGAATCATACTGGACCAGAGAACAAAGTATGCCCTGCGTGACAGGGCACACTATTGGAATCTACGTGTTTATCTTTAACCAAAGTGGCGTGGCTTGTCCCTGTCGGTCTAGCCAAAACGCCCCGTTACATAGTCTTCCGTACGGTTATCTGATGGGTTTGTGAAGATTTTTTCGGTCAGGTCAAACTCTACCAGTGTACCAGAACGCTGGTCATTCACCAGCATAAACGCAGTATAGTCAGAAACACGCGCGGCCTGCTGCATGTTGTGCGTCACGATGACGATGGTGTATTTTTCTTGCAATTCACGCATCAGTTCTTCGATTCGCAAGGTTGCAATGGGGTCCAGCGCAGAGCATGGTTCATCCATCAGCAGAATTTCCGGCTCAACAGCCACAGCACGTGCAATACACAGGCGTTGCTGCTGACCACCAGAAAGGGCAAGCCCCCCCTGGCGCAACTTGTCTTTCACTTCATCCCACAGGGCAGCTTGCACAAGGCTGCGTTCAACGATGTCATCAAGCTCGGATTTCTTGCGAACACCCTGGATACGCGGCCCATAAGCTACGTTATCGTAAATGCTTTTGGGGAACGGGTTTGGCTTCTGGAACACCATCCCAATACGGCGACGGACTTCAACGGGGTCTACATACTGGTCATATAGGTTCTGCCCCTGGAACATCACTGCGCCTTCGGTGCGGGCACCCGCGAAGTCGTTCATGCGGTTAAATGTACGTAGCAGCGTACTCTTACCACAACCAGAAGGTCCGATCAGGGCGGTGATTTTCTTGTGCTGAATTTTCATTGAAACATCGGTCACAGCCTTGAAGTCACCATAAAAAATGCTGACATTCTGTGCTTCAAGAGCAAACTCGTTATGTTTGCTCGTACTGGTTGCTGCTGGTGCAGTTGCCTGTTGTGTTTGCGGTGCATCAGTCATGGTTAGTTAGCTCCTTGTTCTAATCTCAGCGCGGTTGCGGAAGAAGACGGCAATTGAATTGAGGGTTAGTAGAATAGCGAGGAGAACGATGATCGCCGCCGCCGCCACAGCTTTATCTGCATCACGTGGTTGGCCTGTCCATGAATAAATCTGGATAGGCAGTGCGGTAAACTTCGAGAACGGGCCGTCTGGGTCTTGAACGATGAATGTTGCTGCCCCAACCACAATCAATGGTGCCGTTTCACCAATAGCGCGTGACATAGCCAGAATAGTGCCGGTCAAAATACCCGGGATCGAGTATGGCAACACATGGTTCCAGATGGTCTGCCATTGTGTTGCACCCAGTCCGTAGCTTGCATTACGGATAGATTGCGACACCGCACGGATGGCTTCCTGTGAATTGATGATAATAATCGGCAGAATGAGCAGTGCCATTGTCAATGAGGCTGACAGAATAGTACGCCCATTTGCGGTTAATTCATCGCTATAACCGAAAATTTGACCACTGGTTAACGGTTCAAGCGCTCGTACAAATAACGCAACCCCTAACAGCCCGTAGATGATTGACGGCACCCCTGCTAGATTGTCGATATTGGTTTGGATGATCCGGTTAATCATGCTTTTGTCGGCGTATTCTTCGAGATAAATTGCTGCCCCGATGCCAATTGGGAATGCAACAAGGATGGTGATGAAGATTACAAAGGCGGTACCCAAAATTGCGTTACGCATCCCTGTAATTTCAGCATTCGCGCTCAGGGTACGGCGCAGGAAGTTGAGCGTTAGCCATGAACGGAACTCCAGTTCAGCATCGTTCCAGACAAGGCTAT
Organism: Anaerolineae bacterium; assembly: GCA_034437655.1. Classification (GTDB taxonomy): domain Bacteria; phylum Chloroflexota; class Anaerolineae; order Aggregatilineales; family J027; genus J027. The sequence continues at coordinate 60,151 of DAOTTU010000092.1, forward strand.
CGTCTTGTTCGGCACGTTCACGACCCTCCTCGTTGATAATTTCAAGCTCCTCGTCAATCGAATTGCTGAGCCCAAGTTCTCGGATGATGAGTTGGTCAAGCGACCACGTTGCAACAACACGCGGCTGTACCACTTCAGCAATCACAAGTGTTTCAATATCGGTACGGTTGAGGTTCTCAAGCAAGATATAGCGCGCAGCTTCAGGGGATTCGGAAATCGAATTGAAGTTTAGATCATCCGGCACCTGTGGCGGGTTCACCATATCGGAAACTTCCATCAATGGTTCAGAAGAGACGTCGCGGACCGTTTGTAGATCGGCACCCCAGGCGTAAATGCGTACGATTTCGCGATTGCGGTCGGGGGTATGGAATTCGCTGGAGATAATAATCTCTGCGACGTTACGATTCAAGATGCTCTGTGGCGTACCAACAGGTGCCGTCAAAGAACGAATATTGTCTTCCCGATAGTCGCTGGTGTCAAAGTCGTAGACTTGCTCAAGCACAATATTATGGAACAACAGCGTGGCGATCAGTGCTTCGTTCCCATAAGCAGCCGCCATGAGTTCACGGTTTTCCCCGATTTCATCGTAAAGCACACCTTCGGATGGAGCAGTTTCTAGTGCCAACCGTTCTTGCAAAACATCTGGTGTGAACACAAAACCATCTGTTTCTTCTGGTTCAAAGAGGATTTCGAGTTCAATCAAAATGTCACGTGCTTGATTTGCAGAAATGGTGTCCAGCAACAACGTTACTAGCTCAGATCGTTCAGCACTCACGAGTCTATCAAGTTCAGCCATCAAGACATCTTCAAAGGCACCGCGCGACAGATTGCCCTGACCTTCGGAGCGAAGCGCATCTTCGAGTACAGCCGGATATTCGGCGAGGGTGTCGTAGGTGATGCCTTCAGGAGGCAGTTGTTGAAGATTCAGGCCACCTGCAAGCGCTTCAGGCTCGTATGGCTGTACATCTGGGTTTGTGAGGTCGCCCCAGAAATTCTGCTCGGTGATAATCTCTACCTGTCGTTCTGGTGTTGTAATTGAGAGCAGCATGTCGGCCAGATCATCTCGATCCATCTCACTGATTGCAGCCAGGCGATGCAAAATTTCAGGCTCCACGTTGAAGGTGAGCAGGTCACGCATGACGGTTGGATGTTCGTTCAAATTCTGGAATTCGATGTCATCCGAAATACGATCTCCTCCAGGAATGAGGTCTCCCAGCGACGTCTCAGACAGGCGGTCATATTGAACTTCAGCAGCTACGGCGTTGTCAACACCCCAAACATTTTCTTGAATCAGCGTCCGTAAACGACGCGCGCGAACTTCATCACTAAGAATGAGGCTCAGTTCTTCTGCGTCCAGTTCAGACAAGGGCCGATCATCCGTTAAAGTCATTGGATCAACTGTATTTGATACGGCTGACAATGTGAACGTGTCTTTGATAACGTTCCACATCAGGGATGACAGTGCGACGATACCTACAACGATTGCGATGGAGTAGTGATACTGAATGACACGACCACGAATACCACGTGCTATCGTATTCTGCCGCATATCGGGTGCATTACCAACTTCATTGTCTGAGGTACCAACACGCGCTGGCAGCAGACGCCAGACCAGTTTCAGCAGCAACAGCCCGCCAAAATACGTTACAAGCCCTGCCATTAGCGCACGGACGAATTCTAATTCCGGGGTGCGGGCACCACTCAGATCGAAGCGAAGCGGGAGAATGCCCGTATCGTTATCAAAGTCGATTGAATAGCTGAAGTTGATGTCATCAGCGAATGTGACTTCAGAGTTGACATCGGTTGTAATGTTCTCGCTGTCTTCTACCAACGACCAAATCGTTAATGTACCATTATCAAGATAGGTGAGAATTTGAGCGGCATCAGCCTCTGGACTCCAAATGGTTTCAAGGATGCTGGAATCCGGTTGAATATCCTGTTCTTCCACCGTCAGGTCATTGATGTTCCAGACCGTTAATTCCCGATTTTCTTTTTCGATGAAGAACATTTCACTGTTAGGCGACCATTCTATCGTAGAGATTGAGCGCCCAACATCAAGTACTTCGGGATTACTTATATCCGCTGTATCGAACACCTGTACCTGAGTTCCTTCATCTGCCCAAACAAGCAAATGTGTTCCTTCTTCGTTCCAACTGGCATTGGTGAATTCACTAAGGTTGATAGGATCACCGTCTGTTTGAAGACTCCAGAGTGTCAATCCGCTATCAACTGTCAACAACGCGATATAATTGTTTTCAGAACTGACTGCTGCGTTGACAACCGAGGCTTCAATCGGTAAACGGCGTGGATTCTGGCTAATATAGCTCAGTTCAACCCCAAAGCTCTCAATGTTGATGAGCGGTAATGCAAGGCTCGGGAACAGAGCAGGTGTTTCAGGGACTGCAACATCAATGGTCTGAGTCTCATTGTTGCGCAGGATTTCAAGCGAAACTGTCGCGTCACCATTGAGTGTTGCCTGTGTCAACGAACGTGCCAGAATGTCGATCACGATCGGGGTGATGGCGCGATCAAAGTCGCGTGTATCTTCACCCGTGATACCATTAGTTTCAATGATCGTGGCAACATCAATGGGAGTGCCTTCAACACTGCGCAAGACATCACCAGATTGCAAGCCGGCCATAGCTGCTGCGCTATCATCTTCAATCTCAATGAGCATACCTGCGTCACTGGCCGGGCTGTTGGAAACTATAGAGCGATTGCCAGCGTTGTCATCGTCCAGGTTCCAGGCGAAGGCGTCATCTGCCGTCCAAAGTACAATCTCATCGTTATTGTCACCCCAGATTGCGCCTTGAATGTCGACATTACTACTATAAGGAAGCGATAGGACAGGCGTTTGCAGTTCAGTGACATCATAGACCTGTACGGCGTCATCCTGTGCCCACGTCAAAATAAGGTCACGCTCTGGGCTCCATGGTGGGTGGAAGACATCGCTTTCAAATTGCCCGATGGAAAGCACACGTGGGTTTTCGGGGACATAGACGAGTTCGAAGCCCAGGTCAGCAAATTCAATAATGTCTGCGGGACTGCTTGGAAGTGGAATGCGCACATCGGCGGTAATTGTTTCACCGTTGCGTAGGACTTCAACTTCCATGACATCAGCAGAAGCGGCTTGCAATTCTTCAAACTGGGCCACAAGGCGCGCTTCTAGCGTATCGCTCAGTGCCCGGTTCACATCTTGCACCGATAGTTCAGCGGCATTGATGTCATTTTCAAGCAAAAGTTGATCGAGGACAAAGCTGGCTTCATTAATGCGAATCACGCGATCACCAGTGCGTAACCCCGCATTATCGGCGGGTAAATTGTGATCAACTTCCAGTGCCAGGAACGGAAGTCTTTGCAATGCCTCGTCAGTGGTCGAAACACGCTGCCCCGCTGCTGGTTCTACTGTATTCCACACACGAACCGTGTCGTCTGCATACCACGCGAGGATGCGCTCGTCTTCAGAATCCCAGACGGCCGTAATTAGCTCATCTTCGGACCGCAAAACAAGTGGTAAGTCGAGGTTAACATCTGTGTTCCAGACATAAATTGAGTTATTGTCAGTCCATGTCAGCACACGAGCGCTTTCGTCGCTTTCGACCCACATAGCATCAATTACACGTCCGTCATGTTCCATAATGTAACGCGGTTGTTCATCATCAACCGTTGCCCACAGCTCAATCTCGCTGCTTTCACCCCAGGCGAGAAATTGCCGCTCGTTCGGGCTCCAGGCGACATTGTGTAATGAGTCGCCAGTATACCCATAATTATCTGGTGAATTGATGGCGGTTAATGACCAGATACGGATATTGTCTTCTTCTGTCCAGGCAACCAGGCGTGAACCATCTTCATTCCATTGTGCATCTATAATCTCATGTTCCTGGTCAAGCACAGATGCAACGACAGACTCAGAAGCCTGCAATGGTATATATAGCAATGGTTTCAATACAAATAGCCCAACGATACCACATACCAGACCTACGGCGGCACCAATGTAAAGCCCTCTGCGTGGATTATAGCCCTTGCGAGCTAGCACAAGGGGTGCAGAGATTGTGCCAATATCAGTCAGTGCGATGACAGCTATTACAAAGAATACAAGCGCTGCTGTATCCAATTTTCCCCCCTTTTATTCGTATTCCTCACGGAATATTTGCACGAGACTACGACCTAAAATGTTTAATATCAACGTGATCATGAACAGCACAAGCCCAATCGCAAAGAGGCTATTGTATTCAATTGAGTTGTAACTGATGTCGCCACTAGAAATACGTGCAATGTGCCCTGTCATCGTTTCCGCTGACTCGAAGGGAATAGGTGTGAAGTTCACACCGGACCCCGCTGCAATCGTTACAATCATCGTTTCGCCAACTGCACGCGATACGGAGATGATCATCGCTGCAATCACACCAGATAATGCTGCTGGCAGTACCACCTTTACAGTGGTTTCTAGCTTGGTAGCACCAAGCCCAAATGACCCGTCTCGCAGCGCACGCGGTACAGCGTTTAGTGCATCTTCACACATCGATGCCATCAGCGGCAAAACCATAATGCCAACGACGAGCCCTGCAGAAAGCATATTAAATACGGTTGGGATAGCATATTCGGTAAAAATATCGCGCAGCACTGGCGTCATAAAGCTCAACGCAAAGAACCCGTACACGACCGTCGGAATACCTGCAAGAATTTCAAGAATTGGCTTCAATGTTCGTCGTACACGTGGTTGAGCATATTCACTGAGGTATATGGCTGCACCGAGCCCAAGTGGAATTGCGACCAACATCGCAAGTGCTGACGTAATGAGCGTAGAGAGGACCAGTGGTAACACACCAAAGCGCAACCCACCTGGGGTCCATGTGGTCTGTGTAAAAAATTCAGTGATAGAGACATTCGAACAGCGTTCACCACTACTCAAGTATGATGCTTCAACACACTGTTCACTGGTGAATAGATTCAGCGATTCTCGTCCAAGTACAACCATAATCGCAATGGTCGTGAAGATCGATACGATTCCACAGAAAAACAGAATACCACCGATAACAGTTTCGCCGGGACGTACTCTTTGTTTGATAGATTCTTTAATGGAAGGTGATACTGTGCCTTGAAGCACTTCGTTCGTAGCCATTGTTAAAGTCTCTCTAAAAATATATTGCTAGGGGCGCTTCTGACAAAAATCTGGAGAGAGATTGCTCTCCCCCCAGATGATTTAAAACTGAATGTTCAACGAGTATTGACTAGCTGGTAGCGATCAGCCACTTGAGCTTAGCCAGGTTCAATGCATCGTTAGAAGCCGGGAAGTAACCAACTTCACCGATGACATCGTTGACGTTGTTCAGGTAGTAGGCAATGAAGCTAGCAACCTGTGGCTTTTCCTGCATAATTTCAGCAGTGCTGTAGATGAACAGCGGGCGAGCCAGCAGGTAGGAGCCGTCTTCAACGCTCTGGGATCTGGGGACAACACCGTCGATTGCAACGATGTTCAGGATGTCAGCGTTTTCCACGTAGTAAGAATAGCCGAAGTAGCCGATAGCGAACTGGCTGCCGGTGATACCTTCAACCAGGATTTCGTCACGCGAGTTGTTTTCGGAAGCGTTCAGCAGTGCCTGTGCAGCATCTTCGTCTTCGTCCAGAACAACTTCAACGAAGAAGTCAAAGGTACCGCTAGCTTCGTCGGGGCTGTAGAGCTGGATGGGTTCTTCTGGCCATTCGCTGTTGATTTCGTTCCAGGTTTCAACTTCGAGGCGAAAGATGGCGATCAGTTCTTCACTGGTCAGTTCGGTCACGAAGTCGTTTTCAGCGCTAACGGTGACGGCCATACCGTCGCTACCAACGCGGAATTCGATCGGGTCGCGGCCGTTTGCCTGGCAAGCTTCAACTTCGCTTTCACGGATCGTGCGGGAAGCGTTGCTGACGTCAGTTTCAGCAGATTCGCAGAAGCGTTCAAAACCACCACCGGTACCGACGATGTCAACAGTTGGCACGTTCTGAGCGCCGTCATCTTCCCAGCGGCTTGCAATAGCAATGGTCAACGGACCAACGGTGGAGCTACCAGCGGTGATGATGTCACCTTCAACTTCGATCGGGTCGATGTCGGGCAGTTCGATCGGAGGAATCACAACAGCGTCGATAACGTGAACAACACCGTTGCCAGCTTCGAGGTCAGCAGCGGTAACGTTCGCGCTGTTTACAGTCACTATACCCATGTCGTTGCAGACCGTCAGTTCGCCACCCTGGAGGGTCGGAACTTGTTGGCAGCCTTCAGCCAGGTCACCGGAAAGGACGCGGCCTTCAACAACGTGGTAGGTCAGCAGCGTGGTCAGCAGACCTTCGGGATCAGCAACAACAGCATCGAGCACGAAGGATTCGATTTCACCGAAAGCAGCATCGGTCGGCGCGAAGACGGTGAATTCAGCATCTTCAGCAGACAGTGCTTCGGCAAGACCTGCACCAACAACTGCATCTTCCAGGACTGTGTGATCTTCGCTTTCAACAACGATATCAACAACAGTACCTTCCTGGGCGAAGGCGCCGGGGACGACAGCAACTGCCATCAGCAGCACCAAAGCCAGAACTTTAGTAAAAGTAGACTTACGCATATGTTTGTTCTTTCCTCCTCAGGAAGAAATGTAAAGATTAACGAGACTGCGACATGTTAACGCGCGGAGATAAAGCCATATGAAATGTAGCTTTAAGTTTTGGCTGTTAAATTGTTAATCGAATTTAATCAATCGTGTCCTTATAGAGCTTGAAGAAGAAAGTGGTACCCTGGTTTTCTTCGCTTTCTGCCCATATCTCGCCACCATGTTTGCGGATGATGTGTTTGGCAATAGCCAGCCCAAGCCCTGCACTGCCATCATTACGAGCACGGTCAACCTGAAAGAACCGTTCAAAAATACGGGGAAGTTCGTCTTTAGAGATGCCGACACCAGTATCTTTGATTGCAATCGTTACGGTTGAGTCATCCTCTTCAGCGCTGATCGTGATTTTCCCGCCCTGTGGCGTGTATTTGATCGCGTTATGGGCAATATTGTTGATCACACGTTGAATTTTGCCAGCGTCAATGAGAGCGACAATCGTCTCATCGACATCAATGATAAGTTCTTGTTCCTTATCTTCGGCAAGCGAGGTAAGTTGTTGCATTCCTTCGCGAATAGGTTCCAGAATAGGGGTTGGTTTTGCGAGGATCGGGAGTTGACCAGATTCGATGCGATAGAGGTCCTGCATTTCTTGTACCAGTTGGGACATCTGGCCAAGTTGCTGGCGCAAATCGTTCAGTTTGTCACGATACAGGCGGCGATACTTTTTGCTCATGGACTTGTAGAATGTCTCATCGTCAATGGTTTCGGCGACCAGTTGTGCAACTGTGATGGGTGTTTTGAGGTCGTGCGTAAGGAAATAGACCATATCGCGCCGCGCTCGTTCCGCACGCTTCAGTGCCGTCACGTCGCGCAGGATCATAATATAGTTTTCGCCGTTATTTGTATCAAACCGTTGAATTCGAACGCTGAGTTTCGTTAGTTCGTCGAATTCGATAAGTTGTTCCGAAAAATCATCATTACCACGAATCACTTCCTGCAACATCTGGTCAATACCAGCATGACGTAATGCCGCAATGAGTGTTTCTCCGACCAAATCACCTTCAGTGAATTCGCCCGCTTTGGCGTTTACCATAATAATTTTCTGGGAGGCATCTAAGAGAATAAGCCCATCATCAATGGCGTTGATGAGGGCCTTTTCGGTTTCACGGGCACGCTGGAATTGCGTACGCAGGGCGTCGACTTCGCGTTGAGCGTTTACTACATTTTGTTGACAGGAAAGTCGGTTTTTACGCTCAATATAATATAGGCACCCCATCCCTATTGCAGCGATGATGGCTACGATTGCTATAAAAGTTAGCACTACTACTCCTCGAACCGATACCCCACACCACGAACAGTTACGATACGTTTGGGGCTAGACGGGTCTTCCTCAATTTTTTCACGCAACCAACGCACATGCACGTCCACCGTTTTGCTCTGGCCACTGTATTCATATCCCCAGACACGTTCCAGGAGCAAGTCACGAGAAAGCACGGCCCCCTTATTGCGCATCAAGGCTGCCATAAGGTCAAATTCTTTATGCGTCAGCCGGATTTCTTCATCATTGAACGTCGCTTTGCGTGCGATCAAGTCCAGCGTAAGGTCACCAGATTGCAACTTATCTGGCGCACTACGTTTTGAGGGCGCACGGCGCAATACAGCACGGACTCGCGCCAGAAATTCGCCCAGGCTGAACGGTTTCACGATATAGTCGTCGGCACCCGTTTCAAGACCGATAATCCGATCAACTTCACCATCACGTGCTGTTAGCATCACAATCGGTACATCCGATTCATTCCGCAAGATGCGACATACTGAGAGCCCATCCAGTGTCGGAATCATCACATCAAGCACAATCAAATCGGGTGTGTGTTCACGGGCCAGCGTCAGCGCTTCGCCCCCTTCTCCTGTTTCAATGACTTCATAACCTTCTTTTTCAAGGTTAAAAACTAGTGTTTTACGGAGTGTTACGTCATCCTCAACCAGTAGGATTTTCATTTTTCTGACAGGCTTCCCTAGATTTACACCGCTGTAAAAGTACCGAATTTTTCTGAGCTTGACAAGCAAGCATCTGTGCAAGTGTAGCACAGCGTTGTCACCAGGCTAAGGGGACTCTGTGCAGGTACCTCTGTTGCATTTAAGTCAGCATGGCATTGTAGATATATCTGCTGAAAATCAATTCTGTATGCCATGTGGAGTGCTGCCTATGTCTATCGCCAGCTTAATTTACCCGCACCAACTTTATCGTCCGCATCCAGTTGTTGCGGCTGATCGTTTACACGTATTCATCGAAGATACGCTGTTCTTTGGTGATCCCAGTTATCCGGCACGCTTTCACAAACAAAAACTGCTGTTACATCGTGTTTCGATGAAACGCTACATTAACGACATGATGACAGGCTACTCAGTCCTGTATCTTGAATACGGTGAATTGGATAGCCCAGACGCTGTATTCAAGATATTGGCAGAGCGCGACATTCATGAATTACATGTGGTAGACCCCACGGACTACATGCTAGAACGCCGTATTCGTCGTTACGTCAAGCGCTTTGACTATGAACTGGTTTGGTATGAAAGCCCGAACTTTATCAACTCGGTTGGAGAAGTACGTGACTTCTTCGCAGATAAAAAGAAATATTATCATGCTGACTTTTACGTCGAACAGCGCAAGAAGCTCGGCATTTTAGTGGATAGTGCAGCCGAACCTGTTGGCGGCAAGTGGAGCTTTGATGCAGATAACCGGGAGAAGTTCAAAAAAGGACAGCAGGACGTGTTGCCAGAACATCCCCCGGCTTACAACAATGACGACTATGTGCAAGCGGCGCGTGACTACGTTGAAAAACACTTCCCGGATAACCCCGGCACGACGGCACATTTTTTCTATCCTATTGATCGTGACGGTGCTTTGTCATTGCTGCATCAATTCTTACAGCAAAAACTCGACCATTTTGGTACCTATCAAGATGCGATTACAACAGTAGACCCTTTTCTATTTCACTCTATGCTGAGTTCATCTATCAATATTGGGTTGCTCTCCCCGATAGAAGTCACCGAGGCAGCGCTTGAGTATGCAGCAGAAAACGATGTTCGCCTGGCTTCACTCGAGGGTTTTGTCCGGCAGCTCATTGGCTGGCGTGAATTTATGCGAGCCGTGTATGTACTGGACGGTGTCACACAGCGCACAACGAACTTTTTCAACCAGAATCGTGACTTAGACGAGCGCTGGTACCAGGCAGAGACGGGCATTTTGCCAATTGATGATGCTATTGAGAAGGCACGTCGCTACGCCTACGCACATCACATTGAGCGCCTGATGCTACTTGGCAATTTTATGGTTCTGTGTGAAATTCACCCTGACGTCGTTTACCGTTGGTTTATGGAAATGTTTATTGATGCTTATGACTGGGTTATGGTGCCGAACGTCTATGGCATGAGTCAATATGCTGACGGTGGCTTGATGACGACTAAACCCTATATCAGTTCATCAAATTACGTACGCAAAATGAGTAGTTACAGCAAAGGGGATTGGATGCCTGTCTGGGATGGGCTCTACTGGCGGTTTATTCATAAACATCGGTCGTTTTTCGAGAGTAATCCTCGCCTGGCGGTGATGACCAGCCATCTCAAGCGTATGAGCGATGAAAAGTGGGAAACACATCTGCAAAACGCCAATACATTCCTTGAGACGATACCGCTATGCCAAAAGTGATCATGAGTGCTTTACAATATCTGTTGTCCGAAGCCATGTTCTACCAGTATCTGCTCACCGTCAAAAGCCCGTTTTCCACGAATCCATACACCTTGCACACGGCCGCGTGCTGGCATACCTTCGAAGGGCGTCCACTTGCAATTACCGTGCATGTGCTTGCCCTGAACGGTGAATGTTGCTGTTAAATCAACCTCTGTATATGTTTCTGGCGGCACACGTAGCCCGAAAGTGTTATGTACAGTCGTTGTCACCATTGGAATGAGTTGCTCGAGCGACAACCGACCTTCGTAAACAGCCTGCAACATTAATGGCAACGTGGTTTCAAGACCGGGAACACCGTACGGCGGTGCGTCACTGTCTTTTTCAGCGCGGGTGTGTGGTGCATGGTCAGATTCGATTATATCAACCACCCCGTCAGCGATCGCACGCCATAGCGCAACTTGATCACTTGCGGTTTTCAGGCCGGGTTTCATCCGTCCATAGGCCCCGAGATGTGCGTCGTCAGCTTCTGTGAGGAAAAGATGATGCGGAGTCACACCTATAGTAACAGGTAGTCCCTCCTCTTTGGCTGCCCGCAGCAGCTTGATTTCAAGTGCAGTACAAATATGGACAAAATGCGTTGGCTTACGGTACCTGCGAACAAGCTCCAAAATAGCCAGCACGGTTTCATCTTCAGCATGAACCGCAATCGGTGTTGTCGCCGGCCAGTGTGCGTACATTGCTTCACGTGTGGATTGATCATCTATCAACAAATTGCCTGTGGTCGCGTTATTATAGATTTTCAGGCCACATACTTTGTCATGTACCTCAGTGAACGTTGTGCTGTTGTCACTGGCGTCTGCGCCATAGTATAGTCCCCAATCACAGACGGCTTCGCGGCTTATTGCATCGCGTTTGTATCGAAGTGCCTCGGGTGTGATGGTTGCTGGTTCGGTGTTGGGCATGTCTAGCACCGCCCAATAGCCGCCTGCCAGCGCTGCACGGGTTTCAGTCGCGAAGGTGGCCTTGTGTGCCCAGTCCATCCCACGCAAATGCACATGTGGATCGACCATACCTTCAAGTCGCACTACACTCACACATAACTTCCTTTCAACACCTTCGCCAGGAGTGCCATACGCACAAACATGCCGTTTTCCATCTGCTTGAAGTAGACCGAGCGCGGATCCTGGTCAAGTTGGTCGTGGTTATCGGGCGTACCCATTTCGTGCTTGCGCGGCAGTGGATGCATCAAAATGGCGTCTGGTTTGGCTTGTTGAAGCGTTTCTGGAACCATGATGAAGCTGTTTTTGATAGCAGCATAGTCCGCTTCATTGTCAAAGCGCTCTTCTTGAATTCGTGTCCAGTAGATGACATCCGTCGTCTCGATCACATCAAACAGGTCGTTAGTCTGCTGAACTGTAATGCCATTCGACTGCATAAACGCGATGATTTCAGGCGGCATTTGCAATGATTCAGGCGCAACCAGGGTGACTGTGGCATCAGATGCTTCATAGCGTGTGATGAGCTTGGCGAGGGAATGCACAGTGCGTCCGTGCTTCAAGTCACCGACCATTGTGATATGCAGCCCGTCAACACGCTTTTTCAGATCATAAATGGTGAAAATATCCAGTAAGGCCTGGGTCGGGTGTTCGCCAATGCCGTCACCGCCACTGATGATGACGGTCGGATTGTCAATTTGCTGGTTCAACATGTCGAGGTAATAAGCGGCCTCATAAGACGCGCCGATGTTGGGGTGCCGTAACGCGATGACATCAGCATAACAGGCGGCTGCGCGGACGGTATCTGCTAAATTTTCACCCTTATAGACAGACGAGAACTGCACACCGTTACTGGCTCCGATGACTTCCCCACCGAGCCGACGCATGGCAGCCTGGAAGGACATATCGGTACGGGTACTTGCTTCAAAAAACAACGTGGCCATCACTTTACCGGTAGTGACTTCAAGCAAGCCCCGGTCGTTTTGTTTAACGCGCTTACGCAATGACACCGTTGCATCAAAGAGGGTTTGCAGGTCGCGGCGCTGGAATTGATCAACGGTGATAATGTGTTTACCGACAAAGTTACCATCAATTGCTGGGGGCGTGTATTTTTCGAAATACTGTAGCGAGTGCCGAATATCGCGCTGTTGTTCTGCCATAACTGTTCACCTCATCTGGTTATGTTTCAGGCTGCAAAAAAACCACTCGTTGCTCTGGTGGCCGCCCGCATATTGCATCTATTCAGGTGTTGAAGCCGGGTTGCAAAATGTCCGTTTATCACTGTGGATTGTAGCAGAAGTTGCACCCGAATGACGATACAAAAACCTACTTTAAACCGACCGACCGCCTGACCAAGCGATCACGCCAACGGTCTGGCAAGAGCCGAAGCAACACAAACACGACAGGATTAAAAGCAACCAACCGCCGTGCTGGTGGTGATGACATTGTGATGATTTTATGGATCGCACGCGCAACGACTATTGGCTCCTCTCCTCGTTCATCAAAATCGATTCGGCTTTGTGTGACGGTGCGTAGAGCCTGGTCATAGTATTCACGTGCGCCCGGCTTCAAGCGTTCAAATAAACTGTCAAAATCGTCAACCGCTTTTTGCCAGATAGGGGTTTTGATGCTGGCGGGTTTCACAACACTGACATGGATGTTTGGCCACGGGGACAGCTCCATGCGCAAAGAATCGGAAATGGCCTCGAGTGCAAATTTCGAGGCGTGGTATGGTGCTAAAAACGGACTGGCGATGCTGCCACCAAAGGAACTGATGTTGATAATATGCCCTGTGTTTGCGGCTCGAATCAGGGGCATAAACGCCTGTGTGACAGCCACCACACCCGTCACATTGACTTCCCATAAGGAGCGCAATTCATCAACAGGCAAAAACTCCACCGGGCCAGAGGTGGTGATGCCTGCATTATTGATCAGTACTATCAACCCGGGCGTTTGTACTTCTTGTTGTACACGAGCGGCGGCGGCGTCAATTTGATCTTGTTTTGTGACGTCAAGCATTAGCGGTTGCAAGCTGTCGGGCGCTGTTTCACGTAATGCTGTCGCATCTGACGTTTTGCGCACACCACCATATACAAAATAGCCACGCTCTGCAAGATAGCGAGCCGTGCTGTTGCCAATGCCGCTGGATGCACCTGTTATAATAATGATGCCTTTGTGTTTAACCTGTGCCATGTATCCTGTCTATCCTCTATTGCTTTCCCATTCAACTGTACATGGGGTGACACAAAGACGTCTCAAGATGAGCTTTCACTGAAAGAGGAAGTAGCGGAATGCTGCATGGCATCGTCCTAAAAGTACTACAAGTGATCTATGAGCAGCGTGTGCGGCCATGGCTGTTCAGGTATATGACAGCGCAGCAAGCACATGACACGGTTATCGACCTGTTGCGTTACACCGACGATCATAATGCCGTGCAAGGCTTTCTGAAATTGGCTCAACCTGTCATTTCACCCCGGGCTCAAGCAGTACACGAAACCATGCATTCGTCGTTGCCGTCCATACCAATTCTGGCGGCTGGTTTTGTCAAAGGTGATGGTTTTGCAGCAGAGCATGAAGCGCTAGCAGCCGTGCAAGCTGGTTATAATATTATTCCAGGCTGGCGCACTATGCCGCTGTTGGTCGGCCCGGTTGAATTTGGGTCTTATACGCGCTACCCCCGTATAGGTAACCCTGGAACGGTCATCTGGCGTAATGAAGCAAAAGTGTCTACCCAGAATCGGGTAGGCTTGAAAAACCCGGGTGCAGTGGCGGCCGCTGAATTTCTAGGGATGCATTTGCCGGACTTGCCAAAACAGTTCGGGATTAACCTTGCTGTTAGCCCTGGCGTAAGCAACCCCGAGCAAGAACTTGCTGAAATAATCGAATCTGCCGAGGCGTTCGTGTCACGCGGTGTGCGTCCAGGCTGGTTTACGCTCAACTTGAGTTGTCCAAACACTGAAGATGATCCTTCTGGTAACCAGACGACAGCCAAAGCAATCAGATTATGTACAGCGTTGCAGCAATTGATTGCCCCTGTACCATTATGGGTAAAAATCGGTCCAGATTTGAGTGTGCCTCAATATCATGGGTTGCTGTCTGCTTTCGAATCGTGCGCAGTTTCTGCTGTTGTAGCGACGAATACACTTGCAAAACCAGCCCCCGATGGCTCTGGAAATATGGCTGGTGTCGGCGGAAAAGATGTTCACGCAGCCGCATTGCGTGCAGTTCAGATATTATCGGAGGAAAAAGCAAACCAGGCGTATTCTATTGCGATAATTGGGTGTGGTGGTATGCTAACAGGGGAGGCAAAAGTGGCGTTTGCACGTCACGGGGCCATCGCAATGCAATACTATTCGGCACTGGTGTATCGTGGCCCATTTGCCGCCGCTATCATACAGTTTGAAGCCAGAAAGATATTGCCTTGAAAGAATCAGTTGCTCTTGCACTGTTGCAAACTGAAGCCCTCTGTTTCCAACCCGAAGCACCTCTAACATTCAAATCTGGTTTAGTTTCCCCCGTCTATGTCGACAACCGTCGCTTGCAGGCCTTTCCTGTTGCATGGCGTACAGTAATTGAAGCAATGGCACAAGAGCTTCACAGCATTGAGTCTGACAACAGCCGTCCAGCTTTTGAAGTGATTGTTGGTGTCGCGACCGCAGGTATTCCCCATAGTGCAGCGTTAGCATTTCACATGCAACGCCCCTCTGCATTCGTGCGCAAAGCAGCCAAAATGCACGGCACGACCCAACGCATTGATGGCTCCGAGGTGGACGGAAAGACAGTTGTGCTGATCGAAGATATGGTGACAACAGGCAGCAGCAGTCTTGATGCTGTAGGGGTGTTAAGGCACGCAGGCGCAACGGTTAACCATTGTGTGTCTATCACAAGTTATGGCTTTGCAACAGATGCTTTTCAGCGTGCGGGTGTTGCCTTGCATCCGCTCGTGACATTTGAGGTTTTGTTAAACATTGCCCTGCAAGAGCAGTATTTGACAGAAAAACAGCATAAGCTCATTATGGATTGGTTCAAAGACCCGCAATCATGGGTAGAAAGACATGGTTTAGCATAAATGCATATTCTGGACAAATATCAACAACAGGTTCGCAACACTGAATCTCTATTGTGCATTGGGCTAGATAGTCGCCTTGATCGGATTCCTGAGCGCTTCAAGAAAGAGAAACACCCGCAATTTGCCTTTAATCGTTGGATCATCGAACAAACATACAGTATTGCACTAGCATACAAGCCGAATCTCGCGTTCTATGAATCCCCAGAAGGATTAGAAGCGCTTGCTATGACGCTTGACTATCTACGTGTCACACACCCGGAAGTAATCACCATTGCAGATGCCAAGCGTGGCGATATCGGTAGCAGCAACGAAGGCTATGCACAAAGTATTTTTGATCGACTAAATTTCGATGCTGTCACGTTAAACCCCTATACTGGCCAGGAGGCATTGTTACCGTTTTTGAATCGTCAGAATAAGGGTTGCATTATATTATGTCGTACCTCAAACCCGGGTGCTGACGAGTTTCAGGGGCTAAAACTGGCAAATGATGACACGTTGTGGGCATACATTGCACGGCAAGTAGTCACACGCTGGAACCAGAATCGCAACTGTATGGTGGTTGTCGGCGCGACACAGCCAGACATCCTGCGCCGTGTCCGCACAATTGTTGGTGATATGCCGATTTTGGTGCCGGGGGTTGGCGTTCAAGGTGGCAACATGCCAGATGTTCTAGCGGTCGGGCTTACTCCGGGTGGAGATGGGTTGATTGTCAATGTAGGACGGTCAGTTATCTTCGCGGATAATCCGGGCGACACAGCCAGACGTCTATACAGCCAGATGCGTATTTTGCGCCAGAACTAATCTGGCTTTTTTGTATAGATACTGTCAATAATGATCAAGAAAAATTGCTCAAGTAAAACTCACGTCGCTCTTATACGTATTGTGTATAAATGAGAGCATAGAATAGTGTTTTAAAGGTGTTCGGCATGAACATTACACAATATGACATTGACGGAGTACGAATTGCTGCGATTGAAGGCCGCGTTGACATCAACGGTGTGCCTGAGCTTAATCGTTTCTCTGAGCAAATTGCCGCTGAAGGTGCAAGCAAGATCATTATTGACATGGGTAAAGTGGTCTATATGAACAGCGATAGTTTGCATGTGCTGGCTCAGATTCAATCTGAGGCGCGAAATCGAGGTGGTGACTTGCGCCTGGTGCGCTTGAGCCCGGTCGTTCAAAAAGTTTTTCAGATAGTTGGTTTTCGTCGGTTTTTTCGTAATTATTCAAGCGTAGAAACTGCTCGGATCGGTTTTTAGCCAGTTATTTAATCGAGATAACGGCGCAGGTCGAGTTTAAGGGCGTTGCGTTGTTTATAGTATTCTTCCTCACTAATTTCTGAAGTCTCGTATTTTTCATCAAGTTCAACAATCGCGTCCAGCAACTGCTCTCGTTGCCGGGTGCGATTTTCGTTTATCTGGCGTTGTTTTTGTACGACTCGGCGTCGATAGTCATACCAAATGTAGCTGATCCCCACCCCGATGAGCAGCATACCCGTCAGCAATGTCAGCACTGAAACCACATCAGTCTCATTCTCCGCAGGGTTAGGTGCAGGCTGTGAAGTACGGTCGCTGTCAGGGATGGTGCTACCGGGTGACTGACTGATAGAAAAGCGTAAAACTGAGTCACTCCCCAACGGTGCCAGCGCTGGATAACCGTCTGCGGGTGGATCCGCGCGTTGAATCGTCGGCACTGCAACAAGTTGATCGCTACGTACCGAGATATTCTGGTCAGTGGGTACAAACACGGTCAGATCATCAACCCGATGCGGCAACGGTTGCATGACTGTAATATCCCCATCATATGGCAACTCAAAGGTGATGACGAAGAACATAACGTTGTCTTCGCCGGGAAGCAGCGGAATTTGCCCCCGGAAGGTCAGTGCATCAGTCGTGGCCTCATCTAGCTGTATGATGTCACTGGTACGGAAACCTGCATCCAGGTTGTTGAGGATAGTGGTCAAGACAGCCGGCTGCAAACTTAACGCTGGCGGAATCACTGTTTCTGCATTTCGCGCTGTTTCAGGAAGTGGAATGGCAAAGGAACCCTCATCGTCACTGATAACGATGCCATCACCAGCATTGAGGATTTCTACTACCTGCGTCATCAGCAAACGTTCACGTGTGAAATCAGGCTCTACCGTAATGTCGAGCGTTCTCAACACCACATCCGCACGACTGCCACGCTCATAGACCGTAAAATCCACGTTGAATGGCTCATTGGGCGCAATACTGGTGCTAACTGGAAAAGCAGCCGATTGGGTAAGGTCATCAAACGTTGTGTTTAGAGTTAGTATGCCAAATTCGAATGGGATACCCTCGAACTGAAAATTGCCATCAGGCGTGGTGGTGCTGGTTTGTGTATATACAGTTGTTGGGTTATCGGGAAAGCCTGTAATAAAACGAGCCGTAACCGCAAGCCCGGCAGTACTTGTTGCACTGCGCGTTGTCCCGTTGCGTACAACACCACGTGCATCTAGCGTAGTGACTGCGTTATCGGGTGCGACCGTGGCCGGCGATGAGGTTTCAGTGGGCGGTGCCGCGACGGTTGCAGTAACCTGTGGTGTGGCGCTTGGGTCTGGTACGATTTGCGTCGCAACGATATCAGGTTCCGAGGACGTTTGTATACAAGCGGTGAGCAGCAACAAAAAACAAGTGACGAACAGCAAAACAAGTCTTTGATGTCGAGGCATGGGCTGGTTTGACGTTTCCGGTACATGTTGAATGATGAGTTAGCAAGACAGTATCACTACTTGCGCCAGTATGCCGGAAAAAGTCTGCTGGCAGAAGGCCTTTTGCTTCACGGAAATCAGCGAGGGGCCATAAAGCCGAAATCCAGGAAATAGTTTCCATCTGCTGTGGTGCCATGCTCTTTGAACACAAAGACGTGCTGATGACGCCGCTTGAACTTCTTTTTCAATGTGTTCCATTGTGATCGAGTGGGATTGGGTGCAGCATCGCCTTTAGAGAAATAAGCCACGTCAAAGATAACACGAAATGCATTGCCCTTTTGAAAAAGCAAGGCGACTACGAAATCAGCGTCCTGGCTCTGGGGATCGTGCAAAATATCCCGTACGAAGCTATCAACGAACTCGGTATCCATAGGGATAAATTGTGGTAGTTCTTTCACGCAGTTACTTACCTTTGAACAGCAACGAAAAACAAAAAGCCTTCTCTTAGCCTATCGTAATTCCAATGATGATACCAAGTAGCAACCCGGCCAGTCCGGGGAACCATACTTCTGTGAGCAACATTGACAAACGTGATTGAGGGTCCATGACGGAATTTTGACCGGGGTCACTGCCGTTGTCGTCGGCTGCTGGTTGCGGAGATACATCTTTATTCTCGTTATCTTCGGCTGGTTCATTCTCTGGCGGTTCGATAGCTGTTATCGTCCCAGAATCAAAAACAGCACCAATTTCGCTCTGTGTATCAACCTGTTCTCTTCCAGTGGATAACATTGAGATGACAATATCCGAGGTTGACTCGTTCTTTAGCGCTTCTTGCAGTCCTTCAAAAAATGCCTGAGCGTTGTTGGGACGTTCGCCAGGGTTCAACGAAAACGCATGCTTAAAAACCGCATCAATCTTAGTCCAGTCAATATTTGCGGGCAATGTTGTGTCAGCGGTTGCTAGTTGGCTGGGGTGTTTCCAATCTCCTTTAGATAACCGGTCAGACATCAGCCGTTGCGCTTTCATGACCCGCAAGTTAGCACCGTCCGCAGCGTCAAAGATTGGGTGAATACGAAATAGGATTTCGAAAATAACAATCGCAAAACTAAATATGTCCGCAGCCTGACTGGTTTGAAGTTCGGGTGCAATATAACGCGGTGTACCGATTCCACTGCGTGTGGACTCAGGGTCCAACACGGCGACACTAAAGTCGAGCAAGTACGTTTTGTCAGCAGTGCCCATGATTTTGACATTATCCGGCTTGATATCGCGGTGAACAATGCCACGGTCATGTGCAAATGTCAGCGCATCAGCAAGTTGACCGATGATATTTGAAATACGTTTCTCGAATGGAATTTCAAATAACATGTGCGAGGTCATCAATTCTGACATGCTTTGCCCACCGATGTATTCCATCACAAAGTATGGTCGTTCAGCTAGCACATTAGCGCCATAGAGTTGTGGAATGTTGGGATGGGTGTTGCCCAGTTCGTTAAGGGAATGCACCTCACGTTGAAAGCGTTCAAGGTGCATTGAGGAAACCAGAAGACCAGTATGCATCAACTTAACGGCCACAGTGCGCGGCACCTGGCGATCACGGGCCAGCCATACTTCTCCACTAGCCCCTACTCCTAAATTACGAAGTAACTCATAACGCTCATCAATTTTTGCCCCGATGCTTGCATGCATAGACAACCACCTCTGTACTTGATCATTCTCTGAAACTTCACCTCTTGATTATCTGTAAGATTGCGAAAACCTGCAAATTTGCACCTGTTAGATTTAAGGCATAACGGCTCGGCTTGGCGTATAATACAAGCACAAACGTTCGCAAGAAGCAGAATATGTAGTCCTTTATGCCAAAGCTCATTGATTCACTGCGCAGTTATGTTCCCTGGCTTGTGGCACGGCATTTCATGGTATCGGGTGAACCGCTGCGTGAGCCCATTGCCGACCACTTTGAGGCCACGATTCTATTTGCAGATATTTCAGGGTTCTCAAAACTTGCCAGTCATTTGTCTTCTGAGCAAAGCCTGGCTGGTCCAGAACGATTAACGACGATGTTAAATCGTTATTTTGGGACCTTGATTGATATTATCTGGGAACATGGTGGTGATGTCGTCAAGTTTGCTGGGGATGGCATTTACGCCGTATGGCCAAAGCCTGCCCACCCAGACAAGAGCCTTCAGACAATCACATACTATGCCGTGCAAGCTGCACTGCGCACCCAACAACAGCTTCATGAGTATGAAATTGAGCCGGGCCACTTCCTCTCGTTACGCATCGGGCTCAGTAGCGGTCATATCAGCGCGGCGACGGTGGGTGGCGTATTGAAGCGTTGGGAATTTTTGCTTTCTGGAACACCGTTGGCACAGGTGAATGAAGCCAGTGAAATTGCTGAACGTGGTGAAGTTGTTGCAGATGCCAGCGTTATAGCTCTGGTTGAACAGCATTTGACAGCCGCCCCTACTACGGCAAACGGCTACTGGCGAGTCGATACATTGAACACGTCAGTGACATCGCAACCCATTCCACCACCGGATTTACCAGAAACAGCGGTTGATGGGTTGAGTGGTTTCGTTGCAGGGGCAATCACCTCACGTTTAAGCGCTAATCAGGTCGGTTGGCTTGCCGAAAATCGTCGTGTCTCGGTGATGTTTGTGAACATACACGGCATAACGCAGCATGAAGCCAATATGATAGATAAAATGCAGTCTATCATGCGTGCCATGCAGATGACGCTTTATCGTCATGAGGGAAGCGTGCGGCAGTTTATTGTCGATGACAAAGGGACGATTTTTATTGCGGCGTTTGGGGTGCCCCCCTTAACCCATGAAGATGATCCCATCCGCTCTGTTCATGCGGCTGTTGCACTAAAGCAACAACTCAATGAACTCGGCTACATGGCCTCTATCGGCATTGCAACAGGCACGGCATTTTGTGGTCCGGTTGGTAATTCGCTGCGCCGTGAATATGCAATGGTTGGTGATGTTGTGGTGCTAGCCGCTCGGCTTATGGGCCAGGCCGACGACGACCAGATTTTGACAGACAGCGCAACGGCCACAGCCGCCCGGACGCATATTAAGTTCCGTGAAGCCCCTGCCCGACGCTTAAAAGGCTACCAGGACCCGGTGCCTATTTTTATCCCACAGGAACGGACACTCGTTGAGAAATCGTTGCGTCCGATCATTGGACGAGAAGCTGAATTAAATCGCATCACAGACTCACTTGACAGGTTAGAACAACAAGTCGGCCACGCCCTGCTTATCGAAGGCGCGGCAGGGATAGGAAAAACACGCCTTGTCGAAGAATTGAAAACCTACGCCGTAGCGCGACAGATGCGTACCTTGTCTGGTAAGGGTGATTTTGTGGACCGCACGACACCCTACCATGCCTGGCGTGATGTCCTCAGTACGATGTTTGAAGTCAATAACTTTGCCAAGACACGTTCGCGCAGCCTGACCATTATGGCTAAACTGGCTGTTGATCCGGAACTCTCACAATTAGCCCCGCTGCTGAACACAGTCTTGCCGCTCGACATCCAGGAAACCGAAACAACCGAAGCAATGTCCAGTGAGACTCGTGCTGAAAACACGCGCTATTTATTACTTAAACTCCTCGAAATTGACATCCGCAAGCGTTCAGCAGTCATCATTTTAGAGGATGCACACTGGATGGATTCGGCGTCCTGGGCGTTGGTTTTGGCGGCGGTTCAGCGTATTAGTAATCTGTTGCTGGTCGTTATCATGCGTCCACTGGAAGCACTACCGTCGGAGTTGATTCAATTACGAGCGATGACAACGACTACCGACATCCACCTCACACCGTTGACCTTACAAGAAACGGGTGAGCTTATCGCACAGCGCCTTGAAGTAGTCGCGGTGAATGCAGCCATCACCACCGGGGTATATGAAAAAGCCCACGGCAATCCACTCTTTACCGAGCAACTTGTCTATGCACTCTCTGATGAGGATTATATTACGACGGATGACGGTGAATGCCATCTGCGCGAAGGTATTACGGACATGAGTAGCGTTGTCGTCCCTGATACGCTTCAGGAGGTCATTACAGCACGTGTGGATCGCTTGCCTCCACCGCTACAATTGACGCTGAAGGTGGCCAGCGTAATTGGTGAGAATTTCTTACAACAAACGCTTGTCGATATTTATCCAATTGCGGAAGACCGCCATGCTGTGCCTGACTATCTACAAGACTTGATTACACTTGATTTAATTGTGCGTACGACAGATGCGCCAGAATACGCCTTCAAGCAGAGTATTACCCGCGATGTTGCGTATAATATTATGCTTTTTGCGCAACGCAAAGCGCTGCATGAGGCCGTCGCACGCTGGTATGAACGCAACTATGTGTATGACCTTTCGCCGTTCTATGCCTTGCTCGCCTATCACTGGCAACAATCTGAGGTGACATCCAAACAGATTGAGTATCTTGAAAAGGCTGCACAGAAAGCCTATCGCAACGGTGCGTATCGTGAAGTTGTGGATTTTTTGACGCAGGCGGAGAAAAGTTCACCACGAACCGTCGAAACGCGCAAGGTGCGGTGGGCGTCGATGCTATTTGAAGCATATTGGGCTATTGGTAATTTGCAGGGGAGCCGCACAGCAGCCGAGCGAGTGTTAGATGCGGCTGGCCAAACGTTGCCGCAGAGCCGCACCATGCTCATCGGTGACATCGTGCGCCAGGTCGGCCGACAAATTGGGCACCGATTACTCCCCGGTGTTTTTATAGGTCGTGCAGAACGTTCAGACGAAAACCTGCGTATCGTGCGTGCCTACAATCGGTTGCAGGAGGTGTTTTATTTCGCCAATTCGCCAATTCTGGCATTTTATGCCGGGTTCCGCACACTCAATCTTGCAGAATCAATAGGTGATTCATTGCCAGAGTTGCCGGGTATTTATGCCAATTCTGCAATCGGCATGAGCATTGTCAGGTTGCCACGACTTGCTCGCATTTACGAAAAGCTGGCGATTGAAGGGAGTACAAAACTTGCTGATCCTGCTGTTACAGCTCGTGTAAGCAATCGCATTGGTGTATATCTCAGTGGCTATGGCAAATGGCAGCAAGCACGGATGCACTTTTCACATGCAATCCAACAGTACACCACCTTAGAAGACAAGCGTGGTTTAGGAGATAGCCTTACTGCGAGTGCGTTTGCCGAAGCCTTACATGGTGACTTTACGACCAGTCATGCACAATTCACACAGCTTGAATCTGTCGCGATGAACAGCAATAATCGTGAACATACTGCCTGGGCCATGAGCGGGCTTGGGAGTCTTCAGCAGGTGTATGGCGACTATGAACAAGCACTTGAGTTAATGATTTCCGCCCGCAAGTTGCTCGAAGATGTTGAAGATCGTGTGTCTTATATCAATAATTTAGGTACATTGGCTGCTGTCCATCTGGAGATGCAGAATTATCAAGAGGCCTACCAGAGTGCCGTCAGGGTCTTTGAAATTGTTGCACAGCGTGGTACGCCAATCAGTTATGTCGCTTTTGGTGGATATGCAAACATGCCGTATGTGTTCATGATGTTGTCGCTCTGCAATGCGGTCGATGTGACCTCTGATTATATCCGGGTGGGGTTACAGAAAATGCGAGCGTTTGTACGTGTTTTTCCGGTTGGACGACCACGCTACATGTTGTTACAGGGCATGTATGCGTTACTTAATGGCAAGCAGACCAGCGCGGCACGGTTCTGGAAACGTGCTGTTCGTGTTGCAAATGAGATGGACATGCCCTATGAAGCAGCGCTGGCAAACTGGCATTTGAGTCACTACCTGGCTGACGATGCCACCACCACTGATACCGCACAGCAGACTTTTGCCAATTTGAACGCTGCACCGCCAACATTAAAGGGGCGAAAGTGAATTAAAGATTATTCGCCCAGCAAAGTAAGACGCTGTTCACTGGTCAGTGGACGTGTGCGGAGTGATAGCGCCAGGTCCAGCAATTCATCTGTATCAGTTTGTGTGGTTAGGATGCGTACCGCGCCACGATCCGTTGTCAGGTCGCGGGTAGCCATCAAAATACGGTCACCAGCTACATTCCAATGTATGTCTTCTAGCCGTAGGTTTCCCTCTGGCACAGCGCGAAATAGCTCAACTCCCTCATCTAGATTCCAGATTCGGATGCCAGGGCTACGGTCTACGGTCAAAAGCCGCCCATCTTCATCCCAATCAAGTCCATAGACGGTATCAGTGAAAACATCATAAACGCGAGTGGCACTGCTAATCTGCCCGGCCTCATTGGCGCTGGCAAGTGTCCAGACGCGCATGGTTTGGTCCTGGCTGGTGGTGATGATTTGACGCTCGTCGGGCGTCCAGATCGCACTGGTCACCGGGCTGGTATGCCCACTGAGTTCATAAAGCAGTTCACCTGTAGCAACGTCATAAACTGTTACAGTATCGGCAAAAAGCCCATCTCCCCAGACAAGGAGTTGTGATTCGTCGTTGTTCCAGCGCACACCAAATGTGATTAACATATCTGTCGTTGGAAAATCACGCACGATTTCGCCTGTAGTAGCATCCCAAAGTGTGACACTCCCATCATCTCCAGACGCGAGTAGCTGTGATTCATCGCTGTTCCATAGAATTGAACTGACATTGACCCCAGGCGTGTCAGTTTGTTGGAGCGCGAGTTGCTGCTCACCTGTTTGAACATCCCAGAGCCGAATAAACCCATCATCCCCACCCGTGATTAGCTGTTCGCCATCGCCGCGCCAGACGGCTACATTGATTTCAAAACGCTGCTCTTCGATCCGATGTTCAGCAGTAAAAATCTGCTCGCCGCTTGCCAGATTCCATACGATCACCGTTCCGTCGTCGCTGGCGCTGGCAAGTTGGGTGTTATCTGGACGCCAGGTCAACGTGTCGGCTGAAGCGGTATGCCCCTGTTCGAACAGCAGCGCTGTATCGGCTCCAATTTCCCAAACTGCGACAGTACCATCTGCATAGCCAGTAGCAACCAGTGATTCGTCTGATGACCATTGCACGGTTGCCGGGTAGCTTTCGTCGGACGTAAAGCGTTCAATTTCGTTGAACTGGGCACGTTCAGCATTACTAATCACGCGCCAAACCCGCGTTGAATTGTCACGGCCACCAACTGTGAGAATCTGTTGTTCGTTTTCATGCCAAACAAGTTCACGCAATGCGTCTGTGTGACCAATCAACTCTGTAATCAATGTGCCAGTTGCTGCCTCCCAGACGATAACCCGCGAAGGTTGTTCGGGGATAGGGTTGTCAGTCCATACATAGGCGAGTTGTCCCGAAGGACTCCAGCCACCGCGAATGATCGTTTCGTTGTCGCGCAGAATATCGTCAAATGGCAAGCTGGGTTGGATCTCTGTACCATCCAGCCAGACCACAGCGCGATCTGCCGCGTAAATAAGCAACATGCCCGCTTGCGTTGGTGACCAGTTCACCCCTTTTATATCTGTCAGGCTAGACACACAATAGTTTTGCTCGCCCGTTAACGCATCCCAGACTGTGACCTGTGCATCATTGTCATGAATCGTAGCGAGTTGTGTACCATTTTGTGAAACCGCAACATGGTCATTGCCCTGTCGATCCTCTAGTTCAATGCTTTTGACAGAGACATCCAGCATGTGCAGCAGGGTCCCATCGTCAATTGACCAGATGTGTGATGCTGTACTATTCCCCCAGGAAACAAGCGTGCTATCGTCAAGCCAGCGACTGTATTGAAGCTCAGTATCCGGGATTGCATAGACGGTGGTCGTTTCTCCTGTGGTTGTGTTGACGACGCCCACGCTGCCAGTTGGGTGTTCGGGCGAATTGTAATGATGAATCGCGACAAGTTCTGCATTTGTCGAAAGTGCGGGGTTGATGCCGCTAAGCGTCACTCGCTGCGTGCCGTCATTTTCCCAGATACCAGATTCTCCGACAAGAAACCCTAAACTCTCTTGCGCCTCGACCAGGAAAAAATCACCCGTAGTTGACCAGATCATGTCTGTAATGTTTTCATTGTGTGCGGCGGGAATGGTTTCCAATAAAGCCAGTTCAGCCGCGTTGCTATCATACTGATAGCGATAGAGTTGACCTGTGCTATCACCCAATAGCAGCGTGCCATCACGGCTCATCGCACCTGCTAGCAATGAGCCATCATGTGCATCAAAGTTTGCATACTCAACCCCGTTGGTAGCGTCCACCATGCGCAATTGTCGGTCAGTGCCCCACACTAAAATTCGTGTGTAATCCGCCGTCCACGTTGCGCCAAGCGGTTGGGACTCACTCCGTATATATAACTCTTCGTTCACACTCTGGATGGCAGTACTCAGTGCAAGTTCTGCGCTACCAACAACTGGCCGCCCACGTGGGGTTAAGGCTTCAATCGCAAGGTTAAGTGCTATCATTGGATCAGTGTCAAGATAGGTAAACACTTGCTCTGCCAGTCGCCGTGATTCCTGTCGCTGTGACTGAGCGTTTTCTGTAGCAGCGACGCTCAATAACTCGGCCTGTTCGCGCTGATTTTCGCTCTCGTTAATCAGGAAAATGACACCTATAAGCAACGCACCAATCACACCTAGAATCGCGACGCTCACCAGGCGTCGGTTGCGTCGTCGTCTTTGCGTGATTGCTTTCTCGCTCTGGTCTATCAATCCCTGGGCAGCCGGGCTAATGTAAAGCGTGTCCAGATGTACGCGAATAGCGCTCAACTCTTCCGCTGTTAGCAATGAATTGAAGCGTTCGTAGTCACCAAGACGGCGTTGCAGCAATTCTTGAGCAGCCTTACGGGCGGCCGTCTCAGCATCGAGTTGAACTTGTGCAGCAAGGTAGTCATGAACCAGTTCATAAGCCGGCCCGTCGCTTGTTTCCAGCAGACGTAACACATGACTTTCACGAAGTCTATGAAGAATTGTCTCGAGTAGTGATGTATCCTGGCCGATTGAAGCAAGTTCATCGTTGAGTCGCTGCGCGGTTTTGACATCACGAGTCTGATCTTGCCGCACCAATCCTTCGATAATGAGCCGTGCCACCTGGCGCTGCTCGGCGGGGAGTTTGTTGAGAATGCGCTGTAAGTATGAGCCTAACACACCGCGTGCCCGGCCAGCACCCTCATAATCAGCAAAGGTCAGGTTCTTACGGTCTTCGGGAAGGCCTTCAATAAGTGCTGTGCCAACGAGTTGTAGCTGCGGTGGTGCGATGGCGTTGTTTTCATCGCCAAGATCATTGAGGATGTCGTCAACTAGCCCCGCTTCGAAACTATAGTCCTGCTCGTTCGCTGGTAGCGTCAATGCCTGTTCTGCTTCATCACGCTTCAGGCGGCGTAGCAAAAACTCTTGATTAAACGGTTGTTCGATGGCAGGTTGGAAACTTGCCACCATGCCAAAATACTCGGTACGCATGGCCAGAATTACACGGACCTGTAATGTTTCATCGTCAATACAGGCTGCAATTTCTTGAATGAATGTGGCACGTGCAGTTTCGTCAATGACGTCGGTAAAAAAGGTTTCAAACTGGTCGAAGAAAATGAAGATTTCACGTTTATCACCAATAACTTTGGCGATGGCTCGCAGATATGCACGTAGCGACCCGGCTTGTAGTCCAGCCGTTTTGCTTTCGTCATGTAGCAGCAGATTTTTGAGGGCAAGGTCTGGCGTTGAAACTCGTACTGCTGTGTAAAGTGGCAAATACCCGCCAGCCAGCAAGCGTGGCATTAGCCCGGCACGAATCAAAGACGTTTTACCCGCACCACTTTCGGCGTGAAGAATGGTCAGCTTACTGAATGGCGCACGATCTAACATGCCATCAATCGCAGTATCGCGGCCGAAAAAGAGCTTGTTGTCAGCTAAATCATAAGATTCAAGGGCCTTATATGGTCCTTCGATCAGCTCAGGTTCCTGATTGGCTCGGTGGCGTAAATCTTCAACGTAATCTAACAATGCCTCAGCCAGCGCAACATGTTCCCCCTGAGATTCGCGCATGGCTTCACGGATACGGTTACGCAAACCGCGTGCGCCCATGTCAATCGCGTTCTGTACACCGTCCATCGCGATACTGTCTGTCAGGAGTTGGGTGGCGTCATCAGTGTCTGGCAGGATGACTTCACCGTTTTCAATCGCGTCAACTGCATCTTGAAAAGCGTCGATAAAGTTTTCGACCGTCTGATACCGTTTTTCAGGGAGTTTGGCCATTGCACGCTGAAGCACATGGTCAATACTCGGAATGATATTGGGCACGAACTCAGCAACCAGCGGCGGCACTTCATCAAGATGCTTGTACATCAGGCTAAATGGTGTGTCGGCATGGAATGGAAGCCGGCCGGTGAGCATTTTAAACGTCATGACGCCCAGTGCATAAATGTCGGTGCGTTGATCGACTGGTTCAGTACGCCATTGTTCAGGGGACATATAACCCGGTGTACCCATGACCATCCCTGTGAGCGTGAGCCCCGCCGTTTCTTCTTTCCACTTGGCAATGCCAAAGTCAGTTAAATACGTGTTGCCTTCGACATCAAGCAAGACATTGCCCGGTTTCAAGTCACGATGGATAATGCCTTGGCCATGAGCATAAGTCAGGGCGCTGGCAATCTGTTTCAGGAGCTGCATCGTGATTTCAAGTGGGAGCCGACCGTTCGCGATCATGTTGTCTAGCGACCCGCCCTCAATCAATTTCATCACGATATACATTAAATTGCCGCTGGTGCCGAATTCATAAACGGGCAGGACATGAGGATGTTCCAGGTTTTGCATCAGGTGTGCTTCACGCTTAAAACGCTCAATAAAGTCGGGGGTTTCTGTAAAGTCCTGTGAAATGACCTTAACGGCAACTTGCTCCTCGTCGCTATCACGAATAGCGCGGTAAACGATGGCCATACCACCTTTACCAATACGTTGCTCAATAAAGCAGGAGCCAAGTTTCTGACCAATAATTAAATTGTCGATCAGGGTCAGCGCTTGCCCTGTTGCAGTTGATCGCCCCATCATTTAATCCTGACGTTATTTTCCAAACTCAATCTATCATAACGTATCTGCTGAGCAGTGTGGTTAACAAACTGTAATATGTAGAGATTGCGTTGGCGTATGGTGTGGCCAGGAAAGTCCTTGCTGGCCTACAGCGAGAACCGTTAAAATGGTAAAAATCTCTCAGCGCATAGAATCGTATTTTGATGATAAGCACAGGCCTGCGTGGTGCCTTTGGCACTGGTAAAACAACAGCAACCGTTCGACATTTGCTTGATTTGATCACCACACAGAAGACCCCGGCCAACAATATCCTTGTATTGGTGCCACAGCGAACCCTGGCTTTGCCTTATCAAATTGCACTCACCGAAAGTGACGCCCCCAACACTGCTGGAATTGATGTGGTAACGATCGGCGGTATTGCACAACGCACGATTATTCGCTTCTGGCCACTGCTGTCAAAGGCGGCGGGTTTTGCTAGCGTCCGCGAACCGAATTTCCTCACAATTGAAACCGCACAATATCATATGGCTCAATTTGTCGATAAGGTTATTGAAAGCGGACGTTTTGACAGCATCAGTGTGGCGCGTCCGCGTTTAATTGCACAGTCGTTGGATAACCTTGCCAAAGCAGCGATTAATGGCTTTTCGCTTGAAGAGGTTGCACAACGGTTAGCACAGTCGTGGGGTGGGCATTCTAGCCGTGAGCAGGTCTATGATTCGTGGCTGGACGCTGCTCGACAATTTCGCACATACTGCCTTGAAAACAATCTGCTCGACTTCTCGTTACAGATTGAAGTGTTTGCACAACATGGCCTGCAACTTGAACCCGTTGCAAGCTATTTAACGACCCGCTATCGACATTTGATTGCAGACAACCTTGAAGAGCAATCACCAATTGCACTCGACGTTGTGCGCTGGTTATGGCCCACTTTAGAATCAGCATGGTTGGTTATGGACGATGACGCTGGCTTCCGTATCTTTTTGGGCGCAGAACCCGAAGGTGCCAAACGTTTACTTGACCTATGCGACAATCAACGCAGATTTACGGAGTCGCACATTCAGTCCAATTCTATGCAAGCACTCAGTGTTGCAACAGATGCCGCATTTTATGAGCGCGAATTGCCAACAGTGCAACATAACCCGGCACAGGCGTTTTCCTTTGCCTATCATGCCTTCTATCCACAAATGCTCGATTGGGCGTGCGAACAAGTTGTGTATCTGGTGCAAAAACAAAACGTTCAACCGCGTGATGTGGTTATCATTGCACCATTTTTGAATGATTCGCTGCGCTTTTCAGTGATGAACATGCTACAAGCCAACAATATCCCCATTGTTTCGCATCGTCCATCACGCCCGATTCGTGAGGAGCAAGCGGCACGAGCCATGCTAACCCTGATGCAGCTTGTGAACCCCTATGAAACCGCACAACCACCAGGGGCAGATGTTGCTAATGCCCTGACAGTGATGATTGCGGCGCTTGACCCCATACGCGCACGGTTGTTGACTGAGGTCGTCTATGGTTCTGGGCGCGATGAACTGGGCTCATTTGACGACTTGAAAGAAGCAAAGATGCAGACGCGCATAACGTTTCGCATTGGTGAACGCTACGAAGTGTTGCGGCGCTGGCTGGTTGAACAGCGTGCATTAGTCGCCCAAACACCCCCTGACTATTTCTTGCGGCGCTTATTCGGGGATGTCGCTGCACAGCCCGGTTTCGGCCTGCAACAGGATTTTGAGGCAGCAACTGTCATCAGTCAGATGGTGGATTCTGCGGCAGATTTCCGGCTTTCCCTCTACCCCGATGGCACAGAGGACTGGTCCCCGGTGTGGCAACTCTACCGTGAACTTGTGACTGAAGGTCTGTTAGCGGCCTTCCATGCCCCTGGCTGGCAACAGGAATCTGCAAATACTGTCTTTATTGCGCCAGCCTATACATTCTTGATGCGAAACCGCTCTGTAAAGCACCAAATCTGGCTGGATGTTGGTAGCCGGGCATGGGCGGAGCGACTTGACCAGCCGCTAACGCATCCCTATGTGGTGCGCCGCGATTATCCAGAACAGCGCATCTGGACTGATGAAGATGAAGAAGCAACCAGTTGGGAAGCACTTTACCGACTCGTGATTGGGTTAATGCGGCGTTGTAGCAAGCAAATTCATCTTGGTATCGCTGATCTTGGTGAACAAGGGTTCGAGCAGCGTGGTCCCTTGCTGTATCTCTTCCAACAAATCCTTCAAACCTACGACGAGCAGCAGGACGACACATGAGCGAGCAACCGTTTAAGTTTAGAGAAGCACAACGCGAAATATTGACCTATCGCCGTGGCTTGATGGGCGTTTCGGCTGTTCCGGGGGCAGGCAAGACATTCACGCTCTCACATCTCGCAGCCGCCTTGGTCCAGGAGCTAACAACACGCAGCTTTAAACACGAGCGTGAAGTGTTGGTAGTCACCTTCACC
This sequence comes from Anaerolineae bacterium, assembly GCA_034437655.1. Taxonomy (GTDB): domain Bacteria; phylum Chloroflexota; class Anaerolineae; order Aggregatilineales; family J027; genus J027. The sequence goes on from DAOTTU010000092.1 coordinate 91,549, forward strand.
AATTCCGCTGTAAACAGCTTCAAAAGCCGTATTGCGTCGATTTTGCAGCATGAGCGAGGGTTGTTGCCCTATACGGGGTATCGTGTCCGTACCTTGCATGGTCTGGCGCATGACATTGTTCGTGAACGCCCGGCCCTGGTTGGGCTTTCTGAGGATTTTCGCATTGTCGATGAACGGGTGTCGCTTTCTATCAAAAATGATGTAGTCAGCGCCCAATTGCCCCGCTGGGGCCGTCAGCTTGAACTTTATATTGACGCTGATCTTGAAGACAAGACGTTGAACCGCGTGCTGAACCGTGATTTACCACAGTTAATGGAAGGGATCGCCGGCCAGGTCATCAGCCGTGCCAAAGCCAATCGTGTCTCACCGGCCGATCTGCAAGCATCCGTACATGCGGCGGGTGAAGACTTTGTGCTGCTACAGTTTGCAGCGGCGGTGTATGCAGATTATCAGCGCAGCTTGTCATATCGTGGTGCGGTCGATTTTGACGATCTGGTGCGGCTTGCGATCAACGCGATCGAAAGCGACGCGAAGTTGTTAACACGTCTCCAGAAAAAATGGCCCTATATCCTTGAAGACGAAGCGCAGGACAGTAGCCGCCTGCAAGAAGACATGCTGTCATTGTTGTCGGCCGGCAAAAATTGGGTGCGGGTTGGTGACCCCAATCAGGCGATTAACACGACATTCACCACAGCAGATGCACGCTTCCTGCGCGCGTTTTTGGATCGGGACGATGTTCGCAACCAACCGCTCCAAACCTCAGGCCGTTCAGCTCGTAAGATCATTCATGTCGCGAACCAGCTTGTGCAGTGGGCCAGTACCGCACATCCGATTCCAGACTTACATCGTGCATTTTATCCGCAAGACATCATGCCAACGTTGCCCGGTGATGTGCAGCAAAACCCCCCGGACGAGGAAGCCAATATCTATATACATCCCGACAATCGCTCCCTCTCTCCAGATGAGGAACTTGATCTGGTTGTGCGCAATCTCAAGCGCTGGATAGAAACGGAGCCGGGGCAGACTGTTGCGGTGTTGGTACCCGAAAACAGTCGTGGCTATAAAGTGGCTGAACGGTTGCGGGCGCTTGGCATTGCATTTGAGGAATTGTTGCGCAGTTCAAGCGAAACGCGCCAGACGGCCACCGTTTTGCAGGTCGTCCTCAATTACCTCGCTGATCCAGCACGCAGCCAGAAACTAGCATATGTTTATAATATAGTGTGGTTGCCTTTGTTATCGACCACTTTTGCGCAAGTGGAGGAGGACGAGTCTGGTATCCCGACCGATATCGCGAAAGCGATCATCCGGCTCACAACACTTGAGGACGTTATCGCCCCGACTGCCGCCGACTGGCTGAACGTCCTCAACCTTGATGAGTTGCCACCGCACTGGGTCAACGATCTTGAACAGTTTCTGGAATTGGTACGTCGCTGGTTAGATGCCATTGATCTACCGATTGACCAGCTCTTGCTCACGGTGGGCGGTGATCTTTTTCACACGCCCGTTGATATTGCCCTTACCTATAAGATTGCGGCTGTACTGAAAGGCATTGCCCGCGAAAACCCGATGTTTCGCCTGACAGAATTTGTTGATGAACTGCGCCGCATCAGCGAGAACGAACGCCGTTTCATTGGCTTTGACGACGCTGAACAAGGCTATGAACCGCGCCCTGACGTGGTAACTATCAGCACCATGCACGCCGCTAAAGGCCTCGAATGGGACCGCGTATATTTGATGTCGGTCAACAACTATAGTTTCCCCTCCGCACTTCCCTCTGATGATTACATCTCTGAAAAATGGTTTGTGCGCAACCAGTTGAATCTGGAGGCAGAAACCCTGGCGCAGTTAGAGGCAGTTTTGCACAATGACCCGCGTGCCTACCGTGAAGGCAATCCAACGCTATCCAGCCGGATTGACAACGCTGCTGAGCGACTTCGATTGCTGTATGTTGCGATAACTCGGGCGCGGCGCGAGCTGGTTATCACCTGGAATACTGGACGTTTCTGGGAGCGTGGCGGCAACCATGTTAAGCGCCCTGCCTTGCCGCTTATTTATCTCATGGAGGTGCAAAATGCCGAATCAGGATAGCGTTGTGAATAATGGGTTGCAGCTACCACCCGGTTTTCAATACACACAGGCTAATTTGCAGAATTTTCTGGATTGTCCGCGCCGTTTTTATCTGAAATACATCGAAGGCCAACGCTGGCCGGCACCTGTGACCGTTCCGCAGGAAGCATACGAAGCGGCGATGCGCCGCGGGCAGCTCATCCACCAGATTATTGAGCGGCACCAGACGGGCATTGATCTTGACACTTTACAGACTCCTTTCACTGATGACGAGGACTTGCAACGCTGGTTGATACGCTATCGGGCACTTCTACCAGAATTGGTAGGGTATCAACCCGCACTCGCTGAGGTACGTCTGTCGGCGCAGTTGTCAGGACATCATCTACTGGCGAAATTTGACTGGCTCGGTTTCAAGGATGGGCAATTGACTGCTATCGACTGGAAAACGGGAAATTTGCCGTCGGCTGAACGACTCACCAGGCGGATGCAAACCATCCTCTATCTCCTGATACTGTATCGTTCTGGTGCCGCGTTGGTGCAGCGGGATGTTGAATCATATGTATTGCGTTACATAAGCCTTGAGACGGGCGAACAGCGCTTATTTACGGTGACATCTGGCAGCATCGTTACCCTTGAACGTCAGGTGTTAGAGGTAATTGAAGCGATTCAGACCTCTGACTACAAAAAAGTTGCTTCTGAGCGCCCGTGCCGATTCTGCGTATATCGTGGGTTGTGCGGACGTGGACAGGCCCCACACATTGACGATGCAACCTTCGAATGGGACGATACTGTGGGTACGATTGAGTTGAACAATCCTGAAATGGTGGAGTTTTAGCACATGAACTGGAATGGACGGTTACCCGGTGGCCCCCTGCCCGATGAGCTTCTGCAATGGTTGATAGCGCAGGGATATGACAATTTTGATACCGTAGCCGGGTTTCTCTCAACCCAACATTATCACCCCGCCCCGCCAACTGATATTCCTGACATTCGCGAAGCTGCCACGCGGATTAACGCTGCCATCGACAATGGTGAACGCATTCTGATTTGGGGTGACTTTGACGTTGACGGGCAGACAGCAACCGCTATGCTTGTTGAGTCGTTGCAGCGTTCAGGAGCCCGCGAGGTAACCTTTCACATCCCGGACCGTATTGAGGATTCGCACGGTGTGCAGCTACCCACATTAAAGCGCATCCTGGCTGAACGTAACCCCGACCTGATGATCGTTTGCGATACAGGCTCGGCTGAAACAGAAGCGTTAGCGTATGCGCATGAAGTCGGCTTGCCCGTTATTGTTTCCGACCATCACGAACTTGCAGACCCGCCACCGCCCGTTGATATGCTGGTCAACCCGTTGTGCTTACCAGAAGGCCACCCCTTGCGCACATTGTCTGGCGCTGGTGTTACCTATTTGCTGCTGCAAGTGGTCTTTCAACAACGTGAACAGCCCCGAGACTCCGAACGCTTGTTAGATTTATTAGCGCTTGGCCTGGTCGCGGATGTCGTTGGGCTTATTGACGATACCCGTTACTTGTTGCAAATAGCACTGCGTGCGCTGCGCAAGACAAAACGCCCCGGCATCATAGAGCTATGTCGGCTGAACTATATCAACCCGGAGCAAATCAGTGCTGAGGACATCGGTTTTCGGCTCGCACCAGCCCTGAATGCGTTTGGCCGGCTGGCAACTGCTCACAAAGGGGTTGAATTGCTGACCACCACCAGTGCTGTGCAGGCAGCAACTCTGGCCGGTGAAGCACAATCGTTGAACAAAAAGCGCAAGCTGCTGACAGAACAAATGACACGCTCAGCCATGGAAATGGTCGAAAACGACGCATCGTTGCTGGATTGGGAAGCACTGGTGCTGAGTAGCGCTAACTGGAACAGCGGTATTGTAGGAATTGTCGCAGCCCGACTCGTGGAGCGCTATGGGAAACCCACCGCTCTGTTGGTTGAAGACGAAAACGGCAATGCGCGTGGGTCAATTCGCAGCGTGCCCGGCTATCATGTCAGCGAAGCACTTGAGCATATTGGCGACATGCTAGAAAACTATGGCGGCCATGAACTGGCTGGTGGTCTGGCGGTTTCAGCGGAAAACTTCCCGATGCTGCGCCGACGACTATCACAGGGGTTTGCTGCCACTGCAACCGATGTTGAAGCTGAGACATTGCCTGTTGCAGCCGAATTAGCACTGGAACGCTTAACGTTGGATTTTGCCTATCAGGTGCAACGTCTGGGCCCGTTCGGACAGGGTAATCGTGCGCCGTTATTCCAGTCTTCTGATGTTGAAGTCGTCAGCACTGCCCACATCGGTAATCAGATGAAGCACCGACGCATGACAGTTGAAGATCAGAACGGGGTGCGGCGTCGTGTCTTCTGGTGGAGTAGTGGTGACCACCCGCTTTTAGAGGGACGGTTTGATGTGGTCTATGATATTGGGGTCTCCTATTTTAAGGATACACCCGATATTCAGCTTACCCTTCAGGGGTGGGAACAGGTCGCGCTTCCAGAACCTGAACCACTTGAGGCGTTGACCATTATCGACTGTCGTCGTGAAAACCCTGAGACGGTGCTACAAACGTTTGTTGATGATCCAAACACTATAATCTGGTCTGAAGGCTTGCCGCAGTCACAGTCACCGGGTCACGCTTTTTCAGCACTTGAACCAGCCCAAAGACTGCTAATCTACACCGCACCACCCTCAGCAACCCAGCTCACTAAAGCATTGCTTCGCGTACAGCCAGAGGAAGTGCATCTACTTGCAGTGCTGCCCCCCATACAGGATATCGGCACATTTTTGCAGACCTTGAATGGATTGGCACAAACTGTGTTAAATAAAATGGATGGTGCTGCCAACTTACCGATGTTCGCTGAACGTCTCGCAGTGACTCCGCATATCGTTCGCATTGGTCTACTCTACCTACAGTGTGAAGGCTTATTTGCTGTAGGGATTGGGAGTCGTGGTAAGGTCACATTGACCGCTGCGGACAAGACTACGCCAGTTGCAGCAGACCAGCAGAAACAGCTACAGAACCAACTTGATAGTGCCTGGGAAGAAATGTGGGCCTATCGTCGCTATTTGCAGCGCGTGACCATAGAGGAAATGCAACATGGCTTCGTATCCAGTTCCTAAAGAAACCATACGCATTGAGCATCGCGTCTCAAACTCCCGATTTTACGGTACCATCGGGCGCGTCAATACGGTGGAAGAGGCGAAAGCGTTTATTCAATCCATTCGTGATGAAATGCCGGATGCCAATCACCATGTCTACGCCTACATTGTTGGGCATGGTGCCAGCGTCACTGAAGGTATGAGTGATGATGGAGAGCCGTCTGGCACTTCTGGGCCGCCTTCACTGGCTGTGCTGCGCGGTTCTGGCATTGGGGACATTGCACTGGTCACAACGCGCTATTTCGGTGGCACGAAGCTCGGTACCGGCGGTCTGGTTCATGCCTATGGTCAGACTGCCCGTGAAGCCGTCAAAGCGTTGCCTACCGAAATGAAGATCATCCGTGTCACGCTGGGGTTAGATGCACCCTACCATCTCTATGAGCGCATCAAGCTATTGCTAGAAAGTGTGGATGCTGAAATTGATGACGAGCAATTTGCCGCAGATGTTGCCCTGACGTTTCGTATTCCTGAGCAAAATGAAGATCGTCTACATCAGCAGTTGCGCGACCTATCTTCTGGTCAGGTAGAAGCAATTCGGCTGGATACTTAACCTCACAGTTGCTCAACATCCGAGAGGTGAACCGTCGGAGATGTTCCCGGTTGTCTTTCGAGCGGTTTCTGGTGTTGTGCTAACTTTTCGACCAGAGCAGCCGCTGTTGTGGCTCCGTCAGTTTGTTGATAACTGACCTGAACACGCTCGGCGGCTTCTCGGAACTGCGGCTCGAAGACTACCCGCTCAATTAAATCACCAAGCCGCGATGCTGTAGCCAACCCGGGACGCAACCGAAGGCCTGCACCACATGCTTTGACACGCCCTGCTGACTCTGGTTGGTCAGCGCTCATTGGGATAACCAGCAATGGCTTGCCGTGCAATAATGTCTCTGTCACGGTATTGTTGCCGCCATGACTGACCACGGCATCAACATAGGGGAGTAATTCTAGCTGCGGCACGAAGTTACGAATCAGTATATTGTTCGGGGCATCTTGAAACTGTTGAATGTCGGTTCCACGCCCCACGGCAAGCACAGCTTTCCAACGGTTCGTTCGGGCGGCTGCATCAACGACAGCCTGAAATATTCTCACCGCGCCGATAATTGTGCCCATTGAGGCGTAGACGGTTGGACGGTCATCATTCAGCCATTCCCACGGAAAATCGTCATGGATTTCACCTCGGCGCGCACTGGTAACCGGGCCGATATACATAATCTGTTCTGGAACCTGCCGCCGTGGATATTCGTAAGCATCCGTTGTTGGCACCATCGACAGAAATGGCGAATGATGTAACATGCCTCCTTTAACAGCAGGGAGTCCGTACTGTTGGCGCAGCAGATTCACGATACGGTCATGTCGCCAGAGTACCCATTCTACAGGCAGGTTCAACCATGGCCACAGTAAGCGAACAGGATGTTGTGGCGGTACCCAGTCACTGCCGAGCCCATACGGAGGGGCATCGTCGGAACGTAGTGTGTTGACGATGGCACAATATGTTGCGTAAGGTAGTCGTGTTGCATCGGCAGCAATTGGCCCGGCATAAAAATTGAGGTCCGTCAGTAGGGCGTCTGGTCTTATTGTGCGTATTAATCGAATCATTTGATCGACAAGTTCGTCAAGAAAGTCGAAAAAATATGTTTGGGGCGGTTTGCGTTGAAACTGTGAAATCCACCGTGCCGGGCGTTGGAACTGTTGCATGATGTATGGCACAGCGCCGTCAGGATACACAAGCTCCAGTGGTGTTAAGCCTGCGCGTTCAATTTGCGGATGGTAACTGCTGTCGGTGGCAACGTAAACATGATGCCCACGCATTAAGAGTTGTTGCGCAATCGCGATTATCGGGTTCAGATGACCTGATGCAGGGATAGAACTGACGAGAATAGTGGCCATAGTTCTTCCAGTAATTCAAACCAACAAGGTGCAGGATACAAAGCCTATGCGTGATCTAACAGGTAAGACCATTGATGATCGCTATCAATTTGGCGTCCGGCTTGGTGAAGGCTCATTCGCTGAAGTGTATCGGATTCATGACGAGCGCCGCAACGTTGATTTGGCTGCGAAAGTCCTTCGCACTGATATTGCTGATGATGAAACTGTTCTTGAGCGTTTTCGTCGTGAAAGCGAAGTTCTGGCACGCTTGCAACACCCGCATATCGTGCGCTTCTATGATTTTATCGAAACGGATGCGGTCACGTTTATTCTACTGGACTATGTTCCCGGCGAAACATTGCAATCATATTTACACAATCAGGGGCGTCCGCTGGGCATCAATGAAGTATTTACACTATTGAAGCCGCTGACGGCTGGGCTGCACTATGCCCATGGTGAAGGTATCGTACACCGTGACCTCAAACCGGGTAATATTTTGCTGCATCAACAAGGCAACCTGCTAATCACTGACTTTGGGCTGGCACGGGTATTAGGTGATAAGACCACTTCACGGAAGGCCGGCGCATCGGGGACACCGCTCTACATGGCACCCGAGCAAGTGCTTAATGTAGATGCGTCAAGCGCGACAGATGTCTATGCATTGGGTGTTGTGTTGTATCGAATGCTGGCAGGGCGGCCACCATTCATGGGTGAATCTTCAGGGATTGAAGGTGCTACAGCGGCGAAACGTATTGTAGAAGAACACTTGCATATTTTGCCGCAACCCCTGCGTGATTATCAGTCAAGTGTACCGCTTGCAGTTGAAGAAGTCGTGATGCGCTGTTTGAACAAAGAGCCAGCAAATCGCCCGAAAGGTGTGCGTGAAGTCTATGATGCGATGGCTGAGGCAATTGGTGCGGCTCCCTCTGACCTGACACCACTCCCGGCAGCGCAGGCTGCGTTGCCGCCTGTTGCAATAACACTTCCCGAACTATCGCAATTCATTCGCTTTTCCACTCAGGAATCTAGCCAGCCACTTGAGGCTACCGCCACCAGCAAAAAAATGTCTGCTGTTGAAGAAGAAACTGCTGAGAACATTTACCCGCGTCAGGTATTAGAAGGCCGACAACGCCCGACCATACAAAATCACCGCCCCATTCAAGTGCAACAAACGTTACCACCAGATGAAGTCTCAATTTCGAAACCAACACCGCCGGGTATTGTTATTCCGCCGCCCCGGTCATCACGGCAACGAACGGGAGAATACATTCAAGCTGAAACACCGGGGATGAATTATTCACTATTGTTGGTACTGGGGGTCCTGCTGGTGGTTGCCAGTTGTGGGGCCCTGGCCGTGTACATGTCGGGTATTCTGGAAAATAACACCGACGCACCAACACAGGCTTCATTTGCTGAAAACATTCCGACTGTGACCGCGAATGGTGAACTGCTCTCACCACAATCGACCCTCACAGGCAGCACAGCAAATACACAACCATCGGCGTTGACTGTTGATAACACAACGCCAACAATAACAGTTGCCGCTGCTGCGGGTGGCATCAGTGATTTGCAAAATCAAGGACTTATCGCTTATGCATCGGACCGTGGCGGAACGCTAGATATTTATGTGACAGACCCAACTGCTGAACGTTTACGGCAAACGATTCTGAATGATCCGACAATGAATGAAACCGGGCCGGCATGGTCGCCAGATGGTAACTATATTGCATTTTATGCCTACCCGGTCGGCGACACCGACGCTGACATCTACATCATGACGGCGGATGGTAACAATCCCCAGAATTTAACCAATTCGCCCGATGAGGACGACCGTTATGTAACATGGTCACCAGATGGACAACAACTTGCTTTTCACAGCAATCGCCGTGCTAATGATTCTGCTGATACAACGCGAGATTTTGAGATTGTCATCTATGATTTTGCTTCAGACACCATCACGCCGTTGACTGTCAACGATGTGCGCGACCTTGGACCGGATTGGTCGCCAGATGGGCGTTCCCTGGCTTATCATTCATTGGACTCACAATCAGGGCGTTCACGCATCACGATTTATGACTTACAGACTGACACAACGCGCTATGTGACCCCGCCGACGCTTGAGGCACGATTTCCAACCTGGTCCCCGGACGGCACCCGCCTCGCATTTCATGTTGAAGAATCCGATTCATTTTCACAAATTTACCTGGCTGATGTTGACGGGGAGATAATCCGCCCGTTGCTGCAAATTGCAGTCAATGATGCTTTTCCTGATTGGTCACCAACAGGCGAGGATATTGTGTTTCACCGCCGCACGGTTGAAGGTGTTTTCGGTGTATTTCGCTACAATTTTGCAACAGACACGGTGTATTCTGTTGGTGACCAACTCCGCGACTTCTTCCCAGATTGGGCGTTGGTCACCAATTAAATACTCTAACGCAGGATGTAACATAACAAATGGGTACATCTGTACACCCGCCCTCTGATTAGTCAGTCTATTGATCTTCTGTTGCATCAAAGGGGGTATCGGGCACAATCACATCGTCAGCACTTGAACCGTAGACACATGATTGATAGGACCGCCCAACAACAACGCGATAATCAAAGGTGCGGTCGGGGTCTGGTTCAAGGACAATATTCTGATCCCCAACGCGCAAAATCTCTTGCAAGCGGGACAATTCATTGCCTTTATCGGTTCCAGTGTAGTCGTAGATGGTGGTCACCCCGTTGGCACGGTCAGTACGTTGCCCCAGAATCGGCGTAAACCCTTCCCAGGCGAGACGGTCCACAGCGACCTGTCCCCATCCAAGACCATAAAGTGTACCGTCGAGAACTTCTACGCTGGCACTTTCAAGCTGTAAACGATTTCCACTGGGGGGCGTCACAAAATCTTGTACCAATGCACGAATTACATCCCACTGAGGGACATAAACAAAGCCATAAACCTCATCGTTGCGCGGCACCATATGTACATTCTGAATCATGCTAAAGCGCTCAATGTCACCGAGGTCAAGTGCCAGCGCAACCGGAGCCAGACTGACCGCGACTTCGAGCGGCATATCGGTATCTACAATTTGCAATGCTTCGGGGAAAAGCGAGAGGTCGTTAAAGATACCGTTGCCCCGAGCCTGTCGCCACATGGCGCGCAATAGATCCATCTGACGCCGCCCCCGATCCAGGTCGTTGGTGGTCACGCGGCTGCGTGCATACCAGAGTGACATATAAGGTGACAGCTCATGAACACCGACCGTCAGGGTGTATTGCTCCCAATAATCGCGCCACGGGGCATCCTCTTCTTCACCACCTTCGAATGCTGCCGGGGGAGAATTCTCCGGGTCAATCAGTCGCCAGTCGGTGATTTCGCAGTCTACGCTAACCTGCAAGTTGCCAAGTCGGTCGATAATGGCCTGAAAATCATCGAAGTCAACGCGCGCGTAGTAGTCAACCTCAATGCCAAAATTGTAGCGGAACATTTCACGCAAAAGCCCCGGCCCGCCAGTTGGCCATGTCTGCTGTCCTACCTGAAACGTGAGGTTAATTTTATCTACGGTATAGCCGGGTATGTACACCAGCAAGTCGCGCGGAATATGCCACATGGCAGCCGTTCCAGTTTCCCGATTCACCGAGACGACAATTATCACATCCGTTCGTGCCAGTGAGCTTTCGACGTCACTACCAAGCAAAACAATGTGCAGAATGTCGTCGCTGTCTTCTGCCAGGTCTGCCTGGAGCGGGATATCAATGATTGGGCGGCCCACTGGCGTTGCATAAGTACCTTCAATGGGCAACGTCGGCAATGGTGTATTCGTCGCAGTCGGTGTGTTTGACGGTGTGAGTGTTGGTGTTGGGGTGGAAGTATTCGTCGGGGTAGGCGTATTGGTTGCAGTTGGTGTATTGGTGGGTGTGGCTGTATCGGTCGGCGTTAATGTCACGGTGGGGAACGGTGTATTGGTCGGCAAGGCTGTTGGTGGCAAGGTGTTTGTTGGAATAGCTGTTGGTGGGTC
>DAOTTU010000093.1:0-9128 GCA_034437655.1 Anaerolineae bacterium
AAGTACGGGGCTAGCATGGTGTGGCGGTCAGACAGGACTGAAGTCCGCCTGACCGAGGGCCATGCCCGTTTCCCGACATCCGCCCCCCTCCGACCGCGCGGGTGGGATGATGGGGACACCTGACGGGGTGTCTGGACAGAACGGTCGCTAGGGTCTGGGTGCCTTAGCTGCATTCTACCCCTTGCAACCAGTCGCGCAGGGCGTTGTGATAGCGTTCACTGTCCTCAAACATGCTCAAGTGGCCAACATTATTAAACAGTTCAAATTGCGCGTTGGGTATGGCGTCGGCAACAGCCTCAGCATGATCCTGTGGCACGATGGGGTCTTGTTCACCGGCAATGAGTAACACGGGGGCCGTGATGTTTTGCATGGAGTCGGTGATGTCAACGTCTAATAACGCTTCAAAGAAGTCATAAATGCCGCCTGTTTCGTGCTGGCGCATGTCACCGAGCGCGGCGTCCAGTGTGCGGGCAAAAGCGTCGTTATCGTCCAGCACAGCACGATCATGGACAAGGTAGCGGGCGGCACGTTTGGCGGTGGCTGGCGTCAGCGTGAGCGCATTCATCACCACGCGCAGCAATTCATGCCCCACTGGTCCGGTGCGTGACATCTGTTGCAGGTCGTCGGCTAAGCCGCTGAGGTCGCCATCGGTGAAGCCATTGATGCTGAACACCCCACACACGCGGTCTGGCTGACGGGCCGCGAAGTTGAGCGCCATCATCGCGCCGGCCGAATGCCCACCGATGATAATCTCGTCTTCAATGCCGAGATGACCGAGCGTTTCGCTAATAATCTGCTCAAACCATTCTGGCGTGTAGTGGTGTTCTTCGAGCCGCCCCGGCATCTGAGAGGGATAATGGGCGGGCAGGCTCAATGAGTGCCATTCATAATTCTCTGCAATCACGTCGGTCTGGTGAGGGTGCCAAAAATTGACCGAAGCGAACAAACCATGAACGAAAACAATCGGTGTCGTGTCTTTGTCGGTGTTGAAGCTCAGGGCGGCAATATACTGGTTGCCAACCGCGAATCTTTGCGGATCAAGTGCTTCACCGTCTGTCATAAACTGGTGGTGCCTCCTTACTTTATGGGCGATATTCGTTATTTACGCTAAGTTTAACACTATTCGATTTTGTTGAGATGGCCCGACCGACCCATTTTCGCCTGTGTCGATGCGGTAACAGCCTTGACACACCCACCCCCGCCGCCTATAGTCGGTGGTCACAGCCGCCGCCCGACAAGGACACCCCACCATGCCCCAAACCCCTGCCACCGACAAAGAAAAACGCCGCAGACGACTCAGCCTGCGTAATACACTGTTGCCACAAGAACACGGCGGCTGGGCTTTTGTGCTGAACCCGATTCTGCTGGCGCTGCTGGTGGCCCCCGGTTGGCGCGGGGTGTTGCTCGGTGTGGCGGCGGTCAGTGCCTTTCTGGTGCATCAACCCTTCAAGCTGTGGTGGAAAGACTATCGCGTCGGCCGCGTGATTCCCCGCACGAAAATCGCCCGCAGCGCCATTATCGTCTATAGCGCGGTGGCGGGTATCAGCATGGGGGTAGTGCTGGCGACAGGGGGGTGGGGCTTCCTCTTGCCGCTGGCGTTGGCGCTGCCTTTGGCGCAGATACAACTCCTCTACGACGCCCGCAACAAAAACCGTCACCTCATCCCGGAACTGTGCGGGGCGGTGGCGCTGGGCGCGGTCGGCCCTGCCATGACCATTCTCGGCGGGTGGTCAGAGCCGGATGCGCTGTTGCTGTGGTTGCTGCTGACGGTGTGGGCGGTAACGTCGATTTTCTATGTGCGTGTGCGGCTGCGGCTAGAGCGTAACCGCCTTGATGACTATGACCTGCACTATGCGGCGACAGTGCATGGGATAGGGGCGCTGCTGGTGTTGCTGGCGGTGTATGATGGGGCGCTGCCGTGGGTGGCATTGCTGGCGGTGGGGGTGCTGGCGGCGCGTGCGGCGGTTGGATTGTCTGATTTTCGGCGGCCGGCGAAGGCGATTCAGGTCGGCGTGCAAGAGGTCGTTGTTGGGGTGGTCTATATTGTGCTGGTGGCGATGGGGTATGCGGGCTGGGTGTAGGCGCGGCGACACAACACCCCCTGTGTATCCGATATTGCTGCGGACCGCGGTACCGCACCCGTTCAGGCCCCGCACTGAAGTACGGGGCTAGCATGGTGGGGCGGTCAGACTGGACTCAAGTCCGCCTGACCGATGGCCCGGGCCCCGCTTTACCCCATTGTGATGCGCGATTCACCGCGCGGGTGGGCTTTAGCCCTGTCCGCGAGTACCACTAGCATAGCCCCGTGCTTCAGCGCGGGGAAAAGCGGCCCCTCCGGGCGTTGGATGCTAGCGTCGTCATTCATTGCGACCCCCCCCGATAACCTTAACGGGTTGACGCACCCCGCGCCTTGTATATAATTAAAGGTATACTCTAGAACAAACGATCTAATAGCCCCCACCCCACACCATGTCAAACTCACCACTCTGGGCACAGACCCGCGATGTGCCGACCCTCACGCCCCTGCAACGCGACATCATCCGCCACCCGGCCAACCGCAAGGTGATTGTGGCCGGTCGCCGCGCCGGGAAAACCACGCTGGCCGCTTACCTCGCCCTCGAACGCTTCTTCGCCGGGCAACGGGTGCTGCTCACCAGCGCCACGCAGGATCAAGCCGACACCTTCTGGGACAAGCTCAAGGCGTGGTTGTATCCGTTAATTGAAGATCGCATCGTCGGCAAGCTGGAAAGCCGCCGCCTGCTGACCCTCAACGCGCTGGACGGGCCCGGGGGTCGCATCCGTGTGAAGACCGGCCGCCATCCGGACGTGCTGCGCGGTGACGACGCCGATTTGATCGTCTTTGATGAGTGTGCGCTGCTCGACCCGGCGGTGTGGAATGCCGTGGCCGCACCCATGCTGGCTGATCGCGACGGGGACGCCGTGTTCATCAGTACGCCGCGTGCGAAGAACTGGTTCTTTCACCTCTATCAGCGTGGCCTCGACCCACAACAACCGCGCTGGGCCGCCTGGCACTTCACCACCCACGATAATCCGCACCTTTCCCGCACAGCCGTGGCCGCGCTTGAACACGACATGCCGCGCTATCTCTATAAGCAGGAAATCCTCGCGGAATTTGTCGATAATGCGACCACTGTTTTTCGCGATGTGCGCCACCGCCCCCGTCAGCCGGCCTCCAGTCCGCCGGCCACCCCGAACCCGCAGCGTTACGTCGCCGGGTTGGACTGGGCCCGCCAGCATGACTACACCGTCATGACCGTGCTGGATATGCATACGCGGCACGTCGTCGCCATGGAACGCTTTAACCTGCTCGGTTGGGCGCAACAACGGGCCCGCGTCGAACGGCTGCACGCGCTGTGGCGGCCAGAGGCCATCATCGCAGAAGCGAACAGCATCGGCGGGCCCAACATTGAAGCGTTGCAGGCGTCCGGCTTACCCGTGCGACCTTTTGTGACCACAGCGCAGTCCAAGCGTGACATCATCGAGCATCTGGTGCTGGCGTTGGAACATGGCGACCTTACGCTACTTGATGACGCGGTGCTGCTTGGTGAGCTGGAAGCCTACGAGATGCACATCGACCCCGTGACGCGCCACATCCGTTACAATGCGCCGAGTGGGGGGCACGACGACACCGTGATCGCGCTGGCCCTGGCGTGGCATGGCTACCTCGACCGTCACCGCCGCAAAATGGCCGTCAGCAGCAACCCGTTTTATGGATGAGGCTACTTCTTCCGGCACGCCTTGTCCAGTTCGGCTTTCACCCACCAGCGGGCAACCGGGTCTTTCTTCATGAAGAAACGTTCCAGGCATTCATTGCGCTCTGGGGAATCCTTATCAGTGGCGGCGCGTTCTTCCCAGAACAGTTGCGTGTCATAGATGGCCCGCAAAATGCCACAATAGGCCGGGTTGAGCTTTGTGCCGTGGCGGCGCAGCCCCAGATATTCCGTCGTTTTCAATCCCGGTGAGGCCAGCACATCTTCCATGATCGCTTTGCGGTCCGCCGCTGACAGGGCCGGGTGTTCAATAAAGCGCTGAATTTGCCGGGGCGGCAGACGCAACGCCAGCCGGAACAGTTCGGCGCGTGAAATGGTGTGGCGCGGCCCGCCGAGAGACTGTGGCAGCTTTGGCGGTAGATTGTCGGCATACGCGAAACTGTTGAGCAGCATCTGCAACTGCGTGTCACGAATAGGGTCGTCCCCAAGCGTTAGCAACAACGCGCCCAGCAGCCCGCGTAAATTTGGTGCTGTCTGTGCATGAAAACGTGACGCGACCGTCGCCCGAAGCGCCAGCACGGCCGCCTGTTGCGGGTGCCTGGCCGCCTGCCACGCCATCATGACGCTGCGGCGCTCGAAGGTCAGTCGATAGGTGTAAAACACCAGCCGCGCTAGCTGCTGGCCATCGGGCAACTCACGCAAGCTGGTGTTCAACGGCTGAATCACGTCGCTGATGTCGGTTGTGTTGACGGGTAGTGCCTCAAGCAGGGTCAAAATCGCGTCCTGTTCGGCGGGGGTGGCGGTTGGCAGCAATGGCACCCAGTAGCGGGACTGGCTTTGCAAGAGGCCGTCAAGCAGCATGTCGCGCCCGGAAAGGGTGCCTGTGGTGGCGCGCTGGTGTGTTTTGTAGAGCTGCATCTGCTCGACCAGCCAGATGAGGTCGGGCAACAATGGCAGCGGTGACGGACCGTTGGGACTGGTAAGCGTGCTAAAGATGGTTTCGACGATGGTCAGTGCGGTGTCACTGGCGATCGGTGGCGTGGGCATGGCGTGTTCGCGGACCAGTGTGGTGACGGTGGCGGTCAGGGTCGCGGCGTCGCGTGGTGGGGTGGCGAGCCGGTCTAACAGGGTTTGCAACTGAGGTTGCGAATCGGTTGAGGCGGTCATGGGTGGGCTTTTCATTGCAACGAGAATAAAGGTATTTACTATCCTAAAGACAACGGTGCTCCAATTCAACACCAACTATTTGACATAAATTAAACGGTTTTTCTTATCACACGTACTAAAAATCACGATGACTCATAAGTAAAGGAGACAAACGCCGATGGTGGCGACACATCGTTCTATTGGGTGGCGCGTCAATCGCGGTTTATCGCAGTCAGCCCCACCCGCAGTGCAAGGGGTGGCGTTTCAGTTTGATGGCGAGGCTAGTCTGGCGGCCGGGACGCTGAGTGAGCGTAGCGAGACGATTGCCGTGGACAATACGGGCACGTCGGTGTCGTTGAATACGGGTGCAAGTACGTTGGAGTTTCCGCTCAATGCAACGCCAGCGCATGGTGACCACGGGTTGAGAGATGCGGCGGTGTCGCGGGCGGCTGGTGTGGCGCTGGTGGTGGAGATTGCCAGCATCACGACCTCGGCAGAATGGGCGGCTGGTTTCAACGCTGCGGACACTGTTGATTTCGGGGGTACGGCTGCGGGCGCGTGGATTGCGGCGGATGGTGCTAACGATGAGTGGGACCTTGCGGTTGACGGTGATGTTGTCACAGTCGATGGGGATCCGGACAATGCGCAGACGCTGGTGGTGGTGTTGCGCAGTGCGGGTGCGTTCTACATTGTCGATGATACGCTGCTGTGGGTTGATGGTAGCTATAGCACGGCGTCGTTGTATCCGTTCTTCGGGAATTATGACAGTGTGATCGACGTTGATGCATTTGTAGAAACGACGTTGACAGGTGTGGAGAGTGCGTTAAAGACTGATGAATTGACGGGTAGTATCAGTAGTAGTACGGCGTTTACACATGAAGCTGACTTTGTGATGCGATTCACGGCGACAGCATCGGGTGGAATTGATGTTCTGGATTTTCGGCGTCAGGATGCGAGTAACCAATGGGAGATTCGTGTGCAGTCGGATCGTGTAAAGTTGAATGAAACGGTGGGCGGGTCGTCGGCGCAACGTGCGGTGAATATGAGTGTGGCGAACAATTCGGATATGGCAGTGATCTGTGAGGGCACGACGATAAGCGTGTATCTGGACAATGCGCGGATCATTAATTATGGGTCTGCGACAAACTTCAGCACTGAAACCGATGGTTTAGTGGTGGACGGGGGTGTTTATGAGGATTTGACAACGTGGGCGCGTGATGTGCCAGCGAGTGTTGTGAGTCAATACGACGGAGTGATTGAATGATGTATCGGGTGACGTATATCACAAGCTGGCAGGGGTTGGGGACGGATGCTGATCCGTATCGCCCGGAGGACATAGATTGTCAGTCGTGCGTGGACATTACCGGGCAACCTGTACCCAATTTGCCGACTGCCCCGAACGTGTTTGTGGTGGAGCTGGTGGTCACTGCGGACCAGCTCGTGTTGCTGGATCAGGATCGGATTTTGACAGAGGAGGAGATTGGTAAATGACCTTACAATCGCGTGATCATCAACAGCCGGGGCGAGTGCTACGTCGCCGCAACAGCCTGCTCAAACCGAGCGAGGTCACGGCCTTGCGGAGTCGGCTGCAAGCGCTCGGGCTGCAAACGCGGGTCGTGCAGGTTTTGCAACGCCGGGGGCGGATGTTGGCGGCCGGGCTGCGCCGTGATGCTGTGCTGGACGCCATCGTCACCGCCTGCCGAGAATTGCCGCGCAAAGAATAGGGCGGAGGTCTTCCCCCCGCCCACAAGCTATTTCTGTCAGGCCGGGCGCGTGTACTGATACCCGCCGAAGGCCAGAATTGGAATAAACACAGGACTCAGGAATAACAAGCCGAGGGTAAACAGCACGCCCTGCCCAAAGCCACGCGAAATGCCATGCCAGATCAGCACAGTGACGATGAAGTTTACCACCGGAATGAAGAAGCCGATAATCCAGAACCACGGTTTACCAGCAATATCAATGAGTGCGACCACATTCAAAATCGGAATAAGCGAATACCATCCCGGCTTACCCGCCTTAGAAAAAAGGATCCAGAGACTGGCAAGCAACACGACGGCGATCAACAGCGAGATAATAAGCGGAAGTACATCTTCCATGATGTCAAAACCCTCCAATTGTGATTGTAAACGATAATGGTGCGCGCACCTGCTCACACCATCAAGGGCATTATCGACACAACTAGAAATATGCGCAACAAACGGCATGGTGTTTTGCGTGCCAGAAGCGTACTATTAATCGATACCGATCAATTCTCTAACAACACGGGGCACGGGCCCACCCCCTTGTCGCGCCCCCGCTTTCGTGGTCAAATTACGGCCAGCATCTGTTGAGACACAACCCGGAGTAACACAACACTGTGCGTTTCGTGATCGCTATTGCTGCGTTGTTATTGCTGCTGACGACCGCTATCCTCAGCGCCAACCGTGCCACCGACATCCCTCTCTACCTGACCGTCATGCAGGTCGATGGCGGCTACACTGTCGAAGACCTTTTCACCCGCGAAACCGGGGCCAGCTTTGACGACGGGCGCTATCTGTTTAACCGCTGGATTGAGGATGAGATGCTGTTGTCTTGTGGGGACCCCTCATGTACATGGCAGCATGTGCTGGTGGATGTCAATGAGCGTGTACGTCCGCTGGTGCCATTGCCCCCCGGCTACACCAGCCGCACCTTCCGCTTCGACACCACCAATACCCTCGCGATGGTGCATACCTGTGTGCGCAACAACTGTAGCAACACCGAACGTTATGTGCTTTGGGACTACGAGCGCAACCGCCGCGTCGCGACCATCCCCCCCGTGAGCGCGGTACCCTTCTTCGGGGAACGCTTTCTGGTGTACCTCGGCTTTCAGCAGCCTGATGGCACGCGCCCGGTCCACTACGCTGACCCCACAGGGACGCGCCTGCTCTATCAACTCCCTGCTGATGGGCAGCTCTACTCGCCATTTGACAGCGACGCCAGCACGACGCGCATCGCAGATTGGCTCTATATCAGCGAGCCTCGCCCCGATGGACAGGGCCAGCGCCTCTTGCGTCTGCATCTGCGCACGGGTGAGGCGCAACCGCTGCTCGATCAAGCTGGCGGGCTCAGGTTCAGGTTTTACGACACCAACCCGGCGGGTAATACCTATGCGCTTGCCGGGCCGCCAGCGTTGCCAGGTGACCTCTTGCGTATCACTGCGGATGGCACGGTGACATCGGTTGTGGCGTCTTCAATGCGCAACTATCAATACGATACAGCGGGCGGCCATCTGTACATTGCCACAGTCGACGACCAGCTCTGGCACATTTTGCCAAACGGTGAACGGCGCTTTCTGGGCCTGATGGAGGAGTCCGGTATCAGTGACTTTGATGTGCGGCCAGATGGCACGGTTCAATTTCAGCAGACGCTGGAGGGTGAAGGCCGCATCATCATGTACGACCCGCTGACCTTCACGCAACAGACTTACACCGCCGCCAACCCGCCGCCGGGTATCCCCCTGACCGGCGCGCTGCCGGGCTTTCCCTTCGTCATCTGGGACGATGACCGGATTTATCTGAGCGACAAGGGGCGTTTCCATTCGCGGCCGCTTGACCTCGTTGATGCATACCCCGCACCGGATGATCGTTACCTTGCCTATCACAACGCAGCGCTGAACACCATCAGCGTCATCAGCGCCCCCGCCGGAACCACCCGCCATTTCCGTGCCATCCCCGACGGTGAAATTGCCCCCAATGCCCTGACCTGGACTGAACACGGCCTGGTCTTCCTTGAAAACGTACCCGGCAGCCCGAACCCGCCGACCTTCCTGATGTCCCCCGACGGGCAGATGGTGCGCCCCCTGCTGGACTACCGCTTCGGCGAGGCGTGTACGGTGCCCTGCCCGCTGAGCATTTCCGATGCGCAACCGACGGGGCGTTTGCGTGGGGTGCTGTTGTGGGCGCTGGGGATGGTCGGCATGATGGTGGCGGCGTGGCGGTTCGTCGGGCGGTGAGGGGGCGCGTTTCTCCCGTGCGCGTGCGGTGCGTGGACAGGGATAATGGGTCTGGTAATTATAATAGGGTAATGTCCAGCATCCCATTGCGTGAGTGCCCTTCAGGGCTGTTCACGCACAAGATTTGCATAGCCCCGTCCTTCAGGGCGGGGGAAACGTCGGTAACATGCCCTTTTCGCCGCCGTAAACGACGGCGCTATCAAGTCGGGCGAACGCACAAGCCTAAAGGCAGCGCGTTCGGTCGGTACTTTGACCTTACCGAATTTATTTTACCA
>DAOTTU010000094.1:0-4224 GCA_034437655.1 Anaerolineae bacterium
CGTCCCACACAAAGCGGCGCACGATTGTTGTATCCGCAGTATTCAGCGCGATGTAGGTTAAGCCGACGGGCTTTTGTGCAGTGCCACCGCCCGGGCCAGCAATCCCAGTTATGGCCAGCGACATATTTGCGCCGACAATTCCGCGTACACCACGTGCCATTGCGCTGGCAACTTCTTCGCTGACTGCACCGAATTCTTCGAGCAAATCTTCCTGCACACCAAGCATGACATGCTTCATCATGTTGCTGTAGGCGACGATGCCGCCGACAAAAAACGTCGAACTACCAGGCACGTTGGTGAGTTCATTCATCAACAGACCGCCGGTGCAACTTTCTGCACATGTTACGGTCCAGTTCAAGTCTTGCAGCGTTGTAGCGAGTTGTTGAGTAATTTCCATAACTGCGACTATCCAAGTCTTCTTCCCAGCACGACACGTTGATCCAGAACTTGCGCCAGCTCAACAGGATTTTGTACGACAACCGTATCAAGCCGCATCCAGGGCCAACGTTGCACAATATTCGCAGCTAACCAGTCTACCATATCTGACCGTGTGATGGCAGTAACCGCTATAGACTTATCCTGCTCAAGTCTTTCAAGGTAGTCGAGCGTGCTGAGTACGGACGGTTTAAAGAAGTCACAGTAGTTTTGGGCTGCCGAAAAAAACCAATCCGGGTCAAAACCGGGTGCCATGAACACAAAATGATAATCGGGTTCGGCCGGGGTAACAGGAGTGTTTTCTGCAAAGCGACCCGGGCCGCCCAATGCTGGCAGCGGTGGCACCGCCTTTAACAATGGCGGACGTTGGGCCAGACGTTCAACGGCCGGTAACGACCCCTCAGCGGTTTGGTAGTATTCATCAAATTTCCAGAGCGCGACACCAAAAAACCAGGGCGGGGCAGTGGTGGCGATCCATTCGAACATGGCGACGGTTGCTTCGGCATGGCTGGCGAACGTAATGGGCGGGTAGCGGCGGTCTGGTTGTGCAAGGTTACCGCTTGTGGGTGGGGTAATACCGCCTTCGGTGCCCACAAACGGCACAGCCTCTACCCCAAAAAGCGTCTGGAGTTGTTCCATAATAGCCGTTGCACTGCCTAACAAGCCGACCGTATCACCATACGGAGCGCGTTCTGTGCCGCCCCAAACCGTGACACCGGGGTCATCTGCCTGGTTAATGGCATCGTAGGGATACTCAAAGTGCCAGCCGCCTTCTTCTGCCCGTTGCAATGATGGTGGCCGCACCTGTAATGGGTCACCACCGGGGAGGCGCTGGTAAAAATGATTGTAAATATAAGGATGCACGGCGATATACGCACCATTGTCAAGTACGCTGCGAAAGCGCTCAAAATGATTATCGTAGAGATATTCCATCATGCGCCGTATCCAGGTGATGGTGTCGAGGCGTGTGCCGTCGTTGACATCTGCCAATGAGGGGAACGCAGGATAGGCATCCAACCCGATGATAAATTCAGCCCAGTTCAGCCAGTTATCCATAAGCGGCCCCACAACGCCGGGATTGTTGGGGTTGAAGTCCACGCCACGCGGCCATTCAATATCCAGATTGGGCTCGTTCCAGTATTCGAACCAGCGCACGCCATTTTGCCGGAATCGTTCGAATTGTTGCAACGCTAACCCATCAACCGGGGCATTGCCAGGGCGCTCGCGGTAAATACGGACGATGGGCGTCATGCCTCTGTCTTGTGCGGACTGTGCCAGCCCGATTTCACCATCACCCAGCGCGACGATTTTGGCCCAGCCCATCCCGCTTCGTTGTAATTGTGCAACGTCCAGATAGTTGATGGCACTGTGCATGCCGCGTGGATTGCGTGACCATTCGTATTCGTCAAGATTCATGATGCCTCCGGCCGGCCGAACGGTTGATTTTCTTCTACCCGAGCATCAAGTGTCAGTGCAACAAATTCCATGTAATCGTAGACCAGCTCATCGTGGTCTGCACCCGGGTAACGCTCTGCAATCGTCGCGCGGACCTGCTCCGCGGTGTCGGTGCGGGCAATGGACGTAATAATGACCTCAATGTCCGGCGCATTGTAGCCATATTGAACGACGTCCAGGTCATAGATTACGATTGGGCGAAATGTCTGCCAGTACAGCCGACTTGCCGTGAAAAACCAGCGGGCCCCAATACCCGGTGCAAAATAAAGAAAGTGAATCATCGACCAGTTTGTCTTTACTACTTGGATAGCTACACAAAAGGTACACCATATTGAAGTGTACCTCTTATCGTGCCCGGCGCTATGTCCGATTAATTAAGGTGTAGAAAATGCAGCTAGAAGCGCAAAATTGCAGCGGCAGGGGCATCGGTTGGCATCTCTTCCGGAGATACAACAAACACATCGCCCCCGTGTTTAAGGGTTTCAGCCGCAGCTAAGTCTAGTAATTCATCTGATCGGGGTGCGGGTTCCTCGTGTAGCGTCAGCGTATCCGTCGGCTCGTCATAAGTGCCCCAGTGCATGCCGTTTTGTTTTAGGAACAACGTTGCAATCTGGGCGTGATGGGCGGCGGGCAGCAAGCTGCGTAGATCACTGGTTGTGGCGTCTGTCGCGATCTGATTGCGGAACGCTGTAAATGCAGATTGCTGTGCCAGCTCAAAATGGGGTTGCATGACGTCTAGCGACTCGCCATGCAGGTCTTGAGAACTCAAATTGTCAGGGTTGCCAGTAATGCCCTTATTCTCAATCAAGTGGGCGTAATGGTTTGCCTCTCGATAGAGGGCTTGCACGAAATCTACGCCTGCGAGCAACAACGGCGCTTTGTCCGCATTGCGTCGTAAATATGCCGTCACATGGTTTTCGACTGTCTTCATAAAGCGTAGCACGTTGGTCTTATGGTTGTCCTGTGGGTCCTGGGTGTGATAGATCTCACTTTGTTCTGCTGAGGCGCTACGTCCGCTGTGGTGTTGTAATGCTGGACTGTCCTCATCAAACCGCAAGGCCTCATCAAGGCTGGTAGGCATATCATCTGACAAAGCAATGCGTTCAATATGGTGGCGACTGGCGTTAAAGAAGCGGATCTGATTTTGGCTAAGAGCCAGTAAATAGAATGTTCCGTCTTCATTGACCAGTGGCATCAACGGCTTCACGTAAAAGCGCTCACCGACAAAGGTGAGTTCTGGCATTTCAAGGGGCAACCGATGCATATCCATGCCCTCTGCATTCAGAAATAGCACCAAACCCTCGTTCTGGCTTTTCCAGAATGTTTCATCAGCGAGTAGTGCCTCTGCGGGTTGCAGTAGTGTGTCAATTTCACGACTATTCAGGTCGTTATTCGCCTGTAATTCATCACGAACATGGCCCAATAACGTTTTTAGCCGAATAGAGTCCTGCCGCGTTTCGCGACCGGGCAAGGGATGCGTTGGCATGTAGATGGAGATATAGGGCGGGGTGACATCAGCTTCGAGCAATTGACGGAGATAGGATTTCGTTAAATTCAAATGACCTCCTTTTTTGCGTGCTTTTCTTGCACCCTATCAAACGCAAATGAGTGTCAGTTAAATTAATGTCAGCTACAGATTCCGCAGATTACTGCTGCGGTTTGTTGTGAAATATGATCGTTGTTTCGCCCATTGTGATAATGGTTTCATCATCAAGGCGTATGGGTCGCGATATAAAATTACCACCGACCATTGTACCGTTCGAGCTACCGAGGTCTTCGACAAACCAATCTTCATCTTGCGAGAAAATGCGGGCATGTGGACGTGAAACCGCATGGTCTGGCAACGGGACATCCCACTTGGCGTTACTGATCAAGCGCCCAAACGTGATTTCGTCTTTATCTATAGGAATACGGTCGCCCATGCGATCCCCAGACGCGATCGACAAATAGGGGTACATCATCTCAGCGGGGAGCGGTGCTTCAGCAGTTTTTTCGCGTGTGTCTGGTGCCTGAGTGGCATAAGCCGCATCAAGATCAGCCAGAATTGCTTCAAATGTGAGTGTCGGGCCAAACAAGCGCACCACATCGCCATGAATGAGCGGGTATTCCCCGTTAATGCGTTGTTCGTTCACAAAAACGCCGTTAGCACTACCCTCATCACGCAAAACAAACACACCACTACGATACTCAATTGTGGCATGGTGGCGAGAAACAGTGCGCTCAGGAATATGAATATGATTGTCCTGGCTGCGACCAATCGTGGCAATAACACCCTCGTACAACACGAATTCTTGTGCTGCACCGTTTTCAGGGTCATGCCAGATTACTTTCGCT
>DAOTTU010000095.1:0-55170 GCA_034437655.1 Anaerolineae bacterium
GACATCCCAGAAAGTGATAGTGGCTCCCCCCTGTTCCGGCGGCGGCAGCCAACGTCAGAAGCACCGGCGGTCTCTGCCAGTGATGCAAGCGGTGAGCGTCCTGCGTCGCCATTTGCTCGCCCCGCTGCGGAGGAAGCTGCACTGACGACAGAAACACCAGCGTCAGAAGATCAGGGCCCGGAAATCGAAGATACAGAAGCCCCTGCCCCCGCAGCACGGCCACGCGGCCTGAACTTCTCGCCAGAAGAACGCTTCCGGCGGCGGCGACCGGGGGCGGCTGAGCGTCGTCCTGATGATGACGCAACTGACACGTCTGAAGAATCAAAAACACCATCGGTTTCTACACATGAACCGTCCGTAGCAGCAGCAGCAACGATGAGTGCTGCGCTGGCCAGCCAACCTGAAGCGGCTACCAGCACAGAATCGACGGATCAAGCAGAATCGGACGTGTCGCCCACGCCCGATGATTCCAATGAGCAACAATCGCTCTTTGGTGAGACAGCGACACAATCACCAGAAGACACTACAGCCGATGAATCAAATGCTGCTTCTGCCACAGCCTCCGAAATTGATAGCGCGTCCGACGAAAGCGACGTTGAGACGGAAGACGATGCTCCGCGTGCAACCCTGTCTGACAGTGACGACGAGCAGGATAAACCCGCTCAATCGCCCGCAGCATCAACAAAAGATGACGCGGCAGAAGATGCTGAACAGGACGACGCTGAGACGTCCGAATCTGAAGCAGATGACGACGACACGGCGGACGATTCAACAACGGATGATGAACCTGAACCTGCGCCCAAGCCGGAACAACCCGACCCCATTGTTGTTGACAACAGTGACCGTTGGCGCCTTGCCGACTACCGCGAATTGCTTGAAGCCGGGTCTTCACAGGAAATCGACCAGCATCTGTTATTACAACGTGCCCGCCTGATTGAAGACACGCTCGAAAGTTTTGGCGCACCGGGGCGTGTAGTCGAAGTCAACACGGGGCCGGTGATTACCCAGTTTGGGGTAGAACCCAACTACATTGAACGGCGTGGCGGCGGTCGCTCTCGCGTTAAGGTTTCCGCCATTGCTGCGTTGGATAAAGACCTCGCGCTGGCATTAGCAGCGAAATCCATCCGTATTGAAGCGCCCGTCCCCGGCAAAGGCTACGTCGGCATTGAAGTGCCGAACGCGGAATCTGACCTTGTGAGTCTGCGCGACGTGATGAGTTCAGCGCAACACCACAAGCTCGTTAGCAAGTCTCGGCTGACGATTGGCCTCGGGAAACGGGTAGACGGCGGTGCAGTCTCGGCGGACCTGACGAAAATGCCGCATTTGCTGGTGGCGGGTGCGACAGGTTCGGGTAAATCGGTGGCGGTGAACGCGATTATTAGCTGTCTGCTGCTGCAAAACTCGCCCGAAGACCTACAATTTATTATGGTGGACCCCAAGCGCGTTGAACTGGCAGGTTACAACGGCATTCCGCATCTGGTCGCACCAGTCGTGGTAGACCTTGAACGTATCGTCGGCGTGTTGAAGTGGGTACAGCGCGAAATGGACGACCGCTATAAACGCTTTGCTTCCGCTGGGGCCCGTAACATTCTGGACTACAACCTCAAGATTGACCCCGAACAGGACAAAATGCCCTACCTCATCGTCATTATTGATGAGTTGGCCGACCTGATGATGCTGGCCCCTGACGAAACGGAGCGCCTGATCGCCCGCCTTGCCCAGATGGCGCGTGCCACCGGGATTCACCTGATCATCTCGACACAGCGCCCCTCGGTAGACGTGGTGACCGGGTTGATTAAAGCGAACTTCCCGGCGCGTATCGCGTTTGCGGTGGCGTCGTCTGTAGACAGTCGCGTCATCCTTGACCAACCCGGCGCAGAGAAATTGCTTGGGCGCGGTGACATGCTCTATCAAGCACCAGATGCCCCGGCCCCACTCCGTATGCAGGGTGTATATGTGTCTGACCCGGAAATCAACGCGATTACACAATACTGGAAAAGCACACAAGCCCTCGCCCGCAAGGATGGCGAACGACCACCCAAGGTCAAAATGGGTGCGCCTTTGCCCGGTGAAAAACGTGAACTGCCGAAGATCGAATCACGCAGTGACCGCATCAATGGCAAGTCTAAACCCGACACCGATGATGACAAAAGCAAGCCTAAGTCTGAGGACAAGGCCGAAAAACCTGCTGGCCCGGCAAGCCAGGTCGTGACAGCTCAACGTGGCGACGACTTCTGGAAACAGGTCAGCGAGGTTGAAAAGGCCGACGGTGACAACGACGAAAGCGGTGGCGAAAGCGATGAACTCTATAACGAGGCGGTTGAGTTGGTGCAACAGCGCAACAAGGCTAGCATCTCTATGTTGCAGCGTCATTTCCGCATCGGCTATACCCGTGCCGCGCGCTTGATTGATGTGATGGAAGCAGAGGGCATTGTCGGGCCGGCAGAAAGTGGGGCCAAACCGCGCAAAGTCATCAAACAACAATCGTCGTAGCGCTTAACCCGCATGGGATTCAGAAAGCACCATATGCTGAACCGTTTTATGCACTCCCCGTTCGCCGTGCCGGCCGCATTGCTGGTAGCGGCGACAATTTTTTTTGCCCCCGTGTGGTTCACAGACGCCGACCTCGCCGGGAGTGACTTCCAACAGATTCATTATCCGCTATTGAATTTTGTAGTAGACAACATACACGACAGCGGCGAAGTTCCGCTCTGGAATCCGCATCAGTTTTTGGGGTATAGCGTCGTCGGTAATCCGCAATATGGGCTGCTGTATCCCCCCAATTGGCTATTGCTGGCGTTCCCCGGGGAACAACTCTATCTTGGTGTGGCCTTGCTGGCCGGCTTGCATATGTTCTGGTTAGCACTCGGAACGTTCACACTGGCGCGGCAGTGGGGAGCAAGCCGCATCGGCGGGTTGGTGGCCGGGCTGGTGGTGGCGTTCAGTGGCTATACCGCCTCGAAGCTCTACGCGGGACACTACGCGGTGCTACTAACGCTGGCATGGTTGCCGTGGGTGCTGGCAGGGGTGCATCTGGCATTGCAAAAATCGCGGGCGGTGTGGATTATGCCCGGGGCAGCGGCGTTGGGGTTATCTATTCTGGCCGGGCACCCGCAGTTTGTCTACATCAGCGCCTATGGGGTAGGCGGCATCACCCTCTACCATTTGCTGAACGCCAACAGCACAGCCCAACGCCTGCGGCAACTTCGTCAAGTAGCGCTACTGGGTGCGGTGGGGGTGGTATTGGGAGCAGGCGCATTGTTACCTGCTTATGACTACCAATCTCAGACGGTGCGTGGACAAGCAGCAGATACCCGTGAGTTTGCCAATCAGCACGCCGTGCCACCGCAGCAACTCGGGGCGCTGCTGGTTGCAGATATTTTCGGCACACCAACGACTGAAACGGGCTACTGGGGTGAACCCTTCTATGAGGAAATGACGACCTATGTCGGGTTACTACCGCTGTTGTTGCTCTATTTCACAGTACGCTGGCGGCCGCGTGGCTGGTGGTTATGGGGCGGCTTTGTGATCTTTGGGTTGTGGATGAGCCTCGGTCAGGGTGCGGGGTTATACGCCCTACAGTATGAAGGTATCCCCCCCGCACGCGGATTTCGTGCCCCGGGACGCTTTTTGCTGCTGACCACCCTTGGATTCGGAATGCTGACTGCGCTAACCATCACGCAGATGCAAGCGCAAGGGACATTAGCGCGAGGTGCAGTGTTGCGTCGGGTGTTCTTGCCTGCTATATTGACGCTGGGCGGCGGAGCGGTGATCTTTGTGCTGTTCGGTGACACCTTGCAAGACGACCCTGCCCACGGGGAACACATCGCACAGCAGCTTGGCGTCAGTGTTGGATTTGTGCTGGTTTTTGGAGCGGTGATCTGGTTGTGGAATGAGCAGCGGTCACTTGCGGTGGCATTGATGCTCGTCGGTGTTGGTGCAAATTTGTGGTGGGCCGCGGCCCCACTACGCAACATCGACGACGTTATGCTCTCACCTGTCTGGCAACGCGCCGAAACCCTCCCCTTGAACGCCGAACCACACACCTATGGCCGCATCATGCAGACAGGCAGCCCGCCGGGCATCATCAACGGGGCGAGTTGGATTGACGCCTACAGCCCACAGGGCTATGACCCCATCGCGCCGGCCGGCTGGTTCGCCTTGATGGACGCCACCGGACGTTTCATCGAGGAACCCGCCAGCGCTACCAACCGCCTCTTTAACGTGCGTTATGTGGTCGCCGGGCAACCGCTCGAAAACTACGGCTTTGTGGCAGCACAATTTTTTGAGCCTATTTCCGTTGTAGACAATCTCTATTTCTACGAAAACCCGCAACCCTTGCCCCGTGCATACCTCGTGCCAGCATACGGGGTTGAAGCTGATGATAGCGTGGCCATTCAACGTATTCAGCGCGGTGACGTTGACCGTGGCGACCTGGTGCTGTTGCCAGAAGACCCCGGCTGCGATTTATCCAATGACACAGCCACAGGCACCGCCACCATCACAAATTATAGCGCCAATAGCGTTGATGTTCGCGTCAGCACAGAAACCCCGGCAATTCTTGTATTATTGGATCAACACGACCCCGACTGGCAGGTGCGCCTCAATGGTAATGATGCCGAGTTACTGCGTGTAAACACGACTTTTCGTGGCGTTTGTATACCCGCTGGCGAGCATCAAGTAACATTTGTATATAGCCCAACATGGTTCTGGCGCGGGCTGGCACTTTCCGGGGTGGGGTGGGCGCTTGTGCTGCTGGTAGCGGTGCGCTATGGTTTATTTCGTCTGAAATTGTTAACTCATCTCAATTAATTTTCTCTTCAGCGTTACCTATGGTAAACTTCCATGAGGTCTGAACATACACCTTTACACTGACTTGATTCGTGGAGTGCAGCCCGTTGGCGGACGATGACAAAGTAATACGCATCGTGTGTGTCGAAGATGAACCAGAAATGATTGAACTGGTGAAGCTGATTTTGGCACGCAAGAAGATTGATGGCTATACCCTGGAAGTATACGGCGCAGATGGTGGTCGCGCTGGTATTCAACTTATTCAGGAAGTGCAACCCGACCTCGTTTTGCTGGACCTGATGATGCCAGAAGTCGACGGGTGGGAAGTCTATCAATCCATGCGCAACGAAGAAGCAACCAGCGACACCCCGGTGATTATCATCACTGCCAAAGCGCAAAGTATTGACAAGGTATTGGGGCTGCATATTGCCAAAGTCAGTGATTATGTCACCAAACCTTTTGGGCCAAAAGAATTGCTGGACAGCGTTGAACGTGTCTTACGTGACAACGGACTTTTAAATTAGAGGGGGTACCTCAACATTATGCTGAAAAAGCTACTTGTTCTTACTGTCTTATTAAGTCTGGTGCTGGTTGGGATGTTTTCGCCAACAGCAACACCAGAAGCGTTCGCCCAGGACAGCGGCAATCTGCTGCAAAATCCGGGCTTCGAAGGCGACTTTGTACAACAGAGTGACTTTGTTGAAGTTGGTGAAGGCTGGCAACCCTGGAACCTGCCACCACCACCCGGCGCGGCTGACAACATTAACGCCCAGCCAGAGTACCGTCCTGCGCCTGAAACCCGTGTCTTGAGTGGCGACCAGGCCCAGCAATATGACACCTTCTGGGATACGCATGATGGCGGTATTTATCAGGTAGTCACGCTGTCTACGCCGGCCACGGTGACCTTCACGGCGAACATCTATCCCTATTCCTCTGAAACCTTCGAAGACCTCGCTGTTTCCGAAGACCCGCAAGAAATGACGGTGCGTGTGGGTATTGACCCCAACGGCGGCGAAGATGGCGGCTCACCCAATATTATCTGGTCAGCACCCGTCGAATATTATGATGAGTATCGTGAACTGTCGGTTTCAACCACCACCACAGGCACGACCGTTAGCGTCTGGGTGCGCAGCACAATTAATGGTGACCCGCCCGGCTTGCACCAGGTTTTCATTGATGACACCGCGTTGACGATTGCTGGTGGCGAGGAGCCGACGGAAGAACCGACCGAGGCCCCAACCGAAACACCAACAGAGGCCCCTACTGAAGCGCCAACTGAGGAACCAACCGAAGCACCCACTGAGGAGCCAACCGAAACACCAACAGAGGCCCCTACTGAAACACCGACTGAGGAACCAACTGAAGCACCCACTGAAATGCCGACTGAACCTGTTGAGGACCCCGGCACAGACGGACCGACAGCCGTTGCACCAACCCCGTTCTCTGACGAGCTACCCAATATACAGGAATATGTTGTCGAAGAAGGCGATACGGTCTTTTCCATTGCACAGCAGTTCAATAGCACCGCTGAGGCGATCATTGCGTTCAACAATCTCAACGAAGACGGCTTCATTCGGCAGGGACAAACCCTTGAAGTTCCTGTTCCAGAGAACCTCGGGCGTCCTGTTGTGCCACCAGATGTTACACCTCCGCCCGGTGGTGGTGGCGGTGAAGGCGGTGGTATGGGTGAACTTCCGCCGCCAGGGGGTATCTACATCGTGCAACCCGGCGACAACCTGTTCCGTATTGCGCTGCGCTATGGGCTGACCACGCAGGCATTAGCCAATTTCAACGGTATCATTAACCCGAACCGTATTCAGGTGGGGCAAGAAATCCGCATTCCACCAACTGGCACCATGCCGAACCCGGGCGCGATGCCGCCGACTGCTGTCCCCATTAATCCGGGCGTGGGCGCTGCACCAGCACCTGTTCAACCGGTGGGTAACTTCATCATCCATGTCGTACAACCCGGTGAAAATGCCTTCCGTATCGGGCTGCAATACAATGTCACCTGGGATGTCATCGCTGCCGCCAACGGCCTGATTAACCCGAACCGTATCCATATCGGGCAACAGCTCATTATTCCGCGTTAGAGCATCAGTCAAAGGTAAATAACCTCTCGTCATAGCTGAAATCAGAACTTGTGACGAGAGGTTGTTTTTGTTCTTATGGCGACCTATCGACGTATTACCAACACAACCACCGCACAAATTGTGCTACCACGCGGACAGTGGTGTGCCAGCACGTGGTGCCACTTTAAAGGATTAATGTTTCGCCGCAATCTTCCCACAGATGAGGGGCTGATTTTTGTACGGCGTGGTATGAGCGTGATGAATACCAGCATCCATATGTTGTTTTGCTTTTTCCCCATTGGGGTCGTCTGGCTAGACCGTGAGTTACGTGTAGTTGATGCCAAACTTGCCAGACCGTGGCGACTCTCTTATGCTCCCAAAGCCCCGGCCCAATACTTCATTGAAGCTAACCCGGACATTCTTGACCGTGTAACCGAAGGCGACCAACTCGCGTTTGAATAAACAACTCGTGATGAGGAAACGGTGGTTGTTGTCCTTCCTGCCTGTCACGTGGTAAGCTATGTGCCGTTCTTAAACGCATCAATTCAATATGGAGAATTTGTCTTGGAACAGACATTGATTATCATTAAGCCCGACGGCGTACAGCGTGGCCTGACTGGTGAAATCATCAAGCGCTTTGAACAACGCGGCCTGCGTATCGTCGCCATGCAGTTGATGATGGTAAGTGAAGACCTCGCCAAAGAACACTATGCCGAACACGACGGCAAACCATTCTACGCAGGGCTGGTATCGTACATCACCAGTGGTCCGGTGGTAGCAATGGTGCTTGAAGGAAAATCTGCCATTGCCGCCTCCCGCAAGACGATTGGCAGCACCAACCCCGCCGAAGCTGAAGCCGGCACGCTGCGTGGTGACTTCGGGCTTGATATTGGGCGCAACCTGGTGCATGGGTCTGCAAACACCGAAGACGCCGCGCGCGAAGTGCAGCTCTGGTTTGCGGACAATCGTTTGAGCTGGGAACGCGACACCGACCGCTGGATTTTTGAGTAGGCGGTTTTGCTTCAGGCAGTGCATTGTTCAGGGCACCTCGTCGGGTGTCCTCCATAATCTCATAACCACAATATAACGTAGAAGTGATGCGTAGCAGGTTGTTGTGAATGGCGTGGCGTATCCTTGAGAATAGTTCTCGTAGCAGTCACACCAAAATTGACTGAACATAACTTTATTTGCAACTTCTTCCACCGGAAACCAAAACAATGACTCATCTTGAGCGTGTACTAATTGTTGACGACGATGCCGATGTTCGTGATTTACTGATGGATCAGATTTTTCATCCATCGCGCTTTGAAATTCACGAAGCCCGTGATGGTGCAGAAGGGCTGTCCGTCGCTGCCAAACACCCGCTGGACTTGATTTATCTTGATCTGGTAATGCCCGGGCTAACGGGTAAAGACATGCTGGTTGGTTTAAAGTCGCACAATTACAGCGGCCCGGTGATCGTCGGCGTGAAACGAGGGATGGAAAAAAGCGCCATTGAAGCCTTCCGTTTCGGTGCAACAGACTACATCGCCAAGCCCATCCGCGAAGCTGAAATGCAATCGGTTGTAGACCGTGCCCTCTCCGATGTCCGCCTGCGCCGCGAACGTAATCAGCTTTTTGAGCAACTTGAACACAGCAACCAGCAGCTTGAAGCACGATTGAACCAGTTGAAGACCATGCAAACGCTCGGCCAAACCCTCACGGCGATGCATAGTCTTGATGGCATGTTCGAAGAAGTGCTGGCTGGCGCGGTAGATGTCACGGGGGCAGACCACGCCGCGTTGATTTTGCACGATGAAAACAGCGATAAGTTGATTCTGCGGGCCGGCAAGAATATGACGTTGGTCATGCAAGAACGCCTTGGCGACGCAATTAAAGACGAACTCGCCCGTATGGTGATGACCAGCCAACAACCCATGATCGCGACGGGTGAAGGCCTGCGACGCTTCAAGCTCTCGCGCGATATGCTGGCGGTGATATATGTGCCGCTGGTCGTCAATGGTCGGGCGATTGGGGTACTCACGGCTGGCAATCATCGTAAGCGGCGTAGTTTTGACGAAACACTGGCCGACACCATGAATGTGCTGGCTGACTTCGCCGCGATTGCTATTATGAACGCCCGGCTGTTTGTCGCGCTTCAAAATCAGGCAGATGCAGCCCAGACCCAGCTCCAGAACCGTGATCAAGCGATTGCAACACAACTACGGGCACCCTTGCAGAAAATGGGGCAACAGCTTTCGCACCTCGCTGGACTTAATGGAATGCCGCAACCGCTTAAGGAACAGCTCACACACTTGTTGCATACTACCCAAGAAATGCATCAGTTCGTCAATAAGCTGAAATGAATCACATATGCCCTCATTAAAACGTCGTCGCCAGAAAGACGCCTGGGTAATCGTTGCCACCACGAGTGGCTTGACCGAAGCAGAAATCATCGCTGGATTGCTCAAAACCGCTGAAATCCCCAATTATTTGCAGCAAGAAACCGTTGGCCGCGTATTCGGGATTAGTTTTGGCTCGATGGGTCAGGTGAATGTGTTGGTACCACAAAAATTTGCGGCCGAAGCCATCGCACTCCTTGATGAACCCACGCTTGACGATGCTCCCCCCGGGCTACAAGGCCCTATTATTGATTTTCCCGACTCAGATAGGTGACATTTATCATCCGCAACGCTGCCAATTGTCATTAATTCCCGCCGTGCCGTCGCCTGCGACCAACCATAGTTGTACAGGGTTACGCCCCCTTATATGATAGACAATCAGATAGCAGATCAGCATCGCTCAAGGATTGGGCGATTTTTTGTGTGTTCAGGGCATACGGCTGATCTATGTCACGCTCTCGGTGCTACGGCCAGGGGCGTTTTTTGTGACCAACGTTTGAGATGAGAAAACGATGTTACAACGACTACGGATGCGCTTCTACATTAATCGTGAGGAGCGTAAAGCGGCTGATCGTCAACTTCCCGGCTTGATGGTGGAAGGTTTGCTAATGGGTGGGAGCGGGCTAGGTGTGCTGGCACTGATCTTCGAAATTGCAGCCGATGCCTTCAGTGTGGCAGCGTACCAAACCCTGCTCGCAATTCACGGGGCTGAAGGACGCCACGACATCGCGATTCTGGCGTTTATCACGCTCTCAGTGTTGTTGTTTTTGGGGTGGTGCCCTCCTATAAAGCGGCTTCATATTTAAGCCCCGACACAGGCGGGAGTGGCCCCCTCGTTGAAGCAATCGGCCCGTCGTGGCTACGCCGCGCGTCATGGATTGGCACCAGTCTCTTTTTTCTGGACGCGGTTTTGACGATTATCATCAGCTCTATCTCGGCGGCTGACGTATTGATGCTGATTACGCCTGAATGGGCAGAATACCGCATCTTGCTGGCCGAAGTCTTTGCGTTTTTCATCATGGTCGTGTTGGTCTCAATGGGCCCCCGGCGGGCGGTGACGTTATTCTTGCTGGGCGGGGGTGCCTTCACGTTATTTACCCTCGGCGCGTTGATGTATGTCGGCTTGCGGGTTGGTATCAGCCCTGAACTTGCCGACCAGACGCCGCACATTATCGAGCGCCTGGAAGAAAATGACATCATTCATCTGGTTGAGTCCGATGGCCGTGCGATTGGTTCTGTGCTGTTCTTGCAACTATTCCTGCGGTCGATGAGTTCGGCCATGCTCGGCTTTTCCGGATATGAAATGATCCCGGCCAGTGGTAAGCACGCTGCCCGGCCAAAATGGAAGGTCATCAACACATCGTTGACCCTCGCCGCAGTTTTCCTCATCGGCACGGGGCTCATGCAACTGGCGGCCGCGAGTGTGTGGAATATTCCCGCGACAGAGGGCTACAGCACACTGTTGATTGAATACGAGCTGGTCTTTGGCGAAGGCGCAACGTTACTCACTGTGGCCGGCTTGTTGCTGACCATCATTCTCTTGCTGGCGCAGGGAGGCGGTTATGTTGGCGGGGCGGCCGTTGCCGCCAATGCCGCACGCCTGGGACGTTTGCCGTCGTTTTTCTCTGATGACCGCCTTGGCATTGCCGTCATCTGGGGTTTTGCGGCACTGCTGATACCCATCATCCGCGAGGTAGTCATTGTTGAATCGTATTATGCCTTTGGATTTGTCAGCGCATTTGTCATCACCAGCACAACGATCTTCTATGTGCGCGACGATGTGATGAAGAATCGTGGCATTGACCCCGGCTCAGAAGAAGCGCGTTCTTTGCGGTTTGCAGGTTTGCGCGGGATGTTCGCCAGTTACTTCATGATGATCGTGCTTATCACCCAGAAAACGGATGCACTCGGCGTGATTATTATCTTTGCAAGTGCCCTGACGATCTTCCAATTATTCATCGCACGCGGCCGCCTCTCTGGTGATATTGATACGTCGATCCCATCTGTCACACGCGGAAAACGCCCAACCTATACCAATGGTATCCAGCGCGCCTATGATGAAGCGCGTCAACGCGGTATTGTTGATCTGGTCAAAGACTTGTTCGATCAGGGGCAGTTGGTGAAATTCAACGTTGAGCCCGAACGCATCTACCGACTGGTGAGTTACACACATAATATTCCGCTGGATATGTGGCGCAACCATGACCATGACGGGCACGGCGACCACGAACATGTTGACGTTGAGCCCAGTCTGGAACTACAAGCGATCTATTACAAGGCCCGTCATGCCCAGAAAGATGTACTCGATACCATTGAATACTACTCGCACTATGGCATTTTCACCTTCATCGAAAAGTATCACGATAACTGGGTCAACGAGCGGCGTGGTAAAGAAGAAGTTGAAAAGGTGATGATTGGGGCCCTGTTCCCGCGTACAGAAACAGAAGACATCTGGACGCAGCTTCGTGAGTATCAGTGGGAACCGCAGCCCGAATCCATCTGGCAATTCTGCCGTGAACGGTATCGCTGGGCCAAAGACCAATGGCCAAACCTCAGCGACCGCGTGACAACCATCTGGACCTTGCAGGATATTGGGCTATTGCAGGACGAGGACACGGATAAGATTCTTGAAGTGATGCGGCGTCTGGGGCGCAATCGGAATGCAGGAGAAACACCCAGCACCCCCTAGGTTAAGCATCCAACGCCTGTTGTAGGCGCTCAATCCCGGCTGCAACACCATCAGCGTCACCAAAGACCGCGCTGCCTGCCACAAAGACATTGGCCCCAGCGTCGCGTGCTTCGGTGATGGTCTCGGCAGCAATGCCGCCATCGACGCAAATATCGACGTCTTCCCCGCCGAGCATCTCACGCAGGGTAATGATTTTATGCATCGTCTCTGGCAAAAACGCCTGCCCCCCAAAACCGGGATTAACCGTCATCACAATGATGTTATTGAGCATATGCAGCACTTCTGCCAGCGCTGAGGCGGGTGTGTGCGGATTGATCGCTACCCCGGCTTGTTTGTCTAGCGCACGGATCTGCTGCAAGGTGCGGTGCAAGTTAGGGCTGGCTTCTAGATGAACGGTGATGATGTCTGCACCAGCGTCGGCAAAGGCGTCAATATGGCGCTCAGGCTCGACAATCATCAAATGCACATCAAGCGGCAGGGTGGTCACTGGCCGCAAGGCTGAAACCACAAGCGGCCCCATCGTGATATTCGGCACGAAACGACCATCCATGACGTCAATGTGAATGCGTCCGGCTCCGGCGGCGTCGGCAGCGCGGACTTGTTCGCCAAGACGGGCAAAGTCTGCGGATAGAATTGAAGGGGCGATCAGTGATGATGGTGGCATAGGCTTGCTGTGTCATCTCCTGTGTTTTGACTAAAGTGGAGCCTAAAAAGGTGTTAATCGTCCAGCCAGAATCCGCCGAAAGCATCCCAGTCAGCGGTGGTTGCGGTGTCATAGAGGTAAACGCCTGCACCAACGACATAACGCCCGGCATTTTCTGCATTGCGAATGCCTTCTCGCGCCCCATTTGCCGCAGCGGTCACGGTTTCAGTTTGCGGGTCGTGGAACAGCTCACGCGGGTAGGCTGGCAGGGCAACAATCAAAGCGGCGTCATTATCGGTTCGGTCGAGGTCACGGGCATAGGTTTCGACCTGATAAGCGACCCAGCGCTCATAGTCGTCACGCGCTTCCAGCCCAGAAGCGTGCGCCATGATGACCATTTCATCGACAAGTGCAGCCATCTGCCCCTTGTAACCGGGTGACCAGCTTAAATCGGGGTTACCTGTGCCACGGGGGACATCAACATCTGCCGGGCTGTGGTCAGGCGGTGCAGTGATCGACAGTGTACGGTTGCCAAGTGCCTCGTTCAAGCCAGTGACGAAATCAAGATAATTCTGACTTTCGTTGAGGATGGTGTACCCCTGCAAATGCAACCCGTCGTAGCCCCATGTCTCTATGGCCTGTGTTGCATAGGTGCGAAGCGCAGTCTGGCTGACATCATTGGCATGGGTGGCGGGTTCGTACCATATCCAGAGTAATACATCAACGTCGCTGGCGGCCTCGTCCATGCGTTCACGGAAAGCAGCAGCTTCAGCCCATTCGCGGTAGGTGCCGTCTTGCCGCCAGGCTCCTGTTTCAACGTAGATCGTCTCAATACGGTTGTCTTCAATCCGTTGCAGCAGGGATGCCCATTCAGCGTTAGAGCGTGTTTCTGTCGTCCAGCGCTGGTCAAGCCATAGGCGATTACTTTGTGCTTGCTCGGTGGTATCGTCGCCTCCTACGGCGTTGATGATGAATTGCGCCAGCACACCCAGTGCAATCAGCCCGGCTATGGCCGCAAGGGCGATCATCCACGTCGGTAGGGACTGGTTGTTGGGGCGGCGGACATGTTGCGGGCGTTTATCACGGTTACGATAACGGCTCGAATAGCGCTGTGACATGGCTACCCCCACCCCAGCCGCGTCAACAATGGCG
Organism: Anaerolineae bacterium; assembly: GCA_034437655.1. Taxonomy (GTDB): domain Bacteria; phylum Chloroflexota; class Anaerolineae; order Aggregatilineales; family J027; genus J027. The sequence continues at coordinate 13,729 of DAOTTU010000095.1, forward strand.
GACCGAGGATCAACAATCCAACAATAACTGACACAATAACACTCAACAGCACCCCACCCGCCGCAACATCTTTCCCAACGCGGGCCATCGGATGATACTCAGGACTGGCAATGTTGATAGCCGCTTCAACTGCCGTATTGATACACTCTGCCAGCCACACCATGCCACCGACAAGCACGATCACGGCCATATCTCGTGCTGGGATCGCCAGCCACACCCCGAATATAGAGACAAGAATCGTTGCAATACACGCAATACGAATATTCTTAGCATAGATCACCATATGCAATAGTCCGGCAATTGCATAACGCAAGCTGGACAAGCGTCCACGACTGACCTGCAAGCTATGGTGCGCAGGGTCAATGGCCAACGTTTCGCGAATGTCAGAATGCAAGAGGTGTTTCATGGTGCGTCGTCCGGTTCATGGATGTAGTCGGGCACATCAAGCGCAATGTCAAGGTGCCGCAAAAGATCACGTTGTTTTTGCCACATCACCTGTTGACCGGCAGCAGTATTATGGTCATAGCCGCACAGGTGCAGAATGCCATGTACAACTAATAGCGCAAATTCCTCAAACGGATCATGCCCGGCATGGAGCGCCCGCTGTAGTGTGTACGGGTACGCCAGCAGCAAATCGCCCAGATACGGTGCTTCATCTGTGGCAACCCCCGGCGGTAGTGGCTCAGCGTCGAAGGACAGTACGTCCGTCGGACCGTCTACGCTGCGATAGGTACGGTTAAGCTGTGCAACGTGTTCGTCGGTTGTAATGACGATGCTCAATTCATGCGTGCTTTTGCCAAGTGCAAGCATGGTTTGTGCGGCGACATCTTGCAAGGCTTGCAATGCGGCGGTGTCGAGTTCGTCTGCTGGTGTCAGTTGTGCATCAATTTGCAAATCAACGAGCATCGTCATCGTCTTTCTGTGCAGGCTTGTTGTCGTCTGGTACTTCGTCAGAATCCGTGCTGCTGTCAGTCAATATGTCAGATTCCAAAGGGGTTTCCTCGGATGGTTTAAGCGCTCGTGCTGATTTTTCAGAATCCGGGTCCGGTGGCAGCTCCCCAAGCTGGATTGGTGGAATCTCCTGCGTAAGTTCATCTGCCATAATATCGTCGTCGAGTTCGCTTAGCTCCTGCGTTTCACGGATCGGTGACTTTTTCTGCTGGTCTTGCTCGGCAGCGGGCGTTTGTGCAGGTTGCGTTTTGGGCTGTGGTTGAGCTGGACGCTCGCTCGTCGTCTTTGCAGATTTTGGTGCTGGTTCAGACGGAGGCGCAGCGGTTTCAGTAGATTTTGGTGGCGTTGTGGCCGGTTTGGGTGCCGCCGCAGATGGTGATGGGTTTGCCTTCTCAGCAGCGGTGGCCGGTACAGGTTGTACAGACCGTGTTTGAGCAGATGCAGAAGGTTGTGTCTGGCTGGCCCCTTCAGCAAGCGCTTTGGGTGGCTGTGCGGGGAGCTGGCGCTGCGCAGCATTGCTCTTTTCCCCTTCAGCAAGTTGTTGAGCCCCTTGCTGGCCGGGGTATTTAATCCGGGTGTGGTAAATACCTTCCAGCGTATCGATGAAAACCTCACGGATTTGCTTGAGGTCATTCAGCGTCAGGTTGCTCTCATCAAGTTGCCCATCTTTCAATTCTTTCTGAAAAATCATATCCACAACGCCAGCGACTTCTTCGCGGTTGCTGGGTTGAATCGAGCGGCCGGCGCTTTCGATACTATCCGCCAATTTCAAAATACCTGTTTCTTTGGACTGTGGAATCGGGCCCGGGTAAACGAAATCTTCCACATTCAACTTCGACACATCGCCATCAACCTGTTCAAGCGCTTTGAAGTAGAAGAAGGGTTTGCTGGTGCCGTGGTGTTCGCGGATGAAGTCACGGATGCGGCGTGGGAGGCGATAGCGGCGTGCCATGCGGTCTCCCTCAGTAACGTGGCTGATCAAAATTTTGGCGCTGCGTTGGGGGTCGTCAATGGTGTCATGTGGGTTGAAGCCCTTCTGATTCTCCACAAAAAAGTGGGGGTTCAACGTTTTGCCAATGTCGTGATACATCGCAGCCACCCGTACCAGCGTTGTGTTGGCACCGATCCGCTCAGCCGCCAGTTCAGAGAGGTTCGCAACCTGCAAACTATGCTGGAAGGTACCGGGAGCCTCTCGTAAGAGCTGCTTAATGGCAGGTTGGTCAGGGCGCATGAGGTCGATCAGGCGTAAACTGGTGGGCAGATTCATCACGGTGCTGATGACGCCCAGTTCAACAAACGCAATCCCGGCAGCAAAAATCCCCCCTGCCAGCGCCAGTGCTATCGCGCCGAGTAGCTCAACAATGCCAATGGTTTCACCCGCCAATAAATTCAACGCCAGATACGTCATGGCATTGGCGACGCCGATGACAAACGCCGCGTAGAAATAGTCGGTGGTGCGTTCCTGGTTATCTAGCGTGAGTAGCCCCGCAAAGCTACCAACGATGATCAGCGCACCAACTTCAAGCGCGGCATTTTCTGGCACAATAACGGCCGCCAGCACACTCAACGAGACCACCCCGACAGACGCAAACTGTACGCCCACAAGCGCCGTGTATAGCAGGGCCAACGACGCCGCCGGAAAAATTAACGCCGCTGTGGTCAACGAACTAGCGCTACCTTCGAATAGTTTGGTCAGCAGCAAAAACTCAATAAACAGCAGCGCAAGCAAGAATGTGTAGGGGTAATCGTCCAGAATTCGGCGCTGAAAACGCAGCATGTACGCGACCATAATGCCGCCGACCAATAGCATCGCCAGGAAGCTACCCAGTAAGCGTTCCCCAGCGCGATCACTACGATTCAGTAAGCCATACTGTTCAAGTGCTTCAATCTGTGCGGCCGTCACCACATCACGCCGCAAGACGATTGGTTCATCGGCATCATAGCTGACCTGAACATCGCTGGCCGAAATTGCAGCGGCTGCGTTTTCCTGCGCAATACGGGTTGTTTCTTCGTCGATACGTTCAGTGGGGACGATGAGTTGCCCGACGATAGCGATGATGATGCGGTCCTGTGCTTGCGAAAAACTGCCGCGAATGTCGAGGTTTGCGATGGCATCTTGCACATCAGTTTCAGTGATAATGCGGCGTTCTATCGTGCGGTCAAGAAGCTGGCGGATTTCGGTCTCCATTTCCGCCCATTCAGCGTCCTCGCTCTCAAGAATACTGCGCCACCTGGATTCGCTCAACGCATTGAGGGCTTCGATTGCTTGTAGGTCGTCAATACGTGCTGCCTGCGAGGAGTAGTATGGATTGCCCCGCACCAGGTCAATATAATCCAGAATGGCGTCCATCAATGCACGTTGACGCGCCCGCACTCCTGCGAGGTCAACGTAGCGCAGGCCAGCATTTTCCCGGGCCCGCTGTCGCCGTTCTTCAAGCAGAACGTCGCTGTCATAGGTCAGGTCAAATGGGGCAATGATGTCATCAGCCGCAACGTCGCCCTCGTCAAGCTGCACGGTATCCCCAGAAGGGAACAGCGTATCAAACGACAGAATTAACGTACCAGCCAGTACAAAGCTGATGATGATGCCCGCCCAGGACAAATAGCGAACCTGTGACGGGGACAGTTGAAGGTTGTTCAGCATGGGGGCCTGGGCCTAACCCAGTTCAGCGCGGACGATTTCGTTGATGACTTTACCATCTGCCTGCCCCTGAACACGTTTCATGACAACAGGCATAACTTTACCCATCTCTTTCACAGAGGTTGCGCCCGTTTCAGCGATAACGTCGCGGACAATAACAGTCAATTCTTCACGTGAAAGCTGGCGTGGTAAGTAACTTTGAATAACCTCCAGTTCAGCGGCTTCTTCAGCAGCCATGTCGGTTCGTTCAGCCGCTTGATAGGCTTCGATGCTTTCGTTACGCTTTTTAGCTTCGGCCTGCAACACCTTTAGAATATCGTCGTCTTCAAGGGTTGTCTGGGTATCAATTTCTTTTTGCTTGATAGCAGCTTGTAAGCCCCGGATAATGTCGCGGCGTTTGGTGTCTTTGCTGCGCATTGCGTTTTTCAGGTCCGTTTGAAGCTGTTCACGAATGCTCATGGGGTTGTTTCTCCTCTGGTAGGCGTACTCATCCGGGTGGCCAGGTCAGGCGACGTCCACCCAACAGATGAATATGCAGGTGCTTCACCTCTTGCCCTCCATTATCGCCATTATTGTTCACCAGGCGATAGCCAGTTTTGTCCAGCCCCTGTTCCTGTGCAATTTGACCGGCAGCCAGCAACAAGCGTCCGGCAACTTCTGCTTTAGACTCGTCAAGTTCATGGACATAGGCAATTGGCTCAATGGGAATGATCAGGATATGCACCGGGGCCTGTGGGTTAATGTCTTTGATGGCAAAAACCAGATCATCTTTGTAAATAATCTCGCCGGGGATATCCCCATTATAGATTTTGGTGAAAACACTGGGCTCACTGCTCATGGTAGCGGCTCTACTCCTTCTAAAATGCTGCTGCTCAAGGTGTCGGGTGGCCCAACGATGACCACCGAATCGAACGCCACAGTAATATTGTAGTTGAGATCGCTGCTGGATGTGCGATTGACGAAAAAGCCAACCTGCCCCTGCCGATACTCATCGTCACGGTAGCTAAACGTCTGAATATTGCCTTCTACGCAATCTTCCCCAACCCACATGCTATTGCGGCGTGTACCCTTCAAGCATAATGGCACCCGTTCACCATTGATAAAGAACGCAAAGCGCTCGTCACGCACAACCACACGGAGTTCATTCTCACGATCCAGCGGTTGTTCGATGTCGTTACCACGCCCGGGGCGGATAAGGGTTGGGTTACTGGTCAGGATAGTCGCGTCCTCAGAAAGGGTGGTGGTTGCTTTCCAGGTGCTAATGGTGATGTCTTGCCCGGCAATACCGCTCTCTGCCACTGTATCACCTGCCGGGATAATTTTCATCAAGCGATAGTAGCCATCGCCGCTAACTTGAAATTGAAAATAGGGTTCATCATCGCCACGATAGCCGAAGATAATACCATAGATGTTATCATGCGCTTCGTCGCTTTCAAGTTGTGTCGTCATCACACGCAAGTCAAAGTTACGCAGGGTGCGGTCTAGCAATGAAAATACGCCATCCGTCTCTTGCATAGAAAGCACCAGCCAGTTGTTGCCAGCGTCATTTTCGACGACCTGCGCACTAACACTGCCATCGTCTTCAATATCCCACTCATCATTGAAGTTATCATACGTTGAAATGTAGATCAGTTCACCCGGTTCAGCGTCACTAACGGGTAATTCAATGATGTCCGTCAGCACGGCATAAACCAGCGTCAAGACGATCATGGTTGATGTTCCCATGACGACAAGAGCCGAGGCAACCCAACTTACGCCAGAGCGCTTATCCTGTTGCCGGAGCTTTTCGGCCCCGAGGGCCAGCTTGAAGTCGGTTTGAATAAAGCGCACCAACAGCCACAAAGACGCCAGCAACAGCACTACAACCACCGCAACTGTCGGCAACAGCAACGGTGCTTCGACCACTACCAACAGTGCAGCCAGGCTGGCCAACACAGCAATCAGCACCATCAACCCATAACGGGCGGTGGACCACGCTGGTGGCTCTTTGGCACCAATCGCTGCCACCCCCCAGATAAGGCTATAGCCAACGATGGTCGTTGCAATGGCAACAATTAACACGATAGGCGAGGTAAAGACTTCACCTGCACCGGGCACACGGCTTGCCAGCCCATCCTTGAGCTGTTCACTATTCAGATTGATTAACTCGTCGGTAAACTCGAGCGCGATACGGACTGCCCCAACCCCCAGCAACAGCAAACCACCGAGGAAAAATAACAGTTGCGTCGCGATAATGGCACGATGATGAGCAGGCGTTAACCGGCTGAGCGCGATACGTCTTGATCCCATGCGACTCTCTTGAAAAATAACACTGCAAAACTCGGGGCTGATTTTACCACGCCGGACCAATGGCGTTAAGGCGCGACACGGAGACGCTCAAGTTGGCGTTGGGCCAGGCTTCCATAGCTCGCGTTATTGCCTGCGAGGGTTACAGCACGGGTAAAAGCGGCGATTGCACCGGGCAGGTCGTCAAGTGCATCGAGTGCCAGCCCATAAAAGTATTGGGTGCGTGCGGTGTCTTGTTCAATTGCCAGTGCGGCGTTCAAATGCGTACGGGCGTCATCATAGCTGCCCAACAGGTAGCTGGCATATCCCAAACTCGCGAGGATGTGGTCATTTTGCGGGAACCGAAGATGTGCTTCGCGAATACGCAACAGACCGTCAGTGTCACGGGCATATTCGGTTTCAGCGTAAAAGGCGGCGCGTTGCTGGTGCCAGGTCTCGTTTTCTGGGTCCAGCCCAATAGCAACATCGTACCAGTTCGCGGCCTGATTCAAATCGCCAAAAGCCTGCAAGGTGACCGCAAGTTCGATAGCGAACACAGCGTTTGTCGGGGCCAGGGCATAGGCACGATTCAATGCGAACAGTGCTGTGTCGCGCTCAGAGGGAATTTCACGCCAGCGTAGCCCAAGAAAATAGTATGGCAGTGGTGATTCTGGGGCGAGGCCGAGGGCGTGTTCCAGATCGTTGAGGCCGCTGCGCCCTTGCTGCTCTCGGACATGTCCTCGATAGGCATAACTCACGTAATCGTTGATGTTGTTGGCAATGGCAAGGGTAAGCAGTTCCTCTGCAAAGCGCCATTCTTCAATATCAATCAAAATCTGGGCGAGTTCATGCACATCAACCAACCCGGCCCGGATACCCTCCCGAAGCTGTCCGGCACGGTCGGCGTAATCATCATCGGTGGCGGCACGCGCCAGATAAGCCTCAGCCTGCGCCGGATCATCCGTTAAAAGCAACAACCCGAGTAGATAGTAAGCCTCTGCATCCGTCGGTGCAACGGTAATCACCTGATTGAGCAGTTCAATCGCCCGGTCTGGATCATCAACAAGGCGGTCGCGGGCATAGGCTTTCATGAACGGAACATCGTTAGAGGTCGCCGGGTTTCCTGCCGCAAAGTATGCCAGCAGCGGTTGTGGATTGTTGCGCAGCAGCTCAAGCTCAGCATATTGGCGCTGGTTGGCTAGCGTCCAACTGCTGGTGCCTACATGTTCGATTTGCAAGCGTAGCAATTGGTTCTGGGGTAGACCGGGGTCATAAGCACCAATCGGCAGTGGTGGGGGTGTGGCATCTGAGGTGCGGAGCAGGTAGAACGCCCCGCCCATAATGCTCATTGTGATGACAACACGCAGAAATTGATGGCCGAAGTTAAGCAGATGAACCATCATCGGTAGAAGTGGACGGTTTGTCCTCATCAACTTGTGTTGTGGTTTCAGCACTGTCGCTGTGTGCTTGTTGCTTGTAGAGCGCTTCGTCGGCTTCAGCAGCAATTGTTTCGGCGGAGGCTTCCTGCAAGCCCATGCTCAAGATTTCCTCAACGGGGTCAGTGTCATTAACGGGGAGGTCAACCAATTTATTGTTATTGATACCCAGTGCGCCAGACACCACAGTTTCAACTTCATCGGGGGTAAATGGCTTGATGAGATAGCGCGTGACGTCCTGCAATTTACCCATCAGCCGATTAGCAGGGTCGCCATAAGCCGAAATAATCACAACTTTTGGCATCCGTGCGCCAGTATTTTCCTGAGTATAGAGCTTAATGCGTTCCAGGATCTTCCAGCCTTTGATGTCGGGTAAAGCGATGTCCAGCAGCAGTAAGTCGGGCTGCATCTGTTTATAGGCTTCCAGGCCGCGTTCGCCGTGCGTTTCATGATGAGACGTGATGTCCATCGACTCAAGCGTCGCCTGGATGACTTCTGCCAGTTCGACCGCATCTTCAATTATCAAAACCTTATAGGCAGGCACAGCGTCTATTCCTCATGCGTTTCGTTAAATCGACTTTGATTATAACACACCTCTGATTGGAAGTCCCACCCGCGCCGTGCTATAATCAGCCATTAGATTCTAATGAGAAAAGCAAAGAAAAACGATCCATAACATTAAGGAATAACGGCAATATGGACTTTTCGCTAACAGAAGAACACAAAATGGTGCGTCAAATGGTGCGCGACTACGTTGCGAAAGAAGTCGCCCCAACAATTCGCGAGTGGGATCGTAAGCAAGAAATGAACCCCGCAATCCTGCCGCGTATGGCTGAGCTTGGTATTCTGGGTATCAACATCCCCGTGCGTTATGGTGGCCAGGGCTTTGACTATATTTCGCTGGCGCTGGTGTGTGAGGAGCTAGAGCGTGTCGATACAACGCTACGGGTGGCGATGTCGGTGCATATGGGGCTTAATAGCATGTCGTTGCTGCAATGGGGCACTGAGGATCAAAAACAACGCTTTTTGGTGCCACAGGCCCGGGGTGACAAAATTGCAGCGTTTGGCCTGACAGAACCGGATGCAGGCAGCGACGTTGCCGCGATGCGTGCTACAGCCCGGCGTGAGGGCGATGTTTATATCCTTAACGGTGAAAAAATGTGGATTAGCCTCGCCACCAAAGCCGACCATTTCCTTGTCGTGGCCAAGCATGACACCAACGCCGAAAACGCCCACCACAGCATGAGCGCCTTCATGGTTACAGCCGACATGCCCGGCGTCACAACGGGTGATATTCACGGCAAGCTCGGCGTGCGGGCTGGCTCAACCGGGTGGATCGCGATGGAAAATGTCGAAGTCCCCGTTGAATACCGTATCGGTGAAGAAGGCGAAGGGTTCTACATCGCCATGTCTGCATTGGACAACGGGCGCTATACGGTTGCGGCAGGTGCAACTGGTTTGATCCGTGCGTGCCTTGAAGACAGCACCGCCTATTGTCATGAACGCTCCACATTTGGCAAAACTATCGGTAAACACCAGCTTGTGCAGCAGAAGCTCGCCTACATGCAACAATGGTACGACAACGCCTTTTTGCAGGTAATGCGGGCCGGCTGGCTCAAGAATGAGGGCATCCGTAACACGCGCGAAACCAGCATGGCCAAATGGTACGCCACCGACATGAGCGTTCAAGCCGCGTTAGAAGCCGTTCAGATTCACGGGGCGTATGGCTTCAGCGATGAGTATGACGTTGAACGTTATCTACGTAACAGCAAAGGCGCGGTCATCTATGAAGGCACCAGCGAAATTCACCAGTTGATGCAAGCGGGCTATGCACTTGGGTTGCGTGAAGACAAGCCGCTGCGCTGTGAACTCCCAACATATGATGCCGAATACTGGCAGGCTGAACCTGAAGAAATCGCCGTTGGTGATTAACCGCCAACACTGTATACATCAAACACAAGGAGGAAGTTTGTGCATATTGTTGTTGTAACCAAAGCGACTCCAGACACCGCTGCAAAGATCAGCGTTGAAGGCGACGCCGTGACCTGGAAAGAGGCGATGGTGCTTAATCCGTGGGATGAATACTCCGTGACGCAAGCAGTGTTGCTGAAAGATGAGCATAAAGCCGCTGTAACAATTTTGACGCTTGGCACCGAAGAGCATAACGAAGCGCTCAAGCAAGGGTTGGCCATTGGCTGCGACCAGGCCATCCGTGTTTGGGATGATGCGCTGGATGGCTATGATAGCCTTCAATATGCGCGGGCGGTGGCAGCGGCTATCCAGAAATTGGAAGATGTCACCCTCGTCATTTTTGGTAAAGAATTTGCAGACAGCGGCACCAACCAGCATGTGTATCAGGTTGCACGTAAGCTCGGTTTTACGGCGCTGGGATCGGTGTCGAAGCTGCTAGAACTTGACGCCGATAGCGGTAGCATCAAAGTTGAACGTGCTGTTGAACAGGGTACCGAAACCGTCAGCAGCCAGCTCCCGGTGGTGATGGGTGTGCTTAAAGACGTGGTTGAGCCGAAATACCCGTCGTTTATCGGCATTCGCAAGGCGGCCAAAGCTAAAATCCCGGTGTGGGATCTGGCGGAACTCGGTATTGATGCTGGCACACGACAGGTCACAACTGTTGGCTATAGCGAACCACCGCGCCGTGAGGGTGACGTTGAGCTTATCGACGGTGACGACCCGCGTAGCATTGCCGAAAAACTGGCCGAAAAACTCATTGAGGAAAAGCTGATATGATTTTCGTATTTGCAGAACACAACGGAGAAACGCTTACTCAGGCCGCCAAAGAAGCACTCGCAGCGGCACGCCATCTCGGTGACGATGTGACTGCGCTGGTGTTTGGCGAAGGTGTGGATGCGGTTGTGCAGGCAGCGTTCCATCATGGGGCAGACCGCGTGATGCACGCCGATGATGCGACCCTCGCCACCTTCCGGCTCGAACCTTATGCTGACCTGCTGACAGCGCAAGCGCGCGAACACACCCCGGCTGTGATCGTTGCCGCCGCCTCTACCCGGGGGCGTGAACTCCTCGCGGCCGTTTCTGCTGACCTGGACGCGCCACTACTGGACGATGTCACAGATGTCTCACTGGAAGGCGATAAGCTGCACGCCACGCGCCCTATTTTCGCGGGCAAAGTACTCTCGCAAGTGGTGGCCGAAGGTGCGATCAAACTTGTCACGCTCCGCAACCGGGCTTTCGCTGCCCTTGAACCAGACGACTCGCGTAGCGGGTATGTGCTGACTGTTGAACCGCTCCGCGCTGAAGACGATGTTGCGACTAAGATTGAGTCGGTTGAAGCCCGCAGCGACGAAATCAGCCTGACGGAAGCGGCGATCATTGTTTCCGGTGGGCGTGGGGTTGGCGGGCCAGAAGGGTTTGCGCCGATCAAAGCGCTGGCAGACACCCTCGGTGGTGCAATGGGGGCTAGCCGCGCCACAGTCGACGCAGGCTGGATTCCCTATGAGCATCAGGTTGGCCAAACGGGTAAGGTCGTTAGTCCAGACGTGTATATCGCCGCCGGGATTTCTGGCGCAATTCAACACCAGGCCGGAATGCGTACCAGCAAGACAATCATCGCCATCAACAAAGACCCTGATGCCCCTATTTTCAAGCTGGCGCGGTACGGCGTTGTCGGTGATCTTTTTGAGATTGTCCCGGCATTGACCGACGTATTCAAAGAAAAACTCAGCAAGTAAGCCCCCTTTCAACCATACCTGCAACTAACGAAGACCTTTCACATGTTGTGTAACATAGCATGTGAGAGGTTTTTTTGTACAATGGACGGTAGAGTATGAAACCTAAATTGACGACTTGTCAAGCACAACGCCAGGATAGCTATGCATACGCACCGTCTATGGGAACCGATCAACACCAGGCTGCACTTGTATGAGTACAGCGCTAGTCCACGACATCAGGCTAAACCTTGCCGCCCGATTCTAATGCTACACAGTGTATTAGCTGGGCTTAGCTCGTGGGAACCGATGGCAGAATACTTTGCCGGCTATGGGCTGGAAAAGCTCTATGCTTTGCAAATTCCAGACCTACAGCGCGGCGTTGCTTCTGAAGAGTGCATCACGCATTTGCATGACGCGATACGGTACTTGCTCACAGAGCGGCATCCGAAAGACAACGGTGTCGTGCTTATTGGGCATGGGGCTGGTGGCCTGTTGGGGTATCGCTTCTGGCAACGGTTGCAGGCTGACGCGCAGGTAGATTACCTGTTTATGATCGGTGCGCCCCATAATACAACCATTTTCCCATTGCTAGATGAGGAAACAGTCGTGAATCTTGATGCTGATGTAGACCCGGCCGCAACACAGTCGTTGCCAGTCGATTTCACAAAAGTGCGCGGCCGACAACCCTATGGCGACACTGTGCTTGTGAATATCATGGGGCATCAGGTTGGGCCAGACTGGTATGGTGTATTGCGGGGGGCACGGTCAACCAGTCATTTTGACCGCATCGTGACGCATGATGTCGGTGAAGTTTATGATGGTCTGGTGCAGGGGTTACGGCTGCCAGAAGCCATTAACTTGATTGTGACCATGCGTCAACAGCTTGACCACCGCAGCCTGAACAAAGACCGCCGCGTTTATGAATCTATCCTGGCGTGTTTGCGTGGCGAATATTACCAGATTAAACTGCGGCTGGTGGGGTTGCGGTTGCACGGCGTAGATGAAAATAACCTTGCTGGTCCGGTTGCATTCGAAGTCAACGGCAACCGTATGCCACCCGACAGCATTTTTCAAGGAATCCCCGAACGGCTCTATTTGTTCGATGATTCTGTGCCACCAGTATGTACGTTGCATCATAAGGTAGGTACGATTTCGAGTACCATTACCCTGCATTTGAAAGACCTCAGCAACCAGCGCGGCAAACGACGACGCATGTACACCCGGTTGTATATTCCAATGCGGCACGATACCAATATCGCCCATACCATGCAAGACAGCGAAGGCTCTGACTATATCTGGCGCATTACCTGCACCCGCATGCCACGTGTGTTGGACGACCCCAGTATCCCAGAAATTATGCCAGCGCGTTCGAAAGGAATTTAAACGTAATAATGACCATCAAATATGAAGCGCTTGTTGGACATTTATTCATCGTCGGTGGACGTCCAATTAACACCAATCCACCCGGTGCAAAAGTGCAAATTCCCCCACGCCGAGCGCACCGCTCTCGCGAACAGGACACCTTGTTTGTGCTGATTACACCAGCCGGCAAAGAAAACGCCAAAGCTGCCTTTTTTGAAGCAATGGCCGACCTCGCATGTGATACCTATTTCAAGTCACGGCTGGGGGTGACCGGGGCCTTGCGTGACGCTGCAAATGCCCTCAATAATTATGTGCAGGAAACCAACGCGCAACAATCTACCGATTTACGCGCCGGGGCGTTGTTGCTGGTCAAACGTCTGGAAGAAGTGTACGTGATGCGGGCTGGCTCGACGTTGTGTGTTGCCCAGCGGCAAAGTGGTTTTGAAACCTTCCCCGGCGACCCGGAAATGCTCAATATGCTGCCATTGGGCGCACGTTCTGAACCAGACCTGGAGTTCACGCACTTCAACCTCGCCCCCAACGACCTCTTTTTGCTGGGTGATACAGGCATTGCGGCCCTTTCTGACGATTTGCTGCGGGAAGCACTTGCTAAAGATGATATTGAACAGGTACTTGAAACACTGGAAACAGGCGTCGAACGTCAGGCGTTTGCCTCTCTCATTCAGTTCATCGACCCGAACGCGCCTGTAGATGCTGCCACCGCAGATGCCATACCCGAAGAACCGCAGGTTCCTAACTCAGAGCCAGCGCTCACTGAGGAAACGATCACCGGTGAACCAACGGCCGTACTGGCTACCACACCGACGCCGGAGGATGTTGCCACAGAAGAAGTCACGCCAATGGTTGAGGCTGTGCCAGCAACATCAGAACCACCCCCTCTGCCTGATGATGTTGCTGGCGATGAACCTGACGAAGCCGAAGACAATGCAATAGACCCTCCTGTTGATGACCCAACCATCACCGCCCGTGAAATGCCGCCCACCAATGAGAAACCATCAGCAGACGACAAGCCTAAAAAACAGGGGCAAAGCCTGCCACGCTTGCTACTGATGGGCGTGCTGCTCGTAATTTCTAACATTCTACGGTCGATTTCTAATGGGATCAGCGCCATTCTAGACCGTGTTTTGCCTGAGCCAGAGGAAGGTGCCCATGCACGTCAACTGGTGCCGATGAACCTTGTCGCGCTCGTTTCCGTGATTGTGCCGGCCGTTGTGGCTGTGATTGTGGTCGGTGTGGCGCTTTCGGAACGGGACAGCACCCAGTTTGAAGAATTTCGACAAGTGGCACTTCAGGCGCGAGACGATGCACTGGCCGCTGAAGACAACCCCAGTGTGCCCCCACGCGACCGCCGCAATAATTGGATTGACGTCCGTTACTGGGCCCAACGCGCACTCGCAGAATTCAACGGTAGTGAAGAAATGCGGCAACTGGTACTTGACGCGCAGAATCAAATCAACAGCTACGACCGTATTGTGCCGACCGAGGTCACCCGCCTGCGTGAGTTTGAGCCTAACGCCCGGCTAGCTGGCCCAATTCTCTCTGATAGCGGGCAGGACATTTACACCCTCGACCGCAATCGCAGTCAGGTCTACCGCGACACGCTAGATGGTAGTGGACTGAATGTTGTTGAATCTTATGAAACCGCAATCATTGAGCGTGGGCGCGTCATAAACCAGTATCTGATTTCCAACATCGTTGATATTGAGTGGATCACAACGCCGGGGGTCGGTCAACAGAACGCCCTCATTGCACTGGACGATAACGGCGCGTTGATCTCCTACAATGCTAATTTCGGCACAAGCGCTATCCAACTCGACACGCCGCCAGAATGGAGCCGGCCGGTGGCTATTGCCCTGTGGACGGTAAACTTCTACGTACTCGACGCCGGAGCCGACCAGATTTGGCGCTTCCGTCCAGAAAACGGCTTTTTCCAGAACCAGCCAGAAGAATATTTTGTCGGCAATGACCGCCCGGACCTGAGTGCGGCTGTAGACTTTGGCATTGAAGAAGGGGGGGATATTTTTATCCTGTTCGCAGATGGCACTGTCTCGCGCTATCAGGGTGGAGAACCGCTGGCCTTTGAACTCAACGAAAACGCAGCCCCCGTTGAAGGCATCAACAACGGGTCGGCACTCTACGTCAACAATGCTCGTGGCGACTACGCGCTATATGTCGCCGACGAAAATAACGATACGGTGTATAAGATTTCGCTGGGTGGCACGGTGCGCGGTGGGTATCGGCCCATCAACCTGCTCAGTGACGCCTTTAACGAGGTCAGTGGCGTCTTTGATGACCCCGCGCGGGGCAATATTTATATTCTGTCAGGCAGTTCGCTCTATCGCGCCGAACGTATTGTAGAGTAGGACACGATGATTCTCGGTATTGAAACCTCATGTGATGAGACCGCAATCGCTGTTGTAGGGAACGATGGCCGGCTGCGCAGTAGTGTCGTTGCCTCGCAGGTAGACCTTCACGCAGAATATGGCGGGGTATTCCCGGAAGTGGCGGCCCGGGCCCACATCGAAAAAATTGCCGCTATCTACGAGCAAGCCGTGCAACAGGCAGAGATCACTTTTGCCGACATAGATGCCATCGCCGTGACGCGCGGCCCGGGGCTGGTGGGGTCGTTGCTGGTCGGCATTAACTTCGCGAAAGGGCTAGCGCTGGCCAGCAACAAGCCCTTGTTGGGCATTAATCATCTGGAAGGGCATATTTATTCACTGTGGGTAGATGCCGAACGCGACATCGAGTTCCCGGTGTTGAATTTGATCGTTTCTGGGGGTCATACCGAACTGGTATTGATGCGTGAGCATGGACAGTACGAGTATCTCGGCGGCACGATTGATGACGCAGCCGGGGAAGCCTTCGATAAAATTGGGCGGATGCTTGGCTTACCTTATCCCGGTGGCCCGGCGATTCAGCACGCAGCCGACAGTGGCGACCCTACCGCCTATGACTTCCCCCGTGCGATGCTGCACGATGACAACTTTGATTTCAGCTTTTCGGGTTTAAAAACAGCCGTTATGCGCGCGGTGCGGCCGACCGTCAAAGGGCGTAAAATGCAACCCGGCGAAGAAAGTCTGCGCGATGGTGACTTGCGCGAGGATGTTTCCGTAGCAGATGTGGCGGCGAGTTTTCAAGCAGCCGTGGTTGATGTGCTGGTGCAGAAGACGCTCCGTGCCGCAGACCGTTTCGGTGTGAAAGAAATTCTCCTTAGCGGCGGCGTAAGCGCCAATGCGTTGCTGCGCCAGGAAATGGCAGCCCGTTCCGCGTTGCCTGTACGCTATCCATCGTTGAATCTTTGCACCGACAACGCGGCAATGATTGCCACAGCCGCCTACTACCGCCAGCAGAACCACCCCGCCGATGGTGTTGGCTTTGATGTGCTGCCTTCCTGGCCGCTCACGGAATTGTAGCTAGCCCATCCGGTTATCGACCAGAATGCCCATCTTTTGAAGTTCAGCCAGCAACCCTTGCCATTGATCACTACGCACCGCTAGCGTTTGGGGGCCGAGCTTGCGCGCGAGGAAGCGGCGGGTTTCGGGTGTCTGCCAGATGGTTTGTGCCATTTCTGGTGTGTCCAGCGACAACACCACAAGCTGTTCTAGCATGACAGAGGCTTCACCATCTTCACGCGCGCTGCCAAGCATTGTTTTGAGGCTTTCAGGAAGGGGGGTACTGGCAACACGTTGCAAGAATGCCTGCACATGCTGTGCCTGAATCCCCTGTTCGGCCGCCCGGCGCAGACTGTCCCCCGTCAGGCGATAGCGATAGGTGTTGCCAACGGACTCCCAGCTTGTGAAGCGCGCCAGTTGAAAGCGGTCATAACGGCTAATGGCACGGCTGGCTTCGATACTACCGTCGGGGTGAATAGTGACTTGTCCTTCGGGGTCGCGCACATCTGGCCACGGGACGCGCCCGACCCATGCCCGACCAAATGCGGTGAGCTTGAAAGCACTGGCCGCTTGCGGGTCGGCGTCGGGGGTATCGGTGCCGAGGTCGAGCATCGCCAGCCAGAACATCGGCCCGGTAAGTGCAAAGCGCAGCATTACCCCTTCTACATGATCCCAGCTTTCAAAACCGTTGAGATAGTCACCACTGGTTGCATCGCGGATATACCAGCTTGTGTAGTCGCCACCCGGACGTTGAAAGTCAGGTTCAGACTCCTTGAGCAGTTCAATCAAGCCGTCTGTGGCCGCCCAGCCATCGCTCACCATGACCTGAATTGTTTCTTGCAGCGTGTTGCGCAACAGACGCGGGTCGTTTTGCCATGCACCAGCTTCTGGAATCAGCGTGCCGATGTGCCACAGTTCGTTGTAGGTGGTGCTGTTGTGCCAGGCATCAACAAGCTGTTTCATCTGGGCAGTGCGGGGGGCATCTAACCAGGGTTTGACCCGTTCACGGACCGTTTGCAGTTCTTCATTGATATTGGCAAGCAAGCCCATCTCTACGAGCAGGTATAGAATAAAGGCCATACGGCGCTCAGATTTGGAGCCAATGAACGACTGCAAAATCTCTTGTTGTACTGATTCGGGCATATAACCTCGGTCTAGCACCACTCGTGCTGACTGCACATAAGCCAGCAGCGTTGTAATGTCGTCAATCAGGCTGGTGTCTGTGCGGTGCAGGTGCGCGGGGTCTTCGTCCGGGCTCAGCGCAGCCATCATCGGGTCGGCGTCATCAAGCGCGGGCAGGGTGTCTTCTGCTGTGATGGCATCTTCACTGAGGTCATAGCCGGCATGGTGTGTCGGCAACAATTTTGCCAGATCAGACGGAATATAGACAAAGGGTTCTACCCCGGTTTTGCCTTCATCGAAGCCAAGGTACAGTAAGCCACGGAAATGTAGAATTTCGCCCGGCCCGTTAGGCTCAAGGTGATGTTTCTCGCGTTTGCGTTTATCTGGCCCTACCTGCCGAATCTGCCCATACAGGCGTTCAAACTTCGAGCGCGTCATTTTACCGGCCGGGGCCGCACTGAGCATCTGCAGGGCACCACGTTCGTGGTCCTGCAAACGTTCCCACTCAGCGGCAATATGCGCAGAGTCTAGCATTGCTGCTGCAAGTTGTTTGGCCGCCTGCCTGGGGGCTTTGGTGTCAATGTCCACATCCCACCGATTCGCAATAATCTGGAGGAGATGTGTGTCGTAACTCTGCAATGCCTCTTGCAGTTTTTGCATAAAAACTATTCAACCTCGAATGAAACTTTAGGTGCTGTCGGTTTGCCGTAGTTCGGAATCAATAGCCGGGCGACCAATTGGAAACGCCAGATCAAGTCCAGCGCGATGGCCCACAAAGACATGCTCACCGCTACGATTGCAATATCTGCAAAGGAAAGCGTCGTCATATCAAAGAACTCACGCAGCGTGGGAATCGCCATGACGATAAGGAACAACACGAACATGGACAGGGCTAACCCAATGCGGCGGCGGTCCTGCCACTGGATTTTGTAACCACCATCCTGCTCAGCCAGCATCACAATCCATAATCCGCCAATGAGCCCGGCTGTAGTCAATACGCTCTGACTGGTCGCAAAATCAGCATCGTTGGACGTGTTATACAAAATCCAGATAAACGCCGTTGCAAAAGTGAAGGAGATCCCCGCCGGGAAGACGAAGCGCGTCAAGTTCTGAATCAGGTTGTCCTGTGGCTGGCCAGCCCGCGCCCACGCTGTCAGGAAAAAGGCAGGAATCCCAACCGGGAGTGACGTCAGCAGGAAGTTATGCAACGGCGTAAACGGAAACTCTGTACCGATGAACCCTGCAATGATAATGAGCAGAATCGTGTAAAAGGTACGTGTAAGGAATAGTCGGTTCACATCGTTCATACCATTGAGGATGCGCTGTCCTTCTGAAAACGCATGTGGCAGGGCCTCAAACTTGTTGCCAAGCAGCACAATATCTGCAACGCTACGGGTGGCCTGGCTGCCATCTTCCATCGCGATGCCGATTTGCGCCTTTTTGAGCGACAGCACATCATTCACACCATCCCCCATCATCGCGACGTAACGCTCATCGCCACGTAGTACATCTACAATCGCTTCTTTTTGCTCGGGGGTAATGCGTCCAAAGATACTGTAGTCCCGCACAGCCTGTGCAAACTCGATTTCGTTGAGCCTGGCCAGTTGCATCCCCGAAATTTCTTTATCATTCTCCGTAAAGCCAGCCTTACGCGCCAGCGCGCCAACAGTGGTCGGGTTGTCGCCCGAAATCAGCTTGAGGGTGATACCAATCTCACGAAAGCCATCCAGCACATCGTTAACATTTGGTCGCAATTCATCGGAAAGGCTCACCAATGCCAGCGGTTCAATGTCGGCGGGCAGGGCTGGTTCTTCGTTTTCAGGCACCTCGCGGATGATTTCTGGTGAATGTGCGAACAGCAACACCCGCAAACCCTCTTGCGCCAGCGTTTTGATCTGAGGGCTAAACGGAACATGTTCAAGCATCATCCCCGGTGCGCCGAGCATATAGGTGCCACGATAGGTGTCGTTGTCAAAGCTAACCGCCGCCCACTTGCGTTTGGATGAGAACGGAATGTTGACCACAGTTGGGTATTTAGTCCCGGTCAGGGCTTCAGCGATGGCTTCAGCGGTACGGTTATCGCTCCCGGCAGCGGTGATATAGTCGCCAAGGACATGCTTGATTTTATCGTGATCGTAACCCTCTTTGAGCGGGTGTACGTCATCATAGAGAATGCGGTTGGTTGTCAGTGTGCCAGTTTTGTCCAGACATAGTACATCGACGTGGCTCATGCTTTCTACGGCGTTCATCTGCTGCACGAGCGCCCCTTGACGCGCAATACGCAGCGCCCCAATTGCATAAGCCACTGTAATCATCAGCAACAAACCTTGCGGAATCAAGGAAACAGCGACAGCGGTGTCTTCAACAGTCTGGGTGAACGGTTCATCGTTGAACGCCGACCGCAGATACAACAACGCACTCAATGACAACGCCACTACGACCAGCAAGCGCACGATAATGCTAATTTGCACCTGCAGGGGTGTTTGCGTGACGGAGAATTGCCGCGCGCCTTTGGTTAACTTCTGCGCGAATGCCTCATCCCCAACTTTTTCTGCAATAAAGATACCCTTCCCCACCACGCAAAAACTACCGGAGAGGATTTCATCGTCGGGGTATTTCACGATCAGGTCAGATTCACCCGTGAGCAGAGATTCGTCCATATCAACGCGGGCTTTGTTGTTGTCGCTGCGGGGATCCACAATTAAGCGACCGTCCACCACTGCCTGATCCCCGGCGTTAAGCACAACCGCATCCCCTACAACAACATCATCCTGGGCGATTTCCTGTTCTTGCCCATCTCGAATCACGCGCACCTTGGGACGAGTCAATAACGCGATCTGGTCTAGCTTAAGTTTGGCACGGTACTCCTGGTAAGCGCCGAGGAAGACGTTCACGATAACGACGCCACCTGTAGCAAAAGCCTCAGAAATTTTACCAAGCGAGAGCAGGACAAAAACAATCAATAATAGGGTGACATTCGCGACCGACAAAAAATTAGCTTGAATAATATCTGCCAGGGATCGGCTGGAACTTTGATCAACCTTATTGGCTAACCCCTGACGCTTTTTTTCTTCGACTTCAGCCGTCGAAAGCCCAACTGTGGGTGTTTCGCTCATAGACGTCATCCTCTCCACATGTCTAAAAGTATTTGCAAAGTGTAGCACGCCCGGCGGGGTATCGAAAGCGCAGCAATAGAAACTAAAAGGTGTACCGTATTCGGGCACACCTGAAAGATCGTTATGTTTGGTCATGACACTGTGGGGCAGTGCTTGCTTTTTGCCGGGGGAAGCAATCCTTAATCCTCTAACGCAGAAAAAAGATTGTCCAGCCGCCCTTTCTTGCGCTTGAAATTGACGCGATAGGCATCGCCCCGCATCACCAGCCAGTTATTATCAACGAGCGTCTCCAGCGTACCTTGCAGGTCTTCAACGTCAACCCGTTCCGCGATTTCGTCAGCACGTAGCCCTTTGGTTTTGGCGGTACGGTCACGGAGCATCATGAACATAACTTGTTTTTGGTCGGCGGGTAGGTCGGCAATATCAATGGGTAGCCCGCCCCCGTCAGCATCATCAGACTGACGTTTGCCTTTCAGGTCGCCCCCGGTGACTTTCTTTTTGAAGCCGCCGAGGAAGTCAAGCCCATCGTCTTGTTCAGCGTTATCGTCTTTTTTTGGTTTTTTTGACGCCGAGTCCCCCAGCAAATCAAAAATATCGGACATTGCTGCCCTCCTGGTTAGTATAACTGTGGCATTTCAACAGGTTCAGACTCGGGGCTGCATTCACCGCACCAGATTGCTTCATCAACAACCATCGCCTTCGGGGTCTGGTTCTTGCCGACGTAAATCGTCAAAAAGTAGGGGTATGAGGTGTTTGCATGGTCTTTAGCGACGAACCGCCCACAAAAGCGGCAGGTCGCGTTGGCAGGTTGGCCAGATACCCAGCAAATTGCAGCCATAACAACTTTGACTCCCTGGTGATCGTTCGCATTGGGTGTTATTAGTCAGTAGCGTCTGCCGCTAGCGTTGTGTCAGACGAGTCAGTCGTCTCGTCGCTACCTGTGCGGTCACGGTTGCTACTCTGGCGCTCACGCATTCGCGCGGCGTTGTCTTGCAAGGTCTTGAAGAAGTCAGAACTGGTAACTTCTTCAACCTGTGAGGTGAGTTTCGCCTGATCAATCTCGATTTGCAGGTCGTGAATTTGCTTCTTCAGTTCTTCTTCACGTTGCCGCACTTGTAGTGCATTGTCAATAGCAATCGAAGCATGGTCAGCGAGTTTATTGAGTTGCCGCATGTCATCTTCACTGAAGAAGTCTGGCTCATGATGCACAAGCGTTAGCGTACCTATTAGCTTATCACCGATGAGCAGTGGTATGCCTAAAAATGAGTTAATAATTAGCTTAGTAGATTTGGCAATGAACTCGGTTTCAACAGATGCATACCCGATGGTGCGCTGCAAATCTTCAGATGAGTTGACGGTTGCAAGGAACAGCGGCTCTTTGGTTGCGGCGATGGTGCCTGTAGGGCCTTTCCCTAGCCGATAGCGGCGGCCAGTGGTGTCCTTAAAGCCATCTTTGCCCCACCATGCCTCTACGGTGAGGCTATTGCCATGTAGCACACCTACCTCAGCAGCGTCATAGTCTACCACGCGCTGCACAGCAGCCAGCACGGACTTCACAGTCTTTTCATAGTCCAAAGTTGATGAGGTGATGGTCTGGCTAATGGCATGTAAAGAGTCAAGCTCAGTAACGCGGCGTTGAAAGTCGTTATTGGCTTTGCGTAACTCAACGACCAGTGCGTTAAACTCAGCCCCGGCCATCGCGTCCTGAAAGGTGATTGATTCGTCCACATGCCCACTATTAAGCGGAGCTTCGAGGGCGCGGACAGTCTCGATGACACCACGAATGGGACGCGAGACAAGACTTTCGATTGCAAATGCGGCAAGTACCACCATTACAATGAAGACCGGGACAGCGACAGCTACCCCGGCAACCACCGTGGCAACAACGGCGACCAAGCCCACAATGATAACAATAACGGAAATTAGTACTGAGATAGACAATTTATCAAGCATGTAGTGGCATCCTTAGATCAGCATTAGCTTCTGGTTGACTTCGACGGCCATGGCCTCCTGCGCAAGTTCTTCTTTCAACTGCTCAACATACTCCAACACATCGCCCAAATAGCGATCCAATTCGGCTTGTGTGACGAAGATCCGCACGATGAAAATAGCCTCACTGACCAGCCCGACTTCGTCGCTATTCCAAACGCCATGCGCTTCGTTACTTGTTGCTGTTTCGCCTCCGAAAAGTTGACCAAGAAAGGCTATTGTCTGGTCAATATAACGGCTCGTGTCTACCACCTGGTCAACATCAGTTGTTGTGGGAATATAGACGCCGATCTGGTTGGTTCGCCCCAGACGGTCTACCAGTGCATCAACGGTTCTAGTCAGTTCAGGAGCGACAACGGTAGGTGTTAAACCAGAAAGCGCTGGTATGTCGCCCAGCAGGTCTGGGATGATATAGTCGGTCTGAGGCAACACATCGGGTTCATCAGCATTAGAATCCTGGCGTGCAACGACAAGAATGCTGGTGCGTTCGGGGTGAACATGCGCCCGGATTTTGCCAAGCGTCGGATTGATTTCCGCGGCAGCGTTGTTATCTGCCAGGAGAATAACCTGATTTGCTTTTTCAAGCATATAGCTGACGGTATCATCAATTTTTCCCGAAAGCCCAACCACAACGTTTGCATATTCGTTGAACAAGCGATCAATGACCAGTGTTGTACGCACTGCGGCAGGCAAGCCCGGCGTCCCTTCAATGACAGCGATGTCAAACCCGCCTGGCTGTGCTGAAAGTTCTTGCTGAGCCGTCACTTTAAAGCGCGAGGCCAACGTTTTAGGGTTGGGGTGTTCGGTATAGACGGCTTTGCGGCGTGTGCTTTCGGCAAGCGACATCGCAATGCAGCTACCAAAGAGCGTGTCTTGCACTTTGCCGCTACTGATAACGACGGTCAGCTTGGTGTCGGCACCTTTGCTGCTAAGACGCCCATTGACTGACACAATCCGTTCGGCAAGTACCCGAGCCAGTCGCAACGCAACCGCATCATAGGTTAGCAGCAGATTGAGGAAATCCTCGTGGCGCATGGTCAACAATTCAACTTCGCTGAGGGCAGTGGCGGTTGCTGTGGCACTATACTGATAGTCAGTCAATAGATTATGTTCGCCGAGCAAGTCACCTTGTTTCAAATAAGCCAGCACTTCAGTGTTATCGTCATGGCCTTCGCCCGAAATGCGGCTAATGCCCACAATGCCAGACTTGATAAAATATACCCCATAGCCGACATCGCCCTGCCAGATGATAACTTCATTGCGTTTGTAACGACGTGAGGTCATTTGCGCTGCGACCGCTTGCAATTGCTCGTCACTCATCCGCTGAAACACCGGCACCTGCTTCAGAAAAACAGTATTATCCAGATCAACAGCGTCCCAGATTTGTTGGGGCACGCCACGTGCAGACCGGCTAACCTTCCCCCCAAACACGACGCGATAATGCACCACACCATCAAGCAAGGCTTCATGCAGATAGCCACTCTGTTTGAGTTCATCAATCACCGTAGCCAGTTCGCGTACGTCGAGTTGTAGGCGAGATTGTAGCTCTGTGAGGGTCGCCTGTTTGCGCCGCGACAGGAAGTTGACGAGGTCGCGTTGTATTTCGGGTAACCCTAGCAAGTCAAGCGGGTTCAAGCCCTTTTCTTCTGCGGATTTTTCCTTGCGCGAAAAATCTACATCATCCCCGGTCGGGGCTGGCTCAGCACGCTTATTTTTCTTACGCCGAAAACTGCCCAGCAGCCCGGAAAGTGGGTCTTGGTCACTCATGATTTGCCTCGCCTAACGTCTATGGTTCACAATGAGTCGTCGTCGCCGTCCAGAATTTCTTCAGTGATTTCGCGGATGGTATCTGACCACTGGTGGTCAGGATTCAGCGCCGAAAACACATGTGTACTGGCATTGGATGCGACATCATCAGAAAGCGGCAACACACCAGCAACAGGCGTGTCATAGGTGCTACTGATGCGTTCACGCATTGACTTGAAATCATAGGTCGGCAGCGCCATATTGACCACCAGCCGCAACCGTGGAACCTCTAGCTTACGCGCCACATCAACCGTGACGGCGGTGCCTTGAAAGTCCTGGTTGTCGGGGCGCAGGATGATAATCAACCCGCTTGAGATTGCAACCGACAGCAGGGTTTCTTCGTTGAGGCCCGGGTGCGTGTCAATAAAGAGGTAGTCGAGTTCAAGTTCGTCGATAATTTCCTGAAAACCCTCATTGAGCAGACCCACATCGTACCCTTCACGAAGTACCCGTGCAATTTCCCCGGTGCGAATGCTAGAGGGAATGAGCCACAGTTTCAAGTCTTTGAGGTACTCACGCTGTGATTGATCGCTGGTGACATCGCCAACAGCATACGCGCATTCTTCAATCGCCGCTTTACCCCAGAGATAGTCGTTGAGGGCTTTTTCGATCATGTTTTCATCGAAGCCAAACAGGGTATGAATGCCGGGGGATTGAATGTCGGTATCAACAATCGCAGCCCGGTGCCCCATCATCGCCGCCTGGGTCGCGACATTAGCGGTCACGTTTGACTTGCCAGTGCCGCCGCGAAAGGAATGGATGGAAATAATTTCACCCATGGAATCATCTCTCCTGGAGGTGTCGTTGTTTATCTCCGTTGAATTGTAGCACGAATAGTTGATTAAATCATCGTTCGGGCTTGATATGCGCTAACAGAAAATAGATTTGGGTTCCTAACGCCTATCGTTTGGTATCGTGCTATCTTTATTCTTTTTATTTTTGGACAACAATGCGTATAATCGGGTCGTTGTTTACGAAAACAAACTGAGGGGAGTCCTTCACATTATGAGACTGGAAAACAAAGTTGCAGTGATTACAGGCGCTGCTGGCGGCATCGGTCGTTCTACCGCGATTGCTTTTGCTAAAGAAGGTGCGTCGGTACTGGTAACTGACATCAATGAAGAAGGTGGTCACGAAACCGTCAAAATGATTCAAGATGCAGGGGGTGAAGCCTCGTTTTTACCTGTTGATGTAACCGACGAATCCCAATGCCAGGAGATGGTAAATGTCGCTGTTCAACAGTACGGCAAGCTGGATATTGGGTTCAACAACGCTGCGATTGTCCCCACGCCGGGGCCATTCGAGGATATGCCGGCCGAGATATTCAATAGCACACTCAACGTCAACGTGAGTGGTGTGTTCTATTGCATGAAGCACCAACTTAAATACATGGTCGAAAATGGTGGCGGCGTGATTATCAACAATGCGTCAGTAACCTCATTCGGCGGCGGGTCTTATCTACCGCACTACTGTGCCTCTAAACACGCCGTAATCGGCTTGACCAAAGCAGCGGCTGTGGAATATTCAGCGCGTGGAATCCGCGTCAATGCGGTTTGCCCGGGGGTAATTCTCACTGACTTCTCGCGTGGTTTCTTCGGCGGGACTGATGAACTGGTGCATGAAGGCGGCTCGCCGATGTCACCGATGAACCGCGTCGGGATGCCAGAAGAAGTCGCGGCGTTCGTGACCTTCCTCGCGTCGGACGAATCGCCGTTCATCAGTGGTGGTGCCCTCACCATCGACGGTGCAATGACCGCTCGCTTCGACTAGATTCTGCGGGAGAGATGCGGTAACCGTTACCCGACACCGTATCTTTCCCCACCTTGCTATTTGCGCCCGCTTCACGCACAATTTGACCCATGAACACACTACACAACCCTTCTGATAAAGCGGCCGAACGCGGCGAACCGAGCTATGTGTGGCGCAGCGGACAAGAACGCCGTTTGCAGATGCTGGCCGCACAAACAACCCTGCATGGGTGCCGTTTTCTGGACGCGGGTGGCGGCAACGGGCTTTATGCAGCTCAAGTGCAAGAGCGCTTTGGGGCTGAAGCATGGGCTTTTGATATTGAGTACCCCCGCATTCAAGAAGCACGACGCATTGGGCTAGCGCGGTCCGTTGTGGCGCAGGGCGAGTTCCTACCCTACCCGGCAGGCTATTTCGATGTGGTGTTCTCTAATGAAGTGATTGAACATGTCGCTGATGATGCGCAAACCGTCGCTGAAATGTTGCGGGTGCTGCGGGTTGGCGGCCGGCTGGCGATTTTCTGCCCGAATCGCTGGTATCCGGTCGAGCAGCATGGGCATTACTGGCAAGGTGAATATCATTTCGGCAATACCCCATTGATTAACTATCTGCCAGACCGTTGGCGCAATCAACTCGCCCCACATGTACGCACCTATACCGCTCGTAAGCTGCACCGCCTCTTTGACGGCCACCCCATTAAAATTGTCCACCACACGCGCATTTTCGGCGGTTACGACAACATCGTGCTACGTCGGCCCACACTCGGTAAATGGATTCGGCGTATCCTCTACCCCCTTGAATATACGCCCTTACGGGTGCTGGCGCTTTCGCATTGGCTGGTGGTTGAAAAAACATCTGGCTGACGCGATTTTTTGTCTCTTTGGCGTTCCTTCTCCATTTGTAAGGCATAAATTTGGGTAAGTCCTCATCTTGCCGGGGTAGTCTAGATAATGACTGCACACTTTGCATGAAGGAATAGGTACATGATCCGACAGAAACTTGTAGCGGTAGCGCCGATTGCATTACTCGTCCTTGCCGGGTTAGGATTTCTCGCCTTAAACGGGCATATTCTCGCCGCACCCTCTAACCAGGAAAGTATCCAGTGTGATGATGGCACCATCCCGGTTTCAACGGGCATTTTAAGCACCTGGGCCAACACGGATTTTTGCGAATACACCATCGACTACACAACAGTACTCTCCGGCGGCGTTCCGCGTGATGGTATCCCGCCTGTATACCCTGAAGGCTACGTCTACCCGGAACAAATTGTGCGCCTCGGTGGTACAGAACCAACCTACCAGAATGGCTATCGTAGCATTGACGCCGCCAACGAGATTTTCGACGATCAAGCGCCGGTTATTTCAGTTGAGTTAAATGGTGATGCACGGGCCTATCCGCTTGGTGTATTGACCCGCCACGAAATCGCCAACACGGAAATCGGCGGCCAGCCTGTCGCAGTGACCTTCTGCCCGCTGTGCAACAGTGCGCTTGTCTTCGACCGTGTGATTGACGGCCAGGAGTTCCACTTTGGCGTGAGCGGCTTTTTGCGCAACAGTGACCTGATTATGTGGGATCATGAGACGGAATCGTGGTGGCAACAGGCCACAGGCGAGGCTATCGTCGGCGAGATGGTCGGCACGCAGCTTGAGTTCGTGACCTCGAGTCTCGTGAGCTATGGCGACTTCAAGTCCGTTTTCCCTGACGGTCAGGTTTTTGTGGCTGAAACCAGCGATGGCAACGTTGCACAGAACTATGACTATAACCCCTATACCAACTATGACAGCAACGACGGCCGGCCGTTCCTGTTCCGGGGTGAACTGGATGACCGCCTGCCACCAACTGAGCGTGTTGTCGGCTTCAACGGTGACGAGACTGACATCGCCTATCCGTTTGAAGCCCTCGAAGAGCGCGTCGTGATTAACGATACCGTTGATGGTGAGTCAATCGTCGTGTTCTGGCAACCGGGGCAACGCTCTGCATTGGACGGCAGCACCATTAGCGAATCCCGCGAGGTTGGTTCGGCAACGGTCTTTGACCCGACGCTGGACGATGGCACCGTGCTAACTTTTTACGCTGATGGCGTGACTATTCGCGACGAACAGACCGACAGTGCCTGGAGCATCTTTGGGCAGGCGATCGACGGTGAACTCGAAGGCGAATCGCT
The DNA here is from genome assembly GCA_034437655.1 of Anaerolineae bacterium. GTDB lineage: Bacteria > Chloroflexota > Anaerolineae > Aggregatilineales > J027 > J027. The sequence continues at coordinate 41,429 of DAOTTU010000095.1, forward strand.
GTTCCAATATCGTAGCGCCACGCATTTCTGGTTCGCATGGTCGGCCTTCTTCCCTGAAACCGACGTCTGGTCAGCCGAGTAGCGCTTGCAAGTTGTAGATCAGGCCCGCGCTAGTGAATGGCGGGCTTTTTCTTTGGGGGGTCTATTTCGCGTGGTCGTCAAAAACAGGCAGATGCCCCAGTGCTACAATGTTAATCCACTTTGAGCGGTCGCCTTCGGTAAAGATAGCCGCTTCGGCTACGACTTCCGCCCCGGCTTTATCCATTACCAAGCGCATCGCTTGCAAGGTGCTACCTGTGCTGATAACGTCGTCAATAACCACCACCCGCCGCCCTTTGATGGCCTGCAGGTCTTTCTCATCAAGATAGAGTTCCTGCGGTTTGCCTGTGGTAATTGACAGCGTTTCGGCTTTGATGGCATCGCCCATATATGGCTTATAATTCTTGCGTAGCACAATGTAGGGAATGCCCATCACGGTGCTGAGTACATGCGCCAGCGGGATCGACTTGGCTTCAGCGGTGACAATAGCATCAAGATTATCATCTTTGAGTTTAGTAGCAAGTTCGGTACTAGCAGCGGCGACCAGTTCCGTGTCTCCCAGAATGTTCAGGATAGCGATACGTACGCCGGGGGCGACTTCAAACAGTGGCAGGTCACGTTTGACGCCTGCAACTTCAATCGGGTAGGTTTCGCGTGGTTGTTCACTCATGCAGCGACTTCCTTTTCGCGTAAATGCTTATAAATGGGGTGGATCGTATGGATAAATGTTGCCAGCCGTTCAGCGGCAAACCGTTGTGCATCTTCGGTCAACGCCTCGCCAGGGTATGTTTCATACACTTTTGACCAGCCACGATCCCACTGTTCAGCGACGACATTGCTGTCTAGCTTATCGCGTAGCTCGAGCAAGTAGCGTGCAAATCCTTCCAGCAGTGCGCGGTTAAGCCCCTTGTTGCGGGTTTCGATGTGCAGCCCAATTTCAAGGCGACGACCAGCTTCGGCATATGGACGTGCAACTTCGTAATGAATGCGACGTTCGCGCCCAAAGTAGACCTGAAAAAACCAGCGTGTTTCGCCGATTTTATAGTCCTGGTAGGCATCGTCCAGAAAGTCACCAACCAGCGGCTGCAACCCCTTCATGAAGACGGTGTGTTTAAGTTCTGGCATGGCTAAAATTTCACCTGTGTTGTCAGATCAATTAGAAATTATTTTAACAGTCAGTTGAGCGCAGCATCGTATTCTGTGAAGCCTTTAAACTCATCTACGACCAGTCCGGGATAGCGGTAATCACGTTCCGTAGGGTATACACTGCGAACAATACCAACAACAACGCCACCCCGACTCCCACCCAGTGAAAGCGCTTCTGAGAGCCAGCCACCAGCGACACCCAGCCATCTATCCCCAACGCAACAAGTAAGGCCAGCGGAATCAACGCCGGGTAGAGGTAGCGCCCCTGGAATTGCACAAAGCTGAGGTTGTACAAGAAAAATTGGGTGAAAACGAGTGTCAAGGCTAGCCCCAACAGCAGCAAATACTCCCGTTGCCAGCGCTCAAGCGTCATCGGCCAGCGTTGCCGCACGGCCATGATCACAGCGCCAACCAGCGTCACCGCAACCAGCACCTGTAGCCCACGATAGATGTTGTCTTGCATGGGGAAGGCCATCCAGCCGAATTGCCCCCAGAAGCTGTTGAAGGTCGTACGGGCCATGTTTTCCAGCCAGACGCGCTCACTGCCGCCATAAACATCGTCAATAAAATCATTCGTGCGCGGTTGTCCGACGACGACCTCATCATGGCGTTGCAAGCCGAGGAAATCGACACCGCCGTACTTGTCAATGCTATGCACCCACCACACCGCGCCAATCATCAACGCCGGGATGGCCAGCGCCGCCACCTGCCGCACACCCACTCGCAACGGCCACTTTTCACGCCACCAGCGCAGCAAAACCGCCACACCCGCAATGCCCGACACATAATACACGGTCGTTTTGGTAAGGAAGACCAAACCAACGACAATCCCCAGACCAATCAGCCACCGCCACGAGGGAGCCTTCGCCACTAGATAGAGTGCCACCCCCAACAGCACGACCCCGGCCAGCGCTTCTGCCAGTGAATCGTTGCTGACGCCAGCCATAATCGAGAGGCGCTGCGGCAAAAAGGCGACGAATGCGGCCGCACTCAACGCCAGCCATGGCCGCCCGCTGAACAACACGCGCACCACACCCCACGCACACACCACTGCCACGACCCCAATCATAGCCGAAAATAGTCGCATTGTGGTGAGGTCGCCATCACTCACGCTATAGACAGGGGTTTGTAAGAGGTAGTAGAGCGGGGGCTGATGGTCTTCGTACTGTACCGTCTCAATACCGCGTGCAATGGCGGGGTCATAGCCACAGGCGTCCAGATAGGCGATATTGTCGGCGCGTGATGGGTCGCCCGTGGTAACGGCCGGGTGAAAGGCGCAGGTCGTCAGCATAACCTGATATTCCTGCACCCAGTCACCCTGTTCAATAACGGGAATCTCGCCCGTTTCCGCAATCTGTTGAATGTAGCTGTAGTGTGCGGTTTCGTCGGGAACCTGCCAGTCCGGGGTGCGGATGGCGAAAGCCGTTGCTAGCCCGCCATAGAGTAGCAGAATAACGCCAAGCAGTAGCCATTCAAGCGGTTTTATCGTTTGTGTCATGGTTGAGACATCCCTGCCACATTCAGGCGTCGAACACTACAGGCCCATCTTCTCGCGTTCAGCCTGTACCGTCTCAGCGTCGAGTTTGCGCACCAACACCTCTGGTTCACGGAGTGTTTGCCCGGCAACAAGTTGGCTGGGTTCCCAGTGCGTCGGCACATCCGGGTCAGTGTAAACAAGCGCATTGTGGCTACGTTCGGACTCCTCTAGCGTACGGACTTCAATTTCCCCGAATAGCGAACCATCATAGCCGAGGAACTGATGCACCTTTGCTGACATATGCGGCATAAACGGTGCAAATAACACCTTTAGATTGTCGATACAACGTAGCGCCGTGTACATGGTTGTCGCAGCAGCGGGTTTATCCTCTTTGATGGTTTTGCCGAACCACGGTGCGTTGTCCAGATAGGCATTTACTTCGCCGGCCAGCCGCATTGCCTCAGAGAGGGCTTCACGCAGCCGTACCGCTTCGATTTTTTCGCCAACGGTGTCGAACCCGGCTTCGACTTTTTCCAGAATCTCGCGGTCAATGTCGCGCAGTTTACCCGGATCAGGCACAACGCCTTCAAAATGCTTATAGGTAAACTTCATGACGCGATTAACAAGGTTGCCCCATTTGCCGAGCAGCTCGTTGTTGTTGCGGTTCAGAAAGTCGTCCCACTTGAAGTCGGTGTCACGGGTTTCTGGCATGACTGCTGTCAGATAATAGCGCACTGCATCGGCGTCGAAGGCCTCAAGGAGTTCATGCATCGGCACAAACCATTTCTGGCTCTTGGAGAGTTTGCGTTCTTCCAGGTTCAGGTACTGGTTGGCCGCGACATCATAGGGCAAATTGATAGGGGTATCGTCCCCGTCGTTGTACAGCCCGGATATGCCGAGCAATTCCGCCGGCCAGATGATCGTGTGAAACAAGATGTTGTCTTTGCCCATGAAATTATAAATGCGGGCGTCAGGATTATACCACCACTGTTTCCAGGCGTCCGGCTGATTGGCAATGGCATGTGCCCACTCAACGCTAGCTGTCAGATAGCCCATCACTGCCTCGAACCACACATAGAGGCGTTTGTCGCGCCACACGTCGTCCGCCAACGGCACAGATATACCCCATTTCACATCACGGGTAATCGGGCGGCCGCGCTGTTCATCAACCTTACTCAATGACTCGTTCATCACAGTTGGTCGCCAGTGGTCTTTATGCCCTTCGAGGTATTCGCGGAGCTGTGTCCGAAATTGCGACAGGTCAAAGAAGTAATGCACCGTCTCGCGCAATACGGGTGTGCTGCCGTCGCTTTTGCTGCGCGGGTTGATAAGTTCTGTGGCGTTGAGCAGGCTGCCGCAGTTGTCGCACTGGTCACCGCGTGCATTCTCATACCCACAGATGGGGCAGGTACCCTCCACGTAGCGGTCTTCAAGAAAACGCTGTTCGGTTTCGCTGTAGAGCCGTTCCTGCACCTCTTCGTAGAGGTAGCCGCGTTCTTTCAACAGCAGAAAGATGTCCTGCGCAATGCGATGGTGGTTTTCGGTATCGGTATGCGTGTAGAGGCTGAAGGACATGCCGATCTTTTGCAGCACATCAAGTTGACGGGCATGATAGTATTCGAACAACTCACGGTACGTTTTCCCCTGAGCATCGGCTTCAAGCATAACCGGGGTGCCGTGGGTGTCCGAGCCGCTGACCTTCAGCACGTGGTTGCCTTTCAAACGATGGTAGCGGGCGAAAATGTCCGCTGGCATAAACGACCCGGCGATATGCCCGGCGTGAAGGTCACCATTTACATAGGGCCACGCGACCGACACATGGATATATTCAGCCATTACGCAATTCTCTCCTCAACGTTAATTAAGATACACTGGATGCACAAACAAAAAACCGCCGGGATTGCCGACGGCTCTGCGCAACCAGCTATACAGCCGATCACAACTAAGGTGATGCTGTATAGTGGCTAACGCAGCTTTTGCATCATTTGAACGATGATGATCGTTTTTTGGCTTAGCATAATAGGAAAATCCTGACAAGATTTTTTGTCAAGCATCTCTCTGTGTTCCTTTTGTCTAAGCCGCCCATACGCATATTATAGCAGATAATTCGCTATTCGTGGCGACGACTTAAGGCATCCGTTAAAAGTCGTTGAACTATTTGTGCATCTGCTTTGCCGCGCATGGCCCGCATCACCTGACCCATCAAAAACCTGGCAACTTTCTCCTCACCAGCAAGGTAACGTTCGACCTCGGTTGGATTTTCGTTAAGCACAGACTCAATGGCCTGCTCTAAAACGTCCTCGTCGCTTTCCTGTGCCAGTCCTTTGTCTTTGACGATAGCTGCCGGCTCGCCGCCTTCCACATACATCGTATCTAGCACGTCTTTGGCTGTGTTGTTATTGATGATGCGCTGCTCTACAAGACCAATCAGCGCGACGAGTCCCTCTGGCGTGACCTTAATCTCATTGATGCGTTCACGCTCAAGGCTCTCACGGTTCATGAGTCGAAAAATCTCAGAGATAATCCAATTACTGAGCGTTTTGGCATCACCACCGGCCGCAAGCCCTGCCTCAAACCATTCTGCAATCGCCCTATCCGCAACAATAACCCCGGCCGCATAGGCATCTAGCCCAAGATCACCCATGTAGTGTTTGAGTTTGACATCAGGGAGTTCAGGCATCCGTGTGCGGATTTCATCGACCCACGCTGTGTCTACCTGTAGCGGCGGCAGGTCTGGCTCGGGGAAGTAGCGGTAGTCGTGAGCGTCTTCTTTGCTACGCTGCGAGACAGTCTGCTGGCGATTTTCGTCCCAGCCACGAGTTTCTTGTATAACCTGTCCACCGGACTCCCAGACCTCAATCTGACGAGTGATTTCAAATTCAGTGGCGCGGCCCATATTGCGGATGCTGTTGAGGTTCTTGACCTCGGTGCGTGTCCACAGTTCATCAGAACCGACCGGCCGCACGGAGATGTTCGGTTCCATGCGCAATACGCCTTTGCTCATGTCGCCGTTGTTGACACCAAGATACTGCAAAATCGCCCGTAGCTTGCGTCCAAAGGCCTCGGCCTGTTCCGCGCTGTGGATGTCTGGCTCGGTAACGATTTCCAGCAGGGCAATGCCAGAGCGGTTGAAGTCGACGAGGCTGCTACCGTCGTTGAGATGGGTGTTTTTGGCAGTATCTTCTTCCAGGTGCGCCCGCCGGATACCAACCCGGTGCGTTGATCCATCCTCAAGCTCAATGTCCAGATGGCCATTAACGGCTAACGGGTATTCGTACTGGCTGATCTGATACCCTTTGGGCAGGTCCGGGTAGAAATAATTTTTGCGGGCGAAGATGCTCACCGGGCATATTTCACAATTAAGCGCCAGCCCAACCATAATCGCATACTCAACGGCACGTTTGTTGATGACAGGCAACACCCCTGGCTGGCCAGTACACACCGGGCAAACCGCTACGTTCGGCGGCGCAACAGTGACATCTACCACCGGGCAACGGCAGAACATTTTGGTGTTGGTCAGCAGTTCGGTGTGAATCTCTAGCCCGATGACGGGCTCGTAGGTGGTTTTGACCTTTTCAGCCATAAAACGATGATTCTCCTTTTTACCTGTGCCTAGCCGTGACGTTGCATGAAGCGGTGCATCCGTTCCAGGGCTTGCTCAATTTCTTCGTATGAGGTCGCATAACAGGCCCGGACGTGGTCGTGTCCACTTTTCCCGAAGGCGCTTCCCGGCACTACGGCGACCTGTTCTTCTTCTAGCAACCGTTCTGAGAATGTAACGCCATCCATGCCAGAAGTTGCAACACGTGGGAAGGTATAAAATGCCCCGCGTGGCTCGAAGGTTTCCAGCCCGAGTTCATTCAGGCCATCGACCAGTAAACGCCGCCGCCGGTCGTATTGTTGGCGCATATGCTGCACGTCGTCTTCAGCTTTGAGTGCGGCCAGTGCGGCATATTGTGACATCGTTGGAGCCGACATAATCGTATACTGATGTATTTTACGCATCGCCGCAATAAAACGGGCATTAGCGACCACATACCCCACACGCCACCCGGTCATCGCATGGCTTTTGCTGAAGCCCCCCAGTACAATCGAACGCGCACGGACGTTTGGCAGCGTCGCAAAATGCGTATGTTCAACACCATAGACCAGGCGATCATAGATTTCGTCGGAAATGACCAGCAGATCATGCGCTTCGGCAATTTTCGCGATTTCCAGCAGGCGGTCATGGTCCATCACTGCGCCAGTGGGGTTATTCGGATAACCGAGCAGAATGGCTTTGGTCTTGTCAGTGATCGCCGCTTTGATGTCCTCAACCTTAACCTGAAAATCTTCTTCAAAATAGGTCGGAATCATCACCGGGACGCCGCCCGCAAATACAATCTCAGGCGCATAAGAAACAAAGCACGGCTCAGGGATAATGACTTCATCGCCGGGGTTAATGGTCGCCGTTGCCACCAGATATAATGCCTCGCTGACCCCAACTGAAACGAGAATTTCATCAGTCGGGCTATAATGAATGCCATAAAGCCCTTCAATATAAGCGGCAATAGCCTCACGCAGTTCAATCATGCCATTGTTGCTGGTGTAATGGGTGTGGCCGGCTTTAAGAGCAGCAACCCCGGCATCAATCGTACTCAATGGCGAGGCAAAGTCGGGCTCACCAATGCCAAGCGAGATTACATCGTCCATTGTAGCGGCGATGTCAAAAAATTTGCGAATGCCAGACGGGGGCACCTGATGAATGCGATTTGCGATAAACTTTTCCATAGTGCGCGGCTCCTTTTAATTTAGTGCTGCGAGTATAGCATAAATTTTGAACGATGTTGAAAGGATAGGCTGTAATGCGTGATGTAGGCTTAGAAAAATTAAGAGAAATTGCCACTAAAGCTGGATTGGATGCGCTAGTCTTATTGCCCGGCTACAATCTCCAATACCTGACGGGTGTGAAGTTTCACCTGCTAGAGCGACCGTTTATGGTCTTTTTTGCAATGACGGGTGAAGATGTCGCTGCGCTGCCAGGCCTTGAGGCACAGCAATTCATCGACACGGGCTTTGATGGGCAGGTCTTCGCGTGGCAAGATGCCGATGGCTATCAGGGTGCGTTCGAGCAGGCTTTTGCAGCGCTGAAACTCTCCACCGGGCAAATTGGGGTCGAAGGGCTGACGATGCGTTTCCGTGATGCTGAAATCATCCGCCACTATTTGCCAGACGCGACTATTATTGATGCAGACGAAGCCCTTGTCGCATTGCGCGTCCAGAAATCCGTTGAAGAAATTGACAACCATCGCCGCGCCGTTGAAATCAGTGAAAAAGCACTCGCTGCGCTGTTGGATGAACTGAAGCTCGGCATGACCGAACACGCTGCCGCTCAACGTCTCAGCCAGCTACAGCAGGAATTTGGCGGTGCAGGGGATTCCTTTACCCCAACGGTACTCTTTGGCGCACGCTCGGCGCTGCCTCACGGTGAACCCGGCGACACGCCACTGCAAGCAGGTGACACGGTGCTGATTGACTTCGGCACACGGCACAAGGGTTATGTTTCGGACATCTCACGCACATTTTTCGCCGGCCATCCCGGTGATGAAATGCTCAAGCTCTATGATGCGGTGCTGGCTGCAAACGAGGCCGGACGGGCGGCCGCCAGAGCGGGCATTACTGGCGCAGAACTGGACGACACCACAACGCAGGTACTTATTGCGCATGGCTATCCTGAATATGTCGTTCACCGTACCGGCCACGGCATCGGGCTTGACATTCATGAACACCCCAACATCAGCGCCGAAAACACAGAACCGTTGCAACCGGGGATGGCCTTCACCATTGAACCGGGGTTATATGTGCCCGGGGTTGGTGGTGTGCGGATTGAGGATAACGTGGTTATCAATTCGGATGGGACAGCCGAGTCATTATCGACTTTTCCGCGTGAACAAACGATTCTCAAACTATCCTGAACAGAAAATTTGTGCTAGGCTGAACGGCATATGACATCATTGCAGTGGGGAAGACCTGATGCGCCGAGATCGACAAAGTGAAGTTGTGGTTGCTGTAATTGCGTTTGGGGTGATTGCTGTTGCGCTAACATTTGGCATCGTCTTGAGCCTCGGTGGGCAGGACAGTGACGAAGCTACTACCTCAGCCACAGAACCTGCGATTCTGATTGCAGACGACGCTACCACTGCCCCCACCAACCCAGAACCGACCACCCCAGTGATAACAGTCGTAGCGCAGGAGCCGACGACGCCCCCCACAGCTACATTGACCAACACACTCCCGCCAACGGACACACCCGCACCAACCGATACACCCGCTGCAACCAGTACAGCCGATGAGCCGACTGCAACGGCAACCGCATCGCTGACAGAAACTACGGAGCCTGTAGCGGCCGAGGATGTCGAGACGGCAACTATAGAAACGGTCGAAGCGACATTGACCAGCACCGCAACTAATACCCCTGCCCCCACTAACACTGCGTCGGCAACCGCTACGTTGACAGCGACACCAAGCTCGACGCCATCGCCATCAGCAACGCCCACATCTACAGCAACCAATACCGCTACAGCCAGCCCTACCAGCACCCCGACGCTAACGGCGACGGTCACAGCAACCAATACCAACACCCCAACCTCAACGGCAACAAACACCCCGACCCCAACGCCAACCGATACACCCACAAGCACACCTACCCCCACGCCAACCAACACCGCGACCCCGACGCAGACCTTGACGCCCAGCAGTACCCCCACGCCAACGGTCACGCCGTCCTTAACACCAAGTATCACGCCGACAGTACGCTCTAAGGCAACCCGTGTGGCAGATTTGAAGCCAGCCCGCACGCTACCACCAACCGCAACGCTGACGCCTTTCCCCACACTGACAATCACGCCGTTCCAATTGCCGCCCACAGAAGCAGCCTGCATCCCAGAAGAAAGCTGGGTACCCTATGTTGTCCAGTCGGGTGATACGCTCTTTGAACTGGCACGCGCAACGGGTTTCAGTACAGCGGCGGTACAGGCAGGGAACTGCATCAGCAGCAATGACCTCATCGCCGGGCAAACAATTCTGTTGCCCCCTTCGTCGCCTGTTGTGCAAGCACCGAGCGTGGTACCCCCGACTGTGCCGGGATGCAGCAATCCGGCGGTTCAAATTCGCTTTCCGGCCCCCGGGAACGTGTTGCGTACGCCACTGATCGTGCGTGGCGTTGCAAATGACGAGTTCTTTGGGTTTTATCGGTTGTGGTTGTCTCCTAACCCAGAAACATTCTTCCCGGTCGGGGAAAGCAGCCAACGCGAGACCGACGAACGCGCCCTCGGAACGTTGAATGTGCCCCAATACCCACCCGGTAGCTATAATTTGGTGCTGGAGGTCTTCAACCAGTTTGGTAGCCTGGTCGAACGGTGCGTGGTGCCCGTCGGTTTGCAGCCGAACTAAGACGGCCGTTTGAACAATCCAATGCCAATGATGTACAATTCAGGCATCATTATTTGTGCATTGATGGAACCTAAAGCATATGGCTCAAGACCGTGTTAAACAGCTTTTGCAACAGGGTATCGCTGCTGCGAAAGCTCAACAAAAAGACCAGGCTCACCAGATACTGCAACGGGTTGTCAAACTCGATCCACGGAATGAGGTCGGCTGGTTGTGGCTCAGTAGCGTTGCGCGTAATCCGCAGGAGCAGATTTTTTGCCTCAAGCAGCTTTATGCGATTAATCCCAATAGCGAAATGGCGATCAAAGGGTTGCAGGCGCTAGGTATTGACCCCACTCAACAGCAGCCAGCAGCACAGCGGCAAGCCGCAGGGACGCCACAGGTTAGCATTGATAAATTGCGGTCGCTTCAAGAACAGATTGACAAAATTGTCGCTGACTATCGCCCCGAACTCTACACCCCGCTTGAGATTGACTGGGTGCAAAAAGAGAAAAATCGCTACGGTGAAGCAACTGCGCGGCGAATTAAACGCACAGCATACGCCACAGCAGCTATTGCGGGGCTTGCAGTGCTGGTGTTGGTAGGATTCCTACTTGTAACCCTTGTCAGTAGCTTGAGTGGTGACGAAGAACAGGTCGCAGACAACCGAGGGCTATTTACCGCGACACCGTCGCTTGTCCCAACGATTACCCCAACGCCAACCGTAAATCCAAATACACCCATCCCGCCAAATGTGTTCAGCACACCGACGCCCGTGCAACCACCAAACAACGTGCCACGTGGTCAGGAAGGTGTGGAACCAACACCGACAGGTGCCTACCCTGTCATTCAACAATCCGAAATTCGTGATGCGCTGGTGTTTTTCGACCGTGGTGACTATGAACAGGTTAGCGAAATTTCGGCACCGTTTCAGACCGACGATGCGCGTATTTGCTTACCAGAAATGTACTACTTTGATGCGGTAGGGCGGGCGCTTCAAGGTGGGGCTGGCAATTTGCAGACGGCCGAACAACTGTTGCAGCAAGCCTTGAACTTCCAACAGCAGGGCAATTTCCAGAACGAATGCTCAGACCCACCTTCACCATTATTGCTGGCCGGGTTATGTTTTGTTCGCTATCAGGAAGCACTAGCAACACCAACCAATGCGACTGCCTTACAGAATGAAGCGCTGTCTTTGTGTCAGGAATCTCATACTGCTGACCCGGCGCTGGTGCCCCCGGTGCTAACCATGGCCGACATCTATATCGCGCAGCAGAACTACACGGCCGCCAACGAAGTGTTGCTAGAAACCCTCAACTATGCTCGTGTTGGTGGAACAACACCCAATATTGGGAATGTTGAATTGTTGCTGAAACTGTCTGAAGTAGAGGCGGCACAACAAAACTTCGACGCGGCGCTGGAATACGTCGCCACAGCCATATTCATTTCCCCAGAACTTGAAGCTGCCCTGGTGCAACGTGTTGATCTCAACCTGGCCAAAGCACGCGCCACTGAAGATGAACGCCTGCGTCAGGTGTTGTACGGCTATGTGGCTGTACTGGCTGAAGAACAGTATCTGTCACGTTATCCCGGTGCAGCGCAGGGTTATGTCTATGTCGCAGAAGGCCGCTTGCGTGAAGGTAATCCAGAGCGTGCCCTGGAAAGTCTCGCTCGTGTGATTCAGGTTGCGTCTGAACCGGGGGTGGACCCAGCAGCGGTACAGCGTGCTTATGCGCTGCGTGCTGAAATTGCGCTACTACAGCAAGACTGGGAAACAGCTTTCGATCTGTTGAGTAACGTACTCGACGAGGCACCTGAGAATTTGCAATGGCGTGAATGGCGCTATCAAGTGGCGTTACAGCTTAATGAGTATGACACCGCGCTTGATGATTTGAATGTGCTGCTAGCAACCGAAGCTGTCGTGCCAGAGTGGGTTGTAGACGCTGCGATGATTCGTAGCCAGATTTGTCAGTACACAACTGGCATCACCTGTGATTTTGATGTGGTCTTAGATCAACTAACCGATGCATTCGTTGACAATCTTGCAGATGCTCAACTTGCAGCACGGGCTAATGCCTATCGTGTCGAGGCAGAGTTTGCTGGCTTACCCCCTACCCCAAGTGAAACCGCACTGGTGACATTACGAGATCGCCTGCTACTAGCGATGGAACGTGTTGAGACGGGCGAAAACTACTACTTGCTAGGGCGTATCTATACGGCTTTGGAACAATACCCAGCAGCACTACGCGCCTATGAATGGATCATTTTTTGGGATGCGGTCTACAACTATCCATTTACAGATGATGTAGAGGATGAAATTGAAGCGGTAGAAGAACAACTTGAAGCCGCGGATGACTCTGCATAATGGCAAGCGCTGCTGTTAGATGCACAAAAGCCTCCTCAATTGTAGAGAAGGCTTTTTGTGTTTAAGGATGGACGTGGCCGGAATCGAACCGGCGTCCGTAGAGTTAGCTTGCACATATCTACAGGCATAGTTGCTCTTTTACATTCGCCGTTGATAGCCCGGAGCAACGCGGTAAACCAACGACTAGCCGATGGATCTTAGATGCACTGTATCGGCGTCAGTACACCGCACACTGTCTTTGGTGTCGCCCACCAATCCACACGGACAGCGACGTGTGGGGCAGACGGCTAGCGTCTTCGCGCTAGCAGCTTGTCCTATACGGGGTTATGCCGCGTAGGCGAAGCTGGGTTGAGTATTGTTGGCACTCAAATTTTTTGCCCATGTTTAACGCGTTTGGGCAACGCGACCTGCAATGTACGCACATCCGTCCACGTCGAAGCCTGTACACGCCCTTAGGTATCTAAAATTATAGCAGAAGAAATATAAACAATCTATTGGAAATCCGGGTATTTACGCCTAACTAAGAAGCAGAAAGGTTCACATAGAACAGTTTTTCAGTATAATAGAAAGTACCAATTATCGCAGGAATCGGTGTGCGCGACACGAGCAAGTTGTTTATCGTCGTGAACCTGCCAATCGCATTGCAAGTCGCAACTGACGAAAGACTGTGTCTTCTTCAACAACAGAGTGATTTGACACCCAAAGGTGTAGTTTATAACACTCAATTCGAGGTGAATCTAGGATAAGGAATGCATATGACAAATGAAAATCTAACCACGGAACACGAAGCAGTTATGAATCCTCAACAACTGGCCCGCTATATTATTGATGCTGTTGAAGAAATGAAGGGCGAAAACATCTTGCTGATGGATTTGCGTGATGTAACCATCATTGCAGATTTCTTTGTGATTTGTACATCGACCAACGAACGGCAAGCAAAAGCCATCGTTGAACATGTTGATGAAAAGATCAAAGAGGATCATCGTATTCGCCCCTGGCGAAAAGAGGGCCAGGCTTCAGGTGGTTGGGTTTTGATTGATTATGCCGATGTGGTAGTGCATATTTTCAGTGAAGAAATGCGTCAATATTACGATCTTGAAGAGTTATGGAAAGATGCAAAAGTGCTACTACGCATTCAGTAGGCAATGTATAGAAGTTAGCATGTGTTTGTTGGGGGCAACAGGAGCATAAACGACGCATCCCCCGCAGGCGATAGCAGGCAGGTGGGTGTGCGGAGCGGTTGGCAGCGACCTACTCTCCCACACAATCTCTCGTGCAGTACCATCGGCGCTGGCGAGCTTAACGACT
>DAOTTU010000096.1:0-30872 GCA_034437655.1 Anaerolineae bacterium
GTAAACGACGGCGCTATCAAGTTTAGCGACCGCACAAGCCTAAAGGCAGCGCGTTCGGTGGGTGCCCTGACCTTCATCCCAATCCTGGACGTGACTTTGCAATCGCCCTGCCCGGCTTAGCACCCACTCATGTAATGCAACGGTTGTGCTATAATGATAATACTTTTATGCTGCATGGTCCGGCCCACAGCCGTGCCTTTCTACCACCAATTAGCCCAATTAGCAAAGAGGACAATAGAAAATGGCTTACGACGTTGAATGGCTCAATGAAAATGAAGTGATTCGAGTTGACTATCGCGGCGTTATCAGTCTCGAACAACTCACTGAGTCAATGCAATCCGTATTAGACATGGTAGAAAGCGCCCCACACGGACCCATCTATGTTCTGGTAGACGCCCGCAAAACCAAAAAAGTACGGTTTTCTGCACAAGAATTAATGTACTGCGACCCGTTGCAAGCGCTGGCAGTGCATCATCATTTTCGGCACCTGGTCGTGTATGGCGAAACCAACGCCTTTGCACGCTATTTGATTATGGTGACAGCCCAGATGCGGTCGAACAATTTCACCGCCGTACGCACCGAAGCCGACGCCGTTGAACTGCTGACCTCGAAAGGGGCATTGTTCACCCTCCCGGCGTAGAGGCTTTCCCCGCAATGTTGGTTTTAGATCATTCAAGCGCTGTCGGCAGCATCACAGTGCCCCCTGCCGACTGGCCCGGTTGTCACACGCGGTAGGGGTAGGGTAAGGTCAAACGCAAGCGCGGTATGGCAGCCCGATCCGCTGCGTGAGCGCACCTGGATGGTTGAGAATGCAACGGGAGAACACCACTTGCTTGTTGCCACCCCGGTCGTAGGCGCTGTTCCCCGCCCTGAAGGACGGGGCTGTGCAGGTGTGGTGCGTGAACAGCCCTGAAGGGCGCTCACGCAATGGGATGCTGGACCTTACCCGAGCAAAATTACCAAACCCATAATCCCACCCGCGCGGTCGGTGGGGAGCGGATGTCGGGAAAGGGTCACGGTCAGGCGGACTTGAGTCCTGTCTGACCGCCACACCATGCTAGCCGCGTACTTCAGTGCGGGGCAAACGGCCGTGTGCGAGTGCCACATGCTGTCTGCGTTTCAGGGTATCTCAACCCTACAGCGTGTGACAAACGGCCCGTCCGAGAACCAAAAGATGATGTGACTTTGCAAAAGTCCTGAGCGGTTATGCAGGGCCCGGGGCGAACCTCCTATTCTATGTTATACTGGTTATAATGATAGAAATCAGCGTAACACACCGTATGCATAAGCGGTGTGAAACGGGCCCGGTAACTCCCCGGCGCGGGTGCCCAGCCCGTTAAAGGAGTCTTGATGTCCCAGTCAGACGGTGGACCCAGCCACCCACAACTCGACCAGCACTGGTTGTTGCAACAAATTGTCGAGGCAAGCCCCTTCACAACGCTGGTATGTGATGCCCAACACCCGGATCATCCGATCATTTATGCGGACGATAAATTCGAGGCATACACTGGCTATACCGCAGCCGAAGTCCTCGGCAAAAACCCGCGTTTTCTACACGGCGACGACCGCGACCAGCCTGAACTTGAGGTGATTCGCCATGCCCTGCGCGACCATACCGCATGCCATGTCACCCTGCGCAATTATCGCAAAGATGGCACCCTGTTCTGGAACGAAGTCCGGCTCCAGCCGCTGGTTGAAGACGGTGAACTGCGCTACTACCTCAGCATTCAACGCAACGTCACCCGTGAAATTGACGCTACCGAAGCCCGCCACACCTACCATACACTCGTCGAAAACTCGCCGCATGGTATGTCCATTGCCCGTGCAAATGAGCTGCTGGTAATCAACCCCGCGCACACGCGCATTCTCGGCTTTACGCTGGACGACTATCAACAGATGAGCCCCGACGAACGCTGGGGGATGGTGCATCCTGAAGATCATGAATTTGTCCTACAGCTCATTACGCTGAACCTGAGCGGCGAAGTCGAATCCTTTCCGAGCTTCGAAGCACGCTTGCTCCACAAAGAGGGGCATTATGTCTGGGTTGAGGTGTCGGTAGTCCGTATCATGTACCAGAGCAAACCTGCCCTGCTCACCACCATCGTCGACATCACACGACGCAAACGCACCACTGCGGACCTCGCCACGAGTCAGGCCTCGGCAGAAGCACTGCTCAGGGCCATCCCTGACCTCGTATTTCAGCTTGACCCTGACGGTATATTTCTCGACGCGCACATGCCCTTCACACGCATGTATGCCCCCCGCGATGAGGTCATCGGCGCGCATGTGACGACACTCTTGCCGGCCGGGGTCGCGAGCAAATGGATGGCCGCGCTTGAGCATCTCAGCACCTCAGCAGAAATGCAGGTGTTTGATTATCAGCTTCCCATGCCCGAACAAGGCGTGCAGACCTTCGAAGCGCGGCTGGTACGCAGCAACGGCGACCGCGTAACAGCCATTGTGCGCAACGTCACCGAACGCCACCAGATGCAAGCCGAATTGCGCGAGCGTGAAGCCTTGTTCCGCTCCTTCGTCGAACAGTCCGACGATAGCATTATGCTGGTTGATACCGGCGGGCATATCCGCGTGTGGAATGCGGCGCTCGAACGCCTGACCGGGATTCCACGTGCAGAGGCGCTCGGCAAACACCTGTTTGATGTGCCCTCGTGGGCAACCTTTCAGGGTGACGGTGAGATGAACAGCCGGCGCGACGCGGCGCTGCGTGACATGGTGCCGCTGGCCCTTGAAGGCGAGGTTATGCCCTGGATGAATCAGCCGCTGGAAACCTCTTTCCGCGATGTGGCGGGCAATGTGCATTGGGTGCAATCCGTTATTTTCCCCATCCAGACCGATCAGGGCAACATGCTCGGCAGCATCACCCGTGACGTGAGCGACCATAAACACATGGAAGCCCAATTGCGGCGCAGCGAACACCGCTACCGCCTGCTGTCGGACGTGACGCTCGAAGCCATCGCGATTCACCGCAACGGGATACTGGTCGATGCCAACACGAGCTTTGTCAAACTGTTTGGCTACAACATTGAGGAAATGTCCGGTAAAAATCTCTTGCCGATGCTGTTCCCGCCCGGTGAACTTGAACACGTCCAGAACCGCATTGCACAACAGTATGAAGGCGCGTATGAAATTATGGCGCGTAACCGTGACGGGCATATTTTCCCTGTTGAGCTGGAAGTACGCCAGCTTGACGAGGAGACACGGGTCGCCTCCTTGCGCGACATTACTGACCGCCGCGAGGCCGAAGCCGCGTTGCGTTCCAGTGAATTATTGTTGCGCACCGCCGCCGACAACTATCCGGATGGTGCGTTGATGATGCTCAACCGTGATCTGCGGGTGATTATGGGGCGGGGGCCGCTGGTCATGGAAGCAGGCTTTGACCCCGAGGTGCTGGACGGTCAACACTTGCAGGACTTTATATTCCCTGAAACCTACGCGCTGCTGTTGCCATATTTGATGCAAACCTTTGAAGGTGAGCCACAACAATTCGAATACGATTACGCGAATGGAACGCAGGTGATTCAGGTGCAAACCGTCCCCATTATGGAAGGCGACACGGTGTCGGTGGTGATGGTCGTGGGGCAAGACGTCACCAAAGAAAAGCACGCCCAGCAAGCCGCCTTCAACATTGCGCTGGAAAAAGAGCGCGTGAAATTGCTGCAATATTTCATCGAAGCTGCCGCGCATGAGTTCCGCACCCCCCTTTCAGTGATACACATCAACGCTCACATGCTGGCCCTGCTCGACGACGAACAACGTCGCCAGAATGCACTGGAAGTCATCGGTGACCACATCAGCCTGCTGACCGAGCTGGTGAACATGCTGCTGCGCATGGTGAAGCTCGACAGCACCGTCTACACGTTTGAGGCGCTCGACATCGGGCAACTTCTCAAGCAGATGTGCAATGCCCAGTCTACCCGCGATACCGAACACCATTTCGTATGCGATATTGACGAAGACGTCATGTCGGTGCTGGGCAACGCCGACCTGCTGACCGACGTCATCACAGCCCTGTTTGACAACGCCTGCCGCTACAGCGACCCCAACACGACCATCACCGTGCGGACCAGCATGCACAATGGGCTTGTGCAAATTGCGGTCGAAGATGAAGGCGTCGGCATTCGCGCCGAAGACCACGACCGTATTTTTGAGAGCTTCTGGCGCACCGACCAGGCCCGCACCACACGCGGACTGGGCCTGGGGCTGGCCTTTGCGCGCAAGGTGATTGGCATGCATAACGGGACCATCAGCGTAGAAAGCACGCCCGGCGTCGGGAGTACGTTTTTCGTGCGGTTGCCGACCGTTGGGTAGACGGCTGCATTACATGACCACCCTCAGGCCGGCCCGCATGGAATGAGCCAGCGGAAACCCCATCGCGTGAGCAGGTGTTGTGCGTGAGCAAGTCCACGAAAATTGATGTGCTTGACATGCTGCAACATGCAAAAAAAACTTTAAGGTTCTGATCAAGTTTGCTCTCGATAACGCCATAAATCCCTGCTATTTTAGTGGCAGAGATTCGACAAACCCTGTTGACGCAACAAAGCACCGTCGGACATTACGCTACCCGCTTCCAACACCGACACCGCGCCTGCACCCATCAACAGTGCCTGAGTAAGAAGGCGAAACGTATCGCATGGATCATGAACTGGTTGCTTATATTCCTTTCTTTATTGAGCAGGCACGCCACCTGCACCCCCACCATCGTGACGTCGCTATTGATGAACTGGCGGCCATCGGCCCCCCTGCTATCCCCGCCCTGATGCGCAACATCAACGACGACAACTACTTCGCCCGCCTCAGCGCTGCTGAAGCACTCTGTAAAATGGACAACGAACCCGCGCGCACAGCACTGTTGCGTGCCCTCGAACGCACCGAACACCCCGAAGTGCGGCGCGTCGTGCTGCGGTACCTCAGCAAGTTCCGGCGTGATTTGCGCGTGGCGATAGTGATCCTGCGCGTGGCCCAACGTGACACCTATATTCAATGGTGGGTGCGGCGCATGGGCATCGAACAGAACGTCATCCGCCACCGCATCAATCTATTGGCCAACAGCGTCAGCCCCCAGCGCGAAGCCCTCTTGCACGACCTTTTGCAAACCCGCGACGGGACCGCCCTGCGCATTCTGCGCGAATTGCTATCGCATCACGACATCGGGTTACGTATGCTCGCTACCGACCACCTCGCCGACGAATCGCTCTATGGGGACACCGACCAGCACGCCGAGCCGCGTCAATTTGCCCGGGCCCGCTCTGTGCAGGCGTTGATGGATGCACTCAACGACGAGCCCGAGCCGCTGGTGCGCCTATCATTGGTGCGTACACTCGGCTGCTATCAAGAATTTACGTTGCAGGTGCGCATTGCGCTCAAGCTCACCGCCCGCACCGACCCCGACGACACCGTACGCGCCGCGGCCAGCGACATACTGGCGGCTATCCCCGAACCCGGACAAAACCCAACATGAGCGACACGCTAAACATTCTTGCGGTGTCGGGCAGTCTGCGCCAGGCCTCGCGCAATACGGCACTGTTAAGGATTGCCGCCGGCTATGCCCCCGCCGACATGACCATCACTGAATATGGCATCGGTGAGTTACCGCTCTACAATCAAGACCTTGTGACTGATCGCTACCCGGCACCCGTCGAGCGCTGGCGGCAGGCCATTCGTGACGCCGACGGGATGCTCTTTGCCTCGCCAGAATACAATTGGTCCGTGACCGGGGTGCTGAAAAACGCGCTGGACTGGGGCTCACGTCCCGATGTCGCCAACCGTGACCGTACTAACGCACCGTTATGGGGCAAACCCTGTGCCGTGATGGCGGCCGGGGGGCGTTTTGGCGGGGTGCGTGGGCTGGTTCATTTTCGCCAGATTGCGGCCAGCATGGCGATGGAGGTCATGCAAAAGCCAGACGTCGCCGTGATTATGGTGCCCGACTCGCCCTTTGACGCTGCGGGGAATCTGCACGACGAGCAAGCACAGTGGTTCATTAAGGAACTGGTGCGTAGCCTTGGGGCGTGGGTGCGGCTGATGGCTGCGGCAGAATAAATGGGTTTTATCATTTACACGGTAGATTGCAGGCGGTGGTTTCTCTCCGGGGTCGCCTGTAGGAAATTTCAGGGGAAACCGCAACACCACTGCCCATCACTATACCGAAAGGAAGACACATACACATGCTCACTTTGACGCGACGCGGGCCGCTGCTGGTCCTCATTCTGACCGTTCTCCTGCTCGTTGCCCTGCTGCCCGGCGTTTATGCACAGGACGACGACACCCCACCCGCAGACACGCTCGTTATTGCCCATCAGGGCGGGGCCGGGGTGCGGCCACCCAACACACTCATCGCCTTTGAATACGCTGTGGAAGTCGGCACCGACATGCTTGAAATGGACGTCCATAGCACCAGTGATGGGGTGCTGGTGGTGTTGCACGACGACACCGTAGACCGCACCACCGACGGGAGCGGGGCCGTACTTGACTTCACTTATGAAGCATTGCAAACCATCACCGCTGGCGACATGTGGACACCCCCCGCTGAGCCAGACATGGGCTTTGACATGGACACCGACGCCGAGTTCCCCTTTGCTGACGCCGAGCTGACCATCCCGCGCCTTGAAGACATCCTCGCCGCTTTCCCCGACATGCCAATGACCATCGAAATTAAGCAGGCTGAGCCGTCTATTGTGGAACCGTTCTGCGCGTTGATGCAGCAATATGAAATGCAGGAGCGCGTGATCGTTGCCAGTTTCAGTGAGGACGTGATGGTCGAGTTTCGTGAAACGTGCCCTGGCTTCATGACCTCGGCTGTTGAAAGCGAAGTCCGGCGGCTGACGTTGGCCGCGCTGAGTGGCAACATGGCCCTGTTCGAGCCCGACCCGGCGCTGGTGGCCTTGCAGGTGCCGATGCGCGTCGGAGATGCCGACCTCGTAACGCCGGAATTTGTCGCCGCTGCGCATGAATTCGGTCTTGAGGTGCATGTGTGGACCATCAACGACCGCGAAACGATGGCTGAACTTGTCGCGCTTGGCGTCGATGGGATCATCACCGATTTTCCAGCCGTAACGCTGGAGGTACTCGGTCGCGCCACGCTGGAAACAGCCCCGGAGTAGGGTTATTGTGTGGTGTCATACCAGGTTCGCGACAACGGTTGTTCTGTGGGAGGGGTTGCCGTCTGCAAGAAGACAACCCTGCCCATTTTATGGTGGTTGATCGCCCGAACCTGGTATGAGCAGGCGAACTTCAGTTCTGTCTGCTCGCCGGGCGCAGTGCTAGCGCCGTACTTCAGTGCGGCGACACCCTATTCTCGGTATAGCTACCCCCCCTGCCGCAAGTCACTGATCTGGCGGCCGAGCGCGTCCGGGGTACGGATGAAATGCACTTGAATGGCCGCCGCCTCATCGTGGGTTTTGATGTCGATGCGCCCGAAACTGCCGAGCTTATGCACGCTGGCCCCGGCGACCTCATCCCAGCGCAGGCTACGCGCCTCGGGGTGGGCGTTGACATAGAGTCCGTCAGTGTAAACTTGCACGGCCGGCCCCTGCAAGGCCAGTTGCACATCGCGGGTGCGGCGCGTCAGGGTGCGGGCACTGAACGCGAGGATCAGGCCCATCAGCGCCACAAATACATAGTCTTCACGCTGAAATGCGCTCAGCAGCAGCGCAACCGCCAGCAACGTCACCAGCCCGTCGAGGATGTATGAGAACAACAGCGGCCCCAGCGCCCGGCGATAACTGCCCAGTTCTACGCCGTTGAGGGTTTGATCTTGATTCATTGTTGGATTTCCTTGATTGTTTTCGTGATGTTGCAGTGGGTGTGTTCTCAGGGATCAACAAACACCAGCAACGCATTGCTGACGCGCCGTTCACCGGCTTCTAGCGCTACGCCGTTGACCAGATTGCCCCCGACCCACAACGCACTCGAGCGGCCACCGTCGAACTCCATAGCACGCACGGCCCCCATGCGCAGGAAGATGTCGGCCAGTTCGCGCTGGGTGCTGCCCCGGCTGCCATAGACGTCGTTACCTTCGACCATCACCAGAATCAGCACACTGTCATCTGTATAGCCGACCGCCGACCGGGCCTGCAAGGCGTTGCCGTACTGGTTAACGCGGAAATTGGCGTCAAAATTTTCGCAGGTGCGCGCATCGTCGGGGATAGCCGGGTCGCAGTCTTGCCAGAAGTCACCGTCCGCAATCAGCAGCGGGCCGCCACCGATGGCCATCTCAAAGTCGCGCCAGTCGGGGTCGGTCGGCAAACTCAGCGACAGGGTATCGCCCACGGCCACATGTTCACGCAACCACGCCGCCGCCTGACTGTTCGCGCCCGTCCGCAGCGCCATATGCCCCGTCGGAATCGTCAGCGGCATGTTCTGTTGCAGCGACAACACCTCGTAGTCGGCATTGAGCAACACGCGCAGCCTGTCGTAGCCCTCCCAGAGCAGCAACTCGGCGTAAATGTCGGTGTAGAGACACAGCCAATCATTTTCACAGCCCGTGTTGAGCAATTGTAGCGGAATGCTGCCGCCATCTTGTGCCGTGATAGAAGCGTCCCACGTCCAATCGTCGGTGAAAGTGCCGATGTAGGGTTCGTTGTCGGGCGTCAGCGCAAAGGTAGCGCGATTCGTCGGGGCGGTGATGAGGTCGCCGCCGCTGAGCATTAAATTTTGCGGCACGCGGTTGCGCGTCCAGAAATCGCCATTCAGCGCGACAAAGGCCCCTGTTGCCTGCGCAACGTCCGAGACGGTGCCCATTGTGCGGCCGGGCTCGCCAGTCAGGGCCGCGTCAAGGCGCACGGCGGGGTGCAACAGATCAATGAGTAAGATGTGGGCGCGGCGGTCGTCGCGTTCATGCAGCGCGTAAATGATGGCGTCGTTCACGGCGAAGACCTGTTCAGCAGCGACAAATTCCGCGTTGCCAATGAAGGCCGGGCGGGGCAGGTGTGGCGCAGTCGGCGCGGGGCCGTCGGGTTCAAGGGTGTCGGTGGTCAACGGGAGCATGGTGCAGCGCCCAAAAAAGAGCATATTGTCGCGCAGCATCCAGCCGTAGATGTCGGTGCGCGGGTAATAGACCTGCACCCAGCCGCCCGTTTCATCCTGCCCGATGACCTGCACCCGCTGCTCGGACGGAATCGTGCGCTTGATGCCATATTGGGCATAGCTCGGCCCACGCAGGATATCGGCCCAGTAGCCAAGCTGCACCTCGGCAAAGCACGCCGCACTGACGGTCGCGGGGGTGTCGTTGCCGGGCGACTGGGCGCGGGTGGTGCCGGGGATGATGAAAAATAGCAGCGTCATGAGGAGGATGAGGATTCTGATGGGGATGCGGACGCCCCTACCAGCCATGCCGCGCCGCCGTGCAGGGACATCCAACGGGATGTCTGCATGTGTTGATGCAATCTTCACCCCGCCCCCCCCTAGCCAATGCGCAGCTCAACGGCATGTTCAACGGCGCTGTGTTCCATCACAATCAGCCATAACGCCCAGCCCATCGTCAGGTCTTTAAAGGTTTCGCCATTTTTCAGAGTGCGCGTGGTGCGGGCGGTGTTTTCGAGGCGTGGGACCGTGATGAGCTTGGGGGTGCTAAACAGCGCGTGCAAAGTTTCAGCCAGATCAATCGCCAGGCGCTGCACCTCAATCCACTCAACGTCGGTATAACGTTCAAGCTGGTAGGCGTTAAAGGCGTCAATGTTGTCAAAGTTATGGTGCTGCCCGTCGGCGTCAACATACCCATGCAGGTTATGCACAAGGCGTGGCGTCGAAAGCCCGATGAGGATGTCGGTAGCGGCGGCGAGGGCAAAGCGGTCCCATTCGGCCATCTGCGCGACGATCAACTTCAAGGGGCGGGTATCGTCAGAATCTGGCGCGGGTTGTTCGGCCAGGTCGGTGACGGTAAACCGGATGGCGCGCACATAGTCATTAAGGACGCTGGTATGCAGTTTGCTGTAGTGGCGGTGACGCTGTTCGGGGGACATGCCAAACCCAATGCGCACCTGTTCGTAGAATGAATCGGCGTTCATCGCGATCTCCTGCTTTGCGTTTTATTGCCCCAAAGCATAACACATTCGCTGTAAATTGGCTTGCGATTGTAAAACTTATACACACGTAAGCCAGGGCTCAATCCCTGCTTATGCAAATGCGCTGTAATGAAAGACTAAACAAGCATCAAATTGACAGGACAACACTATAACATGGCAACTAATTCTCCGCCTACCAACAGCCAGCGCTTGCTGAGTTCTGTTGTGACACAGGTCCCGATTGTACTGTTTGCACTCGACAAGGATGGCCGCTTCATCCTGTCCGAAGGGCGCAGCCTCGAAGCGTTGGGACTACAACCGGGGCAAGTCGTCGGGCAGTCTGTGTTCGACGTTTTTGCCGAAGTCCCCCAGATTGTAGACGAAGCCCGCCGCGCCCTGAAGGGTGAAACCGTCGATTCGATAACGCTCGTCGGTGACATCGTGTATGAAGTGCGCTACACGCCCGTTTTTGACGACAACGGCAACGTCGAAACAGTCACCGGGGTCGCGCATGACATCACCAATCTACAGGAAGTCCGCGAATCCTTACGCCTCAAAGACCGCGCCATCGAAGCGAGTTCTATCGGCATCAGCATTGCGGATATGTCGCAGCCCGACCAGCCGTTGATCTTCGTCAATCAGGGGTTTGAAGACATGACCGGGTATACCGTCGCGGAAACCATCGGGCATAACTGCCGTTTTTTGCAGGGCGATGACCGTGACCAGGAAGCCCGCCGCATTTTGAAAGGCGCGATCCGTAACGGCGAAGAAACCACCGTCGAGCTACGCAACTATCACAAAGACGGCACGATGTTCTGGAACGAGTTGAAGATTTCGCCAATCAAAGACGACAGCGGCACCGTCACGCACTATGTCGGCTTTCAGATGGACATCACACGCCGTAAGCGCTTCGAAGAACGCATTCACCAGTTCAATGCCGACTTGCTAGAAGCCAACGCCGCGCTAGACACCGCCCGCCGGAACGCTGAAGACGCCACACAACTCAAGACTGACTTCCTCGCCACGATGTCGCATGAGCTACGCACCCCACTCAACGCCATCATCGGTTATACTGATATTTTGCTGGCGGGTATGCTCGGTGAACTCACCGAAGACCAGCGCGACTACCAGAAACGCATTATGCGGAACGCCGAAAGTTTGCTGAGCCTCATCAACGACTTGCTCGACCTCTCGAAGATTGAAGCCGGGCGGCTGGACATCAACAACAAGCCCTTTACCCTGCGCACGTGGGTTGAAGACATCGTGATGCAGATTGAAGGTCTTGCTGCCGAAAAAGGGTTGGCGTTTAACTGGAGCATTGACGAGCGGCTCCCCAGAACGCTGCATGGCGATGAAGGCCGGCTGCGCCAGATTGCGATCAACCTGCTGTCCAACGCGATCAAGTTCACCAGCGACGGTGAAGTGAAGCTCGATTTGCGCAAAGAAAGCAACGAAGTCTGGAAGCTGATTGTGCGCGACACCGGCGTTGGTATTCCGCCGCACATGCAAGAAACGATTTTTGACGAGTTCCGGCAGGTCGATGGCACCTCCTCGCGTGAATTTGGTGGGACGGGGCTGGGACTGGCAATTGTGCGAAAACTGGCGTTGCGCATGGGCGGCAATGTCCGCTTACGAAGCACCGTCGGGAAAGGCAGCACCTTTAGCATTTTACTACCCTTAACCGCGCAAGACTCTCATGATTTGCAGCCCACAGCCGCCGTAAAGGAGCATATGAGCGCTGATGATTAAGCCCACTGAAATCCACACCTGGAAGACGCTGATAATTGACGACGAGCCCGACAACCTGGATGTTGCAGAGAAAGTGCTGTCGTTTAACGGCGCGGATGTCCAAACTGCGACGAATGGTGTCGAAGGGCTGGAAAAACTCAAGACTGAGGACAACGACTACACGTTTATCCTGCTGGACCTTTCGATGCCACAGATGGACGGGTGGACGATGTACAGCAAAATGCAAGACGACGACCGCCTGAAAGACATCCCTGTGATCGCGCTGACTGCCCACGCGATGGAAGCGGACCGCGAACGGGCCATTGCGCTGGGCTTTGACGGGTACATTACCAAACCCTTCCGCATTGACAACTTTCTGTCTAACATTCAAACGATTCTAAAACGCCTCGCTGAGGGGCAAACGCAACAACAAAACACACAGCACGAGACACAATCGCAACCCAACCCCCAACAAAAATCATAACTGACGTACACAGGGGAGAGAGACACAAACCTATGGAAAAAACAGCCACGATCCTACTGGTAGAAGACGCCTTTGACGACCGCGAAGTGATGACCCGTATCTTGCAGCATGAAGGCTTTAAGACGCTTGCCGCCACCGATGGCAACGAAGCGCTGCAACTCCTTGCGGAAGCCGGGCGTCCTGACTTAATTGTGATGGATCTGGCGTTGCCGGGGCGTGATGGGTGGGAGACGCTAGACGCCATTCGCAATAATCCAGACTATGCAGCTATTCCGGTCATCGCGACGACGGCCTATGGGTCGCTCGACGTTAAAGATGATATCGACACCGCGGGTTTTGACGCCTACTTTCCGAAGCCCGTGCAAAATGAACGCTTCGTCGCGCTGGTGCGGCAAATTTTGTGGGGGTAAGGGGCACCATATCGCATCATGACGTCGTTGGTAGGGACACCCGCATCCCTTGCCGGCCCCGCACTGAAGTACGGGGCTAGTATCATGTGGCGCTCAGACTGGACTGAAGTCCGCCTGACCGAGGGCCGCGCCCCTGTTTTTCCGCATCGTGACGCGACCTTTATCGCGCGGGTGGGCTTTAGCCCTGTCCGCACGCACGACACCGGGCTGGCGACGGTTTTCCAATGCGTCGTCGGCCCCTGAACATTAACGTTCCACCGTCCCTGCCACATTCTCGTTATACTCAGGGCGCGGCCGCTATGACCGCCTTATCTGTCACCAGCAATAGGGAGACGAACGCCGTGCCCACCGACCACCCCGACCCTTCAGCCGATATGGCGACCTTACGCCAACTGGTTGACGCGCTGCGCGATGATGTCGCTGCGCTGCGCCGTGAAAATCGGCACCAGTTCCGCCAGCTCGAAGCGTTATTCTCGTTGTTCACGGTGTTGCAACCCCGCAGCGCCCTACCCCCGCTTGGCGGCTGGCGCGTTTCGCCTGACTTCGCGGTGATTTTGATGGAACTCATTCAACAGCACCGCCCTGACACCGTGCTGGAACTTGGCGGCGGGGCCTCAACGATTGTGACAGCCTATGCGCTCGAACGCTGGAACCCCGGCGGGCGTGTCGTGGGGCTGGAACATCAAGCCGACTTCGTGCAGGTCAGCAACCACCGCCTGCAACAACACGGCTTCGCGCCGAAACGGGCCCGCGTCGTGAATGCCCCCCTCCAGGACTTGCGGCTGGACACCACGCCGGACATCACATGGGCATGGTATGACCCGCGCAGCCTCAAGAGCCTTTCGCAGGTAGATGTGCTGGTCGTAGACGGCCCCCCGCAATACGGCAATCCTGTGCGGATGGTGCGCTACCCCGCGTTGCAGATGCTACAGGACTTTCTACGGCCGGACACGCTGATTTTGCTCGATGATATGGGGCGCGAGGACGAACAGCGCGTGGTGGGTCGCTGGCTCAATGAGTTTCCGGTCCGCATCGAACGTGAATACGAAACGGAAAAAGGCGCGTTGTTGTTGCGCTGGGGGGCAGTGTAGGTTGCTGGTGCGAAACGTTGGAACGACACATCAATCGTTCCCTGCTCACCCGTCGCACACCGACACCTGATAGGTGGCCATGGGCCGCCATTGTCCATTGCGATAGAGGCCGTTCTCCTCAAAATCAATCTGCGCCATGCCGACTTTTTCCAGCACCCGCGCTGAGGCTCCGTTTTCGACCATCACCCGCGCATAGACGGTGCGGATGCCAACATTTGCCGCAAATTCTACGATGCGCCGGGCCGCTTCGGTGGCATAGCCCTGATTCCAGTAGTCGGTCACGATGCGATACCCAATTTCGGCGCGGCGGGCGGTACTACGGTCGCGTTCGGCAAGGTAAATAGAGCCGACAACGCTGCGGGTGTCGCGCCGTTCTAGCACGAAGTCGAACTGGCGGCGCGGCAGCAACGACCGATTATTGAGGATCAAGTCGACAATGTGCCGGGCCCGGTTGCGGGTGAGGTTGGGTGTGCTGTCATAGCGTGTCTGGTCGGGGTCGCGGGACCAGTAGTAGAGCAATTGCCAGTCTTCAGGCTGAAATTCCCGGTAGCGCAAACGCGGCGAAAATAGCTCCATCGGCAGGCTCTCTTTCATGGACGCCGCCACAGCACAGCCCACACCCCCAACACCCCGGTTAGTAGTGCCCCGGCCCACCAGTAGTCAACGTGCGTGGTGCGGTCGATGCCGGGCGAAAAAGTGGGCGCGCCGGCTTCAACGGTGGGGTCAGTCAGGCGGCGCAAATCTCGCCCGCTGACATGCGTACGGTACACACTACCGATGTCGGTGTCGGCGTCAATCGCGGTGAAGGCCAGCCACTCGCCCCCGCCTGACCAGCTTATGCGCCCGGTGACGTCGCTGGTGGTGGCCGCGTCAGAACGGAGTTCAGGCACGGCGGCGGGGTCGTGCAAGTCGAGGATGTAGAGTTGCTTGCGCCCCGGCGAAATACGATCCGAAATAAAGGCGACATACGCCCCGGTTGGCGCTACCTGTGGGGAGGTGTCCACGGCCGCGTCGGTGGTCAGGCGGCGGGCAATGTTGCCGTCAAGGTCAAGCAAATACAGGTCTTCGTTGCCATCGTAGACCGCGCTGGCGACAAAGCGGCGGCCGTCTGGCAGCCACGACGCCGAACGGAAGACACCTTCGCCACGGGTGACCTGTTCCCCGGGGGCGTCGTCAAAGCGGGCATCGGCGAGGTAGAGCTGCTGTGAGCGCGTGGTGCGGGCGGCGTTGGTGTCGGTAGAGGTCGTTTCAGCGCTGGTGGCTGTGCTAACAAAGATCAACTCGTGGCCGCGTGGTGACCATGCCGGCGCGAAGTTACGCCCCCCGGGCCCGTCGAGGCGGCTGAGGGTTTGCGTGGCGGGATGATAGAGCATAATGTCACGGCTGCCGCGCGTTGTGAAGCGCTCAAAGACGAGATAGTCTCCACCCGGCGACCATTGCGGCTCAATGCCAGAGCCAAAGCTCAACGCCAGCTCGACAATGCTACCGCCCGTGGGGGGCACCAGATAAACGGTTGCCGAGAGGCCACGAAACGAATAAAACGCGATGTAGTCGTTATTGGGGGACCACGCCGGGGCGAAGTCGTCGCCAAAATCATCGGTCAGGCGGCGGCGTTGTTGCCCGTTGAAGTCCATCGTGAACACGCTCTGGCTGCCGTGCGTCGCTTCGACATAGGCCAGCCGAAAGGCGGTGCTTTCTTCTTGCCGGGCGACATGGAGCAGCACTGCGAGAGCGGTCAGGATGAGGGTCAATAAAAAGGTGAGCCGTAACAGAAAAGGTATCATCGCGTGTGTTCCAATAAGCGTTATATTACTTTAATGGTACGAGGTCCCGGGATATTTGACAAGCATCAGCGGACGCCTACGGCCAGCGACCTTTCAACACCTGGCGGGCAATGACGCGGCGATGCACCTCTGAGGGGCCATCGTAAATGCGGAAGGCCCGCGCCTCGGCGTACCATTCCCCAAGCGGCACATCCCCCGAAATGCCCGTCCCCCCGCAAATTTGTATCGCACGGTCCAGCACACGGTTGACTGTTTCTGAAACGTGGACTTTGGCCATGCTCGTTTCGGTGCGGGCCTGCTGACCCTGCTCCAGCAACCACGCCGCCTGCCAGACCAACAACCGCCCCATGTGCAGCTCCGTCGCGCTGTCAGCCAGCATCCATTGAATCGACTGGTGTTCACGCAACAACGCGCCGAAGGCCTCACGATTCTGGGCGTAATCCGTCGCGATTTCCAGCGCGCGTTGGGCGATACCTGTCCAGCGCATACAATGCGTGAGACGCGCCGGGCCCAGACGTTTTTGGGCCAGCGCAAAGCCGCCACCGACCTCTCCCAGTACCGCATCCGCTGGCAGCCGCACATCCTCAAAGGTGATTTCACAGTGGCCGCCGGGGCCTTCCGCGCCCATGACGGGAATGCGGCGTTCAATGGTAATGCCGGGCGTGTCGGCAGGGGCGAGAAAGATCGTCGCGCCCAGATAAGGGCCCGTGTCAGGGTCAGAAAGCGCCATGATGAAATAAAAGTCCGCGCCATCGGCCCCGGTCGTATACCATTTGTGCCCGTTGATGACCCACTCGTTACCGTCACGGGTGGCCGTGGTGCGCAACATCGTCGGGTCGCTGCCAGCACCGGGGGCCGGTTCCGTCATGGCAAAGGCAGAGCGCACCTCACCACTGGCGAGGGGTTTCAGGTAGCGCTCACGTTGTTGCGCAGTCGCCGCGATCATCAGCGTGTGCAGATTGCCTTCGTCCGGGGCGGCACAATTCAGCGCCAGCGGGCCCAGCAACGAGCGGCCGGCCGCCTCAAAGACAGGCGCACATTCCAGCAAGGACAGGCCCATCCCGCCGAGTTCGGGGGGCAGTTGCGGTGCAAAGACCTTTGCAGCTTTGGCCCGTTGGCGGAGGTTATAGAGCCGCTGGGGGTGCAGCCCGTCGGGGTGTTCGTGGGCATGGTCTTCAAGCGGGATCACCTCGTCGTCAATGAAGGCGCGTACACGGTCGGTAATCGCGTTCACGTAGTCGGAAAATTCGAAATTCATGCTCAAAATATGCTCCTCAATACAATAGTTAATACGCGGTCCGTGACAATGGTCTATCCGAACGTCGTATCACACGATGGGACGCTCAATTGTCGCATACAATCACCCCGCCGCCGCCCAGTCATCGCGCAACAACGCCAGATGCTCGACGTCTCGAAATTCGCCGCCCCAGACCTTCCGCTGCCGCAAGCGCCCCTCATGCACAAAACCAAGCGTCTGCAAAAACGTGATGGCGGTATCGTTGTTTGGCGTGACGTTGACCTCTACACGGTTGAGTTCCATGGCCTTAAAGCCAAACCGTAGCGCCCGCGTACACGCCTCGCGCATGTATCCCTGTCGCCAGTAGGGGCGCACCAGCACAAAGCCAAACTCGGCGCGGTGGGCATCCATACCGTCACGATACCATTGCAAAAAGCCGCATGTGCCGATGGCCGTGCCGCTGTCGCGTGGCGAAACGCCCCACAGAATGCCCCGGCGTTGCCGATAAATGTTGCGAATGCTGCTGATGATCGCTTCGGCGTCACTGACGGTTTCGGCACGCACAAAGGGGGTAAAGTCGGCAATCACCTCGTCGGAATAGATCCGAAAAATGGCGGCGCGGTCCGCGTTGCGCAAATCACGGAGGATGAGGCGTTCAGTTTCGAGCCGTGGAAAGAGGTTGAAGATGCTCATGGTGTTTATCTTTCGCGGGCAGACATCGCTGCCGGGTGCTGGTTCGTTCAACGATGCGCCGATTATACACCATGCTTGCAGGTTGCCAGCAACAACCCTTGCACCAGCATCGCATACGCGCCCCCTACGCCGACCGCACGCCCCGCGCACGCCCACCCCCTGAACGGACGCCGCGCTGTTTCCTTTTCGCCCGGTCCGCTCTATGATGAGTACAACGTTAAGACACACAGCCGCGTTATTATCGACGTCCGGAGAGATACTTCCATGCGCAAAGCTGCCTTTATCACCGTGAATTTATTGCTGGCCATCGGGTTATTGTTGCTGACGGCCCCGTCCACACCCGGCACGGGCCACGCTCAGGACGCCCCCACCGCCACTGTGTTGCCCACCAGCACCGCCAGCGCGCCCGGTGCGCCGACGACCACGCCGCAACAACTCGCCACCCCGCGCCGCTACTACGAAAGCACCCCCAGCACCGAACCCGGCACCATTGACGAGGCGTCTGGCCTGCCCATTCCCACTGCACAGGCGACCTATCGCCCGACCACGCTGTATGAGTACGTCAACATTTTGCTGGTGGGGCATGACAGCGAAAGCGATGGCGAACCCGGCGGCGGCTTCCGCACCGATACGCTCATCGTCGCCAGCATCAATCGCACGTCCGGCACTGTCTCAATGCTGAGCCTGCCGCGTGATCTGTATATCTACGTGCCAGACTGGCGCTATGTGCGGCTCAATACCGTGTGGGATCGTGGCATCGCAAGTTTTGGCGGGCATGACGGCGGCTTCCGGTTGATGCAAGAGGCGGTCTATTTTAACTACAGCCTGCAATTGCACTACTACGCGGTGGTAGACTTCAGTGGCTTCAAGACGATCATTGACTCACTGGGTGGCATCACGGTTCCGGTCGATTGCCCCATTCAAGACTACCGCTTTACGGGTGAATATGACGACGAGGGCGAACCGACCTTCGAACTGATTACGCTGGACGTGGGCCTGTACGAAATGGATAGCATCACAGCCTTGTTCTATGCCCGCAGCCGCCGCAATTCTAACGACTTTGACCGCGGCCGCC
The DNA here is from genome assembly GCA_034437655.1 of Anaerolineae bacterium. GTDB lineage: Bacteria > Chloroflexota > Anaerolineae > Aggregatilineales > J027 > J027. The sequence goes on from DAOTTU010000096.1 coordinate 18,522, forward strand.
GCCAGCAACAGATCATCCGCGCCATTTTCAGTGAAGCGCGCTCAAGTGGCTATTTGCTGGATGTGCCGCAGCTTTACGACGACCTGACCAGTATCGTTGACCACAACGTGCCGCTGGACATCATGCTGCAACTGGCACCGCTGGGGCTGACGATGGAACCCAACGACATTGAGAGCCACTTTCTGCAAACCGGCCGACACACGCAGGGCTATACCTCACGTAGTGGGGCTGCGGTGCAGTTGCCTTCCGAAGACCTCTTCCGGGAAATTGAATCCTTTCTGATCCCGCCGACACAGAACCGCCTTGTGCTGGAAGGGGCACGGATTGGCGTCTTTGATGGTAGCGGCGTCGGGATGCGCTGGGATGTCGTCGCTGCCGACCGCCTCGTCTGGGAAGGCTTGAACCCCCTACCCCTCGGTGAAGCCCAACCGCCCGGTGACCTCGCGCTGGACAATGGCTCGATTGTGGTCGATTACACGGGCGAGTCGAAGGGCAGCAGCATTGACACCATCGCCCGTATTCTGAACATTCCACCGAGCAACGTCTACAGTTACCCCAACCCGGACCGCACGGTCGATTACGCGGTCTATCTTGCGCCGGGGTATGACGCCTGTGTAGACCGCCAGATCATTGACCCGACGTAGTGCGCCACGTAGGCCTCACCACCCCCGCGCGCGGAGCTGTTGGCGGGCCACGCGCACCGCTGCCAGCAACGGGCCGTTGTCGCCTTTGTAGGTGGGGTCAATCTCGCGGGCGAGGCGGTCGAAGTGCTTGGCGGCATAGGCCACCCGGTCGATGATGCCTTCTGCTGTGCTGGGAAATTCAGGGATCGCCAGCACCGCTTCATCCTCAATGCTGCCCGTGCGGTGAACGGTCGTGCCGCGCTGCATATCGCGCAATTGCATGTGCAGCACCAACAGCTCGCGCAACATCCCGATTGCAAGGTGCAGCCCGATGAGCAAATCGCCGCGCACCGCCTTGACCAGCGCTGTGATGCCCATGTCACGCAGGGCCGTTGTGCGCTCGTGAAGGCTGTCGCGGTAGTATTCCTCGTCGGGGAGTGGCGGCGGGGCCGGGGTAATCAGGCGGTCATTGTCAGGCGTGGCGTAGTTGAAAATCACGCGGAACGGTGGCGTTAAGGGGATCGGGCCACCGTCGAGTACTTCCGCATCCCACAGCATGAGGTCGATACGCTCAAAGGTGGTATAGGCCCAGCGCAGTGTGAAATGTCCGTCTTCGTGGTCGATAATCTGCGCATTAAAGACCCGCCCCACCTGTGACAGCGCGTGGCCGATGCGTTCAGCGGCGCGGATGTCCAGCGGATGTGTGACGGCCAGCGCGTCGAGGTCGCTCCATTCGTCAGCGACGTTGGCCGCCTGCGACCCACACAGCACCAGCGCCTGCACTTCGCCACGTTCAGCCAACAATTCGGTCAAGCGAGATAGGGTCGTCATGAGTGGGGGTATCCTTTATCGCCAGGTCGGATGCACCCTCAACATATACCCCATCCCCGCCAGCATGACCACCACCGCGCCAGGCATTAACCATTCGCCCCGGTGTTTCGCTGTGATGGGTGGTGATGTCCAAACGAATCGGGCATCGAGTGGGCTGCGTGTGCCGGGGTAGAGAATGCATTGCACGTCGCCCGTATTTGCGTCCAGCACCAGCAACTCCCGCCCCCACCCACCAGCGCGATACTGCTCCTGCCGCAATAACAACAGCCCGGTCCCCTGCTCGCGCAGCACCTGCACCGTCCCCTGTGCTGGCGACGTGTAGGCCCGCTCAAAACCATGTTCAACATCCCCCCACCACACCGACCAGTGCAACCGTGTCTGAGTATAAATCACGCCATGTGCAGCAAACGCTTCGTTGAGGGTAATGGTGCCCTGTGGATACTCAAACACCGTTGCATGACCGCCGTCGTGGTGATGCAATTCTAGCTGGTTATTGCCTGCGTTGATGCTCAGGGTGGCGTAGGGGTTGCCGGCCGCGTTGGTGACCAGTTGCGCGGTGCTGTCCGTGCCAAGCGTGGCGGTATAGGGTGAGACGGCGGATACTCTGCCGCTATAGGGGTCGGCGCGGAAGATTTGCCCCCCGTTGAAATAGTACACCGCGTCGGTGTAAGCCAGCACGGGCGAGTTCATCGCGGCCTCAGCCGAGGCGTAGTCAATCGTTGGGATGGGGCTTGGCGCGACGGTGAGGGTGTCCAGTTCCAGCGTGTAGAACCGTACCTGCCCGACACGCGGATTTAACCCCCGCTGCTCAACGATCACGGCGCGGGCAGGGTCTATGCGTGAGGGCACCAGAAACGACGTCGTGAAACCACTGTTCTCCAGCGACAGGAGCAGTTCCGCCTCGGCTGCTTCATTGGCGTGGAGGGGTAGCGCATACAGGTTCTCCCGGCTCCCGGACTCTTGCGTGTAGGGTCGCCCGGCCAGCAGTAGCAAATGGGTATCGGTGGTGTACCAGTGGCCAATGGCATTGACCGGGGCCGTGCCGAGTCGCCGGGGCGGGGTTGCGCCATCCTGCGGCACACTGTAGACATGGGTGACGCCTTCCTGCGGGGTGGTCACGGCGTAGAAAAGACGGTCGTCAGCAGTTAGTGCCCACAGCGGCGTCAGGCGGCCGGGTGCGGCGGGGATGTCAAGCTGGCGGGTGTGGCCATTCCATTGCGTGAAGCGGAGCTGATGGTGGTAGGTGTCCGTGGCCCGGTTCACGCGGTTCCATGTCCAAACACCGTCCGGGGTCACACCATAAACGGTATCAAGCGTCGAGTCCTCGCGTAACACCTGCGCCCGTCCCGTGATGGGGTTAATGGCGGCCAGCACTTGCCAGGGTTCCGCCGGTTGCATGGGTTGTGCCACCCACAGCCCCACCGTGCCCGCAGCCGGACGTGTGGCGATGAAGGCTGCGATGAGGGCGACAAACAGCGCCGTGAGCGTGAGCGTGGGTGCGATGATACGCATGGGCATTGCTCCTACGATGCTGACCTGCTGTTAACACTGTTTGTCATGCCGGCATACATTATCTGTTTTGCGGTCAGACGGGCCGTTGGATGCTGGTGCAAAACCTTCAATCTGACAGGTTTCCATTGCGGGGAACCGACCCATGATTGGCGGACACCCCGTTGGTCACACGTTGAGTGTCCCTACAAACAGCATGATCCTTCAAATTCGCGGCGACATTGCCTGCAATTGACCTGTTGTCGGTAGGGAGGCACCGGTGTGTGCCGCCACAATGCGTGCCGCCACAATGCGTGCCGCCACGATTCTATAAACCCTATTCTCATACGGTGTTCGCGACATTGGTTGTTCTGTGGGAGGGTATGCCGTCTGCGACGTCAACACCTCCCCTACAGCAGGTTTTCGGCTTGCCAATGGGGTTTGTAGGGACTGTATTGGCTTCCGAAGGAGGACATACCTGTCCATATTTCTGTGTAGTGATGACCCGAACCTATTCTCATACGGTGTTCGGGTAGCGGGTTGTGTTATCCAGCGCTACGGTGCCTGTTCAGCGGCGGGACGTTCACCAAGTGTCACGGGCACTTCGATCATCTCAGCGCCGTTGCGCAAAATCTCGAGTGTCACGGTGTCACCGGGCAACGTGTTCGCGGAGAGGTAGCTGATGAGTGTGTCAAAGTCGCGGATCGTGTCGCCATCCACACCGATGATGATGTCGTAATTGTCAGGAAAATCACCGTTGATGAGTTCTTCTTCGGAAAGCTGGTCCAGGTTCGCAGACTGCAAGCCAGCCGCGTTGGCGCCAGTGCCCGGCAACACATTGTCAATGAGTACACCGCGCGTGTCGTTCGCCAGCCCAAAGCCCTCGATCAACAGCAAATTCATCGCCAGCCCGGAAATACCGATAAAGCTATACGACACTTCGCCATCGCCGATCAAGTTCTGCGCGACACGTTGCGCCAAATTCGAAGGTACCGCAAAGCCAACGCCCGAATTTTGCCGTTCTTCGCTGATAATCTGCGTGTTGACGCCGATCACGTGCCCCTGTGCATCTACCAGCGGCCCCCCACTGTTGCCGGGGTTAATCGCGGCGTCGGTTTGGACCACACCGCCAATGAGGAACTCAGTCAGGCTTTGCACGGTGCGGTTCAGGGCACTGACGATGCCCGTCGTCATGGTCCATTCTTGCCCGAAGGGGCTGCCAATCGCGGCGACAGGTTGCCCCACGAAGAGCGCGTTCGAGTCTGCAAACTGCACAGGTTGCAACCGATCTGCCGGGACTTCAACCTTAATCACGGCGATGTCAGATTCGAGGTCTTGCCCTACCAGTTCCGCGCGGGTCAACAACCCGTCAAGGAATTCGACGCGGATTTCGTCGGCACCAAATACAACATGCGCGTTCGTGACGATATGCCCATCGGTGTTGATGACAAAGCCGGTGCCCTGCCCGCCGCCAAAATTAAAGCGGCTTTCGGTGATGGTCTGGATAGAAACAACAGACGGTGCGACCCGTTCATAGACGGTGGCGAAGTCGGTCGGGCCGGTTTGGGCACTGGCCGGGGCGGGGGTGGTTTGCACGAAGCCAGCCCCGAAAGCGACAGTCACAGTGACCATGACCAGCAGCGCGGCCGCAGCGGCCATGATGCGTTGACTGAATTTTTGCATGAGTGAACCTCTCTTGTGTCAATCATTTGTGGTTATGTTTTCGCTACTTTATCTTACACCGTGCAGCGTCAAAAGGTTGTTTGCAGAACATGAAGATGTGATGAAGATGTAGCACGTCTAACCCCATCTTAACCGCGCCCTAACCGTTTATGCCCCGATAAGGTTAACGGGTTGCCCTTCTGCTTATAAACGGTATACTTAGAACATAAGTTCTAAATGTATGGTTCCCTCCCTCCTGCTGTATGCAGCAGTGCGTGTGTCGGTGGCCCACCCCGGCGGCTGGCACACGCGCCTCTAGCACTGAGGACACCGGGCAGGCAACCCCCGTGCTGTGCGTTGTGGGCAGCGACCACGGCGCGTGAAAGGAGATTTCACAGAGAGATGACTGTTTTTCCGGCTATAGAACAGGGGATTATGCTGGCACTCACCGCCAGCTCCCCGCTGACCGACGTTGTGGGCGACCGTTTCTTTCGGCATATCGCCCCGCCGCAGACCGCCTACCCCTTCGTGATGTTCAAGCACGTGCATGGCGGCCTCCATAACGAGACGCCCCGTCCTACGCTCGACTTACGCTATCGTATCGAATGTGTCGCGCTGAACTGGGCCGACGCTGAAACGGGCTCTGACCTTATTCAGGCGGCCATGCACGCGGCCCCCTTGACGCTCAGCGGGTGGGACAATTACGACACATTTTCTGGCGGGCGCTATATCCAGACCGAGGTTGGCGAAACCGAGAGCATTTACCACGTCGGCATGTTTTACCGCATCCGCGCGGCCGCGTTGGATTGACAGGGAGGGCTTCATGATCCACTACTACACGGGCAAAGACCTCTTTTTGTCCTTCAACGGCTTTGTGATTAGCCGCGAATGGATGCATTTCACCTTCGAGCGCAGCGTCACCACCGTGGATGTCACGCCGCTGGGCAGTGCCGACCGCGTGCTGCGCCCCACCACCCACGCGGGCCGCTGGACCTTGCAGATTGTTGACGACATTGAAAACGGGGAGGATGTGTTGCGTTTGCTGGCACCGGGTGCAAGCGGGACACTGGTCATCGGGCCACGCGGCAACGCGCCGGGGCAGCCACGCCTCAGCTTTGCAGCGCTGGTTACGCAGGTTGAGCGTCCGTTTAGCCATGACGACACCGTGCGCGTGCAATTTCATGGTGTAAAGAACGGGCCGATGTTAGCAGATGATGGGGATCGCTTTTGATACCAGGTTCGGGCGATTAACAACCATAAAATGGGCAGGTATGTCTTCTTGCAGAAGCCAACACAGCCCCTACGAAACCTCATCAACAAGCCGAAAACGTGCCGTAGGGGAGGTGTTGACGTCGCAGACGGCATACCCTCCCACACAACAACCGTTGTCGCGAACCTGGTATGAAATACAAAATCCTCACGCCTTGCGGGGGTACAGATAATATGGCTTGCAAGTGTGAGGAGTATAGCATTAGATAATTAGCCAGAGCATAACCCACAGCTAATCCCTTGTCAAGCACTCCTCATCTTCATCTAACGTCAATAGATCATCAACGAAAGGTGAAATTTGTATATGTGGCATATCGACCTCAACGACTGGGAAATGGCAGACATGAAGCGCTGGAGCATTGCCCAACGCAGCGGTGACATCGCCATGATGAATACATGCCTGTCTGAGGCCATCGTTGCGTGGCCCTATGACCCCGACCCCACCGATGAATTCTCCTACGACGAACTCACCACCGACGAATGGAACCTCGCTGTGCTGCAACTGGAGGCTGCGATTCAGAATCGTCTGCAAATTGGGGATGCGTCGGTCTATTTCTGGGACTAGGCCCCAAAACGCCGTTAAGCGAAGCCTTTTCCTCGTCCGGGGTTTGCACCGATTGCTAAGGCAATCACTATGCGAGGAGTTCTGCTTCGCTTACGGGTTTGTCGCAGTATTCTGTGTGTAAGCCAATCTTTCGACTTAGTTATCCTAAGCATACTCTCCTTTCGGCTTACAGTATAGGTGCATTGGCATGCATTTGGGTGAAAAATGTCACTCGACACGCAATTTTTCGGAAAGCGCGGCGGCTCGTGTTATCATCTAGGTAGATGAATAGAACATAAGTGAAGTGGTGCGACTTGATTTTTCGTGCTGAAAACGGTCGCCCCCGTCAATAGATTACAACTGAGTACCCACCTGTGGTGACAGGAGTACGCCATGCTAGCCAATTTACCCACCGGCCCCTACGCCGTTACCGTCCAGCGTGATGTCCGCTATGCTGACCATCACCCGCGCCTTACGCTTGACCTGATGCACCCCACCACCCCCGGCACCCAGGCCCGCGCCGTGATTATGCATTTGCATGGCGGCGGCTATTCGCAGGGGCAAAAGAATATTGACGATACCGTTTACCTTGCCTCACGGGGCTGGATTACGGCCAGCATCAACTATCGCCTCAGCGCCACGGCCACCTTCCCTGCCCCGCTCGACGATGCAACGGCCGCGCTGCAATGGCTCCGTGCCAACGCCAGCACCCACGGCATTGACCCCGACCGTATCGGTGTCTGGGGGATTTCGGCCGGGGCGCACCTCGCCGCGTCATTGTTGACGATGGGCACCGAAGCGTTGCAAGCGGTGTCGATGACGGCAGGTTATTTTGATCTGCTGGCCAACACCTCCACGCACGAGGAGTCCCGACTGCGGATGCTGCTGGGGCGGATGCTCAACACCGAGGGCGACCTCTCCCCCGCGCAGGCCCGCGCCGTGAGCCCGCAGCACCATATCCCAACCAACGCCCTGCCGCCGATCCATTTGCTGCACGGCACCGCCGACGATATTGTGCCTTTCAGCCAGTCTACCGAGTTTGTAATGGCCCTGCGTGAAGCGGGACACGCCGCCACGCTGGACACCATCCCCGGTGCGGGGCACATGTTTGAGCAGGGCGCATGGTTCCAGGTCGAGCAACGCACGTTGAGCTATTTCGAGCGCGTGTTGCCGCCGGTAGCGGGGTAGTATTGGGTGTTCCCCGCGCTGAAGCACGGGGCTATGCAGGTGTGGTGCGTGAACAGCCCTGAAGGGCGCTCACGCAAGGGGATGTTGGACCTTACCCGAGCAAAATTACCAAACCCATAATCCCACCCGCGCGGTCGGTCGGTGGGGAGCGGATGTCGGGAAAGGGTCACGGTCAGGCGGACTTGAGTCCTGTCTGACCGCCACACCATGCTAGCCCCGTACTTCAGTGCGGGGCAAACGGCCATGTGCGCGTGCCACATGCTGTCTGCGACGTCAACATCTCCCCTACAGCAGGTTTTCGGCTTGCCGATACGGTTTTGTAGGGACTGTGTTGGCTTCCGAAGGAAGACATACCTGTCCATATTTCTGGTTAGTGATGGCCCGAACCCGGTATAACGCCTACCTGCCCCTCAACCCCCCATAGAGTAGGGTTACCCCTGCCCCCCGAATGCTGCGACAATGGAGGTGTCGCCGCACTGAAGTACGGCGCTAGCACGCCGCCGGGCGAGCAGACAGAACTGAAGTTCGCCTGCTCGGAGGGGCGCTCCTGAAGTTGATTCGGAACGCGGTGTACCGCGCCCCTACCAGAAAACCCTATGATGATGCGATGGGTAGGGCGTCGCCTATAGGCGATCCCGGCGTATAACACCAACCAACAGCCCGCAAGCGTTACCGTTCCACATCGTCTCTCAGCAACGGCCAATTGATGCAAACGCCCTACAACGGAGGAGACACACCATGTTCGATCAAACTTTCGCACCTGACCGCCCAGCCGATGCTGCGCCGCTCGCCGCACAACATACCGCCGCGTTACAAACGGCATTCGGTTTTACGGACAACGACCTCGAACAGAACCAGATGGGCTTCATTTCCGACGCGCAAGCCGAACGGGTGCAGGCCATGAGTGCATCGCCCGTGTTAAGGGTGGCGTGGATTGTGATGGCATTTGTGGGCGTGGGCATGTTGGCGTTTGCAGCCGTGTTGGGGTTGCCATTGGCAGGACTCGCGGTGCTGGGGTTCGTCATTGCCGCGCTGGTAGGATTGCTGCTAATTATGGGGAACAGCCTGCGCCATCTAGACGTGGCAGTGCAAAGCAATGATCTCACCACACTTGAAGGCACGGTCAAGACGACGATGGCGGTGGTGCAAAGCGTCCCGGTGTACTTTGTTGACGTTGACGGCAAGCGGCTCACGTTGTCGTTAGCACAGTACCGCGTGCTGCAAAATGGCGCGGCCTATCGCTTCTATACGGTGGGTGGTCGGCGTATTATCGCGGTCGAGGCCCTGGGTTAGGCCTCTATAACTAACGCGCACTACCCATCTGATGTATGATAGATATATAGCAGCAAGGAGGAATGCACCCGATGTCCGCAGCACCCAATCCCAACAATATGCCAGCGATCACCGCCGCCGAGGAATATCTCGCCTTCGACAACGCCAGCCCCATCAAACACGAGTTCATCAACGGCGAAATCGTCGCGATGGTGGGCGCAAATGAAAACCACAATATCATCTCAATGAATATTGCCGCGAGTTTGCACAGCCAATTGCGTGACCGCCCTTGCAAGGTTTATCACGCTGATATGCGTGTCAACGCCTCACCGAAAGGCGATTACAGCTATCCAGATGTGGCGGCTGTTTGTGGCGACGCTGAATTTCTTGAAGCCAAACGCCTGACCCTGCTCAACCCCATCGTGATTGTCGAAGTATTGTCCGACAGCACGCGGGGCTATGACCGCGAGGAAAAAGCGCAGGCCTACCGCACCCTGCCAGGCCTGCAAGCCTATCTGCTCATTGCGCAGGACGCACCCTACATCGAATATTATCGCCGCACCGACGAGGGGTGGCTGTTGCAGGACATCATCGGGCTGGCGGCCAGCGTTGAGCTGCACGCGCTTGGCTGCACGCTAGCAATGGCGGATGTTTGCGCGAAAGTTGAATTCGAGGAGGACGATGCGCCACCTGCTGACGATGATGCTCTGCCAACGCCGCCAACGACATAAGCGCCCGCTGAAAAAATGCACATAAGTGCTACGCATTTGCAACACTGGCGTTGTACATTAAATAGAGATGCGGTGCGTCACCATTGCCCCGCACACCATGACCGATTGCATCGCAAGATCGTCCGTTTTACCTGTTTGGGAGCCAGAGACAGATGCCTGACAAAATCCTTCAACCCTCTGCCAACACCTTTGCTGTCTTCGAAGACTTCATTAAGGACCGTATACAACGCGAGACCCTTCCCGGTGCAGATGTGCTGGCTGCAACGCGGGCCTGTTTCATTAAGTGTCAGTACGAATTCCTCGCCCAACGCCAACCCGACCGTGACTTTGGCGACGTCATACGCTTTTGTGATGATCTCGTCGATGAGGTCTATATGGAAGTGGGTGTCAACAAACAGAAGCCGACCGTCGCGACCATCCAGGCGGCGGTGCATATTCTTGACCAGCGCTTCGAGTTCATGCAAGACCCGGAAATTGCGCAGGCTCATCGCTATGTGATCGGCGTGCTGCTCGAAAAGATGGAGACCACCGAGCCAACATCATAACGATTGACGGGGCGCACGGGTGCGCTTGTGTAGAAACGATAACTCTGATTCCCCAATCAAATTATCGACCGTCAATGTGACGGGAAAGTGCTACCCGTATAGTTCCAGCCAGTTCAGGGCCTCGTCTTCGGCGCTGGGTTCGAGCATAAACATGAACGTGCAGCAGCCAGTATTGTCATAGAGCCGCACCTGACTATTGCCGCTCATCAACGGGAACAGGGCGTGGGTGGCTTCAAGGCTGGGGATGTCACCAGCGGCGGTCATGATAAAGACGGGGCGTCCCTGTTCGCCAACAGCGGCCATCGCATCGTCGGTGGTGATACCCTCAACTTCAAGCAGGGGCGAAATCCAGATCAGCGTTTGGATACGCTCGTCAATTTCCATGACATTGATCGCCAGGTCACCACCCAGGCTGGCCCCGATGATGGAGAGGTGATCGGCGTCCACGCCCTCGACATTCCCGAGCCAATCGAGCCAGCGCTGCGTGTCGTCCACGGCTAAATCCCAATCTTCCGACTGACCAGACTCGCCTGTGCCGCGCATATCAATCGCCAGCACCGCATAGCCCGCGTCGTACAGGGCCGGCACCAGCGGGAACCAAGATTCCTTTTGCCCACCACCATGATGCATTAACAGCACACCGGGGGCAGCGTCGGCGGCGTCAGGTGCAAAGAAGAAATTGCCGGCTAACATGAGCCCATCGCTGGCTTCGATGCTGACAGCTTCCGGGGTCGGTTCACCCTGTGCAAGGGCCGGGGTCGGTGCGGGTGCGCTGCTAAGGAGTAACACCACCAGCAGACATGCGAAAAGCGGAATTGTGTGGGTAACTCTGAACATAGTGAAAAATCCTTTGTTGTACAGAATAAGAGGATTCAGATGTCTGCAACGTGTGTGTACTTAGACTGCACAACAAAGGCGCGGATGGTTCAATATTGCGTTATATAGGGTTGGTTACCGCGGCTGCTTCGGTAGAACTCGCCCGCTATTCCTCGGATGGTTGCGGCTGTGCTTGGAAGGCCCCGGCGTGCTGGCGCACCCACTCCTCAAGCGTGGTCAGTTCACCGATGGGCAGCTTTTCAAGGATCGGAGCCATATCGACGTTATGCATCACGCGCTCGTGATTGTCCTGCATCCAGCCATATTCAGCGGCGATGCCTTTGCCCGCTTCTGGGCCGAAGAATTGCGCCATTGATTCGCCAAATTCTTCGGGGGACTGCGCGTGCCAGCTAATCTCGCGGCCAAGGCCCCGTGTGAAAGCGGCGGCCATCTCCGGCCCGCTGAGATGCTCCGGCCCGTTGATGCGGATGAGGCTATTGGCCAGTTCGGGGTGTTCGATAGCTTTCGCGACGAAGTGGCCGACGTCCTGCGAGGCAATCCACGACAGGCGCGCGTCGTCAGTGATGGGGTAGGCGAGGGTGTCGTCGTTAGCCACGCGGCCGGCGGTCCATGGCCCGGCGAGGTTTTCCATATAGGCGTTGGGTGCGATGATGATATGCGGGATGCCGCTATTTTCGAGCGTGGCTTTGATCCCCAGACGCATGTCCAGCATGGGGCGGCCGAGTTCTTCGTCCATAATCGAGCCGCTGGTGTTGTAGACGATCAGCTCCACACCCGCTTCTTTGGCGGCGGTGATGGCGTTGACGCCGTTCTGGAAAGGGTTGTTTTCCGGGCCCCCGAAGGCCGGAATCAACAGCGCGACACGGTTAACGCCCTGGCTGATTTCCTTGAGCCGGTCGAGGTCGGACATATCACCCTGCACAATCTCAGCGCCCTGTTCGGCAAAGTGCGCGGCTTTGTCAGGGTTGCGCGTCAAAATGCGGACGGTGTAGCCCTTGTCAATGAGGGCCTGTGCGGCGGGGCCTTGCTGGGTGCCCGTTGCGCCATAGAGTAGCACCGTAATGTCTTTGTTGCTCATGGTTGAGTGTCCCTGTGATTGAATGTGTGCGATACGTTGACGCGCAGTATGCCGCAGTACGTGCGTTTGCGTCGATACGCACTATTTCGGTACATGGTTACAGAGAGGGAACTATTGGGTTCGACGCACTGAAGTACGTCGCTAGCGGTTCCCGATCGAGCGGACAGAACTAAAGTTCGCCCGCTCAGTAGACCACGCCTGATGACACGCACGGCCCTCGCTCACGCGGACTTGAGTCCAGTGTGAGCGCCCGACATCGGGCTAGCGCCGTACTTCAGTGCGG
>DAOTTU010000097.1:0-11317 GCA_034437655.1 Anaerolineae bacterium
GCAGGGCGATTGCAAAGTCACGTCCAGGATTGGGATGAAGGTCAGGGCACCCACCGAACGCGCTGCCTTTAGGCTTGTGCGGTCGCTAAACTTGATAGCGCCGTCGTTTACGGCGGCGAAAAGGGGAGGTTACCGACGTTGTCCCCGCCTAAAGGGCGCTCCCGCAATGGGATGCTGGCCATTACCTCACCACAATTACCAGACCCCTGAGTTAGGTTGCCAACTTTGCAAAAGTCCTACACCCACCAGGATCATTGTCTACAGGCAGGCCCGTCCGTTATACTAAATCATGTTGAATCATTACACCGGACAGGAACAAATCTGCGATGAGCATTGACGCCTATCTACGAAACACACGTCTTCTCGCCAATCAGCCCCCCGACCCCCAGCAACATGAGCTTTATCAACGCTATGACGCCTTCATCCGGGCTGCCCTGCGTCCACTAGATGCTGACCTGCCGCCGCTACACGTCACGTTTAGTCTCGAAGCCCGCAGTGAAATCCTTGAAGTAGAGGATGCGTTCTATTTCGTCTATGACCAGCACACGGGCGGCACGCTTGACACGCTCAATCGGCTTTACCTCAACGCCCGCCGCAACATGGACGCGATTATGGTCGGGCTACGTCTTGTTGCAGAACGGTTGCTGGTGCAGCATAACGTGCGCGGGGCCTTCGTCACGGCTTTTAATTATCAAGAACTGGCGCAAGAACACCCGCTGACCTACCTTGAAGAACTGCCAGAAAATACCGCGCACCGCACGCTCTTTACCACCACGCATGAAATAGCGGCCATGGCTACGGTACTCGTTGATGAAGCGATATCGTGGGCCATCGGCGGCTCGCTCAAAGCGGAGCAAAATGCGGTCTTTGAGGGCTATATCCGGCAGGTTTCCGAGCATTTATTCCCAACTGCGCTGGACTACTCGCCCTTTCAAAATGCACGCCTGCAACCCATCCCGCCTCTAGCAGACGACGCCATCGGGCTCGACTACGTGCGAGACACGCTCTGCACCCTGATCACGCTGGCGTATTTGCAGCAAGAAACAGACGCCGCCGCACGCCCGGCAGTGGTGCGCTCTTTGGATGTGCTGATGCGGCACCGTGCCCTGCAAGACGCCATAGAACGCCTCGCAGCAGGTCAATGGCAAACCACGTCCCAGCTAGCACCACGTTTTGCGCGGCGGCGGACCAATCTGCTGAGTACGCTCAAGGCCATGCGCGACCAGTATTTTGCCAGCGAACCCGGCGTAGACATTAGCGATATTGAAGCAACGTATAAGCAGGTTATCCTCGCACCGATTTTACAGGGTGTTTTTGAGCAGGTGCGGCCGATGTTGGGCAATGAAGCGGCCTACTTGAAAGAACAGGATATTTCAGAGGAATTGCTGAGCGTGGCGTCTATTGCAGAGATGGTTGGCTTCCGCCGCTAATTGCCTGGGGTGGCATTGTTGTCGTGCCAGTGTGTTGCGGCTTCAGTCTATCAAAATGGAAAACCCCCCGGCATAATACCGAGGGGTCGCATTTCCATGGGTATTGAAGCGGTCTTTAGAGACCTTCAATAATCGTGGAGAAGATATTACCAACTGCGGGACCAAGAACAGCCAGAATGATAATCACGACGACTGCGACGAGTACGAGAATCAGTGCGTATTCGACCAGGCCCTGGCCCTTTTCACGAGGAAGGTACATCATCTTAAGGAATCTCCTTGATATTTGATAAATGCGTTTAGATGATAATGATGCTAACTTCACTATAGACGAATCACCTGTGAAAGTGCAATACTTTTTTGTTCGGAATTGTTAAAATTATCACAAAGTTGTACATTCTTCATGAAGATCAAAAATGTATTGATCATCTACACTGGTGGCACCATTGGCATGAAACCCGGGCCCAAAGGCTTTGCACCCGTGCCCGGTTACCTGACCGAACTCATGCACACCATGCCTGAACTCCACCATGAGTCAATGCCACAGTTTGACGTCTATGAATACCCCACCTTGCTGGATAGTGCCGACATGACACCGCAATCATGGGTGGCGCTGGCACAGCAAATTGCAGCCTACTACGACAACTACGATGGCTTTGTTGTGCTACATGGCACCGACACCATGGCCTATACAGCCGCCGCGCTCTCGTTCTTGCTCCGTGACCTCGGCAAGACGGTCATCGTCACTGGCTCACAGATACCCATCACGCAAATACGCAGTGACGCCCGCGAACAACTGATTACTGCGCTCCAAATCGCCGGGACATACCTCATCCCTGAAGTGTGCATCTACTTCAACAATCGGCTGCTGCGTGGCAACCGGGCTGTGAAAGTCAACGCCACCGGGCTAGATGCGTTCGACTCGCCCAATTTTCCCACACTGGCCGACATTGGCATTGACATCACCGTCCACTGGGAACGCACCCTGCCCATGCCAGCCGACAGTGACCTGCACGCCTACGATCTGCAACCCGTCAACGTCGGTGCAATGCGGATCTTCCCCGGCGTGACAGCGGCCGTGGTTCACAACTTTTTGCGCCAACCGTTGCAGGGGTTCGTCATTGAAACCTATGGCGTCGGCAATGCCCCGGCCAATGCGGCATTTCTGGCGGAGCTGGCTGCGGCGAGTGAACGCGGCGTGGTGATTGTCAACGTGACGCAATGTGTGCGCGGCACAGTCAAAATGGCGACCTATGCCACGGGCGAAAAACTGGTCGAGGCGGGTGTGGTGAGTGGGGTTGATATGACACCGATGGCGGCGCTCACCAAGCTGTTCTTTTTGCTGAGCCGGGGCTTTGACACGCAAACGGTGCGCCGCCTGATGACGAAAAATCTGCGCGGCGAGTTGTCTTCACCGGACGAACAATAGGGTGGTGACCCTATGCACAATCGATTCGTGCAGGGGCCGACTGATGTGTCGTTCCGTTGCTGCTACGGAGTTGTCCCCCGCGCCAGGTTTCCGTACAATAAAGGTCAATCGTCCTTCTGTAAGCTCAGGGTAAGCGCTTATGCACCCGTTCAACGCACCGACCCCGCAAGTGTCGTCATGAAGCGTGCCACGTTTCGTTTTGTTGATGAACTGAATGATTTCCTGCCCCGTCGCCAACGCCATACCACCATTGAACGTCACTTCGACTGGCGCGGTTCTGTCAAAGACATGATTGAATCCATCGGCGTCCCGCATTGCGAGATTGACGTAATAACGGTCAACGGCACTGCCACTGATTTTTCGTACATTATGCAAGATGGCGATGCGGTCGCGGTTTTTCCGCGTTATGGCGCGGCAGATGTACCCGACAAACTGCGGCTGCGGCCCCCGCTTTCGCCCGCCAACACGCGCTTCGTGCTGGACACCCACCTCGGTCGTCTGGCGGCCTATCTGCGCATGATGGGCTTTGACACGCTCTATCGCAATGACTACCCCGACCCTGAACTGGCGACGGTTTCGGCAACGGAGGAGCGCGTGTTGCTCACGCGGGATGTTGGCCTATTGAAACGTAGTATTGTCGTCTATGGCTATTTTGTGCGGGCGCTGAAGCCCAAAAAACGCCTGATTGAAATCATGCAGCGCTTTGATCTCGCAACGAGCATTACGCCCTTCAAAATTTGTATGAAATGCAACGGACGCCTGCATGTGGTCGCTGTGAGCGAGGTCGCGTACCATCTGCCCGCCGGGACTGCTGACTATTATGACGAGTTTCATCAGTGCGACTCGTGCCAGCAGGTTTACTGGAAAGGCCCGCATTATGCACGGATGCGGACGCTGATTGATGACGTTTTAGCCCGGCAAGCCGAACAGGCATAGCGGCTTTAAGGAGACTTCCCCATGAGCAGCAGCACCACCAACAACCTGTCTGCTACGGACTATTTTGCTTTGCCAGAGAGCGATGAGCGCTTTGAACTGATTCACGGAGAATTGCTGAAGACCCCACCGCCTGCAATCTACCGCTTAGTTTTCGAAAAACCATTATTGCTCTGCCTGACGCAACACCGGTGGCCGATCTCGACGCATTGAACCAATCCGCTCACGTCCCCGTCACGCGAATGGCTATCCCATCCTCACGCGGGAGGACGCGCCCAATTTCCCAGCACGCGGCCCCCTCGGCTGTCATGCGGGCGGCGAAGTCGGTGTGCGTGCGTTCTGGCACGGCCACCAGCAACCCGCCGCTGGTCTGCGCGTCAAAGAGCAACATCTGCGCCTGTTCGTTGACAGTATCGGCAAAGCGCACCTGTTCTTCAAAGGCCAGCTTGTTGTCAGACGTGCCACCGGGGAAAAGCCATTCGTCGGCGTAGGTGGCGGCTCCGTCCAGCAAAGGTACCTGTGGCCAGTTGATTTCCAGCGTCACGCCAGAGGCATTCGCCAGCTCGACGCCATGCCCCAACAACCCGAAGCCGGTAATGTCCGTCGCTGCACCCACCCCTGCCTGCAATGCTAGCTGTGAGGGAACCCGATTGAGCGTGGACATCCAGGCCGTCGCGTTATTGAGGTGCGTGGCGTCGGCAAGGTCACTTTTAGCAGCGGTCGAAATCACCCCGGTGCCGATGGGCTTGGTCAGGTAGAGGACCTCGCCGGGGGTTGCGCCGCTTTTACGCAGCAGCTTGTCCGGGTGTGCCAACCCGACGACCGCCAGCCCGACCTTTGGCTCATCGTCCTGAATGGTGTGTCCACCCGCGATGACGCATTGTGCCTCCAGCGCTTTTTCGGCCATGCCGCGAATAATGGCCTGCGACATTTCCGTTGGCAGGTTTTTGGGCAAGGCCACAAGGTTCAGCGCAAGGAGCGGGGTCGCACCCATCGCATACACATCGCTGAGCGAGTTGGCCGCCGCAATCGAGCCGTAGGTGTAGGGATCATCGACAATCGGCGTGAAGAAGTCCGTCGTGACGACGATGGCCTGCGCATCGTTAAGGCGATAGGCGGCCGCGTCGTCGGGACTGTCTAGCCCGATGAGCATCTGCGGGTAGTCGGCAGGGTTATAGAGTTGTTGGAGCGGACGCAGCACCTGCGCCAGTCTGGCCGGGGCCAGTTTAGACGCTCAACCCGCACATTTGGCGAGCGCGGTCAGGCGGATGTCCTGCCGGGTCATGGGGTATCCTTTCGGCTTATGGCGTCTGTCCCTCAGTTCAGGTGCTATCATAGACGCAAACGGGGCGCGATGCAATACGCAACCACCCGCCACTGTGCTCTAGAAAAATGCCACTGTCGCGACGATAAACACCGCATAGCCGCCGAGGAACAAGCCGGCCTCCCACCGTTCGAAAACGCGGTCCAGCGCGAAGGGCAGCAGCAGAAACGTATACACAATCATCACCGGAAACTGGATCAGCAGCGCGTCGTCCGTCACGGGGACAGGTTCCACAATCGCCGTAATGCCCAGCACCGCCAGTATATTGTAAATGTTGGAGCCAATGATGTTGCCAACGAGGATATCCGTCTGTTTATTGACCGCCGCAATGATGGACGCTGCCAGTTCAGGCAGGGACGTGCCGAATGCGACCAGCGTCACCCCGATAACCAGCTGGCTCACGCCGAGGTCGGTGGCGAGATTGGTCGCGCCTGTGACCATTAACTGCCCGCCGACGATCAACACTGCTGCGCCGAATAGAAAGCGGATGACCTCCTTACGGCGAAAGGCAGCGGTTTTTGGCACTTCGACCTCGATGTCGGCCACCTGTGGCGATTCGTCCTCACCCTGCATCGCCAGTTGTAAAAAGATGATGTTGAAAACCACCAACCCGATCACCAGCAGCACGCCATCCACACGGGAAATGTTGCCGTTGAGCGCCAGCACGAAAAACACCAGTGAGATACCAATCAGGATGGGGATTTCGCGGCGGACAAGGTGCGCGGCCACCGTTATCGGTGCAATCACGCCCGACACACCGAGGATAAGGCCAATATTGGCGACATTCGAGCCGAGAACATTACCCAGTGACAACTCGGTGCTGCCTTCGAGCGCGGCGCTGATGTTGACGATCAGTTCCGGGGCAGACGTGCCGAACGCGACGATGGTCAGCCCGATGATCAGCGGCGACACATTGAAGGAGGCCGCCAGCCGGGCTGCGCCACGCACGAGGTTGTCGCCCCCGAAGAATAAGCCTACCAGGCCCAGAACAATAAACAATATATCTTGAAGGATCATAGACGGATTTTGTCTCCCACGGATGCACGGACAGTCAAGCAGGGCAATAGCGCGTTATTTTAGCAGCTTGCGGCGTACTTCGATATGGCCCCGCTCTGTGCGAAACAACCAATCGGGGGCACGCCGTGTCACAAGCGCATAGTCAAGCCCTGCAATGATGATTTGCAGCACCACGGCCGCAATGAGAAACCAATGAAAATAGGCGTGGAAGTCCATGAACTGCTCCGTATTTGACTATCCCCCTATGACGACCGATTGCTCCCCGACAGCGCCGCGCCGACGC
Source organism: Anaerolineae bacterium (assembly GCA_034437655.1). GTDB lineage: Bacteria > Chloroflexota > Anaerolineae > Aggregatilineales > J027 > J027. The sequence continues at coordinate 6,414 of DAOTTU010000097.1, forward strand.
CCAACGCCACATAAATTGAGCCAGACACATAGCGTTGCGCCCAGTTGAAGCCCGCGCTCTTGCGGAGCCAGCCGCGCACCGTCCCGGCGATCAACGCATAGGCGCTGTCACTGGTCAGGGCGATGGTGTTGAAGATGAAGCCCAGCACCAGAATTTGTAGCGTCGCGCTCCCGGCTTCAGGATGCACGAATTGTGGCAAAAATGCTACAAAGAATATCGCCGCCTTGGGGTTGAGGACGTTCACAAAAACGCCCTGCCAGAAGATGGCCCGCAACGACATGCTGGTGTCGATGTCCAGTTCCGCGTCGGTGGGTAACGGTGGGGCGGGGGAAAGCAGCTTGCGCACGCCGAGATAGATCAGGTAGGCGGCCCCGGCATATTTGACGATGTTGAAGGCCGTCGCGCTCTGGGCCAGCAACGCCGACAGCCCCGCCGCCGCGCCAAAGATATGCACCAGCGACCCGGCCGCAATCCCCAGCACGGAAAAGAACCCGGCCAGACGCCCCTGATCAATGCTGCGCGTGACGATGTACAGCACCGCCGGCCCCGGCACAACGATCATCGCGAAAGAGCCCGCCGCAAAGAGCAGCAGTTCTTGCGGGTTGAACATGAGTATCATTCCTCCCCATCATCGTCGTCGTCGTCGCCCAGCGTGGCAGAGGCCAGCAGCGCGTCAATGATGGCCATGTTGCTCACCCCGTCTTCAGGGTCGAAGCTCGGTGGGCGGTTGTTGAGCAGCGCGTCGGCAAAATCCTCAACCATAAGTTGATAGCTGTTGGCGGCGGGGATGAGATATTCCTGATAGGTGCCACCACGCCAGTACTTAATGACCGTATCCTGATCAGCGTCGGGCACGAAGCCTTCTTCAACCACAATGCGCCCCTCGTCGCCGCGCAATTCATAGCGGTGCGTCTTGTGCGTGCGCAGTGAACAGTCGAAATGCCCCAGCACTCCCGACGGAAAGCCAAGCATCCCCACCAACCACTGATCGACATCATCAAACACACCAATCGCGCCGACCTCGTCCGGTTCTTCCCCCGTGACCAGCCGCATCACGTTGACGCAGTAGCACCCGACGTCCATCAAGGCACCGCCGGCCAGCGTCTCTGAGAGACGGATGTTGGCTTCGTCGCGCACGGGGAAGGTGAAACTGGCGTTGATGAGTTGCAGCTCGCCAATCGCGCCATCGTCAACGAGGCTGAGAACTTTTTGTGTCTGCGGATGGAAGCGGTACATAAACGCCTCGGCAAAGAGTACGTTGCGCTCTGCAAAAGCATCGACCATTTCTTGCGCGTCGAGCGTGTCTTTGGCCAGTGGTTTTTCGCACAGCACGGGTTTGCCGGCTTTGGCGCAGTTAATCGCCCAGACCTTGTGCAGGCTGTTGGGTAGGGGGATATAAATGGCGTCGATGTTCTCGTCACGCAGCAGGGCGTTGTAGCTGCCATAGGCGGTGGGGATGCCAAGCTGGTTGGCGGCCTGTTGGGCGCGGTCTTCGTTGCGGCTGGCGATGGCCACAACCTCGCCGTTGCTGGACGCTTGAATGGCGGGGATAACCCGCTTCAGTCCAATATTCGCGGTGCTGAGTACCCCCCAGCGGACGGTCGGCGTGTCGGAAGACATAGGCAACTCCTTATTTATGCGGCTGATAACGTGGGAATCATTGTACCACCCCTGTGAATCAATGTGGGGCAGCAATCAGTCCGGCGCAAACCGCGGGCACACCCCAGAATAGTATAAATCACCATTGCGCGAGATGCGGTGCGTAGACTACCATTCAAGCGCATCACGGGGTTCGTCGCCCATGATTGCGGTGCGACGCTCATCATTATCTTATCCCTTATTTTCATCCACCTGTGACTGCACGATTATCCCTGTCTATTGAGCTAGCACGGGTATTGCGCACTTATGATGATTAAGAACGGACTTGAACGACTGAAGAAGACCTCCTGGAAGACAGCAGCGTTGTATTGCCTGGCACTCGCCTTATTGATTGCCTTTGGTGTGCAGGGCTTTGAACATGGGCGGGTGGCGAATTTCCGCGACCAGTCTATCCAGCTTCCCATTATCTACAGCTATGAGAATCCAGACTCCTTTGGCGGCGGCGACATTCTGCTGGAAGCCCGCGACAGCTATGTGACGCTCTTTTACCCCGCGATGGGATTTGCGGCCCGTTACCTGGACCTGCCGTTGCTGTTCCTCGGTCTGTACGTCCTGACGCTGTTTGTCACCGTGTCGGCGGTGTATACACTGGGCGAAACGATGTTCCCCGGCAAAAATATTGGCATGTTCGCGACGATCTTCTGGATGGCCTATTATCCCAACCTCGGCGGCGACTATATTCATTCACCCTTCGTGACGCATTCCACGATGGCGATTGCTATCGGGTTATGGGCCATTGTGCTGATCTTGCACCGACGATTTTTGCTGGCGGCGGTGTTGTTGGGGCTGGCGGCCAACATCAACGCGATGACGGTCTTTTTCATCACGTTTATGTGGGCCTTTGCACTGGGCACCGAGATTTTGCAGGACTGGCGTAAGTTCAAATGGCGCTATCTGCTTATCCCCGTGATTATGGCCGTGTGTGCTGCCCCAATTTTGATCTGGCGCATGTCTTTGCCGCTGGCAGAAAGCTCGCTGGAACAGTTCGTGGACATTATGCGCATCCGGCTCTGGTACGCCATTTTCCCCTTCTCAGTGAACGCGGTGTTGTGGGTCGGGTTTTTCGCGGTGCTGGGGTTGTATTTCTATTCGTGGCATTTTGGCAAAGCCCAACAGCACAACTTTATTATCCGGATGCAGGCTGGCATTGCCTTTCTGGTGACGATTGGCCTGATCTTCAGCGAAATCATCCCCACTGAATTCGTCATCGAATTGCAATTGATCCGCTCTAGCTGGCTGATTAACCTGTTTGTTGGCATCTACCTGGCGCACATGGCCCGCCAACTGTTGTATGACAACACAAAAGTCGCGGTGTGGTTGGCGCTGGGGATGGTGGCGGTGCTGGCGGCTCCACGGGCTGTGATGACCGCGTTTCCCTACCAGCACCCGGCCCCCTTCACGCTCTACAATGACCTCGCCAACCCCTTCACCCGGGGCCTGTCACCGATGCTTGAACTCATGGTCGTGCTGTTGACGCTGGTGCTGCTGGTGGTCGCCGTTCTCAAGGTGCGGCGGATGCTTTCGGTGGAACAATTCCGCGTGATGCGGCGCACGGTGTTGTTTTTTGGCTTTGCGTCGGTGGCCTTTGCCGGGCCGATGTTCATTATGGAAAGCAACGTGCCCGACAGCCAGCTCAAGGTTGAAGAAGATTGGGAAAGCACGCTCAGGTGGGTGCGCAGCAACACCGAACCGCGTGCGCTGTTCTTCACCCCGCCGACGCTGGATGGTTTCCGTGTGGGGGCACAACGGGCCCACCTCGGCAACTGGAAAGATGGCACAGTCGGTGTCTTCAACAACAACTGGGCCATTGAATGGTACGCGATTATGCTCGATTTCGGCTTTAACGAAGACGATTTCAGCTTTGACGACATGACGCAGGACGACATGTGCCTTGTCGCGGAAAAATATGAGCCCGATTACGTTATCGTGTGGGACAACTGGGAGATTCGCGGCGACCCGGTCTATGGCAATGATACCTTCCTCGTCATTGAATCCGACGACCTGGATTGTCCGCTGCCGCCAGAAGTCACCGCACCGCATCGTCCCTGAGTGGGGCTGTGCGCCGGGCCGCGTCGTCATCATGTTCGACAGCCAGAATAATGTTGGAACGGGGCGTGACGTAGGCGCAGACGTGTAGCCCCGGCATGCGCGCGAGTCCGGTGGCCATGCTGTCGTTGAGCTGCATCGAGCCGATGAAAAATTTGCGCGTCGTGCTTTCGCCGCCGGGCCCGCGCCGTGTTTCGTGGGTGATGCGCGTTTTGCCTTTGACGACCTTCACTTTGCCATCTTCAAGGTCAAGCTGGATACCCCACCAGCGCCCAAACCCGGCGATGAGAAAAATGCTGGCGACGAGCATCAACATCAGATAGCTGGTGATGACTGCCGTGCCGTGGTCGCGCACTTCGAGCAGCATCACAATTGCCAGCCCAACGATGGCGATGAGCGCAATAAAGCCCATCACCAGCAGGCTGCGAGACTGTTTTTCAAGGCGTTGGCGCTGAAAAGGGCTGATGTCACCGTTGCGGTTGTGGCGTAGATCAATCTCGTGTTGTTGCGAGCGGGCCTGGTCGTCCGATAAGCGCGCCTGCATTTTGTCGAGCGGTTCGGGGCGCATGGTCGTGATCCTCCCTGTAAGCATTTGCTATATCGTATTGTCGCGGGTGTCAATGTGAGCGGAGATAACCACACCATGAACAACACACCCACACTGCAACCGTCACCCTTACGCGCCGGGCTTGGACGTGGCGTGCTGCTGGTGGCGTTGCTGGTGCTGCTCATCGTCGGCTACCGCTTGCGACCACGCCCACCGTTTTATCAATTCGACGCGGACTATGCCGCCGCGCAATTGCCGTTGCTGGCGCTTGGTGTCGGGCTGGTGACACTGGCGGTGTGGCTGGGGCAGCGTGGGGCGCTTATCCCGTGGCACCGTTCAGCAGAGCGGCCCACCCGCCGCCGACCGGGATGGTATCACGCGGCGACTGCATTCGGCCTTGTGGGTATGGCGGCCTTTGTCGAAGCGCAGATTCAATTCCTCAACCTGCCACAGATCGCCACCCTGCGCCCGGACGATCAGCTTGCCGTGCTGGTCGGGAGCATCGTGTTGCTGGTACTTGGGGTCGGGGCGGTGCCGTGGCCGGTGGGGCGCTGGTTGGGGCGGTTGACGTGGGCTGACGGGGCAGAAATCGGTGCGGTGTTTTTGCTGACGGGCGTTGCGGTGGCGGTGCGTGCGTGGCAACTGGGCACGG
>DAOTTU010000098.1:0-18980 GCA_034437655.1 Anaerolineae bacterium
AGCGCTCGCACCGAGCTTGCAACCTTACTATGGCGGACCAAATGTCAATCGGCAGGCGTTCTCGTTGGCAATGGGCAGCTTCAGGTTACGGGTGTGGCCGCCGGACAAACCACGGTCACCGTCGTCGCGACCGATAACGCCGGGGCCACCTCCGCACAACAGGCCTTGCAGGTCACAGTGACCGAGCCTGCTGCACCGCCACCCGCACCGAATCTTCCCGGTGTACCAGACATTGCAGCGCTCGCACCGAGCTTGCAACCTTACTATGGCGGACCAAATGTCAATCGGCAGGCGTTCTCGTTGGCAGGTGACGACACCCTGACCAATGCGAACTTTGTTGACGCCATCGTGAGTGGCAACTACAACCTCGGCAACTATGCCAGTTTGCAGACGGCCATCGACTCCTACAATTTCAGCTATCAGAGTTTGGCAACAGGAGTGGAATGGACGCCGCAAATGCTGCTTGACCCGGCACAGGCTGACCCGGCACTTTGCCAGCCACGCGAAACACCGCTGGCCTGTGAATTGCGTACCAATAACCCGGCCGTGATCTTTATCACGTTCAGTTCTGCCAATGCAACCAAGTTGGACGTTCCTACGTTTACAACGGCGATTCAAACTATCGTGCAGGAATCGCTCAACGCTGGTGCAATCCCGATCATCGCATTGCTACCAAATGACGGTATTGTGACTGATCAGGCTTTGCTCGACCAGTACAACACCGCCATCGTACAGGCGACCACGGGTGCAGCCGGTGACCCGAACCTGAGTCTACCGGTGTGGGACATCCCCGCGACGATGCAGGGCGTGCCGCAAGGTGTCTACACTACCAGCCCCAACGGTGCAGGAGACTACACCGACGGCGGCTTGCAGTATGGTGGCAATCGGCGTGGACTGGGTGCCTTGCAAATACTCGAAGGCTTCCGGGCAGCGTTTCCCTAGCGCCTGACATAAGCCTACCTCTCTCCTCCGTGCTGGTTGGCGCGGGGGAGGGATTCTGACTTGTCAAAGACGCCAAACTTGTATACGATAAGATCAACTGCGGGCATGGTGTAGTGGTAACACAACAGCCTTCCAAGCTGTTATCACGAGTTCGAATCTCGTTGCCCGCTCACCTGCAAGTCGGCTCAATGGCGAGTCGGCTTTTTTTGTTTAAACAGGAGAATCCTATGGAATTTAACCCATCTGAACTGCATCACCGCGACATCTACAAGCTGATGACGGGTACCATCGTGCCCCGCCCGATTGCCTGGGTGAGTACTGTCAGCCCCGACGGTGTTTATAACCTGGCGCCATTCAGTTATTTTACGGCGGTTTGTCCGCAACCCCCGCTGGTGGTTTTTTGCCCCACCATCCGCAACACAGATGGCCAGGAAAAAGACACGCTGCGCAACATTCGCGCCAGCGGAGAATACATTATCAACTTCGTGACGGAAAGCAACGCCGCCGCCATGAACATCACCAGCGTTGAAACCCCGGCAACAGTAGATGAAATCGCCCGGGCTGGTTTGACCACAACGCCCGGCGCAGTGGTCAATGTGCCGCGTATTGTCGAAAGCCCGGTTCACTTTGAATGCAAACTGCGCGAGATCATTGACATCGGGACACACCCCGGCGCGGGGAGTCTGGTTCTCGGTGAGGTCGTGCGTTTTCATATCGCAGATGATGTGTATCTTGGTGATTTCAAAACCGACCACGACAAATTTCAAGCTGTTGGTCGTATGGCCGGTATGGGTTACAGCACAACCCGCGACCGCTTCGACCTACAACGTCCGCCCGCCGAGATTCAACCAACCCAAACACCACCATCTGACTAATCAGTACTAGAGGAGGGGGTAACATGGCTGCTGAAACCATCCTTGTCGTTGACGATGAGCTGCAACTACTCCGCCAGATTGAGGCGTATTTGCAGCAAGCAGGCTACACAGTTGTTACCGCAACTGATGGCAAAGCAGGGCTGCATCAGTTCCGCACCAGTGGTCCAGACGCCGTGCTGTTGGACATCAATATGCCCGAAATGGACGGTTTTGAGGTGGCGCGACAGATTCGGCAAACGAGCATGGTTCCTATTATCATGCTGACAGCTCGCGACGACGAATTTGATCAGGCGCTGGGGCTTGAACTCGGCGCAGACGATTACGTCACCAAACCGTTCAGTTTTCGGGTGCTGGTCGCACGGGTACGCGCCATCTTGCGACGAGCGAATCATGCGCCAAGTCACGAACAAGCACTGCTTGAAGTGGGTCCACTCAAGCTCAACCGTGAATCTCGCGAGGCGTTTACGAGTAATACTGCTATAGAACTCACCCGTAGCGAGTTTGACCTGCTCGCCACCCTGATGCAACATCCCGGGCGCGTCTTTACTCGCATGGAATTGTTAGAACACATCCACGGCGAAGCCTTTGCCGCCTATGAGCGCACGATTGATGTCCACGTCAAAAATCTGCGGGCCAAGCTCAATACAGACATGATCGAAACTGTGTATGGCGTTGGGTATCGTATAGGGAAAGCCTGAAATGAACAGCCTCGTGATCCGTTTAACGGTTGGCTTTGTACTGCTGACGGCAATCATCATCAGCGTGATAACGTTCACCATCAATCAAACTGTGGATGAAAATTTTCGGCGCTTTCTGGGCGATAGCGTGCCGCTGGACTACGCTCAATTCATCGTGCTAGCCGAACGTTACTACGCTGAGACTGAAAGCTGGGGCAACTTCAATGAGTTTCTGCGGCGTGACCCCCGTATGGACCCAGGCCAGGGCCAGCCCAGAGCCGTGCAACGCCGCTTCTTTTTGCAACAACTCGGACCCTTTGTTGTCACTGACCCTGAGTATCGTATTGTCGCGTCGGATGACCCGCAAAATATGCGTCGAGAACTGCCCCCGGTGCTGCGAGACGAAGCGATTGAATTGACACACAATGATGAAGTCGTCGGTTACTTTTCGCGCCAAACTCGTGGAGACGCTGTACTGGCTCAAACCGAGCAGGCTTTTCTGGATGACATGAACAACAGCTTGCGGGCGATTGCAGCAGGAACCGGGCTTTTTGCTGTGTTGCTAGGGCTTGGACTGGCATGGGGGCTCGTGCGTCCGCTCCGTGAATTAACCGGGGCCGCGCAAGAGGTCGCCGTAGGCAAACTCGGTACACGTGTTCCTGTGCGGGGCACGACTGAATTGCGTGAAGTCGCCACAGCCTTTAACCAGATGTCAGGGGCGCTTGCTGCCAGCGAACAGACGCGCCGCCAGATGTTCTCAGACATTGCACACGAACTCCGGACACCAATCAGTGTGATGCGTGGTCAGCTTGAAGGGATGCTCGATGGCGTGTTCCAACGTGACGACATACAGATTGGGGTGATTTATAACCAGAATTTGCACCTCAGCCGCCTCGTGAACGACCTCTGGACCCTCACCCGTGCGGAAACAGGCACGCTTTCCCTCGAGAAACGTCCGGTGCAGCTCGAAATCCTCTTGAACGAAACATTACAGGCGTTCAGTGCCCTTGCGCAGGATGAAGGCATTGACCTGCAATTCGAAGCCCAGCCATCGCTCCGCCCGGTGCGTGTAGACAGCGGACGCTTGCAACAGGTTTTCTCGAATTTGCTGGCCAATGCAATCCGCCACACACGCGAACAGGGACGAGTGCTATTGAAAGTCACGCAATCTTCGGAGTGGACGACAGTTTGTGTGCAAGACAGCGGTGAAGGTATGACGCCGGAGGTTGCCGCGCGTATATTCAATCGGTTCTATCGCGGCGCTCATGGTGACCAGCAGGGGGCCGGCTTGGGGTTGGCTATTGCCCGTGAACTGATTCACTTACACGGCGGCAAAATAGAGGTGGAAAGCACTATCGGCGTGGGGACGACATTCACGGTGCAGTTGCCAACTTAGGGGGACTACGTGTATTGAGCCCCCCTGGTTATACGGTTGTTAATTCAGGTTTTCGAAAATCCCAGCAGCACCCTGTCCACCACCGACGCACATGGTGACCATGCCGTACTTGCTGCCGCGTTCCTTCATTTCATGCAGCAGTTGCACCGTCAGTTTAGAGCCTGTGCAGCCGAGCGGATGCCCCAACGCGATTGCGCCACCATTGACGTTGACGATTTCGGGGTCTAGTTCCAGCTCACGGATCACCGCGATCGACTGCGCGGCAAAGGCTTCGTTTAGTTCGATCAGGTCGATGTCGTCTTGCTTAATGCCAGTTCGTTCAAGCACCCTGGGGATGGCTTTGACCGGGCCAATACCCATAATTTCTGGGCGAACCCCGGCTGACGCGAAGCCGACGAAACGTGCCAGCGGCTCTAGCCCGAGCTGTTCAGCAACACTGGCTTCCATGATGATAACGCCGGCTGCACCGTCACTCAACGGCGAAGAATTACCCGCCGTAACGGACCCTCCCTGCTTAAAGACAGGGCGCAGGCCGCTTAGAATGTCGAGCGAGGTGTCGGGGCGCAGGTGTTCGTCACGGTCAAAGACGATATGCCGCTCCACCCGTTCACCGTCAATAACTTCGACTTCAGTGAATTCAAACGGGACAATCTGTGCGTCAAATTTGCCCGCTTCGACAGCCCTGGCCGCCCGCTGATGGCTTTGCAGCGCGAACTCATCCTGTACCTCGCGTGAGACACCAAATTCTTCCGCAACACGTTCAGCGGTCAGGCCCATGCTCATGTAGACTTCAGGATATTCTTCCATCAGGTCAGGGTTAGGGCTCAGCCGGAACCCGGTCATAGGGACAAGGCTCATGGTTTCTGCACCGCCAGCGAGGATGATGTCAGCACCATTCGCGATGATGCGCTCGGCTGCACTGGCAATCGTTTGCAGGCCGCTGGCACAGAAACGGTTTACAGTTTGTGCAGAGACATCGACTGGCAGACCTGATAAAACGCCGATGCTACGCGCAAAGTTCAGTCCTTGCGACCCTTCGGGCATCGCGCACCCAATGATAATGTCATCAATCTGGGCCGGGTCCAGTCTACCATTGGTCTGTTCAAGCAAATCTTTGATGACAGTAGCCGCCATATCATCCGAGCGTACGTTGCGGGTGGTGCCACGTTTCCCTTTGCCAACTGCTGTACGGCTTGCAGCGACGATCACAGCTTCACGCATAGTTGTTTCTCCAAACTGTGTTACACATAATGTACGAGAGTGTTTTGATTATAGAAGAAACCAAACCGTCATTCAATTAAATTTTGAAACAAAAAAGAGGTTAGCGCTTAACCTCTTCGGGAATTTGGGTGGTTTATGGTAACGAATTTAACGGCGGTTATTGTTGCGCTTGCGGTTGTTACGGTTGTTACCGCCGCCACGATTGCCGCCACGACGCCCACCACCAGAGAGCATTTTATCGTTAGCCCGCGCTTCTTCAAGCGTCCAACCTTCCAGCACGGCCTGACGGCTCAAGCGAATCTTATGTGTGTTTTTGTCCACATCAGTAATCATCACCATCACTTCGTCGCCGACTTTGAAATCGTCGCGGATGTTTTCAATGTGTTCATCACTCAACTGGCTAATGTGGACCATACCGTCGCGGCCCGGCAAAAATTCAACGTAGATGCCGTAGTCTTCGATGCGGGTGATGCGCCCGGTGTAAATATCACCGTTTTCCGGTTCTTCGACCATCGACAGGATCATCTCTTTGGCACGCATTGCGCCGGCACCGTCTACGCTGGCAACCTTAACTGTTCCATCTTCCAGCAGCTCGATCTTGGTATCGGTGTTTTCCTGAATACCGCGCACGGTCTTCCCACCCGGGCCAATGACGGTTCCGATGTGTTCAGGATTGATCTTGAAGATTTCCATACGCGGGGCGTAGGGGTTGAGTTCCTGACGCGGGGCTGCAATGGCGGTATGCATGACATCCAGAATCTGGAAGCGGGCATCCTTGGCTTGGTTGAGGGCTTCAGTCAAGACATGGCGCGGAACACCACTAATTTTGATGTCCATCTGCAAAGCGTTGATGCCCTTGCGCGTCCCGGCAACCTTGAAGTCCATATCGCCGAGGTGATCTTCCATGCCTTGAATATCAGTCAGAACAACGTATTTGTCACCCTCTTTGATCAGGCCCATTGCGATACCGGCCACTGGAGACTTAATCGGCACGCCTGTATCCATCAGTGCCAGGCACCCGGCACACACCGACGCCATACTGGTACTACCATTAGAGGACATGACTTCACTGACGACACGAATGGTGTAGGGGAACTCGTCTTGCGTTGGCAAAACAGCCCGCAGCGCGTTTTCAGCAAGTGCGCCGTGGCCAATTTCACGTCGTTTTGGACCGCGTAGCATCCGTGTTTCGCCTGTGCTGTAGGGTGGGAAGTTGTAGTGGTGCAAGAAGCTCTTTTCTTCTTCGGGGTGTAGCCCGTCCAGCAATTGCGAGTCGCGGCCTGTACCCAATGTGCAGATGCTCAACACCTGTGTTTGACCACGCTTGAACAGTCCAGACCCATGCACCCGTGGCAACAAACCAACTTCAGATGCCAGATCACGAAGGTCACTTGCACCGCGACCGTCCGGGCGAACACCATCTTCAACAATCCGGCGACGCACTTCTTGCTTTAGCGCGTCCGAGATAGCCGCCCGAATTTCGCTAGCAACCTTGAAGTCTGGAGCTTCGTCTTCACCATCATCTTCAAGCGTGTAGTCGCCAACAATGCGTTCGCGCAGGTCTTCCATCGCAACGTTCCGGTCATCACGGTCGGTGCGGGTCGCGACGATGGTGGCAATGTCACCGCTAACTTCGCTCAAAATCTTGTTGCGGAAAGCCTCGCGCTCATCGTCAGAGTCTTCTTCTTCAAGCATATCAACGCGCTTTTCTCGGCCAACGTCGGCTGCCATCTGTTTCTGAACCTGAATGACTTCCTGCATACTTTCGTGGGCCAGATCAAGCGCCTCAATCATCAACGCCTCTTCAACTTCCAGCGCAGCACATTCGACCATTAAAATGGCGTCTTCTGTCCCGGCAACGCGCAGGTCGAGCCTGGAAAATTCCATTTCGGGGATGGTTGGGTTCACAACCAGCTTGCCATCAATCAGGCCGATGCGCGCTGCCCCCACCGGGCCCTTAAAGGGTGCATCACTGAGGGTAAGCGCGGTACTTGCCCCGACGATGCTCAACATATCGACGTCGTTAATCTGGTCATGTGCCATGGACATGATGATAACTTGAATGTCATTGCGTAGGTTCTTGGGGAACAGCGGGCGCAGCGGGCGGTCAGTCACACGGGCGACAAGAATGCTCCGTTCGCTGGGGCGGCCTTCACGCCGCATAAATGAACCCGGAATGCGTCCAACTGCATAAAGGCGTTCTTCGTAGTCAACACTCAGGGGCAAAAAGTCAATACCGTCGCGGGGGTGTGCGCTCATGGTCGCAGAGCAAAACAGCACCGTTTCTCCCATTTGAATTAAGACAGCGCCGCCAGCTTGTTCAGCGAGCTTGCCTGTCTTCATAATCACTTCTTTGTCCCCGACCATCGCAGTGTAGATTTGATCAGCTGGCATACTGTTATCGGACATATTGTTCTCCTCAATCACTAAAAAATTACGCCTGAAGCCCCATTATAAATTCCACAGAGGTCACAGGCGCAACTAACTAATTGTTATGCGGGGGTGCGCCCCCGTCTTGAATCGCAAGCACAGACCCAGGCGCAATGGTCGCGCCCGTCCTACTAACGACGAAGCTCTAATCGGTCGGTAACTTCAATATAGGCTTCCGGGTCTTTGCGCTTGAGATAACGCATCATACGTCGGCGCTGACCGACCATTTGCAGCAAGCCACGGCGGCTATGCTCATCGTGCTTATGTGCCTTCAGGTGTTCGGTTAACTGCTGAATGCGAGATGTCAGCAAGGCAATTTGTACCTGTGGCGACCCAGTGTCGCCTTCGTGAACACCAAACTCGTTGATGATAGTCTCTTTGTTGGTTTTGGTTAGTGCCATATACGTTCCACTTGGTAGTCTGAAGTTTGCGAAATCAAGCCATATTCTAGCGTGAGCATTATATCAGAGCGCCTTTCCCTTGCAAAGGGCAAAGGCCTTTGTGTTAAAATCAAAGTACGCAACACAATGTTAAAAGACGCTTTGACTTTAATCTAACTGTACCGTAAGTGTTGGAGTAGACAACATGTCGGAAGGATATCGTGCCACTGTATGGGTTATCGCGATGCTGGTACTTGCCACATTGGCCTGCAACCTGACTCAGGATGACGGCAGTAACGATTCAACTCAATTGGTGAACAATACGACCCCGCCGAGTATCCGCATCTTGAATGCACCAACCAGCGCGACAGTGAACCAGCCTATCAATGTTGAAGTGGAAGCGACGGCTAATAGTGGTTCGGTTACACGTGTTGAAATGCTGGTCAATGGCTTGCCAGTCACCCAGCAGAGCGGCACCGGGCAAAGCACACTCCGCACTACGCTAAGCTGGACACCACTTCGGCAAGGTGAAATTCGCATTGCAGTGGTTGCGTACGCAGGCGTAACCGCCAGCCCTCCGCAAACCCTTAACTTGCGCGTTACTGCTACCCCGAGCCAGAACCCCGGTGATTCTGGCGGTGGGAATGGGGGCGTGGACACGAACCTGACCCCCTCTGCACCGAATCAGGGACCATGCCGGGCCCAGATGACGACTTCATTGCGCCTTCGCTCTGAACCAAGTACCGCCGGGGGAGCAGCCACCATTATTCGCGTGTTCAACATCGGGACAGAAGCACCCATCATCGCACGCCTGCCAGACAATAGCTGGTTTCAGGTGCAAGACCCTGTGACCGGGCAGCAGGGGTGGGTCTTCTACAATAACAATGATGGGCAATACTTTACCTTAATTGGGCGTTGTGTTGGGATTCCGGTTGCGCAAGAACCAGCCACACCCACGCCGCAACCAACAGCATTCCCCACCGCAACAACTGCGCCCCCGGTCAATGCTCAGCCACCTGATATCGTTGTATTGCCAATTTCTGGCAGCACCAATCTACAGCTTGATGTCAACGGCACCGCCACCGGGAGTTATGGTTTACAGGTGCAAAACAGCGGTGGTAGTGATACAGGCGCATTCCAGGTCCTTGTGGTTCTGCCCGGCGGGCAAGAAGTTGTGCGCAATATCAACAACCTTTCCCCGGGCCAAACGATCAGTGTTGCCGAGGGGGGTGGCGGCCAACAACAGATCACCTTTACGGACGCTGGCCAACAAAGAATATCTATTTTCGCGGACTTTGATGGTAGCGTTACCGAAAGTTCAGAAGCCAACAACGTCGAGTCGCTGGATATTGTAATTTCAGAATAAAACCAAGATAGTGTCGGTCATAGGTCAGCTCGCTGTGACGTCAATTTGTACAGAATTCATAAGAATGTTATTGCGAAGTTGGTCGAATGCATCTATTATGGGGTGCATATAAGTCTATAATGTCAAATTTAATATAACATTCAATTAATTCCTGTCAATTTTCTTGCTGGTATGCTCATGTTTACGTTTTAGTATGCTCGACAAAATATAATTGACGGGGCTCTATGCAAACAGAATCCACCTCTAACACTCACTGGAAAGCCGCGCAGGAAAGCCTTATCCTGCCGCTACTACAAATACCACGTTTGGGAATCATCACAGATATGGATGGCACGGTTAGCCATGTTGCTGAAACACCAGAAGCAGCCGTTGTTACGCCACGTAACCGCAAAACGCTCAGCACACTGGTGCTATTATTGCCGCTCGTCGCAACCGTCTCGGGGCGTTCAGCACGTGACTTACATTCGCGTGTCGCAATCCCCGGCATGGTGTACGTCGGCAATCATGGGCTAGAACGCTGGCAAGATGGTGGCCGCATCCTCAACCATGATGTGCGTAAATACCGCAAAGCGCTCGTTTCTGCATTGGATGAACTGCGTCCAAACTTGACGGTCGGCATGTGGATTGAAGACAAATATGCCACGGCCTCGGTTCACTATCGCCTGACGCCACGTCCAGACGAAGCAATGACCAAGCTCGAACCGATCATCAATGAGATTACGACGAAGTACGGGTTGCGTGCCAACAAGGGGCGGCGACTTTTCGAAATTCGCCCGCCAATTGAAGCTAACAAAGGCACCGCCATTAACGAACTCTTTCGCGAATATGAGCTAGATGCCATTATCTTTCTGGGCGATGATGTGACGGATATTGACGCGATGAAGATGAACCGTCGTCTGCGTGACACTACCGGAATTATGACGCTGAATGTTGGCGTTATTCCAGATGAATACGACGACGACCATCACGATACAATTGAGCAGCTCCGCGAAGCCTCTGAAGTTTATGTGCGTGATGTCACTGACAACGAACAGTTGTTATCGTGGATGCTTGATGAGGTCTGCAAGTTGCGGTCCTAGCCTTGCTCAATCAAGACGAATAGGCCAACTACAAAGACGAAAAGTCCCGCTCGAAAAGCATAGCGCTCCAGTGTAATTTCGTCTTTGCTGGCCACATCATCCAGAATCAGGCTCAAATTCGTAGACAGTAGTCCGCTTCCGATAACAAGCGGGCTCAGTCCTGTTTCTGCAAATATGACCATGAACCCAGCAACACAGTTGACCGCCCCTAGCCCAAACAAACCCAGACTGATGGGGTACGTGTAACCCTGGCGGTACCGTTGTGCCGCGCCCAGCGCATCGAAAGCGAGCCAAGCAAACAAAAGGCAAGCAGCTAATATAACCATGTCGAATTATCAACCACCTTCGCTTGATGACAATATCGTTGTTTTTCCGCAAGATCGGCAACCACCGCCGCCACGCTCAGCCGAACCCGAGCCACCGCGCAACCCGTTTCGTGTCATTATCGCCCTGACACTGGTGTTTATCCTGGTCGCCAGTGTCGGCTATTCTGCAATACGTCCGTTTGTGCTGGGGTACATTGAAACCGCAGACTTTGATGTTGCTCTGACATCAATCACAGCCGCTTCTGACGAGAACTGCCGCGCCATTGACGCTGACGAGCGCCCTTTTGCACTCAATAGCACGCGGACATTGTGTGTTTGTGGCGTTGTCTTCGCGGGTGGGCGTCGTGCCGACCGCTATCAATTGCTGCTCCGTGACGATGGGCATCTGCCTGTTGATTCTGCACAGGTAGAACGCACAGCCGACGGTGCGTTTTGCCATCGCTGGGAGCTGGATGTACCGCTCGCGCAGGGTGAGTATCGGCTTGACGTACGTCGTGATGCACTTCTCGACACCTATTGGTTCCGTGTTCAGGCCGTATCGTCTATCTGACCAGTTATTTTGCCCGGGGTCAACATATCAGGTGGCGATTGCCCGGCTTTATCGATGGTATCTGTTGAGCCATCGTGTACCTGTTCCAGAAATCGGCTGACCACTTCAGCAACATAGCGCACTGCGGGAATAGCCCGGCCATACCGCATCCGGGTTGGCCCCATTACGCCAATGGCCCCCACCAGATGTCCGGTGCCATATCGCGCCAGCACCATACTCAAGTTACTGAGCGACTCCCAGCGCCCTTCACCCGCAACCACCACATGCACACGCTGCTCTGACGATTCGACGATTTCATTGACAATAGCATCCAGGTCAGTTTCACCTTCGAGTACACGAATGGCCTGTTGCGCACCTTCGTCTTCGAGCCGTGGCAGCAGGTCGCTAAGCCCGGCTTGATAGCCAATACGGCCGCTTAGCGCATCCATTTGTTCAAGCGCATCAGCGGTTAGCAGTGCGATTTCTTGAGCAAGGGTAGTGCTTAGCGTGCGGCTGAGTTCTTGAATGCCGTTGGCGTTTTTATCATAACCGTGGCGATTTAAGATGTCAGAGGCAGCGGTGAGCATTGGTTGTGGGACGGGTTCTGACATGAGCAACATTTGTTGATGCACGTAGCCACTGGTCAGCACCAGCACCATCAGCACCATACGGCCCTGGATACTGATTAGCTGAATGTGTTTGAACCGATTTTCAGCCCGCACACGCGGTTCAGTCACAAGTGCTGCGCTCCCGGTCTCCTGCGCAAGCATCATAGCGGTTGTTTGCATCCAGGTGTCGATATCTAACGACGCGACTGTGAGCTGGCTTTGAATCAGGGAAGTACGCGGTGCAACGGCCTGTTCGTTTTCAAGCAGGTATTTGGCAAAAAAGCGATATCCGGCTTCTGTTGGAACCCGTCCCGACGATGTATGCGGTGAGCGGATGTAGCCTTTTTCTTCGAGAACAGCCATTTCGTTGCGTACAGTGGCACTACTGACACTAACGGCAGCTTTTTGCGCCAGAGAACTGGAGCTAACAGGCTCTGGTTGGTCGATGTGTGAACGCACTAGCAAGATCAGCAAGTGCTTCTGGCGATCCGTAAGATTCTCATTCAACGGTGCATCAGTCATGGCAGGGACAACCTCAAGGGTATATCTCTTGACAAGTCAATCAATCTGATTTTAGCATACGAATACTCACAAGTAAGATAAACGGAGATAGAGCTGATGGGCAATACTTTTGAAGTGACCACCGATAACTTCCAGACAGAAGTGCTGGATGCTGAACTCCCGGTATTAGTCGATTTCTGGGCAGAATGGTGTGGCCCGTGTAAGCAGATTGCCCCAATTGTTAGCCAGATTGCTGACGACTACGGTGGCAAGATAAAAGTTGGGAAGCTAGACGCCGACGCGCATCAGCAGATTTTGCAGCAGTACGGCATTATGGCAATCCCTACGCTGATCCTCTTTAAGGAAGGGGAACCTGTCGAGCGTTTGCAGGGCTATCGTCCCAAAGTTGAAATTGTCAACAAACTGCAACCGTACATCGACTAAACCACACAAGGACCACAAAGGCAGCCAGAAGCCGGATGATGTGTAAGCCATTGTCCGGTTCTACAATGCAGCTTGCATCTGCACTTTACACATTAGTGATGGGAATCGTGAAGTAAAACACAGTGCCAACATTCACTTCACTTTCTACCCAGATTTGGCCCCCATGACGGTTCACCAGTTCTTTACAAATCGCCAGCCCGAGCCCGGTGCCGCTACGCCGTTGTTGGAGTGACCCCTGTGCGCGATGGAAGCGGTCAAAGATACGTCCCAAATCCTCCTGCGGAATCCCTTCTCCTGTATCTGCAATCGAAAACAACAAAAACCCTTCTTGTTCAGGGTCAAGTCCAACTGTAATGGTCACACTACCGTCGGTGCTAAACTTGAAGGCATTACTGAACAGGTTGATTAGTATTTGCTGGACACGGTCAGGGTCTGCCCAAATCGGTGGCACGGTTGGGTCAATTTTTGCGATCAGTTCCACAGCACTGTCGCGTCGCAAACCCTCAATAACGGCCAGTGTCTGCTCCATAAAGGGCTTGATATAGACAATCTCCTGGTAAAGTTCAAGCTCTCCTTGTTCCAATTTCGACAGGTCGAAAATGTCGTTCACAAGGCGCAACACTTGCTGTGTCGCTTGCAAAGAACGGTCTAACCACTGGATTTGCTCGTTGGTAATAGGGCCGAATTCGCCCAGCTTCATCCAGTCCAGCGCATTTATGACAATGTTGAGGGGGGACCGTAGATCATGCGTGATATTTCCGAGCAAGGCAGTACGCAGCCGGTTCTCTTCTAGAGCAGCCGCCCAACCCAGCTCAGCTTCACGGCGGGCATGGTCAAGTTCATGGGTGCGCTCCTGAACCATTTCTTCAAGGCCTTCATTCAATTGCGCATTTTTAATTGCACTGGCAGACTGGCTGGCAAGCAACGTCATCAGGTTCATTGCATCGTTGTCAAAAGCGTCCACAACATTACGATTTTCCAGGTAAAGCACGCCCAACACTTCAGTTTGTGCAATTAAGGGAACACATAACACCGAACGCAACCGTAAGCGTAACACACTGTGGGCCTTGCCATAGGCACTTTCACCCGCATCACGGATCATCACCGGTTGCTGGGTATCGATCGCTTCACGAATGATCGAATGACTAACCGGCGATTCGTCGTTGTTGCCTTCGTAGGGGTGTCCGTAGGTTACGCGGAAGTCCAGATTTTGAGTTTCGTCAATCAAGACAAGATACCCATGTTCACCGCGCGTTAAGTCCAGGGCCTGAGACATAATGTACTCAAGGAGCGGTTCAAGCTCACGCGTTTCTGCCATGCGCCGGCTGACTTCAAGAAGGCGTTCTAAGACGACAGACTTTTCTTGCCCAGACATCAGTTTCCTCTTTTAAAGCTATTGACTGGTTGCGACGCCATCTTATCATCATCACCATATCAACTGTATCGGTAGACACACCACAGAAATCTCGCCACATGTTGATCACGCCAAGACAGGCTAACAGCCGCACTCATTACCAATCATAAGGACTGCTACCCAAATGAGCAACAGTCCTTGTTAGAGCGGGGAGGACAGGATTCGAACCTGCGGTACCCGTAAAGGTACAACCGCTTAGCAGGCGGCTCCAATCGTCCACTCTGGCACCTCCCCATGTATTTGATTGTTTTGCTATGACCGACCGTACATTAAACACTTGTATTCGGAGGGAGAGGGATTCGAACCCCCGGTGACGGGAAACCGCCACAATGGTTTTCAAGACCACCGCCTTCGTCCGCTCGGCCATCCCTCCTCGTGTTGGAAAAACCGTTGATCGGTGGTGCTTTATACCTAACGGTAGACAAAAGTCTAGCATTGGCATGTAGCGCTGTCAATGCAGAGTTCAAGACAATTTCGCGTATCTGCCCATGGCTGAAAACCTGCTGCTGAGCAACCCATGAAGGCATACTGGCAAAGTTTGCGGTTGTCTCAATAGAAGGTATCGTGCATAATCAACGCTGACAGTACAAACTAATGATCTAGAATCATTGACAACCATGTTGTCGTCAATGTAACGCTGTAAATCAACGCGACTGTAGCAACCAGACCGTTGTTTCTGCTGATGCCACAGCGCGATAAAACTCATAATCGTTCGGGGTGTTCGGTTTTTTGTAATATACCCCCTGAAATTTAGCACGATCATGACTGTAACAAACCAATCTCTTTGCTACGGTGGAACGTACACAACACCCACCACAGCTAACAAGTATATAACTTAGCGGATGCATTGGCGACGACGTGTACCAGGAAAGTAGACAGTAACCTGTTAGCGTTGAAGCCATGAGCGGTAAAATTACTGATTTAACGACGCAAAAACGCAACCAACATCGTGTGAATGTCTTCATTGATGGTGACTATGCCTTCAGCCTTGATGCTGCGGTTGCATCACGTTTGCAACCCGGGCAGTTCCTCTCTGAAGCAGATATCGCGGCGCTGAATGATGATGATGAGTTCACACGTGCGTATGCCAAAGCACTGCGTTTCCTCACCACACGCCCTCGTAGTACGCAAGAAGTTCGCGACAACCTTCGCCGGAAAGCGTTTCCAGAACCACTGATTGAGCAAGTACTCGACCGATTACTGGCGTTGGGTTATGTCAATGACTTTGAATTTGCACGGGCCTGGGTCCGCAATCGCGACGAATTTAGCCCGCGTGGGGCCCGGGGTTTGCAGCATGAGCTACGACAAAAGGGGGTAGACAGTGCCATCATTGACGAGGTACTGGCTGAGTTTGATGCTGAGGATGCAGCACTGCGTGCAGCACGCCAGAAATTCGACTATTACAGCCGACAATCTGACACGGTTGAGGCATTCCGCCGCAAAATGGGCGGCTACTTAACGCGACGAGGCTTTAGCTATGACAGTGTGCGTACTGTACTGGATACTTTGCTGGAGGAACTGAGCTTCGATGATGATACCGTTGAGGAGTAAGCCCTATGGAAATTGTACTGGCTCTTGTTGTTGGGCTGGTGGTTGGGCTTGCCATTGGAATAGGTGGTTTAACCGTGTATCAGCGTCAGCAGGCCGCTGGCGCAATGCACGAAGCACAAGCGGAAATTAAGCGCCTTACAGCCGAAGCCGAAACCAATGCCAAGCAAATCGTTATTGACGCACGTAATGAAACCTTGCAGTTTCAAGAAGAAACCGAAAAGAATCTCCAGAAACGTCGCAATGAGCTAGAACGCGAAGAAGAACGCCTGTCCAAGCGGCGTTCCGAAATTGACCGACGCTTTGATCGTATTGAACAGCGCGAAAAAGAACTCAACAAACGTCAAAGCAATATCGACCGTCGCAAAAACGAAATTGACAAGCTCTGGGATAATCGCATGGCTGAACTGGAGCGTATTGCAGAGCTAACCCAGGATGAGGCACGCGAAGAACTCTTGCTGGCGGTTGAAGACGAGACGCGCCATGAAATGGTGCGCCGCATCCGTGATGTTGAAGCGCAGGCCAAAGAAGATGCAGATGAACGTGCCCGCGACATCATCGCCCTGTCTATTCAACGGCTAGCGTCCGAGCATGTCAACGAAATTGCGGTGGCAGTCGTGCCCTTACCTTCTGACGACATGAAAGGCCGCATCATCGGGCGGGCTGGCCGCAATATCCGCACCTTCGAACAGGCTGCGGGGGTTGATGTTGTCGTTGATGACACACCAGAAGCCGTGACTATCTCCAGCTTTGACCCCATCCGCCGCGAAATTGCCCGCCGCGCACTGACCAAACTCGTCACCGACGGCCGTATCCATCCGGCTCGTATCGAAAAACTGATTGACGATACCAGTAAAGAGGTAGACCGCATCATCGTTGAAGAAGGTGAACGGGCTGCATATGAGACTGGCGTCACGGGCTTGCACCCTGAAGTCATCAAAACGCTGGGCCGGCTCAAATTCCGTATGAGCTATGGCCAGAACCAGCACTCACACGCTATCGAAACAGCGCATCTTGCCGGTATGATTGCGTCTGAACTTGGCGCAGACGTAGACATCGCCAAAGCGGGTGGCTTGCTGCACGACATTGGTAAGGCGCTGACGCACGAAATTGAAGGCCCCCACGCCATTGTTGGGGCTGAATTCTGCGCCCGTTATGGGATTCACGGTAAGATTCGCAATTGTATCGAGGCCCACCATCACGAAGTACCCCAGGAATGCGTTGAAGCGCTCATTGTTGCAGCAGCCGATGCGATTTCGGGGGCGCGGCCGGGGGCGCGACGCGAAAGCCTGGATGCCTATGTGCGCCGGGTGCGAACCCTCGAAGACATTGCTAACCAGTTCGACGGCGTTGAGCAATCGTTCGCGCTACAAGCTGGCCGTGAGGTACGGATCATGGTGCGCCCTGATGAAATTGACGATTTGAAAGCCATTCGTCTTGCGCGGGATATCTCACGACAAATCGAAGAAAATATGCAATATCCGGGGCAGATCAAAGTGACCGTCATTCGGGAGACGCGGGCAACCGAACACGCGAAGTAGCCTTTGAGAAGCATCTCACCTTGAACAACACAAACTCCTCATCACGAGATGGGGAGATTGTTTTTCATGTATGATTGATACACTGCTAAATTAATCTACGGGATAACCTCTCCGCAGAAGCACAAGCATTGCGTACTCGGTTACGCGCTCTTAAGCAACTACTGTACCAGTTCGGCAAGTGATTGAAGCCTTGTTAGTCATTATAGGCGCAAGTGAGCCAGATGACTGGGAGGGACGTACCGATTTTTTACCGTTGTAACCTTCAACAGAAATGGTGGATTATGGACCTGAGGAGACTCGAACTCCTGACCTCTACAGTGCGATTGTAGCGCTCTCCCAACTGAGCTACAGGCCCGTTTTTGGATGTGGTTCAGTATAGGGCCCCGCGTTCACCAGTGTCAATAGGACCCCGCAAAGCGCATCCTACACCACCGCAATATTCGGCTTGAGCAGGTTGGTGTGTACCCCCACAATATAGACTGTAGCATGTGGTTTTCTTTCACCACGCTGCGTGCTACACTTCTCGTCTTGAGCATCATTCATACAAGGTAAACGTCACGATGACGCAATGGGTAAAGTTCTGGCTGCTGGCGCTCGTCTGGGGATCGTCCTTTTTACTAATCAAAATCGGGGTTGAAGAACTTGGCCCTTTTCCACTCGTTTCAATTCGCATCGGTGGCGCGGCTGCGCTATTTGCGGTGTATTTGTATGTGACGCGACGAGCACTTCCGGCATGGGGCAACGGGCTCGGCGCACTGTTATTCGTTGGCATCTTCAATACTGCCGTTCCCTTCTCGCTGATTTCATGGGGAGAAACACGCATTGATAGCAGCATGGCAACGGTATTAAACGCGACTGTGCCACTTTTCAACCTCATCATTGCGCATTTCCTATTGGCTGATGAACGCTTAACCACCTTGAAAATCAGCGGGTTGATGCTGGGTTTCGTTGGTGTGATTGTGCTGGTGTCTGGCGGGCTAAACAATGTTGACGTCTCATTGCTCGGACAGTCGGCCGTGTTGCTCGCCTCGTTGAGCTATGCAGCGGCCATTGTGACCATTCGCTACAAGTTACGTCACCTTGACCCCTTCACCACGGCTGGTTGGAGCCTGGTCATCGGGGCACTGACGATCATTCCAATTACAGTGGTGGTTGCAACACCACTTCCCACCGATGTCTCAGCACAAGCACTGATGGCCGCAGTAACATTGGCGACGGTCAACACCTTCGTTGCCTATTTCTTGTTCTACAGCTTAATTGCAGACTGGGGGGTCCGCGCCTCTTTGGTCACTTATGCGTTACCGCCGATTGGGGTCACATTAGGTTTTTTAGTGTTGGACGAGACCATTGATTGGCGCTTAATCGTGGGTGGCATTATGATTGTAATGGGTATCGTGGTCACAAAGTCAGACAGTCCATTATCCTTCCGGAATCGACTACGGCTGTGGCGTGTAGGGTCCAATCGGTTTTAAGTGCCACAGATGGAGTATGACTAGCGCCGAAAAGATATTTGCCCTATCATGTCCCTACGTAACAATGGGAAAAGATGCAAAACTGGTAGCCCCAACGATGAGTGACAACCCTGTTGAACTAGCGAAAGTAATCTGGCATGACCCTGAAAACGGTGCAGCACAAGAATTCGTGTTGTACGAGGGTGTTATTGCCACGATTGGTCGCAGCCAGGACAATCATATTCATATTCC
>DAOTTU010000099.1:0-106500 GCA_034437655.1 Anaerolineae bacterium
GGACATTCCGACCTGAACGAGGAAGCAATACTGACTTCGTTGTTGAGTCTGACCAGCGACCGTTTATTGTTTTTGAAATTGACGAGGAATGCCCACCAGCAACCATCACACTGGCTTCACAACGTGATGATAGGCGCGACCCGCTTGAACTGAATTCTGGCGAGTCAGAAACTGTCGAAATCAACCCCGGGCAAGTGTACACCTACAGCATTACCCTTGTTGATCTTGCCACCGAAGAAGTTTGTTCTGAAGTTGAGGACGCCACCATCACGTTGAATTTCAACGAAAGTGATACCGTCCGCATTGCGCCAACGACATCAGAAGAATAATGCTGGTGGGTTCGGGAATTCCCAAACCGCACCTACTGTTGCCACACAAAAGCCATCTGGCGACTGATCGCGCTGACCGGGATTGGTAGGTCATCCTGCAAGCGTACGACCTGCACCGTCCATTGATACGTCCGGCTGCCGCCCGTAGCTGGACGTAACGCTGATGGCAATAAGAAGTCTGTATTGCGCGTCTCATGCTGGATCACAAGATCGCCCGTTTGCGCATCAACCAGCGTCACAAGATAGAGTTGTTCGGGCAACAAACGACTGCTGTTGTGCGTCCACACAAGCCGTATCTGGCCTGTTGAGATGGTCGCGCCTGCTGCGGGGAAAAATGGCTGCGGCGGCACATGTGTCGGCGTGGGCGTAATGGTTACTTCTCCAGAAGGTGTATTCGTCCCGGTGGGCGTATATGTCGGCCCGGGCACCGTATAACACTGTCCAATGGTGACGTTTGGCGGATCAGGGCAACTGGCCTGCCCAGACTCACGGAACTCACACCCACGACAATCAAGCCCCTCTGGCGGCGGATTCAGTTGACAGATACGGGAATCGGTGGTGCTATTCTTCAGCGAAATACTGCGCAGCGTGTCGCCCTCCTCAGCACAATACTCATACAGCGAAAACGGCGTTACGTCTCGCAAAGATGGTACCAGTGCCTCGTAAAATGCTGTCGCTGTCATCTCCTGGCCGAACGGCGTTGGTGTTACACTAGGACGCGGAATGACAACTGCCTGCCCAAGTTGCAATGCGCCACAGTTGAGCCCCGGGTTCGCGGCTTCAATGGCTTCTACGCTCACATCGTAGATCAGTGCAAATTCAATACACGTATTATTTTCGCGGATCTCGACCTGCCACGGCGCGGGTGTCGCACTCGGTGGGGCTACGGTATTCGCTGGTACGGTATTGGTCGGTGGGGCAGGCGTGACCGTCGGACGGAACGTTGCCGACGGTGTGCGTGTTGGGCCACCGGGGGTGATGCTTGGCGTTGACGTATTATCCTGTACAAGCTCGGTTGGCACGAGCGTTGGGGCGTCTGTTGGTACGGGTTCGTCGTCTTCATCACCGCACCCCATCAGCGCCAGAGCCAATAAAAGCACGATGGTAATTTTTGTCCAGTGGAACATAGTCATGATTAGCGTCCTTGCCATGCAAAGGTGCGCGATGGGGTCTCCTCACGTACGGACAGCACCGCCCCGCTCGCATTAAGCGTCGCAATTGCGACAGTCCAGTCAAACTGCACCAGCGCGTTGCCAGTCGGTTGCCAGTCATCTGGCAGCACAAAGAATAGCTGATCTGTTTGCCCTTCATGGACACTTAATGCCTCTGTTGCAGCGTCATCTTCAGCAACTTCACGGACTGTTACAAGATAAACTTCATTCGGCCCCAGTGTCCCCAGCGCTGACCACCGCACCGTAATTAAACTGTTGCGCCCAAATTCTGCATCGTTTTCAGGCCCAATCAAAATTGGGGCGTTAAACGTTGGCGTCAAAGTAGGGGTTGGTGTCAGGCTCCCCGAAGGTGTTAGAGAAAGGGTGGGCGTCGGGGGGGGGGCTGGCACGCGCATCCGTTGACCGGGGACAAGCAACACTGAACAGTTCGGCCCGCCATAGCGCTCACTGAAGTCACACTGTGCAAAGTCAATTTCTGGGTTAACGTCAGACAACACTTTAGCATCAGCGTCGTATTGTTGCGCGATGATAATCATGTTCTCGTTTTCTTGTACCGTATGCCATTGCAAGCCCGGCCGTAGCGTTGGTTCGACAAACAGTGTCGCCAACGCATCGGGCGTGCCAAATTCATTCACAGATGGCGCCTGCTGCGCAACATTGACCGTATCCCCGCCGCCTGTGGTCGTATTGGTATTTGAGTTGAATGATGTTTCATCACCATCTGTGGCGGGCAAGCCGGGGGTTGGTGTCGGCCATGGGATAGTGATTTCCTGCCCCTCTTGTAAACAGGTCGCGCATGCAAGCCCATCATTTTCAGCAACAATCACATCCACAATGGAGAAATTGCGGTGTCCACACCGTTGCGCTAACCCATAAACGGTATCACCAAGCACGGCTTGTTGAATGCATGGGCCTTCGGTTGGCGTGGGGGTGGCAGTTGCCGGGCGGGGTGTCACGGTGGGAAACGTCATCGGCGCTGGTCGTGTGTTAGTGGGCAATGGCGTTGTCGAGGGTGTGTCCGTTGCTGTTACCACCGCAACCTGATTTTCATTTGCCCCCGACTTACTCCCCGTCGAATCATCCGCACCCGCACGTGCCAGAATTTCACTGGCGACTACGACTCCCAGCCCGACTATCAACGCCAGCATTACAAGCCCTGCTAGCGCTCCAAGTGGCGTACTCAAAACACCACGCACCAGCAAGTCATCTTCCCCATATTCAGAACGATAGCGACCGGGCGGTGGTGCAGGCACAGGCCTGGCTACACGCGCTGTTTTTCCGCGGCGGGTCAGCCGTGCCCCACAAATTTTGCATACTTTTGTGTTGTGTGGGTTTATTGCACCACATTCGTTGCAGCGTTTTCCGTTTGGTTTCACCATACGCTCACTTGTTATCACTTTAAACAAGCGCCCATTATAGCAAGTAGGCGGCCACCTGAGAACAACCCGTCAGTAGAACATCACGTGAGCGTGGGGTATAAAGGTCAAAACCCGGGTTTGCAGCGCAATCTAACGCCGAGCCAACATACACGCTAGAAGGAGAGTAACCAGTTGTCAAGCCACGTATAAGCACGTTGGCGGGCTTGTCCGGCAAATTGCCCCGGGGCGGTGTCATCGTCATAGGTGTATAGCGAAAAGCGGTTGCCTGCACCCATCCGCAAATAGGTACGTTTGGCTTTCTGGTAGACTGTTTCCGCGTCAGAGCTTTCGGGGTCATTGGTAGCCGCCGACATCAGGAACGGACGAGGAGAAATTAAGCTAAGGATGCGGTCATAGTCAGCAATCTGCAACAGGCGTGGTACGGAAAACTCAACCTGAATCGGCAACCGGTTGCGCAACGCGGCATGCATACTACCCAGGCTGCCATGCCCAACACCTGCAAACACACGCTCATCAAAAGCCATCAGCCAGATTGCCATCTTCGCACCATACCCAAACCCCATTACCGCCAGTCGGTCCGGGTCGATTTCAGGACGGGTAAGCATATAATCTACGCCCCGGTTGGCATCCCAGATCACTTTCTTAAGGAGGGTTTCGCCGCGCAGTAACCGTACTGATAATTCTGCATAATTCTGCAAAAAAGCGTCGAGTGGGTCGTCATGGTTGATACCCAGCGCTGCACGATCTTCAAACGACACAGCGTCTGGCGCAAAGACGATATAACCACGCTGCACAAGCTCTAAACCTATCGCGTGACTCGTATCGCCGGCCATCCCCACGACTTCGCTTTTACCAATGCGCCAATCACGGTTGTGACGATGATGACAGAATACTGCCGGGGCAGGGCGTTCCACGTCATTGGGGATCAACAAGTACGCAGCCCCCCACTCGCGTGGCGCAATCTGATATTTGATCTTTTCACGACGATAGCCTCCCATGTCATCAATCCCAATGGTTTCTGGAACCAGGGGGGCATGGTCTGGGGGTGCCCCAAGGACAGCTTTAATAGATTCGCGGTGCGCCTGTATCTGTTTATGTAATGTCATGCTTCAAATCTAAAACGCTTCAACAGTGGCCATTATTCTACCATTATATTGACTTCAGGCCGTCATTGACATTAGCCATCAGCCAGACGGCCGTCCAGACCGAGTTCAGGTGCGGCGGCTTGCATGGCTTCAAGCACCAGCGGGACATGCTCTGTCCATAGATCAATCTCGAGCGCCTCGCACCCTTCGACAACATCTTGACGGTTGACTCCGGCTGCAAAAGACTTGTCTTTCCACTTCTTTTTAATAGATTTGACTTTGACGTCGCGAATATCCTTAGAAGGTCGCACCAGGGCTACTGCCGAGATGAGCCCGGTCAGTTCATCTACTGCAAACAGCACTTTATCACGCAGGCTTTCACGTGCAACCCCGGTGTGATTCGCGTGGCTCAAGATGCTTTGGATCATATCCTCTGGAACATCTCGTTCACGTAAAATCGGCGCACCTTTGGTCGGGTGTTCTTCTAGCGTCGGGTGAATTTCCCAGTCAAAATCATGCAATAAACCGACTACGCCCCACGCATCACCGTCAGCATTATATTTCTCCGCATAGCGCCGCATCGCTGCCTCAACGGCCAACATATGATTGCGTAGGTTCTCGGACTGCACAAATTCGGTCACAATCTCCCATGCTTTTTCTCTCGGAAAACTCATCTGTCAATTATCCTTTCGTTACAACCAGATTGTCACATTTCTGATTTTCAGGGACAACACCACGGTTTAAGACAACGCTATTGCGGACAATCGCCCCTGCCCCAACCCGTGCCCCCGTCTCGAGATAGGTATAGGGTCCGATTGCAGCCCCGATACCAACACGTACCCCCGGGTCAATGCGAACAGGCGGTGTCACAGTGACCGATGCATCAAGTTCGGTCAGAATATAGCTGCCAATGCCATCATCCAGATAATGTTGATTGATAGCCAGCAAGTCGCGGGGTGTGTTTAACAACTGAACCTGCTGCGCTTCAAGACGGGTGAGCGATTCTGTGTCAATAAAGCGTTCAAGGGGCAGGCTTGCACCGTGGGTTGTCGTTTGGATAGCAATTTTCTCAAGCAGCAGAGGCGTAATTACCCCGGCAGGTATCGGCTCATCGGCATGGTACAAAAAGCAGATGCGGTCATCCGTCTGTGCAGTCGTGATAACCTGTTTATAGTCGCTCACGCTCAAAATTTGCTCAACTGTGGTTACAAAACACGGTTCATGAACGGACGATGCAGCACTCAGTAATGCATTTGCTGAGGCAACTGTACCTGTATGCATAACAAACTCTAATTTTGCATCTGGGTACCACGACTCATTCAAATACGTTGCCAATACACCGTCCATTTTACCCAACAGCACCACGAACTCATGAATCCCCGCCGCACGAATACGTTCCATAATCCGGGCTGCGAAGGGTTTACCGACAATCGGCAACATTGCCCGTGTTCGGCGTGCTGACACACCTCCAATGCGTACTGCTGCACCAGAGGCCAGAATAATTGCTTTTTGCACCATTGATTTAGATTACTTTCACAAAAAATTCGCGAAATTTGTTAGCGTTTTGTTTGAAGGCGATCTTATTTTTTGCTATACTCTATTTCAATAGATAATGTCAGAACAATCGAGAAAGTGCGATGGTTTCCTCACAACAAAAGGTTCTCCAGTTCCACATATCACGTCTGAAAGACAAAAGTCCTGAAGTCATCCTGCGAACCATCCAGGAACTAGTTAAATTTGGGGCAGAAGCCAAAGAAGCTCTCCCCGTGCTGGAGCAAGTTTATCGTAATCACGAAGACCCTACTGTGAAAAAAGCTGCTCAACTCGCTGGCATTGAAATTTACAACGCGACGAAAGCAATAGAGTCTTAAGAGGCACCCTGACCCCGTACCGCTTCACGGATGCCAGGTGCCTCTTCGGCATTGTCTATGCTTTCTTAATGGATGCTAAGCGCTCAGCCACGGCAACCCGGCTCTCTTGCAATTCAGCCAGCTTATCGCGTTCGCGCTGAACAACATCTGCCCTGGCTTTATTCACAAAATTTTCATTCGCTAACAGATCCGTCGTTCGTTCAATCTGACGTTCAATGTCCGTCAGTTCTGTCTCAAGGCGTTGGCGTTCGGCTTCATAGTCAATCATACCCGCCATTGGCAAGTAGATTGTGGTGTTGGCAGAAACCACCGTTGCAGCATCACCGGGTGCATCACCATTCAGGAACTCAACGTCATGGACATTACACATCCGCGCAAAGATATGGCTTTCTCCGCGGAGTGTTTCCTCGCGTGTTCCGGGGTCGATGATGGCAGCGATACGTTTACTGGGCTCAACATTGTACTCGTTACGAACGTTGCGAATACCGACAACCAACTCTTGCAGCATGACCAGTTCTTCTTCTGCCGCATCATCGAAATACTGTTCATTCACCTTTGGCCAGCTTGTGGTGATCAATGCACCCTCTGTATGCGGCAAAAAGCGCCACATTTCTTCAGTGATATATGGCATGTAGGGATGCAACAACCGCACGCATGCATCGACCACGTGTAATAACACACCCCGGGTGCGTTCTTTTGCTGCTTCATCATCGCCATACAGGGCATGTTTACTGATTTCAACATACCAGTCGGCAAGCTCGTCCCACGTAAAGCTCAAAATTTGGCGGCCAGCCTCACCATACTGATAAGTGTCGAATAGGCGATCCACGTTTGCAATGAGCTTATTCAAGCGGCTCATGATCCACCGCGAGGGCAAGTCCAGAGCATCTGGTTCTGGCAATACTGGCGCAGTGTCATCTTCAAGATTGCCAAGAATGAAGCGCGTAATCTGCCAGACCTTGTTCCCAAAGTTACGCGCATATTCGACGCGGTTGAGGGCCAGGTTCATGTCATTGCCCGGCGTGGAACCTGTCAACATGGTGAAACGCAGCGCATCTGCACCATATTCGTCAGCAACTTCAAGTGGGTCAATCACGTTCCCCTTAGTTTTAGACATCTTCTGCCCGTTGGCGTCACGCACAATGCCATGCAGATACACCGTGTCAAAGGGCGGCTCATCCGTCAGCCAGAGCCCCATCATAATCATACGCGCCACCCAGAAGAACAGGATATCATATCCGGTTTCCATCATCTGCGTCGGGTAGTATGTCTTGAGATCAGGTGTTTCTTCTGGCCAGCCGAGTGTACTGAACGGCCACAACCCACTACTGAACCATGTGTCAAGCACATCCGGGTCTTGTTCCCACTTGCCGCTGTCGTCTGGCGGGCCGTCTAAATTGATCTGAACTTCGCCCGTTTCGGTGTGCGTCCATGCCGGGATACGATGCCCCCACCATAACTGGCGGCTAATGCACCAGTCCTGAATATTTTCCAGCCAGTGGAAATAGACCTTCTCAAAATGCTCGGGTACAATCTTAATTCGACCATCACGCACGGCCTTCATCGCCTTATCGGCGAGTGGCTGCATCTTCATAAACCACTGTTCAGACACCATCGGCTCAATGATTTCGCCCCCGCGCTGGCTGATGGGCACAACCATCTCGTGCGGCTTAACTTCGACCGTCATACCCGCTTCGGTCATGTCTTGCCACAGCTTTTCGCGTGCCTCAAAACGATCCAAACCCGCATAAGGGCCAGCATTTTCGTTGAGTGTGGCGTCGTGATTCATAATGTTGACCAATTCTAGCCCATGTCGCTCACCGATTTCGTAGTCGTTGAAGTCATGCGCCGGGGTGATCTTGAGCGCGCCGGTTCCGAATTCACGATCTACGTATTCGTCAGCAATGATCGGAATCTCACGGTTAAGCATCGGCACATACGCCTTCTTACCGACAAGATGCTGGTACCGCTCATCTTCGGGGTGAACACAGACGGCTGTATCACCAAGGATCGTTTCAGGGCGGGTCGTCGCCACCGAGATCGATTCACCACCTTCAACCGGGTATTTAAAGTAGTACAGTTTACCTTCGCGCTTTTCGTTCTCAACCTCAAGGTCACTGACAGCCGTTTGTAGCCCCGGCGACCAATTGATTAACCGTGTGCCTTTGTATATCAGGCCTTCTTCCCATAGTGTGACAAATGCGTGACCGACCGCTTGCGATAGACCATCGTCCAGGGTAAAGCGTTCGCGTTCCCAATCGCACGAGGCTCCCATGCGTCGCAACTGGTTCTGAATGCGCCCGCCGTACTTTTCTGTCCATTCCCAGGTTGCATCTAAAAAGGCATCACGACCGATTTCGCGGCGACTGGTTCCGTTGTCACGCAGCATTTTTTCAACCTGCAACTGAGTCGCAATCCCGGCATGGTCTGTGCCCGGCACCCACAGCGCTTTTTTGCCATGCATACGGGCGTGGCGAATCATCAGGTCTTCAAGGCTGACGAACAGCGCGTGCCCCATGTGCAAGGCTCCGGTCACATTCGGTGGTGGCATACTGATGACGTAGGGCTCAGCGTCCGCAGCAGCATTTTCAGGCTTAAAATAACCATTAGTCTCCCAGAATTCATAAATGCGAGACTCAGCCTCATTGAAATCGAAGTTCTTTGGCATCTCTTGTTTTGTCATCAACACTACTCCTTGGCTCAACGGTAGACGTTTACTCAGGTTTGGTTGCAATCAGGACGACTTCGAGACGGTCACGGATAATTTGAATGTCCTCGAACCCGGCTTCCAACAGCCCGACCTGCACTTCAGCCGCGGTCAACGCACGATAGACAACAGGTCGACGGACCGTCCGATAGTCTTGATCGCGTCCGCTGACGATGAAACTGTTGACGGTAACGGTCAACGGCGGGCCGTCATCCCAATCCCAGATGTCAAACGTGATAATCTGGGGTTCGTTGTCAACCTCGGGATCATGAACCCGCCCGGGTATGAAGCGTGGACGCCCCTCAATGAAGGGTTCAAAGTCTTGCAAGCCAATGATGGCTGTACCCCCCGGTCGCAAAAGGCGATGGAAGTTATTCAGCGCTTCTTCAATTGCCGCATCGCTAATTAGATGCGGAAAAGCATTCCCTTTGGTCAGCAATGCATCAAAATCATCCTCGCCGTTCAATGTTTTTGGCAACGCTGCAAAATCCGACTGCAAAAACCGGATGTTTTCACCGCAGTTGTGGCGCTGCGCATTAGACTCAGCCTTCATTAGCATCCCTTCACTCGGGTCAGCAGCCACGACACTATACCCAAGCTGCGCCAACGCAACCGACTGGGTACCCGGGCCGCACGACGCATCCAGAATACGGTTCACCCCTCGGTCGCGTAACCAGCGCCGTAGCTGTAAACCTTCACGGTCTAACGTGCTTTCCCAGTCGCGATACCAGAGATGATAGTCATCAACCACTGCATCGTAGAATTCGGTTGTATCGTACTTGTTTGGTTCGTTACTCATGCTTTTATCGCCGTTGATTGTCCAATCAAAAAACCCTTCCGCCTTAACTCTAAGGACGAAAGGGTATCAAAGTCTTCCGTGGTACCACCTTAATTCCTGATGCACGCAAGCACCAGGCACTCATGGTCGCTATAACGGGCGTACCCGGGTTGGCTTAATTAGCTCCAGACTGCTGTTCAGCGAACCACTCTAGAGGGACGTTCGGCAGGACAAATGCGGTTGCTTTCAGCCGATGGCACACCGTCTCTAAATCATTTGCAGCGCTGCTTACTCTACTCTATCAACGTGTTAGATTGTTGTGTTGTGGACACATTTAGAGCCATCAATGGGACTTGAACCCATAACCTATCGCTTACGAAGCGATTGCTCTGCCAATTGAGCTATGATGGCACCTATTGTAATGTAGCAAAGTCTATCACTCTCTGTTGTGCAG
Organism: Anaerolineae bacterium; assembly: GCA_034437655.1. Classification (GTDB taxonomy): domain Bacteria; phylum Chloroflexota; class Anaerolineae; order Aggregatilineales; family J027; genus J027. The sequence goes on from DAOTTU010000099.1 coordinate 9,776, forward strand.
AGCAAGTCTAAATTTGGTCAGGCTCGACCAGTTCGAAAATGGATGAACTGTCTTTCCTTTCCTGCTAAAATATCCTCAACCATAACAATTTCACAAGTCAAAACGGGATAAGATATGAAAAAATTAACGCTATTCATAGTCCTCGCACTACTGTGTCTCCCCCTACTCTATAACACCTACCCGCCCACACAGCCAGTCAGCGCACAGGATGCTTCTCAAGCCAAGTTTGGTGCAGAATGGTTTGGTGAAGGCATCATGTATGAAGTCTTCGTGCGCAGCTTCCGTGACACAGATGGTGACGGAGTTGGTGATCTACAAGGTGTCATCGAAGGGCTGGATTACATTCAAAGCCTCGGTGCAAACATTATCTGGCTAATGCCCATTCACCCCACCACAACCTACCACGGCTATGACGTGATTGATTACTACAGCGTCAACCCAGAATACGGCACGATGGAAGACCTCATGCAGCTTATTGAGGAGGTTCATGCCCGCGATATGTATATCATCATGGACTACATCGCCAACCACACGTCCGACGCGCACCCATTCTTCATTGATGCAATCGGCAACCCCGCTTCTGAATTTGCCGATTTCCATAACTGGGAAAATGAGGACAACACCGAGTGGGCCAGCTTCGCAAATACAGGCTATCTACCGGAAATCAACTACAATAGCGAACAAGCACGTCAACACATGATCGATGTTGCTACCTTCTGGCTGGACCCCAACGGTGATGGCGACACCGCTGACGGCTTCGATGGTCTACGGTGTGACGTGGCGACCGGACCGCCGTTTGACTTCTGGGAAGATGTCCGCGCGGCAATGGTAGAGGTCAACCCAGACTCTGTTTTGCTGGCCGAAGCCTGGACAGATGCAGGCGGAACGCTCACGGCACTTGATCTGCGCAATTATTTGCAGCCAGAACGCTTCAACGCCATTTTTGACTTTCCAACAATGGCCTCAATGGTCTCGAATATTGACAACAACGGCGATGGGTTAATCGCTGGCCAACGTTCCGGCGATTTTCTGGAAATCGCAGTCAATGGCGCGGCGAATGTCTATCCTGAAGGTGGGCACCTGGTGCGGTTTGCCAGCAACCATGACACCAACCGCATCATGAGCGAAGTTGAAGGTGACCTCGACCGTGCTAAGGCCGTTGCTGTGTGGTTGATGACCGCGCCGGGCACGCCAATGATCTATTATGGTGAGGAAATTGGTATGCTGGGCACCAAGGGCACTGGCCCGCGCGTTTATGATGAATATCGCCGCGAACCAATGGACTGGTACGCCAGCGAGCGCGGGGAAGATATGACGACATGGTTTACCCCCAGTGACCGCTTTAATGCCCCTCAGGACGGTATCAGCGTTGAAGAGCAGGACAGCGATCCAGATTCACTGCTTAACCTTTACCGCGATCTCGGTGAACTGCGTAACGGCACCCCGGCACTGAACAGCGGCACAGTCGGCAAAATCGACCTCTCCAGCGAAGGCATTGACCTTTACGCTATGTTCCGCGAAGACGCTGACGGCAATATTTACTACATTGTCATCAACTTTATGCCAGACCCCATCACAGCGGACTTCACATTCACATCTGCCGCTCCTTTCCTCCCGGAAACAGTGCTGAGTAGCGGCTTTGAGCTTGAAGGCGCAACCTTCACCATCGACCCCGCTGGCTATGCTGTCCTACACATTCAAACTTCCGAATAGTGTATATCACGTTCATCACACACCTCTAAATACGAAAACTCCCCGCCTGCCATTTAGTCGGACGGGGAGTTGCGTTTTTGAGAGGAGAATTTTCGCTCTCAATGCATTTTGATTTCGGCTCTATCCCTTAACGCCACCAACTGTCAAGCCGGACACAATCCAACGCTGGAATAGATAGAAAAGTGTCATCACTGGAATTGACATCAAAATAGACATCGCTGCAAATTGCGAGTAATCGGGGTCCGCTTGTGTTTCACCACCGCCAGCAATACCGCGCAACGCGATCGCCAACGTCGTGTCCGACGCATCCGACGCGCCCGAAAGGAACTGCGTCGCAAGGATAAATTCTGTCCACCCCGTCATAAACCCAAATAGCGTTGTGATTGCCAGTGCCGGAAGCGCCAGCGGCAGAATCACACGCACAAATGTCGTAAAGAGATTTGCACCGTCCACCAGCGCCGCTTCTTCAAGTTCCTTAGGAATGGTGTCGAAGTACCCTTTAAGGTTCCAGATTGCAAATGGTAACGCACTAGAACTGTAGGCAATCATCAGACCAAAGAGCGTAATCTTGAGCTGTTCGGTCACGTTTTGATTGCTGCTGTTGCGCACAAAAAACTCTCTCTCAAGGCGATCAAACTCACCCTGATCATCTGGCAAAGTGCTAATCAGTGTCGTAAATGGTGTCAAGACCACCCCGGCCTCAGCAGCGTCACCTGTTTCGGCTGTCAACGCAGCACTTTCGTCTGCCAGTTCGAGTCGCAGTGCAACCTCAACTTCGTACCCGCGCAACAAACTCAAGTACTGATCCTTGAAGTTCTCGTTGTTCAGACGGTTGAGGCGGTTACTGTCACCAACTTCGTCCTCATACGTACCGCCATCGGGGAACGCAGAGCGCACTTCTCCACGAATAACTTCAAACTCATCACGCACGACATCACGCTGAACTTCCTGCCAGTCGATTGTCTCACTGCGCGTGAAGGCACTACGTTCATCTAACGCAAGCTGGACTTCCGTCAGACGCTCTACGCCGTTTTGTACTGTCAAAAAAGCAGATTGCAAGGCTTCAACATCTATGCCGCTAACACCATCGGTGCGCAGCATGCCGTCAAAGCTCAGTAGAATTAATTCATCGCGCAATTCATCTTCGCGTGCTTGCAAAACGGGTAAGTAATCGCGCAGCAAGACCTCTTCAGTCGCAGTGGCAAACTGATCAGATGTCGGGACAAATTCTGCGGTCTCGGCATAGACTGTTTCAATTTCTTGCAATTCTAACAACCCGAGCACTGTGGGTTCAGGGCGCAGTTCGGCATTAATTGCTTCCATACGTGTAATTGCGCTTTCGACCACCTGCTGACGGTTACCCAGGTTATCGGTGTACGCATCAAGTCCTTCTTCTTCAATACGCACAACGTCACCTTCAAGCGCAGCACGTTGGCGGAAGGGTTCCAATTCTTCGAAAAGTGCATCTTCATCGGTGAAAGTCAATCGAATATCATAAAGCAGACCGCCATCTTCCAGGCCAGCTTCAGCCGTGGGGCTTTCGTAGTACTTGTCGAACCACGCATAGGTTACCAACCCCACAATAAGTACATACCCAATTAAGGACACAAACTGAAAACGATCTCGCCGAATCACAGCGATTTGGTCTTTGTTCACAGTGCGGAATGCAAACCACAACCCCCCAGCGATGACGATACTGAAAAGCGTTGTGCCAGCAACGTAAGGGAACGCAATTGCAACCATCGCATCAGTTCGTAAATCAAGGAATGGCTGCTGTGCCTCATCATAGGCTTGTTGCGTGTTTTCGAGATCTACCTGAAGCTGTTCAACCTCAAATTCAGTTTCAATCACTTCGCGTTCCTGGTCGCGCAATTCTGCTAACAAGGAGCGTTCGCGCACTGCCAGTGGATCAGCAACATTTGTGGGCACCGTCGCAATCGACGCACTACCGAAACTGGTTGATGTTGCAATCTGCTGCGTCACCCCCCCTGCTCCAGTGATAAAGGCCGTTGCACCGCTAAACTCTTCATTCACGGTGTCCTGGAAATTCGCAAAATTGGCGTATTCTGCCTCGGCATCAATAAGGAAGTTGCGTTGACGATCAATATTGGCTTCTCGGCGCGGAATCTGAATCGTGATGGCTTGCACTTCGTCGCGAATTTCGTTTGTCGCCGTCAACGGCTGACGAATAGACGTATCATAGGCATCGCTGTTGTAGAACATAATGCCCCACCCACCGAGTTGCAGGCCAAAAACAAACATGATCACCGCCACAAGCGCACTCGCCTGTAGGGGTACATTATTCTTTAAAACACTTCGGCTAAGGGCGTTGCGCCATGCAGCGTTGACACCGAAAGTTGCCAGTGCCGCCATAAATCCAAAGAACAATGCTGGCGCAAATGTCCCAAAAAAGACATGCACACGCACCAGGCTGAAAATTGCGATAAGCGGCACCAGTGTTCCGGTGGCAGGCATCATCAAAAGCAAGATAAAACCCAACAACCCAAATTTGCGCCCAATGAACTTAAAGCGCGAAAAAGCGTAAGCAGCACTAGCCCCTAACACCACTGCCAACAGCGCCGTACCCAGTGCCACAAACAAACTATTTGCTAGCATACGCCAGAACGGGAGGCTATTCGTCGGGAATGGCTCAAAAAGCAGCTTGGAAAATGCCGTCGTTGAAATCGTTTCAGGGATGATCACAATTTCGGTATATTGCGGCAAGCTGCGAGCGTCAGTCGCCATTGCGATGATCCACACCGCCGGGAATGCAACAACTACCGCAATTGCAATCAATGAAATCTGCAAAATGAGCTGGCGTATTGCCAGACTTCCGATGCGCTGAAAATCAATATTCGATGCGTTGGCTGCAATGTTGAGATTAAGCTTCATCGTAGGACTCCGTTGCACGGGTGATGTAGTTATTGATAATGGTAATGATACCCAGTATGAAGAACACCACCAGCGAGAAGGCAGCGGCCATACCAAAGCGCCCTTCTAGCGAGTTGATGTTCAGCAGGTTATAGGCTTGTGTAACAAGAATCTCCGTTCTTCGGCTCGGCCCACCCCCTGTGATAAAGAAGATAATGTTGAAGGCGTTGAAGGTCCATATCGTCCCCAGCATAATCGCGGGCACCATCGCCGGGCGGATAAGTGGCACCGTGATCGACCAAAATTGCGTCCACTTACTGGCCCCGTCAACATCAGCAGCCTCATACATTTCGCTCGGGATACTCTGTAGCGCCCCCGTCGCAACAATCATCATAAACGGCCACCCAAACCAGATATTCGCAATCAGCACCGCATAAAACGCCGTCGGTAAAATCTCGAACATATCTACCGGATACGCAATGCCGGGTACATCTATCGGTGGTGACTCATCAATAAGCCAGCGTGTATCTTCTGGAATTGCCGTTCCAATGCGGGCATTGGCTTCACCGGCCAGCAGGTTAATTGCACCAAACTGATCGTCAAACGCATTACGCCACACCAGCGCACCAATAAACTGCGGAACCGCCCAGCCAATGATGAAAATTGAGCGATAAAGACGACGCCCTAACAGATTTTTAGTATTGAGCAGCATCGCCACTGCCACACCAATTGACACGTGGAAAAACACGTTGACAAATGTCCAGATTAAATTGAAGGCAAACAACCGAAAGAAGTCATAATTTGCGATGGGAATGCCATCAATCAATATTTGTGAATAGTTTTCCAGCCCAACAAAGTCAGGCGCATTTTGTGGGTTAAAATGCCGTTGATCGAAGTTCGTGAATGACATGTAAACCTGATAAATCTGCGGGTAAAGCGTCACAAATGCCATTACAAGTGCTGACGGAAAGACAAACAACCACGGCAGGCGACTTTCTCGAAGTGAGCGCCGGATTGCCCCCCAGAAGGTCGGGGTTGTGCCGAAAGTCGCGCTCCGCTTTTCTTGCACATCACTTATAGTTGCCATGAAAAACCTCGGTGTAAATGAATTATAGTATGTCGAAGTCTCAGTGATGATTCTATTCCATAAGCATCAGAATGCAAACACTCATTTACCTTTTATAGAATCAGCTAACAACAGGCCCTTATGGTGTTGCGCTAGCGCCGTACTACGTTCGATGTTACACTGCCTGAAAAAGCGCCGCATGTAGCAGTGACAAGGGTTTCGAAATGGTAGACGCAATAGATTTACTTCGACAGGCATTTCCAGATGTAGGCGAAAGTGTCTTGCAGGCCATCGCGCAGTTGGCACGTATCAAAACGTATCCCAGCGGTACAACCCTGTGTGTTGAAGGCGAAACTGGCGACACGTTCTACCTTGTCGGCGACGGCGAAGTCAAAATCACCAAGCAGATGCAAGACGGTGAAGTACGAATCTTACGGCAGGGGACTGGCGGCGAATTTTTCGGCGAAATGGCCCTATTGCATGACACCGTGCGCAGCGCAACTGTCACCACCGTACTACCCACTACCGTTATCGAAATCGACCGCACCACCTTTGTAGCCGCTATCCAGCAAAACCCCACCATGGTGTTGACCATTATTCGCACTATGATTGAGCGGATGCGAGCCAACGACGCGCAGGCCCTCCGTGACCTGCAAATCGAAAAGGCCAAGGTCGAAAAAGCCTACGATGAACTGCGCTTGCAAGAACAAAAACGTGACGAATTTCTAGACACCATCGCCCATGAAATGCGTACCCCCCTCACCGCTGCCAAAGGCTATATTCAATTGCTCAAAGCGGGCGCATTGTCAGGGGCAGCATTGACGATGGGCATTGAAAAGATCAACGTGTCATTCAATCGCATCATTAGCCTGGTGAATGACCTGCTTTTTGTGCAAGAAATGGAGTTGCTAGACTTTGGTTTTAGCAAGATCAATATTGGTGAATTAATCACAGAAGCGGTCGATGAACTTAAAAGTATGACCGCCCAAAGCCCGGCGGTACTCCGGGTAGATGTTGCCAATGGTATCCCACCCTTGATTGCCGACCATGACGGGTTAGTGCGTGCATTCGTGCATTTGCTAGACAATGCCTTCAAATTTAGCCCGGCCGGTGGCGAAATCATCATCACTGCACGTGCAACAGACACGCACCTTGATGTCAGTTTCCAGGACCACGGTGTCGGCATTCCAGACGACTTTATGCCACGCCTGTTCGAACGCTTCGAACGTGTCGAAACCTACAAAGAATACCTGTTCGGCGGGCTTGGTTTGGGGCTGCCAATTGTCAAACACATTATCGAAAGCCACGGTGGACACATTAACGTTGAATCTCACCTCGGCAAAGGCAGTATATTTCACATCCACCTACCTATTGACGCCAAACGTGCCACCTCAAACCTGACCCCGGTCGAACAATCCGAATGGGTTGACGTCCCTGAAGACGAATAGCTATTCCGCCACACGAAACAAAATAGTATCGGCGTCATCATAGCTCACATGTGCAAAAAACGGCGTGGCGTCTGCTTCAAAAATACGTGGCAAAATGATTGGTAAGTCTTCAACATAGCGACGTGCTGGTGACTCAAGCCGCATATCTGCCAGCACATCTTGCAGCGATAACCACTGCAATTCACCTTCTTCGCAGTCAATAACCTCACGCTGTTGCGCAACCCCGACAAAAACAAAAAGCAAAATACCCGTTGCTTGCCCTGCATCAATGTGCGTTGAACCACAATAACGCAGATTGACAGCCTCTAGCCCTGTTTCTTCTTTGATCTCGCGGCGTGCGCTGCTTAGTGGGTCCTCGTCGCGCTCAATATGCCCCCCTACCCCGTTGTAGTGATTGGCAAAAATGCGCTTGTGTGGTCCGCGCTTCATCAGCAAAATGTCGTCGCCGTTCGTGACGAAGCACAATGTACGCGGCACAACCTGCCACCGATTCTGCACAGTTACTGCGTCTGCACCTTGCTCTTTTGCACCCATAATTGCCTCCTCTTGTATGGGTTGCGTACCTCAAACGTGCCTATTCTAGCAGTTCCAGGTCGAAATACGGATTCTGTGCTAAACTGTATGCACAATTGCCTGAACAGTAGGGAGAATATGCGTCTATGGATGATCTATATGAAAAAATCGTGAGTCAGCGACGTGGCTTTAGCTGGATTGCTGGCAAAATGCCCGGGTTTCGCGGTTATATGGAAAACACCACACGTCGCACCGCCGACCGCATGTTACGTGAACATGTTGCATCACAATTTCGTCAACTGCGCAACCAGCTTGACCAGATAGAAGTTCAGTTATTGCAAATTGGCGGCTTAACCTACATGGGGCAAACCAAAAGCATCAAAACCAAATTCCAGACATTCATCGACCGCATCGCCACGGATGCACCGGGCTATTCAGGCTTCCTGGCTGCCAACAAAATTACACCAGACGACCTTGAAACCGTCTATGCCTTTGACGAAGCGATGATCCGTTATACTGAAGATATTGCCGATGGCCTCCAACAATTTGAAAAAGCTGTGAGCAGCCGCCGAGGTATCCCCGAAGCACTTACGCATCTGGACAACCTGATGATGGAAGCCAATCGCGCTTATGATCTGCGTGATGATGTCTTGAACGGTATCGTATAAACCCAAACAACTAAATTGCGCAACTATCGCCAAACAATTTGATTGAGGTAAGGAGCAAGCACGTGCCACGTATTATTGATGTTGTAGACCACCCCAACGTTCGCCCCGACGAGTTGGTATACCGTGAACCACAGGCCGGTGCTGGTGACTTCCGCATGGGGTCACAATGTATCGTCAATGAAAGCCAGGCTGCTGTCTTCGTAAGCCGTGGTCAAGTATTAGATGCACTTGGGCCGGGGGCACACACACTCAGCACCGCCAACCTGCCACTGCTCTCGGGTCTGGTTGGTCTGGTCACTGGTGGGCGCAACCCATTTACCGCAGAAGTATATTTCGTCAACATGAAAGACATGCCGCAGGTAAAATGGGGCACCAACCCTCCTATCACCATCTATACACAGCAGGGTATTGGCGTCATGCAACTCATGACAAATGGTGTGGTTGAAATCGGCATTGAAGACCCGGTGCGGTTCCTCAAGAAATTTGGGATGAGCCAGCCGGTAGTCATGCTCGACGATCTACGCGACCGCATTCAAGCGCTTTTACTTGGAGAAATTGCGCAAATCTTGAGCCAACAGGCTATCCAGACCGAGCAAGACGCTAATGCCATGCTACGTGAGCTTGAGGGCGCGTCACTAGCGTTATTGAACGAAGGCTTCCAGCAACTTGGGATGCGGATTAAAGCCTTTGAAGCTCGCCCCTTCCAGCGCAAGCAGATTTCTCGCGAGGAAGCCCTTAACCTCGTCGGTAGCAAAGAAGATTTCTTCCGCCTCGAAGAATATGAAGTCCGTCGCGCTGCCGCTGAGAACGAAGGCATGGGTGGTGCGTTGGCTGGTGCCGGGTTGGGCTTTGGCATCGGTCAGTCAATGGGGGCTGGTTTCGGGCAACAAGGGCCGGGCTTCGGGCAACAACAGAATAACCAGATGGCCCAACAAGCACAACAAAACCAGCAGATGATGATGCAAATGATGCAGCAAATGCAGCAAATGCAACAACAGTTGGCCAATCAGAACCAGATGCAACAACCCCCTATGCAGCAGCAACAACCCCAACAGCAAGCGGCCCCCGGTAACCCCACGACCCCTGCTGAAATCCAGGCATTGATTGACAACCTGGATATGCGCTTCGCCAACGGCGAAATCAGCGAGTCCGCCTATGATCGACTGGTATCCAAGTGGGAAGCCCGCCTTAATCAATTGCGTGATGGAGAATAGGCACTGCCTGTTCCTCTTTCAGAAAAATAGCCTTTTAACTTCTGGTCAGAATCAGCCGCACCCATAACAAAGTCGCTGATTCTGGTTCATTCTATATCCTTTTGTCGTATAATGGATGTAAAGTTAGCATGCATTTCACCCCACCTGAAATGCCCAACATTTGATTCAAAGGAACCATCGATGCAATCTGTCACCTGTGATCACTGGCTCCCGTTCACCCCTGACAAAATTTACGCAACCCTTACAGATACCGACAAGCTCGCGCAAATCGTCAAACGACTGGAATCAATTGAGGTTCTTGACCGCAACGGTGATTCTGGCGATGTTATGGCTGTGATTGATTTACCGGGCGGCAAAAAATTCCGCACCCTCGGCCATGTAGAAGGTATACCGGGACAACGCCTCGCCTTTCAAACAGATATGCCCGTCACGCTCAACATCATCTGGGAGTTAAGTGCTGAAACAAGAGAGGGTCAACACGGCGCTTACATTCAATACACAGCGGAAATTGACTTCAAAAGTGTCGCGGCGTTTGTGTCCAAAGTCATGCTGCATGGCTATCTATCAAGCGAAATGCAACGTGACCTCGAAACACTGGAATCTATCCTGACCGCAACGGTTCAACGGTCCTAACGAGAGCTTTCTACAATCGAGGGGAGGACATAGCGTCTGTTTTCTTCTTGCATAGAATCTGCTTCCAGCAAAGGTAGTAGTATGTCGGGGTTTGTGGTTTCGTACATCCCGACCAACACCTGCACGGCTTCAGCACCTGAAGCGGGCACCGCCACAACGTCGCGGATGATGACGCCGGGTGTCCAGCTTGTTGTCGAAATCGTACTCCCCGCAATGCCATGATCCAGTGCGGCAAGAACTGGCTGTGCAAACGGATCGCCCCCGGCGGCGACCACATGCGTTAGAATACTGTATTCAGTTGCCGTCTGGCGCAACGGCTCCCAGTACAACAGCAAGATCGCTCCGTCTCGCGCCCCTTGCAAAACCGTATACCCATGTAGACGAGCAACATCTCCAAATTGCACGTTCAATGGCACTGCAATCTCTCGTGCTGCGACCTCCCAGCGCCGCACCTGAAACACACCCAGGTAGGTATCACCGGGAATCAATTGCGCGTTCTGTTGGAAATACTGACCTGCGGGCCCCGTCCGTGCCCCGGAAAGAACATAAACCGCGTCATAATTCTCAAGTAGCTGCGCAAAGTCTGTGGTTGGATTATCGTCGTCGGTGGGCAGATAGTAAATATTGCCATCGAAATAGTATTCTATCGCAGGATCAGCCTCCGCCGTGATGATGACATCGTGTTCAGTCGTTCGCGCCTCAAGATAATCCGTTAACCCTCGCCAGTCCGGTGCTTTCGGCGGATCAGTTAGGAAGTAATCACGGATTTCACCATACGATACTGTACTAAGCATCAGTACAGCCAATACCGGGAGCATCTGCGCCATCCGCTGCCATTCAAAACGTCGCGGCAACATGAACGTGAGCATCAGCAACGCCAGAATAAATGCCGGAACGACATGAATAATATAGCGCGGACGGAAAACGGCGGAAAAGTAAGACACCCCTGTCAGCGCTAGCAACGGCAAAGCTACCCAGAGCGCGATTAGTGTTGTCATCTCACGGTGCAGCACCATCCCACCCACCATAACCGCCATAAGGAACACAAGGCCCCAAACAGCATTCGTAGTGTTAAACCCAAACCACAACGTCGGGATAAATTGCTCAAAGAGCAGCATAATCTCAGTCGTGACCGCAGTGCCTTCATAATCGCTGACAAAAATCACTGCATAAAATTGCAGCGCAATGGGCATCAACAAAACAGCAATGGCTGACCAGACTCGCCCCCCCACTCCTAACAACCCCGGTCGCGTGCGTAACGTCCCCAGCCAGAACATGCCTACCACTGCCACCGTGAACAATTCAAAGAAATAGACATACACCCCAAGCACCTGCACAATGATATAGGGTATCCAAGGGCGCAGAGATTGTTCTACTGCTGGGTGTCGTAGGGCTCGAAGAAACCAATACACCGCTAGTACCGCGAATAGTGCCGCACTTGAAAAGTTGCGAGCATCCTGGGCGTGATAAAGCAAGAACGGGTTGAGCGTCCACAACACCCCCGCCAACAACGCCACCCACCAGCGCCCCAGCATAAGTCGCGTCAATGCCATCATGCCAGCCGTACCAGCTAGCGAGCTGAACACAGGCAGCAATCGCACTGCCAGCTCAGAGCTTCCCACAAGCTCTGTCCACGCCCAATATGTCAGGAAGATAGGAAAGGGGTGCGGTTCACGCTGAACGAGGTCAAACCAATTTTCTGTGAATGGCGTCTGTGCCCAGTGGATGACTGTAAAAGCCTCGTCGCCACGCAATGCAACATCGTCAAGCTGATGCAAACGCAACGCAGCGCTTAACAAAAGGATGCCGAGTACCAGAAGCCAGCGCAGCGAAACAGGCATTGTTTTTAGATGCTGAAACTATTCGTAGATAAAATGCTGATCTAGCGCGTCAACTTGTTCCTCGCTTAGTGTGGGCCGACCTTCGCCCTTCTGAGACTTCAAATATTCCTTCAGTGTTGGAATATCTTTGCCCGACTCGGTAGCTGTCACTGGCACAGGTGAGTCATCCTCAATCATCACTTTAGCATTCGGGTGTATGAAGGTGATGACTGGCTGAATTTCAATAGAGGTGCCAAGGATATTGTTAATCTGTTTTTGGGCGAATTCTGCTTCAAGTTCTGCCAGCGCAACGGCATCACCAATCGCCTCTTGCCGCATAAAGACCAGAATCCGCGCAAATAGGCCACCGGGCATCGTGAAGTTTTTGCCTTTGACAACCACCGGGCGATCCTGAAATAACGGGTAGATGAGATAGACGCCATGTGGTGACACAAGTATATGGCGTGCTGGCATCATGACATAGTGATACAGCGTTGAATCTGCGCTTATGCCGCGTAACGCCTCCTGAACAGCATTCCAGGGGACAGGCTCGCGAATCCAGTTATTCGCCATGCGAACCGAGAACAGAATCACAAGGAAAAGCAGCGGCATCGCCCCACACTGAATGTAAAATGCAACTTCTTCATTCTCACTCCCCAGCGCATTTGTCGCTAGAAATGCAGCAATCAATGCTGCGATGCTGAAAAAAAAGCTGATCTGTGCAAGGGAGCGGTTGCGCTCTATGACGTTTTCTTGGGTTACAACTCGCATTGGGCGATGTATCTTCCTTCAATGATGCATAATAAGCCGCAACGGATAGTAACACAAAACCACGTAGAAATTAAGGAAATTCTAGTTCAATTCCCAAGCGCAACTGCTATAGTGTATCACTAACGACCATCGAATTTGGAAGGGAAACCGCACAATGGAGATTATTTTCTCGCTGGTGATTATCCTGCTGATCATTGTCGGCTACTGGTCACTGGCGGTCTTTCCCAAACAACGCGAATACAAAAAGCACATTAAATACCTCAACACTATCGAAGTTGGTGATGACGTCATTACCTTTGGCGGTTTGATCGGCACGGTAACTCACTTTGATGATGAAATTGGGGTTGCCCGTTTACGGCTTGCCGAAGGATTCGAAATCCGCATTTTGACCGCAGCCATTAACCGTCGCTACGACCCTGAAGAACTGAAAGAAAATCTACGGCTTGCGCAGGGATTACCAACTGAAGTCTCAGGTTCTGGTGCAGACTAAGCCATTGGCAAAAGCCCGGCGTGGTGGTAACATCCTTGCGGCTTAATTGAGGACTTTCACGTCTATCGTCATATAACGTGATGATAGACGTTAGCTTACCCACAAGTGGCATGAAACAGGAAGGAGAACGCGCACGGGCAGCAATGAAACAATGACCATGCCTGTGTCGACGCCGATTCATGGAAAATTATCGTTTTTGGTTAGTTTTTGTTATTTTGCTGGCTGCGGTTACGGTCTATATCAATCTACCAGACACCCCCGGTGTCACGATTGACGGTGCATTTGACTTCCAGCCAGAAATAGTGCAAGGTCTTGACTTGCAGGGCGGGTCACGTGTCTTGCTGCGTGCCAGCATTGATAATGTCGAAGATAGTGACATGGATGTTGCTGCGGACATCATTGAGCGGCGCGTTAACGGGCTCGGGCTTTCTGAAGCAATTGTCCAACGACAGGGAAGTGACCGTATCATCGTAGAATTGCCCGGTGTCAGCGACCGCGAACTTGCGTTGGAAACCATCCAGGCTACTGCCCTACTCGAATTCGTTGACTATTCAGTAGGTTCAGCACGGCCCGGTGAAGGTGCCTGTGTATACACCACCGCTCAACAGGATCTTGACGAACAGCGTCGTGCTGAAGAAGAAGGCCCGGTTGAGGACCCCACGCCTGAAATTCGCCCGACGTTTACCCCGCCACCTCCACCGCCAACGTCTACGCCAAACGCAGCAATTTTCGGTAAAGCTGCGCCAACGGATGCACAAATTACCGCACAAGACGGTGGTGTGCGTTCTGGGCCAGAAATTGAAAGCAAGTGTAACAACGGTGTTCTTGCAGGTACTGATGGCCGCGCAACCGGTAGCCCCTTCCCAACCATTATCACGGGTGAAGCGCTCGACGGTGCGCAGGCAGTCATTAACCCCAACACCAACCAGTACGAAATCGCCTTCAGCATCGCTGGTGATTTTCAGGACGAGTTCGCGGCCCACACGCGCAGCCATGTCGGGCAACCGATGGCCATCGTACTCGACAGTGTGGTATTGTCCGCGCCAGTCATTCAAGCTGTCATCAGCGACTCGGGAAGCATCACTGGTGACTTCACGCGCCAGGAAGCACAGGTGCTTGCCAACCAGCTTCGCTTTGGTGCGCTGCCCGTGCCGCTAGAAGTCGCCGCTTATGACCAGATTGGCCCCACCCTCGGTGAAATTTCCATCGAACGGTCGGTCCGCGCTGGTGTTATCGGCGTGATTGTGGTGCTAATCTTTATGTCAATCTACTATCGTGTCCCGGGTGTGGCCGCAGCGCTAGCACTCATGATCTTTGCTTCGATCAACTTCGCGCTCTATAAGAGCATCCCCGTCACCCTGACATTACCGGCTATCACGGGCTTCTTAATCTCCATTGGTACTGCCGTAGACGGTAACATCCTGATCTTTGAGCGAATGAAAGAGGAGCTGCGCGACGGTAAGCGCCTTGACCGGGCCGTGAACCTCGGTTTTGAACGCGCCTGGACCTCTATCCGCGACTCGAACATCTCAACGATCATCATCTGCATCATCTTGTTTGTGTTCGGCCGCACGTTTGGTGCCAGCGCGGTGCAGGGGTTCGCTATTACACTCGGTATTGGACTCGTGATCAACCTGTTCACCGCCATCGTCGTGACACGCACGTGGTTGGCGCTATTCCTTGACCTGTTCGGCGAACGTCTCGCCAAGAACAAGCAACTGATGGGAGCCTAAGCACATGTTTAGCCTTGTAGAACGTCGTCGGTATTATTTTCTATTTTCGGGCATCCTGATTTCGTTCGGTATCCTGACACTGATCTATTCGACTGCGCAGACAGGAACCCCGCTCCAGCTCAGCATTGACTTCACTGGCGGAACGTTGCTTTCACTCCAATTCCGTGAAGAAGTCGGTGAGCAAGAGATTCGCGATGTGCTTGAACAGTTCGACCTCGACGACATCATCGTGCAGGAACTCAGCGCTATTGAGCAGGAAGAACTCCCCGAAGATAGCCGCTGGTCATTCAGGGCAGATCAAGACTTAACAGACACGGAAATACAAGCTGCTGTTGATGCGCTTGGGGGACGGGTACCACTTGACCCAGAAACCCCGCCAGCAGAGTTCAACACCATTGACGGCGGTGAAGTCGCTGCAACGACAGTGATTGTTCAGTTTCAGCGCACTGCTACCCGTGAAGAATTGGTGCCAGCAATTGAAGAAGTTGGCTATGACATTGAAACCCTTCAGTCTGAACCGACCACCTACCCCGACGGTAGCCGCTGGTCGGTGCGTACCGATGAACTTTCACCAGAGGATGTGCTAGACATTGAAGCACAGCTAGAAGCAGAAGTTGCGCCGCTCGATCGTAATTCAACAGAAGTCTCGCAGGTGTCAGAATCTGTCGGTCAAGAAGTGTCCCGCGCTGCCTTTATCGCGACTTTGGCCGCGACATTCGTAATTCTCGGCTTCATCTACTTCGCGTTTCGCAAGGTGCCACATCCCTTCCGCTATGGTGCCTGCGCGATTGTCGCCATGTTGCATGACATCATGATTATGGTCACCGTCATGTCAATTATGGGCTTGTTGTTCGACTGGCAGGTGGATGCGCTGTTCTTGACCGCGCTGCTGACGGTAGTCGGTTTTTCTGTGCAAGACTCGATTGTGGTATTCGACCGCATCCGTGAGAACATTCCGCGCCGCCGGGGTGAATCCTACGAGCTGATCGTCAACCGCAGCGTGCTTGAGACCGTTCACCGTTCGCTGGCAACGCAGCTTAACGCCATTTTCGTCATGATCGCGATTGTGTTGTTCGGCGGGGAAACTATCCGGCAATTTGTGGTTATTTTGTTGGTCGGTTTGACGAGTGGTACTTACAGCTCCATCTTCATCGCGGTGCCGCTGCTGGTGTCATGGTCCAAGGGTGAAATTCCATTCCTTGATGCCGCGACCGACGAGATTCAAAGCTAGACAAGGCGCACTTTCTACACCTCAAAAGCCCCTCTAGACGCATAGAGGGGTTTTTTGTTTATTCAAATACCTCTACAACATTTAAAGTGAATCCTGCCAATAGCGCTCCACCGTCAAGCACATCATGCTCACCATAGACACGAACAGGGTGCCCAGACTGATGCACTGTAAGAACTTTTTGATCAGGATACGCCACCCATACAACCGTGCCCGCCGCCAGGTAATTGCTGATTTTGGTGTTTACACGTCGCATCTGATCTGTTGGAGAGATAATCTCAACGGCGAGGGTCGGTGGGTGTGGATGATAACCGCTTGATACAAGCGTATCTGCTGCATCATCTAGCAGCAGGGCCACGTCTGGCGCATAACGCTCGCCTGAGACTTGATAGCCACCCGCTTCACCTGTAACTCGCCCCTTACGTCCGGACTGACGTAGATACAGCTTCAGATGAAATGCAATTGTGATCGCAATCTCTGATGAACGTGGGTTTGACGGCACTTCGACCACCTCTCCAGCAATATATTCGAATAAGTGGTCACTGTTTTCAGGCAAGGCCGTGAATTTATCGAACTGTTCTACAGTTTGAATATCATGCTGTGCTCGCATTTCAAGTCCTCCGCGCTAGGTACGACCAAACTCTTTTTCGAGGCGGTCATTGCTCATGTGGATCAATGTCGGGCGGCCATGCGGGCAGGTCAATGGGTTCTCGCAGCGCTCTAGCTGAGTGACAAGGCCCTGCATTTCCTGATAGCTCAGCACTTGACCAGCCTTGATCGCCACCGCTTTGCAAATCTTGCGGACCAACTTTGCTTCAATGTCCTGCGCACCGGGGATATTGCCCAACTCAACATCATCTAACAACCGTTCCAGAATCAGCCCCGGGTCGCGGTCAGCCAGCATCGCCGGAACAGCAACAATCCGCACCGCATTATGCCCAAATGGCTCAAACTCGAAGCCAATATTGGCAAGCTGTCGTTCGACGTCGGCAAGACGCTGTGCGCGCCACTGTCCCAACTCAACGATGGTCGTCTCTAGCACGGTTTGCACGGTCAGCGTTTGTTGACGATAAGCCGCCATAAATTGCTCGTACAAAATACGTTCATGCGCAGCGTGCTGGTCGATCAAATACATACCCGCCGGCCCTTCGGTTATGATATACGTTGCACTGATTTGCCCGACCACGCGCAGAATCGGCAAGGTGCGTGGGCGCTGCGGTGGCTCAATCGTCTCAGGGATAGCAGTGGGGTCTTCCGGGGGTGTCTGAGATGTAACATAAGGTGGCGATGGTAGATCATAATGCGGTTCGTATGTGTCCTGTTCACTGTCACCAGGGTAGTCGTCCTCCGGCGCAGCTTGCTGTGAATATCGCCCCGGTGAAAGGTCGTCGAATTCTAACCCCATCTGCCGTGCGCGTTCTTGCTCCGTCAACGGCGGCGCGTATGGTGTCCCGTTCCTGGGAGTATCGTGAGAGAACGCCTTCTTAAAGTTGCGCCCCTCCCATTCATCGCTGCGATCATTACCACCACTATGTGTCGGCCGCTCATGAAGTGGTGGAACATCCATACTACTCAACACTGCACGCCGCACAGCACGTTGTACGGCCGTAAAGGCAGCATCTGGTGAGCGAAAGCGGACCTCCGCTTTGGTTGGGTGTACATTCACATCAACTTCGGCCGGGTCCAATTCGACCATAAGCACCGCAATCGGATACCGCCCGGAGGGCAAAATCGTGTGATAACTTTGCACAACAGCATAAGTGAGTCGCTGGTCAGCTATCGCACGCCCATTAACAAAGATATGAATGCCATTACGATTGGCGCGGGTAGTATGCGGGGTCGTAGTGTAGCCATAAACATTGATTGCTGGCAGATCATCACGCGCGGGTGGCAAGGGTTCGACATCGACCATATCCCGCACTACATCAAGCCCAAGCACCTCCACCAGCACGTCTTGCAAATCCCCATTGCCGCTGGTGTGAAAGACGTCTTTGCCATCTAATTTTAAGCTAAAACGCACATCTGGATACGCCATCGCGTATTGATAAACTACATTCTGTAAATGTCGCTTTTCGGTAGCGTCACTTTTAAGGAATTTGCGCCGTGCCGGAACGTTATAAAACAAATCGGCAACTTCAACAATGGTGCCCTGCGCCGCCCCGATTCCCTGTACCGATTGCACCACCCCACCATCCGCCATTACGCGCGCTCCCATGTCGGCATCGCGGTGGCAGGTCGTCAATGTCAGGCGACTAACAGATGCAATGCTATGTAACGCCTCACCCCGAAAGCCGAGTGTATGTATTTCAGCGAGGTCATCAATCGCTGTCAGCTTACTTGTCGCGTGGCGTTCCAGTGCCAGTTCGACTTCATCGGCCGTAATTCCTACCCCGTTATCGCGTACCCGGATTAATGTTGAACCTGCCCCGCGGATTTCAATACTGATCGTTGTTGCGCCAGCGTCAAGCGCGTTTTCCAGCAGTTCTTTAGCCACCGATGCTGGCCGCTCGA
Organism: Anaerolineae bacterium; assembly: GCA_034437655.1. Taxonomy (GTDB): domain Bacteria; phylum Chloroflexota; class Anaerolineae; order Aggregatilineales; family J027; genus J027. The sequence goes on from DAOTTU010000099.1 coordinate 28,455, forward strand.
CAACTTCACCAGCCGCGATCTGGGCCGCAACGATATTTGATAATACACGAATGGGCATAGGGTATAGTCCTTTAGCACTGCAACGATGTGGACTCGTATTATAGGGGAAATTCGAAGTAACGTTAAGAGAGCCCTGACAACCTTGGCAAGGCTAAACAGACTTGAGAAATGCTATGAACACATCATTTCGAAGCGGTATCCGTGTTGCGGTTCGCGCTATTGCCCCCGGGTTTAGTGCCAGGCTGCCCCCCACCAACCAGATTTTCAGGGATCAACGGGATTGAAATTGAAAATGTGCTACCGTTGCCGACTTCACTTTCAACATTGGCAAATCCTTTGTGTTTACGTGCCACATTCCGCACGATAAATAACCCAAGGCCCGAACCCCGAATGCCTTTATGTTCCTTGCGGCGCACACGCTGACCACGCTCGAACAAGCGTTCCTGATCTTCTTGCGAAATACCATACCCGTTGTCAGCAACCGAAAGAACCAGCATGTCGTCTTCAACTTTAGCGCCAATATGGACTTTGCCACCCGGTGGCGAATACTTGATCGCATTTTCAACCAAATTCGTGATAGCCCGTTCAGTCATCAGCTCGTCAATGTACATAACCGGAACATTTGGCGATACTTCTGACGTCAGTGTGATACTGTTCTGTTCCGCAGCGGCCGTCAGTGTTGAAACAACCTTTGCAATAATTGCTGTCGGGTCCGTGGTTTCGCGCCGAATCTCGTAGACATCCATTTCAGGGTCAAGCCGCCCCGCATCTAGCACTTTTTCGACCAGATTGGTCATATCGCGAATACTGGTAAGCGTCTTCTGGATGAATATATCCTGCTTATCATTGACCTGACCAACCATGCGCAACATATCGACATAGCCCTTGGCAGCCGTCATCGGTGACCGAATATCATGCGAGACTGTATGCAAGAAATTGCTCATATTCTCACTGAGGTTCTTAAACCGTGTGACATCCCGCAATACCATCAGCCAACCATGCTCACTGCCGTCTCTGGCAACGACCTGGCTCACATGCGGCGAAAACGTCATACCGTTGTCAGCCATATATTCCGCATCCGGGCGTGCATTGGTGCCAGCGTTGAGCATATCTTGCAACATTTGGCTCTGGATCACCTCTGCAAACGGTCTGCCCAGCGCAAATTCAGCAGACACAGCAAAGAGTTTTTCAGCAGCGGCATTAAAAACACGGATTTGAAAGTCTGTGTCAACAATGATGATGGGTTCAACATCATTGGCCAACAGGGCTTCACGTTGCTGATGTTCAATTTCAGCCACCGCCAGCGTATAAGCACTGTTGATCGCAATAACAGCTTGCAAGGCCAGCAGGTTCAGAACCTCGTAGTCCGCGTTTTCCAAACCAGCACCCTCTTCAAAGGCCATCCACAAGGTTGCCTGCTGGGCTTCGTCACTGAGTTCTAGCGGAAAGGCCATCAGCGAGCGAAAAAATTCTGCAAAAGTCGCGAATTTCAGTGTTGTGTCAAGCCCATCAAAGCTGGTAAGCGTAACTGCTTCGTTGGCCTGCGCATGAATGTGCAGTGGAATATCAACCGCTTGCAGGTCTGGCACTTTTAGCCCCGACGCAAAAACAATCGTTTCAGTTGGCTGTACCAGTACCAGGCGCACCAATACGGCATTGGTCAAACGCTGAATACCATCTAAAATTGCAGGAATAGAGTAGTCAATCGTGCTTCCTGATGCGACATGTTGACTTACTTTGAGCAAGAGCGCGACTACATCTTGCTGTGAGACGTTTTGTGAACCCACGATTTTTTGCCTTAACTGGAAATTGTCTACGATGCTTGAATTATAGCACTCTGTCAGATCACAGCAACTCAAACGCGCAGAAGACGTCCGTTGATTCCCAGAAGGCTTCTGTTAAGCTAAGGCGTGTCAGAGTTTTTCTATTGTTGCTACTAAATTTTCGAAACAGGTAACTACAATGCTGCATACAACATTCCTGCGCAATTGGACCATCTTTGGCTTGCTTACCATTTGTGGGTTGCTGGTTAGCACCCCACCCACGAATACCATCGCCCAGCAAGCAAGCGGCACTGTGCCCGCCTACGAACAATTTACGTTGCAGTTTGATGTACCGGGCGACTACAACAATCCTTACGACCCCGCTGAAGTGAACATAACGGCAACTTTCCTTACCCCAGACAGTACAAGCGTGCGGGTGCCGGCCTTTTTTGTGCAAGAATTCGCTGACCGATGCACACCAGCCACGTGCCCCGCCGAGCAACTACAGCCGACAGGCGCAGCATTCTGGCAGGTACGCTTCACACCTACAGAACCCGGCGAGTGGTCTTATCGTCTCAGCGGTACAGTCAGTGGTGACAATGTTGATCTGGGTTCTGGCGATTTCACCGTTGAACCAAACCCTTCTGCCAGAGGCTTCGTCCGGGTTGCTGAGAACAACCAGTACTTCAGCTTTGAAAACGACGAGCCCTACTTTCCCATCGGGCAAAATTTGCAGTGGTCATGGGAAGCAGGCGGCGGTCTGTATACCTATCTCGACTGGCTCGACAGTCTGGCAGCCAGCGGTGCCAACTACGCCCGCTTGAATGTAGATGTTCCGTGGTTCATCGGGCTCGAATGGTCGTCACCACCCGGGCAATACAATGACGCTGGTCAACAGGCTGCCCATCGACTTGACCAGATTATCACGGCCGCAGAAGAACGTGGTATCTATTTACACATTACGCTGATCTGGCACCAGTCCTTCCGCGAATACACCGGTGTTCCGGTCACTGTACCCACTACACCACCCCGCCCCAACATCAGTGCTGACTTCGACAATCACCCCTACAACAGCACTCAGGGCGGCAACCTGACCGGAGCAGGTGATATCCTCTTTAACAATCTGGCCCAGAGCTGGCTACAACGGCGTTTACGCTACATGATGGCGCGCTACAGTTATAGCCCGGCCATCTTTGCATGGGAAATTGTTGATGCCGCCGACCGTATTGCTGCTTTCACGCCTGAACAGGGGCTGGCCTGGTTGCAACCACTACAAGAAACCATTCAACAATTCGATGTAAATGATCACCTGATTTCTGTGGGCACACGCGATTTTGTAGCAAGCATTCAAGGCAGTCCATTGGTAGACTTTGCGCAAGCGATAATCTACCAACGTCGCCCCGTTGAACCCACCGACGACCAGACGCGCCTGACGTTTGAAACGCTCTCTGCCACGCAAGCCGCCGTTGACAAACCCATCCTCATCACAGAATTTTCGCTCAATCCGTGGTTCGAACCTGCCGAAGATGACCCCACTGGCACCCATATTCGCAACACCATCTGGGCGAGCATCACCAACGGCGCGGCCGGCAGTGCTATGCCATATTGGTGGGATACCTATATCGCCCCTCAAAACCTATACGATCTCTATACCCCGCTGGCATACTTCATTCAGGGTATTCAATGGACTGAAAACACGTTCGCCATCGTTGAACCACGCCTGATGGTACAAACCACCGACAACGAAGTTGCCTATGAACCGCTGGTTATCAACGATTTCAATCCGCAGTTCCGCAGTGCCTCGCCGCAAAACACTGTTTATGAACTCACTGCTGACGGTGCTACGCCCCCTACAAGCACGATGTCATCATATCTCTATGGACAGCGCTATAACGCTGCCAACGCCCAGCCAGAGGTCTTTCGTGTCACCCCACCCGTAGATACCACCATGACGGTACGTGTGCGTGCGGTGTCGCCTTCTGCCGATGCCAGACTCGTTATCACCATTGACGATCGTACTGCTCTCGAAATCGATCTCTCGGCTGGTACCAGTTCAACCGCTTTTCGAATTCCGCTCAGCGCTGGTGCCCATACCGTGACGCTAGACAACCAGGGTGAAGATTGGCTGCAACTGGATGCCATCGAAATTGCTGAATATCGGTCTCCGCTCAGGGCTTATGCACTTGCAGACACCGCAACGGGGACGGCGCTTGTCTGGGTACATCATCGCGATTACACATGGGAAACCGTTGCCGGACAGCGCGCAATAACCCCCGTTCCGGCCGTATTAACTTTGAGCAACATGCCAGCAGGGAGTTATCTGGTCGAGTTCTGGGACCCATTTAGCGGGAATGTCATTGGCGAGGAGATGTTGACGCTGGCGCGTGACACCAATGGCAACTTAACTATTGAGCTACTGCCTGTAGAGCGCCAACTTGCGCTGCGGGTGCTACGGGTTGCTGGCGCAGAAACCGTTGCGGCAACAGCGGAATAGGGGTACCCAACGGCACCCCTTTTTCCAACCCTTATCGCGTCATAGTTGTAGTAATTGTTATTGCGTAATCCCTGCCAGCGCATTGAACACCGGGCGCGGATTACCAGCCGGGTCCAGCATACTCCAGAAGCACTCGAAGGAGTCCAGCGCGACAACCTGACAGGCGTTCATGTTCCACGCGAACATTGGCCCAACATATTCAAGGCTATCGGCAAGGGTGAATGACCGTTCGAGGTACTGGGACTGCTCGTCGAGGCTGACGTCCTCAATGTAGCTAAACCCGGGAGGGGCATCTATTGGGAAGTTCTCGTTCGAGCCCCACCCAAATTCTGTCACCCAGATAAAGGTTTCGCCATCCCCAGCATCAAGCATAATCGCGCGGTAGTCTTGCAAGGTTTCGAGGAAGAAGAAACTTGGGTGATCATCAAATTCGGTGATGTCCGGGTTGTTTTCGCAGCAGGTGCTGTCGGGTGGGTTAGCCCAGCCATACGGATGCGCACCCACACCGTCAGAAACATCGGCAAGCCCGGCGGCATACATCGCCTGCAAGAAATCACGGTCATTGATCGCGATACCGGCTGCGCCCCCGGTCGGTGCCAGCCCGGCCGAAATCACAGCAACCTCTGGCTGGGCAGCTTTAATCGCGTCATAGGCAGCCGTCAGCAATGTGACGTATTCTTGCCCGGAAACAGCCTTGCCATTCCAGTTAGACTGCACATTTGGCTGATCCCAAATTTCGTAGGCTGCGACACGGGTTCCATACCGCGACGCCAGAGCGCCTACAAAGTTTGCATAATCCTGATAGTCAGCAGGTGGTGCAAGCCCATCAACGCCGGGGCGTGCCCAGTCTGGCGAACCGACGACACTCAACAGAATGTTCGCACCTGTTTCTTCAAGATTTGCGACGATGAAGTCAATTTCGTCGAACTGAATCTGCCCTTCAATTGGCTCATAACGCCCCCAGTCAATCTGATGTTTAGCCCAGTTCACGCCTGCTTGCTCGACACGACCAGCGACCGTTGTAGCATCCAAACCGGGAATCGTAACCTCAATACCGAAGCCAAAACCATATTCCACTGTGCTAAAGACGGGTTCAGGGGTAGCAGTCTCGGTTTCGGCTGGTTGTTCTGTGGGCGCTTCGGTAGGTTCTTCCGTTGGTTCGGGGGTTACCGTTTCGGTTTCAACAGGTTCCTCAGTCGGCGCTTCGGTGGCTTCTTCGGTCGGTTCCGCCGTTGGTTCAGGCGTCACTGTTTCAGTTGGTTGCTCAGTTGGTTCCTCTGTGGCCACAGGCGCTTCTGTTGGCGTTTCAGTGGCTTCTTCTGTAGGGTCTTCCGTTTCAGCAGTTGGCGTTGGGGTTACGCCTTCCGTTGGAATACGCAAGCGCTGCCCCACGGTGATAACATTCGGGTCGGTGATGTTATTTTCAACCACAATCGCCAGCACCGTTGTGCCATACAACTCAGCGATACGGAACAGGTTTTCGCCCTCTTGCACAACGTGGAAAATCACACCCTCATCATCCGGCATTGCGGTTTCGACAGGTTCTTCGGTTGGTTCAGGCGTTGGTGTTTCGGTTTCAGTCTCAGTCGGCTCAGCAGTTGGCGTTGTTGGGGGCGGCGTCGTCGCCGTGGCTTGGCCCGGTGCCGGAATAATAAGCCGCTGTCCTTCTACAATAATGCTGGGATTTTGAATATTATTCGCTGCGACAATAGCGTCAACAGAAACGCCAAATTGCAGCGCAATGTTATATAAGTTGTCGCCAGAGCGCACGACATAAACAATCTGATCTTCTTCCTCTGGTCCATCCTGTGCATTGACTGCTGTCGGCACCAGGATAAGACCAAGCAGCAAAACAACGACAAAGGTCAGAGCAAGCGTTAGGCGTTGCATATGGAATCCTCCTACGGTTATGAACACAACTTTCTTGAGTTCACTGCAATTCTAGTCTAGAATGCGCGGAATCGCCATTTAACGACTTGAACATCTTCCGCTAGAATAAATCGCACTATATCCTGTTCGTGGACAACCAAAGGTTATCTATCTGCATGAGTGCCACGTATGACGAAACAATCTTGAATGTGCCCCCACCAGAACTGCGCTTTGTCCCAACCCGTGATCTGTTGCCACATGAGGAACACGACCCGCAACGTAGCGCCCCTCTCATCAAACGTATCGCTGCCGCTGAGGTCTGGTTGCACCCCCCCATTGTAACCCCTTTGCCAGATGATCCGAGTAAGTATATCGTTCTGGACGGGGCCAATCGTTGTTTTTCAGTGCAACAACTTGGCTACCCACATATTCTGGTGCAAGTTGTGCATTATGACACACCACAGGTTCAACTCAATACCTGGAACCACGCCGTTGAAGGGCTGGCCCTAAACGACATCATCAGTCATATCAGAAAACTTGATCATGTCGATATGCGCGTCGGTGACCTGTTAGAAGCGCAAGCTGAACTCGCCCAGCGTGATGCGATTGCCTATATCATTGACCTGCAAGATGAGTCTCATCCTGCCTATATTCTATGCTCTGATGAACGTACAATGGCTACACGAACGCGGCGGCTACGTGACATTGTTGACTGCTACAAAAACGACGCCCGCCTGGAACGCATTAACTCCAGTGATACAGAGCCAGTGCTAGACCTGTACCCACATGCAACAGCGCTGGTCGTCTTTCCGCGCTATGAACCGGCTGAGCTTCTGTTTGCCGCAAGAGAGCAAATATTGCTGCCCCCGGGCATTTCACGCCATATCATTCATGGCCGAGCGATGCGATTGCTCTACCCCATTGAAACGCTCAAGGATGAAGCCACATCACTTGACGCCAAAAACGCAGCGCTTCAAAATTGGTTGCAAGAACGCCTTGAACGACGAGCGGTCCGCTTCTATGCTGAAGCCTGCTATATGTTTGATGACTAAACGAAAGGCTCTTTGAATTGACGCCCAAAGATGCATTAAAACAAGCTACGCTCTACACTGATGAGCGTGTTTATACCTTTCTGAAACTGCCACCACAGGCTGTCATTGGAGCAACGGCACTGGTCGCAGAGCTAGCCGAACCATTTGCCGCTTGCCTGGTCGATAAGGATGAGGTCTCTTTAATGGTACCGATGATGGCATGGGAAGATTTCGGTCATCGGTTGCCCGGCGCACAACAAGAAGGGCAGTTCCGGCTCATTACTTTTGACATTGAGCTAGATTTTGACCTGGTGGGTTTCATGGCGATCATTTCGCGACTTTTAGCGGATGCTAACGTCTCGCTTCTTGCGCTTTCGGCGTTTTCACGAGACCATGTTTTTGTACCCGCTGATCAATTTGATACAGCGTGGTCTATTCTCCAAAATGCTCAACAGGACAACTAAACAACCATGACGATTAGCTTTTTCGAACCCGGTGATGTCCCACAACCACCAGAAAAGACGAAGATTGAACACCTGAGCGCTACCCCCAGTGATGACGGTTGGCGTGTGAAAGTAGAAATTCACATTACACCGTTTCAGGTGCGACCAAGCCTTGAACTGAGCCTGAACAAAGTCCGTCGGGATGGCCCGAAGCAGGTTGCGAGCTTCAGTATTGTCGAAACCATGCACCACAAAATGGAGTTCACCATGCATGTGCGGGGGGTTCACGTCACTGAAGGCGACTACGACCTACATACGATGCTCTACTACCGCGATGCCCCACAAGAAGGGCAAGAGGAACTGCAACCCATAAAACCACAGGACGAGAAGTCATTGTCCTATACATTCCCAGTCCCTGAGGAGGCTGCAAGCTGATGTTGCTCACGACAGACCAACCGTTACGTGCAGTCCTTGAAACAGCGCAGACCATAGCTGTAGTGGGGCATTCAGACAAGCCCACCCGCACCAGCTACCAAATTGCAGCTTATCTGCGGCGTGCAGGCTACAGGGTTATCCCGGTTAACCCAACTGTGCCAACCATCGACAATGAAATTAGCTACCCAAGCCTCACGGCAATTCCGGCAGATATTCAGATTGATATTGTCAATGTCTTTCGGCGTGCAGAATATTTGCCCGATATTGTACGCGAAGCAGCGCAACGTGACCCGAAGCCAGCCGTGGTGTGGGGACAATTGTCTGTGGTTCATGATGCGGCGGTTGAGAATGCCGCCGAAGCCGAACTCGGTCTGGTGATGGACCGATGTATCAAGATAGAACGTGAACGGCTTCTGACGACTTCTCGTTAGTCAAGTGAAGATAACACTGTGTCATGTCATTGCTGGTCGTTGGCCAAACTAAAAGTCACGGTCAACGACATACTGTGCCAGGTTCTGCAAGTGATCCAGTTCTGGTGCCCACTCGTTCAAACTTTCAAGGGCTTCTAGTGCGTTGTCGATATGTCCACGCGCATCTTGAAGTGCCTGCTGCGGCATCTTAGCGGCACGGATTGCCTGCACCACCTCATCAACATTCCCCTCATCAGAAATTTGCTCAATGAAGGTGTCGTGGTCAGTGCCATTGGCATCGAGATAGTACATCGTCGGGAGTGTGATATGTCCCTGGCGCAGGTCATGGCCAGCAGGCTTACCCAGTTTGGTAGTGTCTGCGGTGAAATCCAAAGCGTCATCCACAATCTGGAAGGCCATCCCTAATTCACGACCATACGCAGCAAAGGCTTGAATCATCTTTTCTTGCGCAGGGCTCCCAATGATTGCACCAGACAACGCGGCAGCTTCATAGAGGGCCGCTGTTTTGCCATAGATGCGCTTATCATATGTCTCACGGTCCGGCACATGCCAGCGCGTTTGAGCCTGCAAAATCTCACCTTTGCAGATACTCACCAGCGTGTCGGCAAAGACCTGAACAATTCGCACACTATCAGCTTCCGCAGCCAGTGCAGCCGCCTGCGCGAACAAGAAATCCCCTGTTAAGACAGTCACCCCGAGCGGCAACTGTGTATGCAAGGTCGCAACGCCACGCCGTTCAGGGGCGTCGTCAACGAGGTCATCATGAACGAGTGTGGCCGTATGCAGCAACTCGACCGATGCCGCTACCGAAATCACCTTGTCATAGTCAGCTCCCAGAGCGCGGCCAATCAAGAGCGTCAGTGAAGGGCGAACACGCTTGCCCCCGGCGGTTAAGATCATGTCTACGGCTGCATCGAGCAATTGGTTGTCCAGGAAAGAGACATCCTGCATTTTCTTGACAACCTGCTGCAAGTCGTCTGACACAACGTCCATCCACTCCATTTTGGACTGCATTGTGGCGTTGGAAGAAATGGTCATGTGGTTGAATCCCTTTCAATGGGAATGCACAAAGCGAGTTTGTGATTTTTATAACATGTTACTTTCAGTATACTGAAAACGACACGAACCGTCAATAAATTTAAAACATTTAAAAAGAATTGAAAGTTAGCCCGGCATAAGTTAAATCCCGCCGGGATTTTATGACATTTTAATCTTATTGTGCGTCCGGGTCAATGATTTCGTAGCGATGCACGATGTTTACGATGTCCTTCAGCATCCCATTCACGGGGCAATACTTTGTCATCGACAGTTCAATGGCCCGCTTGACTGCATTCTCATCCAGTTCTTTGCCACCCAACCGATACACAATCGCAATGTCATGATATATACGCGGATGCTCATCTACTTGATCGCCTTCGACCGCGACTTCAAAGAATGTCACCGGCTGGCGCTTCTTGGTCAGAATACTGATCACATCCATCGCCGTACACCCTGCCAGCCCGACAAGCACCAGCCCCATCGGTGATAAGCCACGTTCGCCTTCATCGGCATCAAGAAAGCCTGAGCTTAACGGGATTTGCAAATTGGTCTTGCCGTCAGATGTCGTTGTAAATGTCATACCGCCCTGCCATTGCACTAGGGCTTGATGATCGGACACTATTGTTCCTCCTAATTATGCAAGGTTGACGTTCTCAGCAAGGTCAACCATCGTCTTCTATTCATTATAGACGCGCTACACGTCCATTTTCTGACGCCTAATGTCGAAAGTGCCGCGTTTTAGTCAGCACCATCGTCACATCAGCAGCGTTTGCCGCGTCAATTACTTCCTGATCACGAATTGAGCCCCCCGGCTGAATAATCGCGCTGACACCAGCCCGCACTGCTGCTTCTATGCCATCCGCAAACGGGAAAAAAGCGTCTGAGGCCATTGCTGCTCCCTGTGCAGCCTCGCCAGCTTTCGTCACTGCCAATTCAGCCGCATCAACTCGGCTTGGCAACCCACCGCCTACACCCACGGTGTGTGTTGGATGCGCCAGGACAATAGCGTTGCTTTTGGTATGTTGCACACAGTGCCAGGCGAAGTTCAGTGCGCGGGTTTCTTCAGGTGTCGGGTTGCGCTGCGTAGCAATTTCCCACGTCGTCGTTGATGGATCGCCCATGTCACGTGCTTGCACCAGCACGCCACCCAGCACACTCCGAAAATCAAGGCTCGGCGTTGGCGTTGTGTCGGGTACACGCACCAATCGACAGTTTTTGCGCCCCTTTGCCAGCAACTCGACTGCCTCTTCATCAAATTCAGGGGCAATGATGACTTCAACAAACAACCGTTCCAGCGCGTGGACAAAATCAGTCGTTACCACTCGGTTGACTGCAATCACACCACCAAATGCTGATACCGGGTCACTGGCCAGCGCCAGCGGGAATGCGTCTGCAACTGACGCCCCGATTGCAATACCCGTCGGGTTCATATGCTTAACGATGACCACAGCGGGGTCGTTCGTAAATGAAATGGCGGCTTGCCATGCCGCATCTGCATCCAGCAAATTGTTGTACGATAACGCTTTGCCACGCAATAATTCACCATTGAGCGGTTTACCCGTAGTTGTCGCCGCATAAAACCCGGCTGGTTGATGCGGGTTCTCGCCATAGCGCAACGGCTGCACCAACGACATGCCCAATGTGAAAGATGCTGGCAAGGGTGTCTCTGCTGTTTGCGGTGCTGCTAACTGTCCATGCAAGAGATTATCCTCAGCCAAAAACCCGTGAATTGCAGTGTCATAGTCACGTGTATGCGCAAAGGCCTTCACGGCGAGTTCACGGCGCACTGCTAATTCAACAATGCCATGGTCGGTGAGTTTTTCTTGTATCAGCTGATAATCATCAGGGTCAACCACAACCGTTACACGCTCAAAGTTCTTTGCCGCTGCCCGAATAAGCGCCACGCCCCCAATGTCGATCTGTTCAATCGCATCGGCAAGCTGCACAGTCGGGTCACTGATGGTCTGCTGAAAGGGATACAAGTTACAGACTACAAGGTCAATCGGGGCGTAACCATGCTGCTGAAGCTCAGCCATATCAACTGAACGATCCCGTGCCAGAATCGCACCATGCACCGCCGGGTGCAAAGTCTTGACACGCCCACCAAGCATTTCAGGGAGTGCGGTTAACTGTTCAACCGGGGTTACGTCGAAACCGGCGTCTTGCAAAACGCGGGCCGTGCCGCCACTGGCGACAATATCCCAGCCTATACGGGTCAGTGTTGCACCAAGTTCTGTCAGTCCGCGCTTATCAGACACACTTATGATCGCACGAGGCATCATATTCTCCTTGAATCAGGGTACCAGTAAAAGAAAAGAGGCATTATCAACACTCAGGTCGATAACGCCTTCTACATTAACATTTCCAGGTGCAGATGTCAGCGATGATGCATGACGATTCTGCTTCATGGTCAATTATTCACCAGACGGCACGTCAAAGACCAACAAATCACTGGCAAGAATGTCCATTCGTGAACCATCGCCAGCGGCCAACCGCAAACCAACCTGACCGCTATCGAATGCTGCGTCGGTATAGCTTTCCAGCAATTGCCCCTCTACATACAAGTAAACCGTATCACCTTGAACATACACCCCGAGGCTGACGCTATTCAACGCGGTGAGTTCAGGCTCAAACTGTCCCGCGGCCAATGGCTCACCAGCTTCACCCTCAGTGACAACGTAGGCCTCAAACCGACCATCGCATGTTACATCAAGCGCACTATAGCTACTAAACTCCTCGTCAGCGTGCCAAACAAAACCGATGGTCGAGCTATCTGCGCAATCACGTACCTCGAAATTCACCTGCATGTAATAGTTGCTGGCGTCAACGTCAGCAAAGCGCAAAATGCCACTTTCCCCGGTGTTATATAAATTGAGCAGGCTATTGTCGATTAAGAATGCAGCGACCTCATGGTGTAAACCAAGCGGAATGGAAGTTGGTGCAGAAAATGGCGGGTCATAGATGACATCACCGAGTTCATTCCGGCTCAAGGGGTCGTCTGCGCTGGCATCAGCGTCAGTGGTATTGTCGGGTGTGTCTGGCGCTTCTTCTTCAGGGAAGGCAACAATGTTTTCGCCAGTGTTCTTGAGGGTCCACACTGCCCACGAGTTAAGTGTATACTCAATACCTAATTGCGCTCCGGGTGCAATAAAACCACTACTCTGTGAGGCACCTTCGGGGATATCAAACTGCACAATTTCTTCGCCATTGATATACCATGCAGATTGGTTGCCCGAAACCAGATAGCCAATCGTATACGTTTCACCCACAACAAGAGACGTCGCCGTACCACTCACCGCCACCTCAAGGATTTGGTTATCTACCAGTCCACGGGCTCGGTATGCCCCATTACATTGATTCACATACACGAATGCATCGTTGGTCTGCGCGTTTTCGCTGGGGCGCACTCGAGTAAAGAACAACAAAGCGCTCTCCGGACTACTACAACTATCAACCGTAATCGTAATTTCCGTGTAGGCATTGTCCAGATTCAATGCGGGGACCGGAATTGAGCCAATACCACCTTCACCAAGACTCCGAACGGCCATACCATCTGGCGTAACTTCATATTCGAGTTGTTGATCTGGCGAGCCGCCAGACGTCCAGCCTTCATCTGCGCCGAACAGCGTCGCAAACTCAATTTCCTGAACAGGCAGATTCGTGCCATCGGGTGGCGCTTGTGGCTCTGGGACGCCATCACCACCCTGTGCAAACACACTTCCAGCACCAATGACCATTCCCAGCAACACCACCACAACTACAATTACTCGTCGTTGCATCCGATTCTCCTTATAATCTGAAAAATTTAACAATTTATGGTGTCCATGATACCGTAATTCAGCGCTGACGCCGACGCCGGGTACGTGTAATTTCGGCAAGCTGCCAGATAAACTGTTCAAGGCCACGCGCATAGCTATTCAGAAAATCATCAGTGATATGATGCGCTAAATCACCTGCATCTGCCTTCAGTAGCTCTTGCACAACCGGCCGGAAATCACGCAAGGAAATAACCATCGTATTATCCGCACGGGTCATGATTCCCCAGCAGAGTTCTTTTTTGTGGTTGTCATCTTTCGCCGTGGTAAAGCGCCACAACGTCGAGGTATCAGCCACACGCCCTACATTACTGAAAACTTCAGTGCCCTTGAGCATATCATTTAATATATCGATACGGTCGGGAATATCACGTAATACCCCTTGTAATGAACGCGGTACACCGGCCAGCATCTGTAAGGTAACGGTGCTAAAGCTCTTGCCATCCAGCGCAATTTCTTTGTAGCGTTGCATCAACATACCGAACATGCGCACCATTTGTAGATAGTGGAGGCGTGCTTCGCTGAAGGTGTCCCATTGTGCCGGAACTGGCAACTCCTGGTATTCCTGCAATAGTTCCCACACCCGCCGATGCTGCGCATGAAATTCTGTCCACGGCGAACGCGGGCAGAACGTAATAGGGAATAACCGCGCACTCGGGTTGTAGGCGCTGGCATCAATCGGAATTAATATTGCCGGGATCGAGCGTGGAATATCTTCTAGCATCGCTTGTGCGGTGGCAGCCAGCTTCTTTTGCGCCCCACCCTGCGTTGCAAAATGCTGAATATGCTGCTGCAAAGCCTCACTGGGCTTATAAACCTGATTGTGCAACGACCGATACAGCAACAGCAGATCATTAATGGTGACACGTAGTTCGTCGTTGCGTTGTTTGAACAGATGCCGAACACGGTTCATATCAGACACAATCGGCGTGGTTGTTTCCACCGCGACTTCAGATGTGGGCTTATAATATTTGCCGAGCCTGGTAGCAGTGTCTTTGGAAATTGATAAGTTCACCTGGCGCGGTTGCAGGTTTGCACCAGTCGGTACTGTTGGTTGTGTGATTGACCGTAGATGCCGCGACGCAAAATTTGTGTAAATTTCAGCAATTGCCATCCCAAGTGTGGCGTCAAAAAAGATATGCGACTGATCAAACACCAGACTGTACGGTGTGCGGAAAATAGTTAATGGATGATCACCAATTCCCCGTTGCCCCTGTCGAATTTTTGACAGCGGTAGCGATGCGTCTGCCATATCCCAATTCAGAATAATAGGAGCGCTGCGTAGCATTTCAAGTTCTGCCTGTAAAGGGCGTGGCAACGATTCTCGGGCATTTGGTTGGGACGCGCGCGGAATAACCGTCAGCCAATTATCAGCCTGCGGGCCTTCAGGGGGGGTGCCATTGTTCACGATCGCATGCGCCATTCCCCGCGTTACCTGTTCTGGCAAGCGTTTGTCGCCATGCATAAACGGCACGAGGTAGTATTGCCCACGCCAAATCACACCAATTGAACACTCTGTCGGAGCCAGTAATTGACGTTCGTCATTATAGGTCGAGGGTTGAAGCCGTGCCAACACTGACATTTGCTCCTGATACGCACGCCGCTCATCGTCAGCAAGGGTTTCTTGTTCACCCCACGCATGGATCGTCTTGTCAACGTCACGGTCTTGCCATTCATCCCCAAGCCGCTCACGCACGAATTTGTTAAAAATAGCCTGTCGATAGTGAATGTAACGCTGTTCAGACGACGTACGAGGAACATCATACGGCCGACGCGCCAACCATTGATGCACCATCCGCGTATCGTTAAGTGCATCCCCCATCCGTGTCAGCAGCAGCCGTTCACGCCATTCAGCGGTCAGCAACTGGTCATAAATTTCAAGTAAATCGCCCACAGCCAGAATATTTGCAGCCAGTTGATCGCCGTCACTCAAGTCTGCGCGTAATAACGACAGGTTTTGTTGAAACCCAATGGTTTCGCAAGCATGACGCGCCGCATCTTCACGCAGGCCAAATTCAAGATAGAATTGCCACACCCCGTGCGGGAACGCGTCGTCAGGGTCGCGCCCTGCTGCCCGCAACAGCATCTGATAACCGCTGATGAGCAACGCAGGTGTTGAATAAAAGGCCATGTACGACGCCTTGCCAAGCATGGTCGCCATTCCCTGTTGCAGCAAGGACATCATCCGTTTAGAGTCGCCTTGCGCTAACCGTCGTCCCTGCGCCGCCCGTAGTTGTGAGAAAACCATTTTCACCACGTTGCCAGCAGGCAGCACACGCCCAATATCTTCGGCTAGCTCAGTGAGTTCATCAATTTCAAGCTGCGTGAGTTCATTCACGTTGGCACTGGTCATCACATGGTTGATACTGAGCGCCGTTGCTCGCTGCGCCTGCGTGATGGCTTTGTCTGTACTCATAACGCTAGCTTTCCATGTCCGTGTTCTGCACACGAATAATTTTGCTGACATCGACAGACAGCATGAACGATGATCCGACAATAGGTTGCGGTGCCTGGGGTGTGCCGGGCATGTGTACGGTCGCAGCCTGTAAATCTTGCGTATGCAAAGTGACGGATTGTATTTCGGCTTCATAGTTAAGCAAATTATATTGTAAGGTACCGTCTTGTTCGCGCCATAACATGAACAACATGCGCCCTGCCGACTCGACACGTGGCAACCCTGACGGGATAACCTGCAACAACGTGTGCCGCATCTCATCCGTCAAGACCTGCCGAACGGCAAGCCGACGTGCAATAAATTGGCGGTTTAGCCCCCACCGCACCACACGACGAAATAAGCGTCGGGTGTGGTACCAATTCACCAGACGCATCAACTGACGGTTGAATAGCCGCAACACAGGGCGTAAGGGCAAGGGCACACCACGGATCGTACGTGCAGAGATTAGTCGCCATACCGGGCGCTCACTGACCGTATCAGACGACTTGTTGACAAGTACCAGCTTTCCACCTGTGGCTTTAAATTCCTCAATGCGGGCTGCCCTATGCTGCAACATCTCACCCGAGGGCACCACAAGGACCGTAACACCATCCCAGTCATCATCGAAGTCAACAACACGTAACGGATAACCAGCATCTTGTAGCACGGTTAAAATATTGCTAACCAGCGATTGTTGCGGCTGCCACTGTAGCGCATCTTCTGTAAAGGTAATCAAAACCGCAATTGGCGCTGCATTTTGGCGTGACTTAAGTTGTGCCTGCCATTCAGACTGCCACAGATTGAGTTGCTGCACCGCCTGTTGGATACCTGCATAACGTCCATGCAGTAGGCTAGAAAGCTGTCCTCGTCGCCGTATGGCAACTCCCGGCATAACAATCGGCACCCCAAGCAGCAACGACTCCAGCAAAAGCTGACTGTAATGGCGCACAGGATGCGGTGGCGCACTACCGGGCACAACCGGTAGCATGTTCGGATGACGCGCCACACTTTTTTTCACCATCAGCGCATTAACCAGCATCTGCGCAGTATGACGCTCGGTTAACCCATCATCAGACTGATTGAGTGATGTTGCAGTGAACCAATTTCGGTCATAGATAAGTAATCCGTCAAAGCTCTCGTGCAACTTGCGCATCGCAATACCGCGATTTAGGAGTAGATTGTTGGCCCTCGGATCATCAACTTGTAGGAATGTTCGTCCTTCGGGCAAATGCTCACGAATCAGTGTGACCCACACATTTACAGACGCCACCAAACGTTCCGCTCGCCACTGAATATACTGCTGCACATTCTGGCGGCCAGAGTTTAATATTTGAGGGAGACGTGCATACCCAGAACCTGCCTGAAAATCCTGCTGACTGGCCGCGTCGTAGGTGCCAATAACACCTATCGGTGCTGTCGGCAAATCCAGTCCAAATCCCCCCTGTCCTTCCACATACAAGCCAATAGCATCAACCCCGGTTGTCGCTAACTGCCGAATCCGCTCACCAATAAGTGTTTGCCAATCGTGATGATGCAATTGTACAAAATAGCGCTGGGGACTATGCAAAAGACGGTTATCATCGGGGTCTACCGCATACCAGGACTCGCCTTCAAAGCTCCCGGTCGCAAGTGCTGTTGAAACAGAAATCACACCAATGACTTGAACATCCTGTTGTTGATAGTAACGGACTCCGGCATCAAAGCGTTCGATGCTGGCTTCAAGCAATTCTGGTGGCAGGCCATCATCAAAAGGGATAACAACCCAGTTGAAACCCATGGCCGCAACACGCTCGGCCCCTTCTACTGAGAGATTAAGGTCAAGTGCATTGTGGTCCAGAGCGTAGTGGTGAATGCGCAGTACTGGCGCATGTTCAAGCAGATATTTGTGTGGTAAAAAAAGCGGGCGATTGGCACCAGCCTCGAAGGGGTTCACAGTACCCTCGTCAATATGCTATCAACAATGTGTCAAACAGTTTACGTCTTGCTGTTGGTAGATTACAATAGATGTATTATCCGAACAAGGCTTGATAGACAGTTGCAAAGCGACGGAGCCCACCATAATGACACAATCCTCTACTGAGCGCATCGCAGCGATTAAAGCTATGCGTCTACAAAAAGCCAAGCATCATCTCGAACAATACGCGCCTATCTGGCTGGTGGACGAAAAGCCGATACCTGCCGAAGACGCGATCCAGTTCGAAGTCGTGTTTTTTCACCCGTCCTACAAGTGGGTCAAGCGCCGCTATCGTTATGATGGCTTTTCAGATGTGCTGTACCAGATGGGCCAACGCAGCATTGACGAAGATCGCGCCCTTGAAATTCAAGAAGATGAACCGTTTATTTCTGCGCCAATGATTAATTCTGTCGATTCCTACGGTGGCTAGTGCCTTTGCTGGCCACCCGATTCTGTCCATCCATACCCGCTAGGAAACATCCACGAATAGCGCCAGCAACCGGTCAACAATGGTGTCCCATGCATAATGTTGCGCCACTGCACTTGCTCTTGCTCCCATCTGTTGTTGCTGTTCAGGGTCTGTAATCAGCGTACGGATACTGTTAGCAAGCATTTGCGGGTCACGCACAGGCACATGTAACCCGGTTTCATAGTCTCGAATCAAAAACGCCAACCCACCAACTTCTGACGCAATGACTGGTGTTCCGCAGGCCATCGCTTCTAGCGCCACCATGCCGAAACTCTCGTAGTCCGATGGCATAACCAGTGCTTCAGTTGCATTATAGTACAAGGGGAGCGCGTCGTGCCCTTGTGCGCCACTAAAAACGATATGGTCTTCCAGACGCAATTCACGACACAGTGCTTGTAACCGCTCGATTTCGGGTACTGGATCGTTTAAGTCACCACCAACAATATACAGCTTGAGGTTGCCAAGCACAGCCGGATGCTCTGTGTGCAGAAGCGCCAGCGCACGGAGAATCGTTTCAACCCCTTTCAACGGCTCAATCCGACCGACAAATAGCAACATGTGTTCTTCGGGTTGCAACCCCAACGCCGCACGAGCTTCAGCGGCTGGTATTGGAAAGAAATGCGCCAGGTCTACACCCGGCGGCACAATCTCAATCTTCCGACGGTCGGCACGATACAACCACATCAACTGTAGCCGCTCTGCGGGGGTCGCTGCCACAAGCAAATTCGCCTCGTTGATAATCTCCGCTTCGACCGCAACACGCATGTTCTGCTCTTGCATAGAGATGCGCGTGCCATTAGCTGCTTTTTCACTGTCAGCGATCCTGTCTTTCATACGCCCCAGCGTGTGAAACATCTGGATAAACGGTACACCGAATGCATCACGCAAAGCCATTGCTACCCACCCGCTAAGCCAGTAGTGACTATACACCACGTCATACGTCACCGCGTTGTCGCGAATGAATGTGAGCAAAGCATTGCGAAACTCTGGGAGATGGGGATAAATCGCTGCGCTTTCCATAAATTCTGGTGGCCCGGCTGGCAAATAAATCAACCGTGCGCCCTCGGCAATATCTCTAATCATGCCCCGCCGACTGGGGTCGTCTTCGCGGGTAAAAACATCCACCTGCACCCCTCGCTTACCCAAAAAGCGTACCACTTCGCGCACATAGACATTCATGCCGCCTGTCTTTTTACCGCCCAACGGTGCCAGGGGCGAAGTATGCACGCTTAGAATCGCGATACGCTGAAGCTGTTGCATCCGTAGTTCCCTCATCGCTTGTCCAGCGGTTCTATGCCGAGGTCGAAAATTGCGCCATAAGGTTCATCACCCGGGTATCCTTGCCACCCATCTGATATTTATATTCTTCATCACCGCGCAGGAAATCAAAATGCGTGTACCCATCCGTGATCGCATCTCGAATGAGGTTGGCAAGCAATACAATCCCGGGGCTAAGCGTGCCCCCTACCGACGCATCCAGCCCAGAATTATAGACCAGAATACGATTGTTATAGATAAAGCTGAGATACGCCGCTGCATAGTCCCCTTGAATGGTCATAAAGGACAATTGCAGCCATCCGTTTTGATGAATCAATGGGACAATACGCTCAAAGAACGCAACATGAGCAGCATTTTCCAAAAATTCGCGTTTGTCCTGGCTGGCGCTGCGCATCAGTGCGAGAAAATGTTGCATTTCCGCATTCAGGTCGTGGTCATCAGTAACGACGTACCATTGAATGTCGTCGCCAAAGCCATCAATTTTGCGCATCTTGCGTTTCAGTTCATGGCGCTGTTTCTTATCAAGCGCTTGAACGTAACTGGCAAAATCCTCCGGCAATGTCACCACCGGGCATACCTCCTGCTCTTGCACTTCTACGTTGACATCTAACGCTCGCAACGCTTCCACAAAACCACCGTTCAGTAAGTGTGCTGTTTCGGGAATATTACACAGGTCAAGTGCGTCAAATTGATCCTGCTGCTCCACAAGGTAGGCTGCTAGCGCACGGTAGACCTCACTACTGCCCTCACGCTGCACAATAATGCTCAGATAGTCGGTAACATCCACGCACCCGATTGACCGCACCACACGTCGCTGTGCGGGCTGTGTTTCTATAAACCAGGGCGCAATGCCAGCCAAACGGCCCGTACCATCACGTACGGTCAGCACCCAAAGCTCACCGGGATGATAGGCTGCCCACCATGCGGACTGCCATTCCCGGGTCAAAAATATCAAATCATCCGTACTCTCTTGCAGCAACTCGTTCCATTCATCCTGCAACGCTTCAAACACAGACGTAGTCGTATACGCGGTAATGTCCAAAATTCAGATTTCCTTTCTGTGAACCTGTATTGTTCCCAGGCGCCAATCAAACTTTCTCAGTTTAAGAGATTTGAGTAAAGTTGCGCAGGGGATATATCCGTGATAAACTGCGCTTAATTATGCACTTATTACCCTCAGAACAACCTTAAAGCGTGTTGTAATCAACCTAAAAATGGAAACTGCGAACACATGGCCACCAAAATTCTTGTAGTGGATGACGATGTAGACAGCTTGAAACTTATTGGCCTGATGCTACAACGTCAGGGCTATGAGGTCGAAGGGGCAAACTCTGGAAGCCAGGCGCTTGACAAGGCAAACGCTGAACGGCCCGACCTGATTATCCTTGACGTCATGATGCCAGATATGGACGGCTACACAGTCGCCCGGGAACTGCGAAGCAATTCACACACCGACAAAATCCCGATTATTATGTTTACCGCCAAGACCTTAATCGATGACAAGGTCGCAGGTTTTGAGGCCGGCGCAGACGATTATCTTACCAAACCAACCCACCCCGCCGAACTCGCTTCCCGCGTGAAGGCCATCCTCGCCAGAAGCGCTGCTGCCCGCCGTGGCCAGGACGCGGTTAGCCGCAGCTTTGCTTTTATCGGTGCCAAGGGGGGAATTGGAACCACTACGCTTGCCGCCAACATCGGTGCTATTCTCGCTGAGCGTGGACCGACATCGCTGGTTGACTTCCGGCTTGGGCAAGGGGCGCTGGGGCTCAGCCTGGGGCTTGGCCGCTCAACGGGTCTGGCCAATGTCGCCAGCCGACCTCCTGCGGAAATCAACGCACAAAGTGTTGAGTCTGAACTGGTGACCCACAACAGTGGGTTAAGGCTCCTGCTTTCGTCATCCCGTCCACGTGAAAACCAGCTCAGCATCTCACAAGAAGCCGCCATTGCTGTCATCAACGCCCTTGGTGAGCTGTCTAACAATGTGTTGGTAGACCTCGGTGCCGGGCTTAACCGTTTAAGTGCCCGCATTCTCCGTGAAGTCAACCTGACGGTTCTCACTGTAGAACCCAATCGCATTTCAATGGCAATGGCACGCAACTTATTAGACGAACTGCGGCAGATTGGGCTTAATGACTCACATATCTTCGTGGCAATCATCAACCGCACACCGTCTGGCATTCAACTCTCGTGGCAAGACGCTGAACGTATCCTGGGCAACAACAATATCGCGATGATCTCCCCTGCACCTGAACTTGCTTTTCAGGCCGCTGAGTCTGGGGTGCCGCTGGTACGGTATCAGCCTGACGCGATTATTGTGAACCAATTCAGTAAATTAGCAGAGGAAGTATTGAAACGGGCCAGCGAGGCATAGGTCAGTTGCCCACTCCCCGCCGTCAATGAATGATTATCTTGCAGCCGCGCAACTCATCCAGGAATCCAGCACCGTCCTGGCGCTAACTGGCGCAGGCATCAGCACTGCTTCAGGTATACCAGACTTCAGAAGCCCCGATTCAGGATTGTGGCAGCAGTATAATCCTATGGAAGTTGCAACCCTGCGGAGCTTCCGCTATCACCCCGAAAGATTCTATGACTGGATGCGCCCAATTGCGGCTGCAATTCACAACGCTCAGCCCAACGCAGCGCACCTTGCTCTGGCAACGCTTGAGTCTGTTGGGCATTTGCATGGTATCATCACACAAAATATTGACTTATTGCATGACAAAGCGGGTTCAAAGACGGTTTTTGAAGTCCACGGTCATACCCGCACAATGACGTGTATTGAGTGCTTCAAACACTATGAGGCCGACCCGTTCATGGCCCGCTGGCAGCAAGACGGTACCCTGCCAACCTGCACAGCTTATCGTTGTGGTGGCATCCTGAAACCCGATGTCATCTTGTTTGGTGAACAACTACCCGCGCAGGTGATGATTGGTGTTGAACGCGCCTTGCGTTCTTGCGATACATTGCTGATAGCCGGCTCTTCGCTAGAGGTCGTGCCCGTTGCTGATATTCCGCAGCGAGTCAAGCATTCTGGCGGTAAGTTGATTATAATCAATCTGCAACCGACCGCATACGATCGCATTGCAGACATCGTGTTGCATGAGAATGTAACGGTCGCTTTGCCACGCATTGTGTCGATTATAGAGGGCAAAAACCAATGAGTGATTCTGAACAGCGCAAAAGCCAAACAGACGCTTTCCAAACAGATGAAGCTGCACGACGTTACATGCGGCTTTCGGCACGCTACGACCGTATGATGGAAATCAGCCGCCAGCTAAACTCTACGCTCGATGTCGGAACGTTGCTGAACAAAATCATCCGTGCCGCCACCGAACTCACCGAAACCGAAGAAGCATCTATCATGCTCATTGACCCCAGCACCGGTGAATTACGCTTTGAGGCGGCGTCGAACATGACCCCTGGTGCAATGGCCAGCATTACTGCACCGATGGAAGGGAGCCTCGCCGGGTGGGTTGCCACCACTGGCGAGACAGTCCTCGTTGAAGACACACGCAACGAGAAGCGTTTCTTCAGCCAGGTAGACAAAATTTTGCGCTTCAACACCCGCAATCTTGTCGGGGTTCCAATGGAAACACACGGGCGTATCATCGGCGTGCTAGAAGCCATCAACAAAATTGATGACCAACCCTGGACCGACGAAGACCTTGAAACACTGAGTACATTAGCAGCGCAGGCCGCGATTGCCATTGAAAACGCCCGCCTCTTTCAACAAAGTGATTTCATTGCCGAAATGGTGCATGAGCTACGGACCCCCCTCGCCGCGCTCAAGGCCAGCACTGTCTTACTCAAGCGCGACATCCCTGAAGACCGCCGCAATGAAATCGTGCAAACCATGCAGAGCGAAACCGAACGTTTAAGCCGCATGGCTAGCGATTTCCTCGACCTGGCACGGCTGGAGTCTGGGCGGGCACGGCTGCATATTGATCCGTTCAACGCCTACGACCTTGTGCGTGAAAGCCTCGAAATTGTCCGCCATCAGGCTGATGAGAAGAACCTCACCACAACCATCAATGGTGGACAGCATATGATACGTGGTGACCGCTCGAAGGTGAAGCAAGTGCTGCTCAATCTGTTGACAAACGCCATCAAATACAATTACGAAGATGGCACCATCACCGTCCACATTGAGCCTGATGATGACCCCGACTGGGTACGCTTTGCCGTGCAAGATACTGGCCCGGGCATTTCAGATGAACATCAACAACGCATGTTTGAAAAATTCTTCCGCGTCCCGGGTTCAGAAAAAGCCCAGGGGACCGGGCTCGGACTTGCGATTGCCAAACGCATCGTCGAACAACACAGCGGGCGCATGTGGCTGGACAGCACACTGGGCGAGGGGTCGTCCTTTCTGTTCACGTTGCCGACCCCCTCTGCGCCAGAATAGTACTTGTGTTGCTGCCATTTATCGCTGAGCCATAATGCCGATTGGCGCAGAACTATTCTGCGTCTTGCCCAGCAGGCACACGCCCATAGATTTCCGTCAGTTCGCGCAAGCGCCGCTTAATTTCATCCGAAACCTGATCGTCACTATACCGCCACTGCCAGTTGCCACGCTCACTGCTGGGGTAGTTCATCCGCGCTTCGTTGCCCAGCCCAAGGACATCCTGCATCGGAATCAACGTTGTATCTGCGACTGAGCCCATCGCCAGTCGAATCAAATCCCAGTGTACTTCGTGGTCAACAAGAATTTTGGCATACGACCGTGCAAAATTCCGTTCACCCTGAATTTGAGCGGGGTCTTCTGTTGTGCCGGTCGTGTCTGTGCGGAAGAACCAGCCAACAGTAGTTTCGTTGTCGTGGGTACCTGTGTATACAACCGTATTATGATCGTAATGGTGCGGTAGAAACTCATTGTCTGGTCCGCTGCTGAAAGCGAAAACCAGAATCCGCATCCCCGGCAGGTTGAAGTGCTTCCGCAAGGCTGTGACTTCCGGCGTAATGACCCCCAGATCCTCGGCTACCAACGGCAACTCATCGCTGTCCAGCGCTTTCAAGACCGCCTCAAAAAATGGCACGCCTGGCCCTTTGACCCATTGACCCTTCATTGCTGTCTCTTCACTGGCAGGAATCTCCCAGTAGGCTTCAAAGCCACGGAAATGGTCAATGCGGACAATATCTACCATCGACAACAGTGACTGGAAGCGGTCAATCCACCATGTGTAGTTACGCTCGGCCATCAGGTCCCAACGGTACAATGGGTTGCCCCACCGTTGCCCGGTCGCACTAAAATAATCAGGCGGTACACCCGCAACAACCGTCGGGTTGCCTAAATCATCCAGATAGAACAGATCAGGA
This sequence comes from Anaerolineae bacterium, assembly GCA_034437655.1. Taxonomy (GTDB): domain Bacteria; phylum Chloroflexota; class Anaerolineae; order Aggregatilineales; family J027; genus J027. Next base: position 53,225 of record DAOTTU010000099.1, read on the forward strand.
TTCGCCCATACATCGGCGCTATCATGCGCAACAAAAATCGGAATGTCGCCCATAATGCTGATACCACGCTCGTTCGCAACCGTTTTAAGGTCACGCCATTGCTGGAAGAACAACCATTGCAAGAATTTTTGATAACGAATTTCATCAGCAAGTTGTTCGCGGATGTCTTGCAGTGCTTTGTCATCACGCTGAATCAATTCTTTGGGCCAGTTAACCCAAGAGCCGCCGCCAAAGTGTTGTTTAATCGCCATGAAGTCGGCGAAGTCGTTCAACCAATGCGCCTCATCCTGACAAAAGGCGTCAAATTCATTATCAGGCTGCCCGTGAAAGTGTTCATAGGCCTGGCGCAGCTTTTTGCCCTTGTAATCAATGGCCCAACCATAGTCAATATTATTAACAGGAAAATCGGGCGCATCGCTGAGGTCATCTTCCGTCAACAACGCAAGGTCTTTGAGCTTATTCAGCGCAATCAGCAATGGGTTACCCGCAAAGGCTGAAAAGCACTGATATGGTGAGTCTCCATATCCTGTTGGCCCCAGCGGCAGCACCTGCCATACGCGCTGCTCAGTATCGTTCAAAAACTCCAAAAATCGATGCGCTGCGTCACCAATATCACCCACACCATGCGGTCCTGGTAATGACGTCGGGTGCAGTAAAATACCACTAGCACGGTCAAAAGCCATGTTGTACGAACTCCTTCATGCGTTCGATCAAGTCTGGTCTGATCTTACCAGAAATTGCGCGAGGCTGTGATGTTTTGCGCCATGCAACTATGCTACAATCGACAACGGAGGTCATTGTCGGAACTCATGAACCAGATGAACCAACAGATCATCGCTGATCGGTATGAGATTAAGTCACTCATTGACACCGGGGGCATGGGGCGTGTCTTCTACGGATTGGACCACAAAACCGGGTTACCAGTCGCCATCAAACAACTTATTGACGACCATATTGCCGACAACCCGGAACTCATCCAGCGCTTCCAACGGGAAGGCGAACTGCTCAAACAACTCAACCACCCTAATATTGTGCGTGTCTTAAGCAGCTTACATGCCAACGATAGCTACTTTATTGTTATGGAATACGTCGGCGGGGGTTCACTTAAAACCCTGCTTGCAGAGCAAAGCCCACTACCACTTCCACGGGCGTTAGAAATCGCCCTGGATATTGCTGACGCCCTGACACGGATGCACCGCTTAGCGATTATTCACCGTGACATTAAGCCGGCCAATGTGTTGATGGCAGAAGACGGCACACCGCGCCTGAGCGACTTTGGCATTGCCCGCCAAACCAAACAGCATACACATAGCCTGACAACAACAGGCACCGTACTCGGCACCTATGCCTACCTGAGTCCCGAAGCCTGTCGGGGTGAAGACCTCGACCACCGCACTGACATCTGGTCATTTGGTGTCATGCTCTATGAAATGCTCAGCGGCAAGCGTCCTTTTACAGGGGAACATGAAGCCAGTGTGCTGATCTCTATTATGCAAGAGGACCCCCATCCACTCCATCAGGCTCGGCCAGAGATTCCACAAGCACTAGCACAGCTCGTAGATCAGATGCTCGTCAAGGACCGTGAGCAGCGTATTGACAGCATTCGCGATGTCGGCACCCGCATTGAACGTATCTTACGTAACTCAGAAGCGGAAGCCGATGCGATACCATCACGTTTTGATACGCCCACCGATAGCCTACCCATCGCGGTGAGTCCAACGCCTACTCCACAGACCGCGCCCGACCATGCTACACGTACCTTCACGCCAAAGGCACAGACCACATCCGCCACCGAGACAGCACGCCCACGTTCATCAACGTCTCTACTAACCTTTTTAGTAATATTGCTGCTCTTTGGTCTGGGTGCAGCATTTCTGGGGATTGTGTTCAGCAACGCTGAGGATGAAAGCGATCCAACTGATGAACCCAATATCGCCGTGGTCAATGTTGAAGCTGATAATGCTCCGCAAATGACGATCCTCGTGGCAGCACTGGAACCAATTGATACCACCCGCACCGACCCGGCACGCTTTATGGTGACTGACTTGCAGCAGAAACTCAACCCGAGTACGAGCCAGATTGCCGTAGACGTCATCCCATACCCAGAAATTATCAGTAGTCGCGAAGAAGCTGACGCTGTTGCTGAAACCAACAAAGCAGAGGTCATCCTCTGGGGGAACTATGATAGTGAGCTGGCCGAAATCAACGTCCAGCTTGGGTCATTAGCAAGCTACCCACCCCAGATTGACCGCAGGTTTGTCGAAGAAGTAACTGAATTACAGGTCCGGCTAGAGGATCCACGTCGTGAGTCCGTTTTTCTACCCACACTTGCAATGCTGGCCTGGATGCAAAGCGCAGCCGGGAACGGCCCTGAAGTAACGAATATTCTTGCACAGCTTCAACTGATAAACCACGTTTCAGGTGAACTTGTCGGCACGCCAGCAGCCGTCGAGCAGACCACCGCCCTGCAAGTATATCTTGACGATATAGAACAAGCAGAGAGGCTTGTGGAAGCCGTCACTGAAAAATTGCCGGCCAATCCGCTTCCCTATATAAACATGGCTATTCTGGACCTGCGTCGAGGCAATATCGCTGCTGCGGAGCGTATGATTGATACAAGCGAACGTCTTGCGAACAGTGACGTCTGGGATTTGCCACTCTATCAACGGGCCAACATCACACTCGCAGAGCAAGACTATGCAGCAACGATGGACTATTACAACACGCTTGTCGAACGTCGCCCTGATGACTGGTTTGTCTGGAATTTTCGCGGTTTCTTACATTACATACTCGAAAATTACGACGCCGCCCGGCAAGACTATGCACAGGCAATTTCGCTGCGCCCTACCAATAACTTCAGCTATCCGATTCTGGTGATGCTGGCATTACGTGACGCTGATCTGAGTGAAGCAGTATCGCTGATTGACGAAATGATAATCGCTTTCCCAGACCCACTAGCCGCCTACTATATGACGCAGGCCGCCTATGGTGATGAAATTGAAACCATCATTGGCCCTTATTTCGCGGCCTTTGGTCACCTTACATTGGCCCGCTATGATGAAGCCATTCGCTTTAGTGAAGACGCGCTCGAGCTTAACGACACATTACCCGAACCTCATTTCATGCTTGGCTTTGCACGGTGCAACCTCGGGGAACTCGAAGCCGCTGACGCCGCCTACACCAACGCCATTGAGCAAGATGATACGTTTCTCGCCGCCTACCTCTTGCGTGCTGACGTGCGGAATCGTATGGGCGACGTGGTAGGTGCGCTTGAAGATGTCCGTGTCGTGCAAGAGGCACTCGCCGAGCGCGACGCCGACCCAGACCCGCTCATGCAACAGGCGGTCGCTGGCAACATTAGCTGCGAAACCATCTTCCAGCGTTAACCGTAAATCTAATAGAAACAACAGACCAGATTGAACCAGATCAAAACGACCGAAAGCTAAAATATGAACGACACAAAACCCCTCATCGCAAATCGCTACGAAATTCATACCCTCATCGGGCGTGGTGGCATGGGGAATGTCTACGTTGGGCGTGACCATGAAACGAATGAGCAAATTGCGATTAAACATCTCAAATCTGATATGATTCGGTCTGACCCAGATGTTGTCGAGCGCTTCACCCGGGAAGGTGAAATCCTGCGGCAGCTTGACCACCCCAATATTGTCGCCATCCGCGACGCCATCAACGAAGGTGCTGAACACTATATCATCATGGATTATGTGGACGGTGGCTCGCTAGAATCGCTCATGAAAACGGGCGAACAGCTTCCCCTTAACCGCATTTTAGAAATCGGGCTCGACCTCGCGGACGCACTAACACGTGCCCATCGTCTAAATATTATCCACCGTGATATTAAGCCCGCCAACGTTCTGCTGACACATGACAGCACCCCGCTGCTAACCGATTTTGGGGTAGCGCACATGGGCAACCGCACCCGCATGACTGAAGTTGGTTCCGTGATCGGCACTTACGCCTATCTAAGTCCTGAAGCGTGCGAAGGTCGCCTACTTGACGAACGTGCCGACATCCGGGCATTTGGCGTTGTACTCTATGAAATGGTTGCCGGGCAGCGGCCATTCAACGGTGACCAGCCTGCCAGCATCATCCGTCAAATCCTTTCAGAAGAACCACAACCCATTCCAGAATTGCGGCCAGACGTCCCACAATCATTGGCTAATTTGATCAAATGGATGCTACAGAAGGATCGTGACGCCCGCATTGCGACGGCGCGCCGTGTGGGGGCTGAGCTAGAGACGATTCTTGCAGGGCGTGAGGATTCATCACAACACAATCCGATACTGGCAAGCAATAATGCAGATTCTCGTTTCGCCACACCAACCCCCTCTGCTGACCATGCGGCCGTTGAAGATGGCACCATCAAACTAGACACGCCCCAACCACCACCAGCGAATAGCACCGCACCATCAATACCGTCTTCACCACAGACAACCCCCAATCGTTACGCTCGCCGGGCCCTTATACTCGCCAGTCTGCCGATCATGACAGTAATCGTTGTGCTGGGCATTGTGCTGTTGCTTGTCGCGATCAATGGCGGAAATACAGATGTGGATACCGCCGATGCGCCAGACGCCACACCACCCCCGGCCAATGCATTCGCACCTGTTCCGTTTGAGGGCGACCCCGTGCCAGACAACGCAGTGCTGGTGCTGGTCGCGCAGCTTGATCCGGTAGCGACAGAACCACGCAACCTCTCGCGGTTCATCACGGATGATCTGCAACAGAACCTCGAAAACAGTCTACCGCAGCAGCCAATCTACGTTCGCGCATATCCTGCCATCATCCGCAGCGAATCAGAAGCCATTGCGGCCACCGAACGGAATAATGCGGCGGTTATAGTGTGGGGTATTTATACGGATGAATTTGTGCAGGTCGACATTTCTGCTGGTTCATTCAATGCGTTTCCCTACATTCCCTTCGACCGTGAAGAAGTGGTTCGTCATACCAACATCCGCGCACGCTATGACAGCATTGAGGATGTTTTCAACCAGACCTTGAGCTACCATATCATCAACACCGTTACGCTTCTGCACCTCGCAGACGGCAACGCTTTTGAAGTGCTGCGCCTGTCACTTGCGCCCGCAACTATTACAACCCCCACTGTTCCTATTCTTAGCGATAGTATTGCAGCCATTCAATATCGCGCTTATGAGGCACTGTACTTCGACGAGCAGCCACAGGCATCCCAAACATTCTTAAGCAACATGGAGCTTGTACTTCAACGCGATCCTAATGCGTTGACTTTCATCAATCGCGCGAGTTTCTACCTCAATGCTGGACAGTTAGAAAATGCTATGCAAGATGTTGCCGCAGCACAACGATTGGCACCCAATGGCTGGGCGTTACCGCTTTATCTAAGCATTGCTGAGGTCCAGCACACACAAGAAGGGCTACAATTGATGAATGACATCATCGACATACGCCCAACCGACTGGTATGCCATATACAACCGTGGAACCATCCACTACTATTTGCGCGAATTTAGTACCGCTGAACAAGACATGGACACAGCAATTTCTTTCGCACCACCAACCAATTTCCCCTACGTCTTTGACGCCTTAATCGCAATGCGTGACGGACGCTTTGCTGACATGGTTGAGTCGCTCCAATTTGTCGCCCGCGAATTTCCAGACCCCACCTATAGCCAGCGCCTTCTAGATACCACCTTCATTACCGGTGCTTTACGCCTTGAACAATATTACATTTCGGCTGTGACCAACATTGTACTTGCACAATACGACGCAACCCTTGGCGATGTTGACGAGTTACTTGCACTACTTGAGGATGACCCCCAACAAGTCACGGAACCCGTAGATGCAGACAATCTGCCACTAGCAGAGTTATACATGCTAAAAGGGCTGGCTCATTGTAACCGAGGTGAATATGCCGAGGCAGAAACCGCATATACAGCCGGTCTTGAACTGGAACCGAATTTTTGGATGCTGTATTTGACCCGCAACGAGGTCTATTTTTATCAAAACAAGGTCAACGAAGCCCTTGAAGATGCACGTGCAATTGCTAACATTGATGTTCATCCCCAGTTGGTTGAGGCTGCTGAAGCAGGTGAATTTGGCGACCTAACGTGCGAGAACTTTTTTGAATACGAGCCACCTGCTGATGCCACAGAGTAGCCTTTAGAGTATCTTGCTCAAGAAGAGCTTCGTGCGCTGGGTTTGTGGGTCATCAAAGAGCGCATTTGGAATATTTTCTTCGACAATGCTTCCCTGGTCCATAAAAATGACGCGGTCGGCGGCGGCCTTTGCAAAGCCCATCTCATGCGAGACAACAACCATCGTCATACCCTCGCGGGCCAGGTCTTTCATCACGTCCAATACTTCGTTGATCATTTCCGGGTCAAGGGCGCTCGTCGGTTCGTCAAACAACATAATCTTAGGGTCCATCGCCAATGCACGCGCAATCGCGACACGTTGCTGTTGCCCCCCTGAGAGCTGGCTGGGATAAACGTCTTCTTTTTCGGGAATACCCACTTTCGCCAGAAGTTGCTGCGCTTTCTCGACACTGGGTGATTTTTTGCGCCCACGCACAACACGCTGCGCCAGCGTGATATTTTCCAGCACCGTTTTATGGGGAAAGAGGTTGAAACTCTGAAACACCATCCCCACCTCAGTACGGATAAGGTTAATATTTTTCGCCCCTTTGAGCGGGATGTTATCGACGATAATTTCGCCCGAATCAAAAGTTTCAAGGCGGTTAATGCAGCGCAACAGCGTGCTTTTCCCTGACCCGCTTGGCCCGATGACCGTCACCACTTCACCCGAGGCAACATGCAAAGACACATCATTTAATGCATGGACAATTCCGCGCCGGGTTCGAAACCGTTTATGAATATTATTGATTTGAATAATCGGCTTTTGTGCTGTAGTCATTGATTGTCTCCTCTATGGTAGCCGTGTTGCACGCTCTACATACCGCACCAGCAAAGACAGCAGCAGCGTCATAATGATATAGTACAGCGCTACCCCGATATAAACGTTGATGACCTGAAAAGATGATGACGCATCTGCACGGCCACGTTGAAACAGGTCTGGCAACGCCAGAAATGCGATCAGCGAGGTATCTTTTAGCATTGCAATAAAATTATTGCCCAACGGCGGCAACACCACACGCACCGCCTGTGGCAAAATCACATGCCGCATCGACTCAACATAGGACATCCCGAGACTCCGTGACGCTTCCATCTGTCCCTTAGGAATAGATTGAATCCCCGCCCGGAAGACTTCGGCCACAAAAGCGCCATACCCGACCGCCAGCCCAAGCACCGCTTCCCCAAGAAAACTTTCTGTACCAAACACGCGCCGCTCAAAACCATCGAGGACGCTAAACACAGCTTGAGCAACGTCTCCAACCACCCCACCCGCGTCACGCAGCTCGGGCCCAATGACAAAAGCAAAGATAACCAGCAACACCACCAGTGGCACACCGCGCACAAATTCAACATAAGCAGTCGCGATATTCTGCAATACAACGCTGCCGGTCACACGGAATATACCAAAGACCAGCCCAATGGCGAGCGCAAGTGCATAAGACGAAAACGTGACAATAATCGTCAGCCACAGCCCCTCGTTGCACCCACGTGGATTATTAAGCGCACAGTCACCGGGCACCCGTTGCTTTACTTCGATGATGTCAGCTTCAGGGACTTCAACAATCTTTTCGGCGACGAGTTCAAGCTCAATCTCATCATTGTTTTCGTTGAGTATCCGTCCACCGACGGTTTCGCCTTCCATAACAAGTTCGATAATGCACGGCGGGTCGCGGTCAGTATCGACGCAATCTTCGGGCGTGCGCGTTTCCTGAGCAATATCACGCCGCACATAGCGGAAAGCCTCGGTGCTGTCTGGAAATTGCAAAAAGTACAGCACATCAGTCTCTTGTGTTAATCTGCCGCGCACCTGTTCGCCAGCCAGTTCAAGGATAGTACCGTCAAAGTCGGTGCAGCGTGGGTCGGCGTCAGTATCGCATTCAATCAGCGCTTCGGTGCGAGATAATATACGGTCGGTATCAATCGTCAGTGTTTCCCGGTCAACCGTGCGCACCTGCACGACGTCATCTTCACGACCAGTTTCAACCCCAACGATATTGACAGGTACGGTTGCAAGCGTCGCGTCGATAGGGTCACAGGGTTCTGGGCGTGATGGTGGGCACTCAACGGTAGTAGCGCGGGTTTCTGCGATAAGCTGGGTTCGCACGGTGTCTACAAAATTATCCTGTAGAAAGCGGACTTCAGTATCACGCCGGGCCTCACGCGCCTGAGCAATGATGAAAGGTCGCTCGACAACTGCACGATCACCCTGCAACGCTTCACAGTCTGGGTCAACGATCCAATTACAAGCTAAGACACCATCCTCGCGCGAGATAATCGTATCTTGATTGACGATGAACACACGACCGTCGGGGGTTTCAAGCTGAATGCGCGTATCGTCTTCGTCAATCACCAGCCCTTCTTCGCGCACAGTGTCAGCGACCTCACTATCGGCGTCAACATCGTAATCGCGATAGGTGACGATGGTACCGCGTTGATCAACGCAATCCTCACCATCTTCTTCACGGCAGGTCAGCACACCTTCTTGCACCCGTTCGATCACATCTGCTTCACGCAACGTCAGCCGATCCCCGGCACGGTCAATGGCGAGAACCGTTTGCGACAGCACGTAGGCATCCTGGTTTATTTCAAACGTGACATTGAACTTGTCATCGGTGGTCAATTGGGGGCGGTCAGCCAGAAAATCCATAATGTCGCGGCGGTCTTCGTTGCCAAACATGTAGATCATCGCTGCCATCAATCCCACACCGAGGATAACCGTCCACCACGGGGTGCTACGATACACAATTAGAAGGCGATCTTGCAAAGAGAGGGTAGGTTCGCTATCAACAGATGATGGTTCAGGCGCGCTGTCGCTGTCGTTTTTATTTTCGGCCATGCCAATAACCTGACTTAATTAATATACATGTTGGTAAACTATATTTTAGGTCTATAAAACGAAAAAGCGTCGGAGCCACCGCAACAGCATGACCCCGACGAGCAATTTTTCAGATCAACGATGTTTAGCTGTCAGAGGGTTCTTCCGTAGCCATATCATCGTCTTCATCATCCATGTCGTCGTCGTCCATGTCATCCATGTCGTCGTCGCTCATGTCATCCATATCTTCATCATCCATATCGTCCATGTCCTCGTCATCCATATCCATATCGTCTTCAGAGGGCAGGAAGTCTTCGCTCGGCGGAACATCGAACCATTCTTCGAAGATTTCCGCATAGACGCCGTCTTCAATCACATTTTCCAGCGAAAGGTTGATGGCTTCGAGCAGTTCGGGGAAGTCTTCACGAACCGCGATCCCATAGAATTCTTCGGTCAACGGCTCACCAACGATAGTGGCTTCAAGTTCAGGGGTAGTGGCCAGAATTTCTTCACTGGTGGGGGTGTCTACAATTACTGCGTCAACATCACCCTGACCCAGGGCCTGGAATGCCAGCGGCGCTGTGTCAAAGCGAGAGATTTCTACGCCTTCAAGCTCATCGGTAGCATAGGCGTCGCCAGTTGTACCAAGCTGAACGCCAATACGCAAACCAACAAGGTCTTCTGGCCCGGCGATGTCTTCTTCATCTTCTATGCGCACTGAAATAGCCTGGCTGGCAACGAAGTACGGATCAGAGAAGTCAACGATCTCTTCACGTTCTTCGGTGATGGTTGAAGCCGAAATCACAGCGTCGAATTCACCTTCAGAAAGCGCGGTGAAGATGGTGTCAAACGGGGCGTTGATGAACTCAACTTCGAAACCAGCGTCTTCAGCGATGGCGTTCATCAGATCAATGTCGAAGCCAACGAAGTTACCGTCTTCATCCAGTTCTTCGAAGGGGGGATAAGCGGCATCCGTCCCCACACGGATAACCTCACCGACAACTTGAGACTCACCTTCAGGGTTAGGCGCGGTGTTGGTTGCGGTCGCGGGGACAACAGCCGCCAACATCATAACAAAAACAAGCAGGAATACAAAAGTTCGCTTGTGCATAGGGTAAAGCACTCCTCAGGATAAAAAGTATTTAACACATGATTTAGAGTGTAAGAAATGTTGCGCCGTTCATCAACAATTTTGCGCAAAGTCTATATCAAAGTCACAAACAACTTCAGTTATACTCAGGTTTTGGAAAATTGAACTTTGCAAGGAAGTTTCCATCGCATGGGTTTACGAGAAGTAAAACGCAAAAAGCGTCGTCCTCGTCTGGGGCTCTTGCTGACGATTATCGGTATCATCGCTTGTGTGGCGGGCGCGCTGGGGGCGGCCGTCGTCAGCACAATTCTCTCTGAGTCTGACATTGATAACGGGGACGATCTCCGTACTGTGCATTACGGCTTAACGCTACTGCCACGTGGTTTTGACCCCCACATCCATAGCTCCGCAGAGATGGGTGTTGTCCTCACCGGCGTATATGACACACTGGTCTACCGCCACCCCGAAACACAGGCTTTCGTCAGCGGGCTGGCAGAAAACTGGACGATCAGTAATGACGCTTTAACCTACACCTTCAACTTGAAAGAAGGTGTTACATTTCATGATGGCACCCCCTTCAATGCCGACGCCGTGGGGGTTACGCTGGACCGCATTGCCGACGAAACCACAGCCTCACGCAAAGCACGGCCGCTACTGGGTCCCTACATGGGTTACACAATTCTGGATTCCAATACCATTCAATTGCAACTCAGCGAACCCTATGCACCCTTCCTTGACGCTCTGAGCCAACCTTATCTTGGCATTGCCAGCCCAACCGCTCTGGCAAACTACAACAACGCCACTTATCAGTTCAACCAGGTTGGCACAGGCCCCTTCAAAATGATGAATTTTGTCCCCGGCGAACGAATCGTGTTAGAGCGTGTACCAGAATACAACTGGGGGCCCATCTTCTATAGTCCCTATTCAAACAAAGCGGCTGAGCGTGTCATTTTCCGCTTCTACGAAAGCCCAGAAACCCGCCGGATTGCACTCGAAGCAGGTGATGTTGATATTGTCGGCGAAGTTCCACCCACAGACGCCGTGTTGCTGCTCGAAACACAAGAGTTCAATGTCCAGACCCGCGCCGTACCCGGGCAACCGCTGCAATTTTTCATCAATACGCAAAACTTCCCCACCGACGACATCCGCTTTCGGCAGGCGCTGTTGTTCGCCACCAACCGTGAAACCATCAACGGTGCAGTGTTCTTTGATCAATTCTCAGATGCCGCCTATGGCCCCCTTGCCGCCGCAACGCCATACTACAGTAGCGAGATCGCTAGCTTTTACGGCTATAGCCTTGATGAAGCGCGACGGCTGTTTGAGCAAGCTGGTGTGCGTGACAGTGACGAGGATGGCTTTCTGGAAGATAGCGGCATTCCTTTCGAATTACGTGTGGTGTTCATGGGCTACGGTAATTTACCAGAAGTCGCGCAGCTCCTTGAAAGTCAATGGCTAGAGCTAGGAATGCGGGTTGAACTGGTGCAGGTCGCCAGTCTCAGTGATCTTGAAGCCATCGTCGCTGACAATAATTATCACCTCATTGCATTCAACGAGTTCAGCGCCGAACCGACCATACTCAACCGCTATTTTCTTTCCACAAGTGACCGCAACTGGTCACGCTATAGCAATGCCGAGCTAGACCAGTGGCTTGCTGAGGCAACACGCACTGGTGACGACAACCGCCGCACCGAACTCTACACCCTTGCGCAACGGCGCATTATGGAACAAGCGCTGATTCTGCCCATTCGTGACTATACCAATGTTGTTGGGCTAAACAGCAACGTTGACGGGTTGATTTATTTCACGCAGGGTTGGTGGCCACTACTACCGAATCTGGTTATTGAGGACTGAGTGTTGCTGTGGGGCTTTGTGCGGGGGGCGCTGGTTTTGTGGGTCAGCCTGACGCTGGTGTTTTTTGCACTACGGGTGCTGCCGGGGGACGCGCTAACTGCGGTCGATTCTGCCAGTAGTGCAGCCGTCCGTGAGCAGCAACGCGATGCGCTGGGCCTAAACGAGCCGCTCCCCCAACAATATAGCAATTACATCTTGAATCTACTGCAAGGAGATTTTGGGCATTCGCTCGTTACCTCCGAAACCGTCAGCAGTATGATTCTTGTGCGGCTTGGCCCCACACTGGCATTGGGTATTGGCAGCTTCGGCATTGCAATCGCTGTAGGCTGTACACTCGCAGTAGCAGCACTGGGCCGCGGGCTCATTGGTACTATCGCCAGCGGACTGATTGTGCTTTCGCAAGCTGTGCCATACTATGTTACCGCCCTACTGGTGTTGTACGTATTCAGCCTGCGACTGAACCTCTTGCCTGCGTCAGGGTCCCGCACACCGCTGCACCTAATTTTGCCATGTAGCGTGCTGGGTTTTCACGCAGCCAGCAGCATTGCCCACGTTCTACGCAGCAATTTACACGCCGCTTATACCGCCCCCTACATGCTCACTGCCTACGCCAAAGGCCTACCACCTATTGACCGCTTTGAACATGCGTTGCGCGTGGCACTGTTGCCAACACTACCCGTGATTGCTGTGCAGGCGGGGTTCCTCCTCTCTGGGACGGTGGTGATTGAGGTTCTGTTTGTGCGGCGCGGACTCGGCAACTTGCTCTTGCAAAGCGTGCTTGAACGCGACTATCCGGTTGTGCAAGCGCTGGCTATCCTCGGGGCGTTATTTTATCTACTTGCCCTCGCTGCCAGTGACCTGTTACGTCGTCAGATGGACCCACGCCTCGCATGAACCGCCTACAGCACAAGCAGCTATGGCTCTGGCTAACCGCACTCTATCTTGCGTTCTGGCTATTGATCGCCCCCGTGCTTGCGACCCACAATCCCCGCATCGCCACGGCTGGTGAAGAACTGACCTCCCCATCACAGGCGCACCTCCTCGGCACTGACCGACTTGGGCGTGACTTCTGGAGTCGGCTTGTGCTTGGCGGGCAGTTAACCCTACAAACCGCGTTGTTGGCAACAGGGATCAGTATTGGTGGTGGCTTGATACTGGCAATTTGTAACGTAATCCCGCTGTTACGAACCCCAACGGGTATTTTGACCGATGCGCTGCTGGCATTCCCCGGGCTGTTGCTGGCATTGATTGTGCGCACGCTGATTGCTGGCGATTGGTTGGGGCTGGCAATCGCAGTTGGGCTGGCAAACGTTGCCCCCTATGCGCGCATTGCTACCGGGGCTCTACAGGCCGCTGCCAGTGCGCCCTATCTTGTAGGTGCGGTCAGTATCGGTGCGCGTCCGTGGTATATTTTGCTAAAACATCAGCTACCGTACGCGCTGCCAACCCTCAGTGCATTTGGTGCAGTCATGTTTGCCTGGGCAATTCTCTATGCGTCGGCATTGTCATTTTTGGGGCTAGGTGAATCGCCATCCGTGCCAGAATGGGGCATATTGCTGGCGCAGGGACGCGGTGTGCTGGTGCAAGCACCGCACCTGGTTTTGCTGCCCGGTGCCTTAATTGCCCTGACAATTTGGATAGCTTATCGCGTGGCTGAGGCCCTTACTGCACCGTCAAAATAAGGCGATTGCTCTGCACACGTCCACCTGCCCAAACATTGAGATCATCAAACATGGGCGTTGCTGTGGGGTCGGGTGCGTTGGGGGTCGGTGGAATATAGGTGCCAGCATCAAGGTTCTGGTAAAAGACACGGATTGAATACTCGCCAACGCCCAGCCCGATGCGTTGCTGTTGTTCAGTAGAGATGCGGACATCTACAAAGCAGCGTCCGTTGCCACGCAGCAAGTAGAGGTTTTCAAGCTCATAAGTGTATTGCGGAGCAGGTGCATTCGGGTTTTGGAAAGACAGTGGAAAACCGACAGGATCACTGAGGAACGTGTTTGGTTGGGCTTCAGGTTCAATCTCAATGACCAGCCCAAATATTCCCGGCGGCAATGTCTCAATATTGCCAACAGAAACAGCACCCTCAGTCCAGAACAGGGTGATGGGCCCATTATCATTGTTATCAAAGGTCACGCGCAGCAAAATAGGCGCTCCTGCTGTGACAAATATCTGGTTGCCTTCGCGTGCCTCTTGCACAATATTGAGGCTCAAACCAAGCCGTTGACTGCCCTGTGCCAATAATGATTGCCGATTTCCGCCAGCCGGGTTTGGCAAATTGGTACAGCGTGCGCCGAGGTCTGCTTCTGGGATTACTTCTGGCGTCGCCAACGAAACAACAAGGACAATCGCAACAACTGCTAGAATAATATTGATGTTTTCTGTTCCTGTCAGGAAATTTGAAATCCGCTGAAAAAAGCCGCCGATCATCGCTGCTGCATCCAGTTCTGTATGTCTCGACTCATGGTCGGCACAGTCTCCTCGTCGTTTTCAAGCCAGGCTGCGGCCGCATTATATTTGCGGAACCATGTATATTGCCGCCGAATAAACAAGTGTGTTGCACGCTTAAGTTCATGGACCGCTTCACCATATGTCAGCTTGCCCTGCAAATACTGTCCGATTTGAAGATACCCTAATCCATGCATAGAAGACAACGACCAGTCATAGCCAGCCGCCGCCAGCGCTTCTACCTCTTTTACCAATCCCGATGCTAACATATCGTCGATGCGCTTATCTGCACGTGCATAGAGGCGTTCGCGCGGTGTCATCGTCAAACAATAGCTTTTGACTGTATAAGGTGGTGGGAACTTCTGTTGAAAGTCAGCATAGGGTCGCCCCGCTTCAAGGCAAACTTCAAGCGCGCGCACAACCCGCCGAATGTTCTTACCATCAATACGTGCAGCCGTAACTGGATCATGTTGGCGCAGGCGTTCAAGCAATGCCTGCCAGCCATATGCATCAGCATAAGTCTCTAACTCGGCCCGAAGTTCGGGGTTAGGCGCGACGTCTGGAAATTGCCAGCCTTCAATCGTTGCCGACACATACTGTCCGGTTCCACCCACCAGCATCGGTAGTACATCGCGCTCGTGCATATCTTCAATTAAAGCCATTGCCTGATGCTGAAAGTTGGTGACGTTGTAGGGTTCATCTGGCTCTACAAAGTCTACCAGATGATGCGGCACTCGGGCGCGTTGTTCTGGTGTCGCTTTGGCAGTGGCAATATGCATATACTTGTAAATTTGACGGCTATCAGCACTGATAATCTCAGCGTTAAGGGCTTCAGCGATGTCAACTGCGACCCCCGTTTTTCCGACAGCAGTCGGGCCAACAATGACAACCAGCGGCCGCATAGGTTCACCATTGGTAGGCATCGCGCACATGCTCCACACTACCCGTGTCATCTGGATGCAGCGCCACCCCGATCACATCAATACGCAGCGCCTGCTCTGGTGGAAGTTGAAGCTGATGGAGGTAGTGTTCTGTGACGCGCAAAATCTGCTGCTGTTTGCGCATATCGACACTTTCCAGGGCTCGAGCCAGCGCGGCCTTCCCTCGCCGTGTGCGCACCTCAACCACCACCAGTTCACACCCATCATCTGCAATCATATCCAATTCACCGAGCGTGCAGCGCCAATTCTGGTGTAAGACTTTCCATCCTAAGCGGCGTACATAAGCACACGCAATTGCTTCACCAATACGGCCTGTTTCCTGTTTCGACACGTCGTCTTTCCTACAGATTTCATACCGAGTCAACACTTCAATTATAATTGAATACGATAGACTGCTATAGATCATGCAACTCAAGGAGCCCCATCATGATTTCTACCGATGTTCTACGTCAGGCCGACCTTTTTTTCGATATGTCCGAAGAGCAGCTTGCTTCAATTGCTGCGGTTTGTCGCGAACGAGCCTTCATGCGCGGTGATGTCATCTTCAAGGAAAACGATATTAGCAGCGAGTTATATATTGTCGCCGATGGTGAAGTTGAGATTCGGCTAGACCCTGAATTTATCGGGCAGACGGGCGAACCGCAAACCCTAGCAACCCTACGCCGTGGCCAGTCGTTCGGTGAAGTCGCGCTGATTGATCAGGGTACCCGCTCTGCGTCTGCACATTGCACTCACGGCAATACTCTTCTGTTTGTTGTCAGACGCACCGACCTCATCACCCTCTGTGAACAGCAACCACGCCTCGGCTATCAGCTCATGTTGAATTTAGCCGTCGATCTTTCGACAAAAATCCGTAATATCGACATCCGTGTTCGTGAACACATTCTCTATGCCAACAAAAAATCCGACTGACTACGCTACTATGGCGGGCCACCTGTATATAAACAAAATGCCCGTTGTACGGGCACTCTGGAACTGCATCACGATGTAAAAACTAATTGTCAGACACAGTTGGTTCGGTGGTCCGCCATTTCAAAATACCGCCAACGATATTTGTGGCTTCATAACCTTTCTTTTGCAGCATATAAGCGGCTTCGCGGCCACGCAGCCCGTCCTGGCACACGCAAATGATAGGTTGATCGTCTGGCAGCTTGTCCAGTTTTTTCGGTAGCTTGTTGAATGGGATATTGATTGCACCTTTGATATGCTCACTGGTAAAATCGTGCGGGTTGCGAACATCCAGCACGATGTGAGTACGGTCATCAAACTGTTTATGATAGTCTGTTGTATTGATTTCTTTCACGCCGCCGAGAATGGCTCGTAAAATATTCACAGGGTCAGGAATCCTTTCGTGCGCTCTCGCTTTATAGTTTATTCTAGTGGTGCAGACAATATGCTGCACCCGTCGTCAACCCTATCACATTGTGTAGTTTTCCACTATGCACGAAATTTCACGAAGGAAATTCGTATGAATGTTGAAATCGTTTCGATTGGCACTGAGATTTTACTCGGTGAAATCGTAGACACCAACTCGAACCATATCGCCCGCACGCTACGCGACATCGGTGCAAATCTCTATTACGTGACGGTCGTGGGCGACAACCTTGAGCGAATTACGCAAGCGCTCCGAACAGGGCTAAACCGCAGTAACCTCGTCATCACAACGGGTGGGCTGGGCCCTACCGTGGATGACGTCACACGTCAGGCCGTAGCCACCGCAACGGAACGTGAACTGGAATTTCAACAGGGCTTGCTCGACCAGATTGCCACACGCTTTGCTGCGTTTGGTGTTCGCATGAGTGAGAACAATCGGCAACAGGCCTATGTTCCAGCCGAGGCCATTGTGCTGGAAAATAAACTCGGCACAGCCCCTTGTTTTGTTGTGGAACATGGCGAAAGTGCAATCGCCAGCCTGCCCGGTGTTCCGCGTGAAATGAAACACATCCTGGCACAACAGGTAGTTCCCTACATCCAGCAAAAAATGGGCACATCGCGCATTATCAAGGCGCTGGTACTGCGGACAGCCGGCATTGGCGAAAGTCACCTTGACGAACACATCGCTGACCTGATGACCAACGCCAACCCTACCGTCGGGCTAGCAGCGCATACCGGCCAAACCGACATTCGCATCACTGCGCTGGCCGAAACCGAACTTGAAGCAGATACCCTCATTGCCGATATGGAAGCCATCGTCCGTGAGCGTGTTGGCGCTTACATCTACGGCACAGACCACGACCCGCTTGAAGCTGCACTGGTTGACACACTACGCACTCAGCAGCGCACACTTGCGACCTATGAGCATGGCACTCAGGGACAGCTACAACACCGCCTACAGCAAGCCCCCAACTATGAGGACTTTTATACTCATGCTTCAATCCTTCCGGGCGCTGCCCCAGAACAAGTCATTGCTGAACTGTCAGACATTGCGCGTGGTCATCGCGAGTCCGCACGTGCCGACATTGGTATCGCAATCGCCACACGGCCTGGCAACACCGCGATAGTCGTCACCACTGCGCAAAAAACCGTGCAGCGTAACTATGACTTCGGCGGAGAGGCATCACAGGCGGCCGATTGGACCCCGACCTGGGGCATGAGCATGGCGTGGCGTTTATTGCGTGAAATGGAACTACACCCCGATGCGTAAACCGAAATACACTCGCGTCGAATTGCTGTTAGAACTGACCCACGCTGGAATGCTCCAATTTGGCTATTTCACAGATTCATTCGGCGCACCCGCCGCCCCGATTCAATTTCACTTTTCCCTGCTGCCATCCTTCCCACACCTGATGGCGGCTGTCGCTGAGCAATTTGGCTGGCATTTGCGCACCACAACTGACGAGACACGCCTGCTGGCAACGCAGCGTACCATTGCGCTCGGCGGGGTTATCGCTACCCATACCAACATTCCCCTGCTCTACCCGCAACAGAACATGCAGCACATAGCAGCGGCATTCAGTATTGAAGGTACCGCCGACGTTGAAAACCCAATTATTATGATCACAGATGTTTTGCGCGATGGCGAGGCTGAATTGGCATTACACCAGCACGCTACCCGCATCGGGCTGCCCGTTCAAGAAGTCGTGGCAATTCTGGACACCGGGTTAGCACGAGTAGATGGCTTTCACAGCCAGTTTGGCGTCGCGGCACTATACACCCTGGTGGAAAGCATCGACTGGATTGAGGCTGAAGGCTGGATTCCGGAAGGGATAGCGGCGGCTGTGCGTGCCTGGCAAGCAGCGAACAGCTAGCGCCCTACCCCGCGTTGATCTCGTCAATGGTCAGGCTGTCACTATCAAAACTGACAACTTCGACTTGTTCCACACGCACACCGATACGATGCTCAATCAGCAAATTGCTCAATTGGTCACCATCAATTAAGATGATCGGAATGGTGTTGGGGACCCGGGCGACGTCTTGCGCGCCTTTAGAAAAGCCTGCCGTAGTAATAACCATACCTTGATCAATATCTTCCATCGCCAGCATATCACCACGAAACTGTGACACCACCGGCCGACCGACATTCGCTGCTACCCGCTTAACTTGAATTGCCGTTCGCACCTGCATAATCCCCACTGCAACATCCGCCACAACATCAATGCCCTCGTCAGAAGCACGGCGTGTCACCAGGATGTTGTTATAGCCCATCTTCGAAAGCAAACGCCCCACCAGATGCTCAAATGCATAGGGATCCATGTGCGCGACGACGTTACGCAGTTGTTGCTTGACGTTCTGCCGCTGCTGATATGCCATCTGCGCAATCGCGTCAACGTCCTGCTCCCATTCTGCCAGCCCAAAGATTCCCGCCCCCTCGCGCCGAAATACTGACGCCGCGCCATGTTGTTGCAAGTCGCGATACAATTGCGCCGAGAGCGAACTTTCCGGCGTCATACTCTGCGGATTGATCAACTCACGTTCAATCGCAAGCTGAGCGATTTCAGCCGCTTTCATCGGGCGGCCTTCGCTACGCAACATTTCATAGGCAGCTTCACGGTAGGTCAAAAAATCACCGAAGCGCTCAAAAATCTGGTTCTCAAGGTAATCTTCTGGGAGCGGGTCATCAACCATGCGTAGCCGATAGCGTCCGCGTTCAACACGATAAAACGGCGAGAGTTTGCCCTCTTCGGCCGATTTACGCATATTATTAGAAATCACCGCGGCCATTGTCTGGCGTGGTGTATTGCCCATGTTTTCAATCAGACCATGTTCCAGAGCTAACCGTGTAATTTCAGCCACCGACAGCGGTTTATCCGTGCCACGTAGCACTTCAATCGCAGCGTTCAAAAATGTCATAACAGCTTGTCAGATTTGTCAAAAACTATGCGGACCAGATACGCAAGACGGGCGGCTTCTGGGCACACCCGTCGTCAAATTTCTTGATGTGGAATTCAGTCGCTTTGCTGTTCGTTGCTATTCGTCGTCGAGGCTCAGCACTGCCATGAAGGCTTCTTGCGGCACTTCAACACTGCCAATCATCTTCATGCGCTTCTTCCCCTTTTTCTGCTTTTCCAGCAGTTTGCGCTTACGAGTAACGTCACCACCATAACACTTGGAAAGCACGTCTTTGCGCAACGCCTTCACATTTGCTCGGCTAATCACGCGCTTGCCGACCGCCGCCTGTACCGGTACAACAAACATCTGGCGCGGAATCAGGTCTTTTAGTTTGGTGACCAGTCGCTGGCCCTTATGGAAAGCGTCGTCACGGTGGACAATCATCGTCAGTGCGTCCACTGGATCACCATTGACCAGCACATCCATCTTGACCAGATCGCCCTTACGGTACTCCTTGAACTGGTAGTCCAAACTGGCATAGCCTTGCGTAACGCTCTTGAGACGGTCATAGAAGTCAACAATGAGTTCGCTCAATGGCAATTCGTACTTGATATTGACCCGCTGTCCGTCAAGATATTCCATGGTCTGGAAAACGCCATGCTTACCTGTAACCAGCTCCATCACCGGGCCGATGTATTTTTCGGGGACATAGACCTGAATATCCATCCACGGCTCGTGAATTTCTTCGATTGTGGATTCGTCGGGCAGTTCGGCCGGGCTATCAATTTCGATAAGTTCGCCACTGCGCAACATCACGTGATATTCCACGCTGGGTGCTGTTGCCAGAATATCGAGGTCATATTCGCGCTCAAGGCGTTCTTGCACAATGTTCATGTGGAACAAGCCGAGGAACCCAACACGAAAGCCCAGATTCAACGCCTGCGAGGTTTCTGGCTGAAAAGTCAACGAAGCGTCGTTGAGTTGCAGCTTTTCTAGCGCGTCACGCAAATCAGCATAATCATCGTTATCAACCGGGAAAAAGCCTGCAAACACCATCGGCTTAGCAGGTTCGTAGCCCACCAGTGGATCATCTGCCCCACCATTGGCTAGCGTTACCGTATCCCCAACGCGGCATTCACGCACTGATTTCAGCCCCGTTGCAATATAGCCGACACTCCCCGCCTCAAGGACTTCTGTTTTGCGTTGACGAGGTGCGAACAAGCCAATTTCAATGGGGTCAAGGCGGCTGTCAGTAGCCATCAGACGCAATTTGTCGTTGTGCTTCAACTTGCCATCAACCACACGCACATAAGAAATCACGCCACGATAGGTGTCGTAATGGCTGTCGAAGACCAATGCACGCAGCGGTGCATCCGGGTTGCCTTTCGGTGACGGCACACGGTCAACCACTGCCTGTAGAATTGACTCAACGTTTTCCCCCGTTTTCGCACTGACTTTGATCACAGTTTCAGGGTCAACGCCCAGCAAATCGACCACTTCCTGCGCAATTTCGTCAGGACGAGCAGCGGGTAGGTCAATTTTGTTGATAACGGGGATAATTTCGAGGTCGGCTTCAAGCGCCAGGTACAGGTTGGCGAGTGTCTGCGCTTCAATACCCTGCGACGCATCCACAATGAGCAGCGCCCCTTCACAACCGTGTAGCGCACGGCTCACCTCATAGGTAAAGTCAACGTGCCCGGGGGTATCAATCAGGTTTAGCTCATACTCAATCCCATCGGCGGCCGTCCAGTGCATTTTGACAGCTGAGGCCTTGATCGTAACACCGCGCTCCCGTTCAAGCTCCATATCGTCAAGCATTTGTTCCTGAAACTCGCGCTCGGTGATGGTGCCTGTCACCTGCAACAAACGATCCGCGAGCGTACTCTTGCCGTGGTCAATATGCGCGATGATACTGAAATTGCGTTTTCTGGATTGGTTCATTGTTACCTCAGTTTCCAATACACTTTAGGTATCAGTATAGCAAATATTCGTATGTTTATTACAAAAAAGGTAGGGGATAAGGAAACCTTTAAGCCTGCGTGGCGGAGCTATTGTACGTTGCGCTTGCCGGCCTTTGCCAGCCACTCTAATCGACCCATTCCAGCCCCTTACTTTGCAACGAGGGCGCGTCACTGACATCGTAGGGTGATTTAACGGATTGTGGACGCTCGGCACGGTCACCGATGGGAATCATGACTTCTTCACGCTGGCCTTCTTCGCCCTGCGCGGAGACACAACTCGGGCAAATTTGCCACGACAGTTCAAGCACCTCACCACAATTCCAACATTTGCGCTTCAATACGGTGTGGCAATAGGGGCAAACTTGCCAGTGGTGCTTGGTTGGGCGTCCGCACCCCGGGCAGGCGGGCTTTTCCTCAATTTCCTGAAGCAAGGCTTCTTCTTCTAACGACCGTTCATAGACATCGGCAAGGGTTTCGCGCGGACGCAGCATCACATAAATAATCAGGCCAACAATGTTCAATACGGCGACCATCACGGCGGCGGCAATTTGCGCCAATGGATCACGCGAACGCGCTTTCATATCGTTATATGTCCACAGCACAAACGCAACCCAGAAGGCGGTCAGTACCGCGCCTGAGATGGTGGTAAATGCAAGAATAATATTATTTAGCGCAGCATCACTCATAGCAAAACGGCCTCAAACTCATGATAATATGAAGTCTCTAAAACAGTTCAATTGTAGCACGCTCTTTTTTCTATGCATAATGCAAGCCAACCCGACCCAACACTGCACGACCTGGAAACCAAACTTCGTATCCACGGCCCCAACAGCCTGACCGTTGAGGAATTGCTGGTGCTGTTGCTTGCAGATGTTCCAGATACCTCAAGACTCGTCCGTTACCTGCTGGCACAATTCCCGCGCCTGACCGACCTGCAACAAGCCCCGATGGACGCGCTGGTAGACGTTCCCGGAATTGGTAAGGCTCGGGCCCTGCGTATCAAGGCCGCGCTGGCCCTCTCGCAACACCTGCATAACCCTGCCACAGAAGAAAAACCGCTCATCAAGCGCCCTTCTGACGCAGTGAAGCATGTTCGGGCACGGTTTGCGCAACTTCCGCAAGAGCAGTTGATCGTGTTACTGCTCGACGTCCACAACCAACTCAATGCCATGAAGACAATTTATATCGGCAGTTTAAACGCTACGTCAGTACGTGTCGCAGAGGTGTTGCGGACGGCCATTATCTCGAACAGTGCCGCGCTGATTGTTCTACACAATCACCCTTCTGGGCAGCTTACGCCCTCCCCCGACGATATTGACTTCACCCGCAGCATTATCGCTGCTGGCCGACTCATGGACATCGCTGTGCTTGATCATATCATCATGGGGGATGGGGATTGGCTGTCAATGCGCGAGAAGCAAATCGCTTTTCAGCCACCAGAGGATACAACGCCATCCTCAAGTGACTGATCGAAGTCTTCAGCGATGATAGACACCTCGTCAATGTACACCTCGTACTCGTGCCCAGAAGCATAGAACTCAATCGATTCAAGCACCACCGGCCGTAGTTCTTGTTCGGTGGCCGTCAATCCCTGGATAAGGTCTTCACTTTCGAAGGTGTACCACACGCCACGATTGACGTGTTCGTGTTCGTTAGGACATGTGCCGCACTTTTCCGGCCAACCGAGTCCATCACTGGGCCAGATGAAAAACCCCTGATGCAAATCTCGGGTGATTGTGTCGTTCAAAAGGTTGCGATACGTTAGATGTACCATCAACACACATTCGGTCGCCTGTTCACCGCAGCCGGGAACTGAATGTTCCACCAGATACATACGCACACGGATCACCAGACTTTCATACGCACGGACATCAATATTGCGGAAACTCTGGTTTTCGCACCCGGTTTCGACATTGCGCAAATCAGACGCTCCGGGCTGTGCATAGCGGCGAATATGGATAGTGTCGCGCCCCTGGAAGCTCGTCGCTTGATAGTTACCCAGCGGGGTTGCCTGTTCAACGCCCTGTGCGCGTTCACTATAACAGCCCCACGAGGGCGGAATGCCATTTCCCGGCGCAGGGTGCAGCATATTGTTTGTTACCAGATTCACTGTGGTTGACTGTTGAACAGCGCTTTCCTCAGTAGAGAGCAATCCGTGTTGCCCTTCGTTGACGATTTGCGCACTGCGATCTTGCCCAACCAGCAAGGCTTGCCCACTGTCTGCAAAAACACGCAAGACGTTAACGGTACTTTCAATCCGATAACGTCCGGGTTGCTCTACCCGGACTTCACCATGCGGCCCGTGTACATCAAACTGCATACCCCGGTCCAGGCCTTCAGCAACTATCAGATCGACAGTGCCCTGCAAACCCGTCAAATTGACACGATAGGCGCTGTCACCAAAGAAACGTGGGCGTGTCATGGTTTGAATTTGCACCTCACTACCGCCATGCATCGTCAGCGTGCCAACCACAATCGACTCGTCAAAAGGGTCGTTGAAGGAGATGGTACTCTGTGCCAATTCATCAACGCTGACCTGATCGCCAGCTTCTAGGGGGTAAAGGTCGCGGACGTTACGCTCACCCACGTCGTTAGCCCGCAAAACACCTGCTGTTCCCCGGCTAACAATCATCTCGGTCTGTAGATTGATTGTCCATTCAAACAACACATAGCGCCCGAACAGCATGAAACCCGCACACACACCGATGAATCCTACAAAAGCACCCAACAGTGTTACCCATGCCAAACGTTCTGCGGAGATTTTCAAGATGTCACCTATCGAATGATTTCAAAGTCGCTGTATTCACCAGTAGCCGCTCGCCACTCAACATCAACTTGCGCGACCTGTGCTGCGGGCGACCCACGCTGCAAAAACTCGTAGAACGCCTCAAGAGCGGGGCGTGTTCCTTCAGCCAGCACTTCAACCGTGCGGTCTGTGCGGTTACGCACCCACCCTACGACATTTAGTCGATTCGCCTCTTGCATGGTGTAGTAGCGAAAGCTGACACCCTGCACATGCCCATGCACAATCGCGTAAAGGCGTTCTTGCGACGTCATCTAGTCATCCAATTCGTCGAGCGTATCCTCATCGAAGTCATCCATCGCGAGGGGGTCGTCTTCATCGAATTCAAACATCGGCATGACAAGCCCACCCATTAACGACGCAAACTCAAGCGCTTCTTCAACAGCTTCGAGGGTGGCGACATCATCATTTTCTTCAGCAATCTCAGCAAGCTGGCTCAGGCCGCGTTGCGCTTCCATAGAGCCAATTTCACCGAGTGACATCACCGCGTTGAGGCGAATGTCTTCGTCGTTTTCATGCGCCAGCGCGATCAGTTGTGGCACTGCCTCTGGCAACACCAATTCACCTGCAGCCCGTGCCGCTTCAAAGCGAATTTCTGGATACTCACTGTCCAGCTCGTACAGGACGCTTTCGCCCCACTGTTCCTTGTCGCACGAGGAGCCCATCGCAAAGACAGCACTGACACGCATCAACAGCTCAGCACTATCATAAGCATCAACAATCATCTCCTTCAGCGAAGGGTGGCCACCTTGTGAAAGCGCTTCGAGTGCGCGCCGCCGCACCTCAAGGTTTTCCGTCACATCATAGAATCGGTCAGCGGCCACGTCTTTCGCCTGCTCAGCCAGTTGTTGGTCAAACTCGTCAAGCTCGGCTTCGTAGATGAAACGCCCCATGTGCGAGACCGCACGCGCACGCACAGCAGGTGATACATCGTCGGCTAGCTCCATCAATTTGTGATAGAGTCGTTCGGAGGTATCAAACCACAGCAGGTCTGGTGCCGCAGCACGCACTTCTGGGTCTTCGTCTTCAAAGGCGATATATGCCAGCGAACGATAGGTCAGTTCATAGTTCGATTCACACGTTTCCGCCAAAAAGCGCACAGCTTTGCGTCGGTTTTCCACAGGGACCGTTGGCCAGCCAGCGGCAAACTCTTCCAGCAGTTGGCCAGACAGATCAGAAAGCCCATAGACCGCGCCAACAGGCAAGATTACGCCTTCTTCCAACTCTGACAACTCTGTGATGATCTTTGGTACCGGAAATGGTTCAGGGCGGTTAGTCTCATCTTCGGGCATTTCGAAAAGCGGTTCGTGGTTTGGGTTGTTATCCATAACACCTCTCAATTGAATTGAATGGTTTAGAACTGGTCGAGGTCAATTGGGTCGACAATATCCCAAAAAATCACAATGACCATTACAGAAAGCAAGAACAATAACCCAATGATATGGACAATACCTTCACGTTCCGGTTCCATCGGTTTACCGCGTAGCAGCTCGATCAACACGAACATAATACGCCCACCGTCTAAACCGGGGATTGGCAGCAAGTTGGTCACTGCCAGCGCGATACTAATCAACGCTGTGAAACCGATAAACGGATAAGCAACGCCTTCATCGCGGCTTTCTTCAAGAATTTCGCCGCCAATCTGAGAAACCCCAATCGGGCTAACAGGACGGGCCTCTTCCGCGCTAAGGTTGCCAGCAATCAGTTCACCCGGGAATGTTGCCATAACCTCTAGCGTCAGCAAGAAGGTTGAGCCGCCATAGTCGAGCGCCTCACCCAAACCTTCCGCCGGGCGTGCCACCACTTCCGCATCACGATTCGCAAGGATAGCGCCCAGTCCTTCGTTCACAGGTGCAGCCGCAATGAAAATACCGACACGCCCACTACCGTTCACTTCCTCTGGCGTGACCATAATCTGCTGAACTTCGGTGCCGCGTGCAACAGTGAACTCAATTTCTTCACCGATATTATCGTCGGTGTAGTCTACCAAAAATTGCACCTCGTCTACGGATTCACCATCAACAGCCAGCACAACATCATCGCCTTGCAGGCCAGCTTCTTCGGCGGGTGAATCTTCAACGATGCTGGTGATCAAAACGCGCTCAGACACATCGCCCGCATCATACAAGCCTGGCACGAGCGTGACATCTTCAATGGTTTCTTCGCCACGACGAATGGTCAGTGTTACTTCATTTTTCCCGTCGATCGCATCTTCAAATTCAGCGATGCGCTCCATCTCTTGTCCGTCAACGCTAAGGATTACGTCGCCCGGTTGCAGCCCGGCAGCGCTGGCCGCAGAGTTGTCCAGCACTTCCGCGACTGATACATCAGCAACCGTTGTAGGAATACCTGTGAAACCAATCACAATAAAGAGGATGAACGCCGCCACAAAGTTGAACAATGGCCCCGCAGAAAAAAACCAGATACGTTCCCACGGCCTAGCTTCGAAGACACTCTTGGGGTTTTCGATATGACGCCCTTCAATCTCAAGGAGCGCCTTTTGCATTTCTTCTTTGGACTGTGGTGCAACAAAGTCCTCGCCATAGGGACGCACAAAGCCCCCCAGCGGCAACCAGTTCAGCGTATATTCAGTGTCGCCTCGAGTAAAGAGCGTTGCAGCACGTGGTGGAAAACCAACGCCAAATTCCAATACCGTCACACCAACGCTTTTTGCTGCGAAGAAGTGCCCCAATTCATGGATAATCACCAGTGGAATAAGCACCACAAGAAACGAGATAATCGCTAAAAGCATGTCTTCCTTCCCGACATTAATTCAGAGGGGGGCACTGCCCCCACATCTTACCTATACATCCAGCCGAACGGCCGACCCACAGTATTCACACGTCAGGGTCGTCTGCCCGCGCACAATTTCTTCTGCAAAAGAGGCTCCGCAGACCGGGCACATGGTTGGCGCATCAGCGATAGCTTCAACCGTCGCCTGGTCGCGTTCAAGGCCGCGTTCTTTTTCAATTTCGCCTGTAGCTGCCTGTTTCAACCTACTGGCAAACCACTTAGCGTCAACCCCACCTTTAACTTCAATCGTGGTTTCTGTAAAGGGGCCACCTGACCCAAATTGCAAGTGAATCAGGTCAATCCCACCGAGCATCCCTTTCTTTTCGAACGACACATTATCCAATGTCCCGACGGCTGTTTCCCACAACAGACCTTCTTCTTTTTTACCGCCAAAACCAAGGAACCCACCCTTTTTCTCGGACTGTTCCATCAAAATGCGGTTACTGGTGACATAAAAATAACCGTCCGGGTCATCTTTCTTTTTGCCTGTATCTTTCCACTCGGCCTTGACTACCATATACACGTCTTCAGCCGCAAGGAACTCAAAATTGGCCTGTGCAGCACGCTCAAGATAGCCTTCGATGTCAGCAATCTGTTTAAGGGTTTGCGCAGCATTGTTCGGTACATTGCCATACAGTTTCTTGATGCGGTCCTTGGCACGGCGCACAAAGTCTTCGGCCTGATCCATCTCGTGATCAAGACGATCGACCAGGGATTCAATCGCAGCATCACTACCCATGGCCGCGCTCAGCGCCGACTTTAATGAACTCTTGCCCGCACCTTTCTCGGCTTTCATAGTTTGCAATTTGCCGAACATGCCGCCGTCGTCTTCCTCGGCTGCTGCCTCAGCGAGCATCGACTGTAAGCTCTTGCCAGAGCGTGCAGGGCTGATTGACCCGCTGCCACCAGCGGCCATATCGTCTAACTCATCCCACAGTCCTTCGAGTTGTCGCATTTCATTTTGTGCATTGAAAAACTCACGCCGAATGCCAGCACGCACCTCATGTTGAACCGAAGCCCACTGCGTGTTGAGCGTTTCTGCCTTGTTCTCTAGATAATTGGCATAGGCATACCCCTGGTCACGGATCGCCTGCACTTTACCGGGGATACCGGCAATTGTAGCAGCAACACGGCTCAGCTCGCCTGAAACATCACTCATCGAAAGATCGTCAAGTAAATCATCATATTGATCGCGCAGTTTTTCTATGCGTTCTTGCAGTTCTTCATTCATGGCAATCATCTCTCCCTAGATCGTGATTAAGATTCCCCTTCGCCGACCTGATACCGCAGGTACGACTGAATAAACTGGTCTAAATCGCCGTCTAACACAGCGTCAATTTTACCTGTCTCATGATTCGTGCGCAGGTCTTTGACCATCTGATAAGGGTGCATGACGTAGGAACGAATCTGGTTACCCCACTCAGCACTGATGTTCTCGCCCTTTAATTTGGCAAGTTCCGCTTCTCGTTTTTGTTCTTCCATCGCCAACAAGCGGCCTTTAAGTACCTGCATGGCACGGTCTAGGTTTTGAAGTTGGCTCCGTTGATTTTGACAGGATACCACAATCCCTGTTGGCAAATGGGTGATCCTCACCGCTGTATCATTTTTCTGGACGTGCTGTCCACCCGCCCCACCAGCCCGAAATGTGTCTACCTGAATATCTTTGTCGTTGACTTCAATTTCGATGTCGTTGTGGATGTCTGGCCAAATTTCGACCTTCGCAAAAGCAGTATGTCGTCGACTGTTGGAATCAAAGGGGCTAATCCGCACCAACCGATGCACACCGCGCTCAGCCTGCAAATAGCCATACACCCAGTCACCTTGCACTGACATGGTAATACTCTTGACGCCAGCTTCTTCACCAGCGGTCTCTGAGACTATTTCGGTTTTATAGCCGTGGTTTTCTGCCCAGCGCAAATACATACGTGTCAGGATGCCGGCCCAGTCTTGCGCATCGGTGCCCCCTGCCCCGGCATGAATTGCCAGAATGGCATCTTCGTTGTCGTGGGTACCACTGAGCAACGCTTGAAAGGATAGCTTGTCGACAACAGCAACAAGCCGCTCTGTTTCAGCGGTCAGTTCATCAGCAAGGCTTTCGTCGTCAAGCTCAGCAAGTTCAAGATACTCATTGATCTGACGAAGCGTGCCTTCCCATTTTTCGACGTCATTGCGCAGGCGAGAAATACGTTGCATTGTTGCCTGGGCAGCGGTGGAATCGTCCCAGAAATCAGGTTGAGCCGATTGTTTTTCGAGGCGTTCAAGTTCCTGGCGTTTGGTCGCGATGTCAAAGACGCTCCATGAGTGATTCCAAACGCTGGCGCATCTCATTGAGTTGGCTGACTAAATTCTCCATCCTTATTCCTCCTCATTCTCATCGTCAAAGCCTTCAAACAAACTATCGACAAAGCGGTCAGGGTCAAAAGGAACCAGGTCATAGATCGTTTCACCAATCCCAATATAGTGGATAGGCAATCCTAACTCCTGCTGAATGGCAAAAACCATACCGCCCTTCGCGGTACTGTCCAACTTGGTGACAATCAGCCCGGTAACGTCTACCATTTCTTGAAATTTCTTGGCCTGGTTGAGTGCATTTTGCCCGGTCGTACCATCCAGCACCAGTAGCGTTTCATGCGGGGCGTCGTCTACGACTTTTTTGACCACATTGCTGATCTTTTTTAATTCTTGCATCAAATTGAAATTGGAATGCAAGCGGCCGGCCGTGTCAATCACCAGTACTTCAGCCTTCCGAGCCCGTGCTGCTTCCACCGAATCGTACACAATCGCGCCGGGGTCCATGCCGGGCTTACCCGCGATCACAGGGATGTCGGCTCGCTCTCCCCACACTTTAAGCTGGTCAATCGCCGCCGCACGGAAGGTGTCGCCAGCCGCAATGATTGTTTTACGGTTATTAAGCTGCATACGCCGCGCCAGTTTCCCGATAGTGGTGGTTTTGCCCGAACCATTAACGCCAACAATCATCACAATGGACAGTTCACGCCCACTGATATTGAGCGGTGTGGGTGGGGCCAACAGGTTGCGCAGCTCGACTTTTACCACGTCATTCAATTTGTCGGTTCGCGAGACACGTTCTTTGTCTGCCCGCTCACGAATTGCATCCAGTGCGGCCATTGTTGTCGGCACGCCCATGTCAGCTTGCAGAAAAATAGCTTCCAGTTCTTCCCAGGTGTCCTCTGTAATGTCTGAGCCGAAGCCCAGCGCAGACGCAATGCGCCCAAAGAAGGACGTCCGGGTCTTTGACATACCTTTGCGTAGCACAAGTCCCTCGTTACGTTTTCTTCGTTATCAATTTTCGTTATAATTATGCCTTAAAGCGGCTAAAAACTGTAGCAATAACTTACAAGCACCGCTATCATGATCAATGGTACACTTAGTAGAAGTAGTCTGTTTTGTCGCCCATTTTGACGAGATGCCAAAAGGTTGAAATTTCTTATGATAAAATGTCCAAATTGCGACGCAGAGAATGAGGACAACGCAATGTACTGCTATCGGTGCGGTTATCTGCTGAGCGGGAAGTCCGAAACGCGCCGCTTCAATGCCCAGGATACCGGCCGGGTTGTGCCCAAACGTCGTTGGGGGACGGCGCGCTTTGATGCACAAACCAGTGTACAGTTACATGTTCGAGGACACGAAAAGCCCATCGTTGTGTTCTTCAATGCTGACAACGAAATCACGATGGGGCGCACCCACGAAAAAGTTGTCGTTGACGTGGATTTAAGTAACTATGGGGCTGTCGAACATGGGGTGTCACGTCGCCACGCCTTACTACGTCGGCAGAATGACACCATCGTTGTCGTTGACCTTGAAAGTGCCAATAGTACCTTCTTGAACGGGCAGCGTATCATCCCCAACGAACCCCGAATTCTACGCGACGGTGACGAGTTGCGTCTGGGTCGGCTGGTGGTGCGCGTAACCTTTGAATTGGTCAAGGTATCCGATGAGTGAGCAACAGCCACAACTCACCCACCTTGACGAGCAAGGACAGGCCAACATGGTCAACGTTGGGACCAAGCCAGATACAGAGCGCGTTGCTGTCGCTGAGGGCTTTGTCCAAATGAGCCCCGACGCCTTTGCACAGGTACAGGCTGGCAACCTCAAGAAAGGCGATGTGCAAAGTGTTGCCCGCCTGGCTGGCATTATGGGTGCCAAGCAAACTGCCAATTTG
Organism: Anaerolineae bacterium; assembly: GCA_034437655.1. Taxonomy (GTDB): domain Bacteria; phylum Chloroflexota; class Anaerolineae; order Aggregatilineales; family J027; genus J027. The sequence continues at coordinate 84,509 of DAOTTU010000099.1, forward strand.
ATTCCGCTGTGCCACCCAATACCGCTCACCAGTGTCAAAGTCAGCCTGGAATTGCAAGAGCATTTAGCGCGTGTGCGTGTGCTTGCAACCACAACCACCGTCGGCAAAACGGGCGTCGAAATGGAAGCGCTCACGGCTGTTTCTGTCGCAGCACTGACCATTTATGACATGGCCAAAGCCATTGACCGCACAATGCGGATTGAGGGCATTCGCTTACTGGAAAAACAAGGCGGAAAGAGTGGGCATTTCCGTGCTGAAGACAGCAAAGAAAGTTAATCAATGGGAACGACGCTGAAAATTAAGCTATTTGCTACACTGAAAGACCTGGCCGGTGCCTCTACAATCGCGCTCGACCTACCACAGCCCGCTACAGTAGAGTCGCTAAAGTCGGCCATCGCAGAACAGTATCCATCTTTAGCACCAGCAGTCAACAGCGTACTGGTGGCGGTGAATCAGGAATATGCATTCAACGAACACCCGGTTGCACCAGACGATGAGATTGCACTGTTTCCACCCGTTTCTGGGGGCAGCACCACCCCCTGGCCCGAAGTTTACCACGTTGCAGAAACGCCTGTTGACTTAAACGAGCTGACCCAACAAATCGTGCGCCCAGAAACAGGGGCTATTGCCCTGTTCAGTGGTTACGTACGCGGCATGACCGCCAGAGACGACCAACCCACTGCGACCAGCCAGCTCCATTATGAAGCCTATGTTCCGATGGCAGAAGCCAAAATGCAACAGGTAGCCGCTGAAATTCGTGAACGTTGGCCGCTTGTGCAAGGCATTGCAGTCGTGCAACGCATTGGTCGCCTGGCTGTGGGTGAACCAACCGTGTTGATCGCCTGTGCAGCGGGGCACCGTGACCAGGGGTGCTTCGAAGCGGCGCGTTATGGGATTGACCGACTCAAGGAAATTGTGCCCATCTGGAAGAAAGAAATCGGGCCAGACGGCGAACAATGGATTGAAGGCAAATACCACCCTACCGAGGACGACGTCCAGCAGCACAACAACTAAGACCACGGCACGCCATCACGCGGTCGCTGACGTATCAACCCCCGACTCACTGACGCCTGGGAACGTGAGTTGGTTTTGTTTTCGTTGGCGTGTATACTACAGCAGATTCTTGAGCAGCAAGCCAAAAATGAAATTCTACTGGGACAGCAAGGGTTTATTACAGCGTGTCACGAAAAACTTTAGGAAAATACGAGATTGTAGAGCGTATTGGGCGCGGTGGGATGGCAGAAGTCTACCGTGGCTATCATGCTGCGCTTGATCGTTACGTCGCAATAAAGCTGTTGCACCCTTTCTTGGCTGACGACCCAGAGTTTAAAGACCGCTTTGAAAAAGAAGCTAAAAATGTCGCCAAGTTGCGCCATCCCAATATCGTTCAGGTCTTTGACTTCGAATATGATAACCAGGGCGAGAGCTACTATATGGTCATGGAACTCATCAATGGCCCTACGCTCAAAGACTTGCTCTATCAACAGACCGACACCGGGCAATCATTCTCCCTTCGCGAGGCAGTACGTATCATTTCTGACACGGCCAATGCCCTCTCGTACGCTCATAAACGTGGTATGATCCATCGGGACATCAAGCCAGCCAATATTATGGTTGATGAGGATGAGCGCGTTGTTCTGACCGACTTCGGCATTGCAAAAATTGTGACCGGCGCACAGTTTACCGCGAGTGGTGGCATGGTCGGCACGCCCGCTTATATGGCCCCTGAACAAGGGCTTGGTGAAGCAGGGGACGAACGCTCAGACATCTATTCGCTGGGCGTTATGCTCTATCAGATGGTCGCTGGTCGCCTGCCATATGACGCCGATACCCCCCTCGCGATTATACTCAAACATGTTAACGACCCGCTTCCAGACCCGCGTGAATTTAATAGCGATTTGCCCGTCTGGCTGGCACAATTGCTCCAAAAAACGCTCGAAAAAGATGTCGATAATCGCACGCAAACAGCCAGTGAATTTCTTGCGATCTTACAACAGGGGCTTCGCCAGAATACCCCCCTTCAGCGTGCAACAGCGCCTTCAGCACCAACAACGGCCACCAACCCCAGCACCCAAACCGGAACTGCACTTCCTGCTAAACAGGTTCGGGAAAAATCTTTGCTGGCACAGGTTGAAGAAACAAGCGAGAAAGCGGCGAACGCGGCGCGGCCACGACCAAGTCGTGTCATTAGCCCAGAACGCGCAACGGGCAAGCACCCCTCTGCACAACGTGCGCAGGACGGGAATAGCACGAACACCACGAATCCTCCTGTAACAACGCTAGAAGCATCACCTGAAACGACGCAGACAATGCCACAGGTGGTTATTGAACGACGCAGCAGCACATTCACCAGCGTTATCCTCGCGCTGCTCACTGTAGCGTTGGTACTCAGTGTCCTGATGTTTTTTGGGCAAGATGGCGACGGGCCATTTGCTAGCTTCTTCGACGACGAAACCAACACACCAGACGTGACCAATAGCGGTTTACCTATTGCGGCTGACACCAGTGAAACACCAACCCAAACAGTGACATTGACGTCTACCGTGACACCGAGCCCAACCAGCACCGCCACTGCAACCAATACACCGACATCGACTGCGACACCAACGCCAACCGATACACTAACGCCCTCCCCTACCGCAACACCAACCAATACCGATACCCCAACCCCCACAGCATCTTTCACCCCATCGCTAACGCCCTCGGCCACACCAACGCCGACTGACACCCCCGACGCCACCCAAACGATTAGCGTTATCCAAACGGCAACGCAGGAAGCAGCAGGGATTCGTACCCAGACGATTGAAGCAGCGCTCACGGCGACGCAAGATGCAATTTCATTTGCCACGCAGACCCAGTCTTTTGCACAAACTGCGACACAAGACGCCATTACATTTGCCACGCAGACACAATCGGCCATTGGCACCGCAACACAAGTCGCGGTTGTTGAAGCAACGGCGTCCGCTGTTACACCAACTCCGGACCCTGTGCAACGGCTGCGCGATTGTGACCTGGACTATGTTGTTCTAGACCCTGAAGACCTCAACACGCCACCGACTCTGACAGACAACTTTAATCCACGCCTGGAACGTGCTGGAGAAGAGTTTGATATTACGATCTCGATTGAGAATGCAAGTGATTGTGCCTGGCCAGAAGAAGGCTTCCTTGAATTGGTCTTCCTTGAAGACACCAACACCCTTGAAGAGGATGATCTTGATTTCATCGACTATGAACCCCTGACACAAAATTGCTCGCCAAATCGAGCGATTGAATTTGATGTCAACTTCACCAACCCGCAACGTCCGCGCTTGCTGATTGAACCACAACGCACCATTGCGCGCCTGGAATCTTTCGAAATTACCATCGAGATGCGTGCGCCTGAAACACGTGGCTGTTATTTCATGGCATGGCAGCTTCAGTTCACAGACTTCGACGCAATTCCTGTCAATGGACCGATTGTGATTGGGTTACAGGTGTTCGGCGGTCAATAAACCGGGTAAGCAAAAAGATGCCTGCGCAGGCACCTTTTCATCATCCACAAGATTTAGTTTAAGTCGTTCAGCAGCAATCGGTTCAGCCACCAGCCGCCGGAACACTATCTTGCACCATGTCTGGCAAATCGGTTGTGCCAAGTGGATATGCCCGCACAATACGACGTTCTGAAAACGCACCACGCGCCTCATCCCAGTTTGTGCAGGTCATCAGGGTCAAAATGGGGTTACGTGTCGGGTATGTGACTTCCATCGCGTCTGCTGCTACGGTTATCGTCTCATAGACGATATAGGTTGTCGGGACGCCATCCTCATACACAACAATTTCATCGCCATTCTCTAACAAAAACAGATAGTAGAACGGCCCTTCTTCCTCTGCAGACAGATTCACATGCCCAACCAGCACGGTGTTGCCCCAGTCTGGCTCTAACCATGTCGTTTGGTCCAACCACCCGATGTTATAACCCAGATTCGTGACATCCCACGTGTTACTTTGCACCGGGAGTTCAACAATACGAATCGGCCGGATATAGTCTAGTTTCGGGATATCGAGCCGTACATCGTTGGCCAGGTCTGAGTTATAAGGTGTCGGTGACGGTACGGCTGTAACCGAAAACGGCAATGAGGTCGGTGTCGGTACGGCTGGATCCCATGTGGGGCTTGGTAACGGCGTCAGGGTTGGTTGACGGGCAAGCGTTGCGGTTGGGTCCAGCGGATCATCAGATTCATCGATAAGCGTTTCGGGGCTGGCGTCGGCAGCTTCTTCACCGGGGTCGTCGCTATCAGTGCCGCCCAGAAGGACAGCACCAATAGCACCCACAACGATTAGCACCAATACAACAGCGCCCACAATCCAGATACGGCGATTCGCCATGGTGATTTACCTCCGTTGGATCGGCGCAACAAGGTCAACAGATTCAACCGGGAGCCCGTGACCAACTGCTTCGTCAAGGATAACAGGTTCCAGCGATCCAATACCTGTTGTTGGTAGCGTCCCGTCAGCAGTACCACCCACTGGCACCTCAACCGAAGCACAGACTTCGGGGCGCGTACCATTGGCAGCGCAGGCGGTGTTGGTGATAAGTGAGGGAATTTCGATCTCTGCACCAACCGTAAAGTTGATTGTAACAGTCATAGACGCACCCGGCTCAAGCGTCACACCCAGCACTGAAACCTCTACACCGGGCACTTCGGCAAGTGCGTCAATCGCCGCCGTCCCCAGTGTGGAGCTGGCACTGTCTACCGTAAAGGCTGCCGCAATCGGGTCGATCAGATTGATCTCCATCTGTGATGTGCTGGGGTTCGTCACGATAATGGTGAAGGTACCACTTTCACCGGGGAAGATGGTTTCGGGCGAGACCGTCTTGGTCACCGTCGGGTCCAGTGCATTCGGGTCAAGCTGCTGGTCACCACCGCCGCCAATTTGGTCGAACGGATCGACATTGTCGGCAAGTCGGAAGACCTGTTCTTGTGTGACGGTGATTCCCGCATCGGCTTCTCCGCTGGCACGTAGCACAAACTCAACACCCTGAGCGCAGTCTGGGTCAGCAGTTAGCGCATAGCTGTAGGTTACTCCCAGCGTGGTACCGGGCTGGAAGCTGAACGGCAATGTGACGGGGGCACCCGCATTTGTGAGCTGCACTGGCGTGGGTGCCAGGCAGATACCATCATCAGCAAAGTCCTGACGTGGTGCGCTCGTCAAGCGGATTCCGTCATCCCCGGTGGCAGCGTTCGCCTGAGCAGTGGATTCACGAATCGCAAGCGTTACCGATTGCAGGTCAATGACGGCTGACCCGTTGTTTTGCAACCCGGCACTGATCAGCACTGTATCGCCCACATTAATGCCAGTAGTCGGGCTTACTGCGAAATTGACAAACAGCATGGACGCTTGTCCCGGTGTACTCGTCTGGAGCTGCCATTGACGGGTCACCATCGGTACATCAAAGTCTGTTTCGACTTCTTGCAGCATCACATTGAAGCTAACCGTCATTGTCGCAGGTGGGTTTTCGGCCGGAACGGTGTAGGTCATGCTGCCGCCGGCGTCAGCATCACCGGTCACTGTACAAGACTGCCCAGCCTGAAGCGGGAAGTTACACGTATCGTCAAAGAGGTTGTACAAACCTTCGTTGCTACCCAAACTACCGGGGGTGAAGCCCTGTGTTGCTGAAGTAACGCTGGACGAAATTGCAGGTGAGTCTTCATCGAACGGCGGGAGCGTCAGCGGCGATTCACCAATGTTGGTGAGCGTTACCGTAAAGGCAACGGTCTGTCCACCAGTAACCTGTGTCACCCCGTTCGCGCCAGTTTGCGCACGGAAATCCACACTGAAGTCAGCATCAATAACGGTGAATTGACGTGTATCAGTCACCGAATCAATGCCTTCTGCAGTGGCCGTGGCTTCAACAGTTAACGTATCAAAGTCGGCTTCCACCGGTGTGTATTCGCAGAAGACGAATATTTCTGCCTGTGGCGCCAGTGTCCCGTCAAAGGAAACTGTCTGCCCCTCGGTTTCAGCATCACGATAGACGCGGTCTTCCTCATCACAACTTGGGTCAGCGGTGAGGGTGATATTGGTCACAGTGGCAGATGTCGATGGATTGCTCAGGCGATAGACGAAATTGACATCGCTACCTACCTGCAAAATCGACGGTTGGGCTTCAAGGATTTCAACCTCAAGTTCACCAAATGCCGAGGCGATTGACGTCGTCACCACGCTGGTATCAACAGCGTTCACAAGGTCCGTGATCGCAAAGACATCAACCGTATGCGAGATCGTATCACCTGTGGCTGATTCACTAACGGTACAGGTCGCGGTTGCCGTGGCAGTAGCACCGGGCATAATCGTCGCGCCAGTGTCTGCCCATAGATCGTTAGCGCCGGGTGTAAATATTGCACATTCGTTGGCCCGGTCTTGCAAGACAGCAGTCTGCATAGCAGCCGAGTTATTGCGGACAGTGTAGGTGTACGTCACTGTTCCACCCGGCAATACCTCGTCTGTGTCGCCAACTGCGCTGAGGATCAGTGCAACGTCAGCATCTTCAACCACCGGGATTGATATGCTATCCGTTAGCGAAAATTCGTTGTCATTTGTGTCCGTTACCGTCACCGTCCAGGTATCGGCAATCGGGTCTGGTGTGTCGACAGTCACGCTTATGGACGCTGGTACGCCGCTAAACGTCAGACTTTCACCTGGCGAAACCGTCTGGCCGACCGGGTTCGGGCTGTACCCTGTGAACAGATCATCACCACCGTCAAAGCTGTCAACTGTGAAGGCAACACTACCAACATTGCGAATCACAAAGGTCAGATCAAGCTGGCCGCCAATTTCAACCGCATTTTCTGGATTGGCGTTGATTTCGAAGCGCAGGTCACCAGCGCCGCTCGTGTCTAACACTTCAACCGTGCGGGTCACTGCCTGCGACAATGCCTGGCCACCGACATCACCGCTACCTGTTACGGTACGCGAGAGTTCAGGGACATCATTCACTGTTGCTGTCACCTGCCGGAATGCATTGGCACAGGTATCAGGTTCAAGCTGTGTCACACCGCCAAGATCAAGGGCACCATCATCATCACTTAGGGCAACGTTCGTCATGGTCGTGTCGCCAAGGTTACAGACTTCATATGTAAACGTCACCGACTCACCAACATTGATACTGTCGCGGCTCACCGTATTGGTCACCAGAATTTCGCCATTCGGGACAAAGACTTCCCACGAGTCTTGCACGGTGAAGCCCTGGCCTTCGAAGCTACCTGTCACCAGTAATTCGTTTACGATGGGGTTGCCTTCGTTGCCCTGAACCTCATAGGTGAACTGTTCTTGAACACGTTCACCGGGGCTCAGCGTTGTGTCAGTGAAGGTCTGTGCCACTACAGGGAGCAAACTATCAACAACGCTAAGGTTCTGTACTTCGATGGAACCATCGCTGGTGTTTTCAACAGTAATGGTGTAGGTGATCGTGTCACCAATGATTGCCGTTGTTACATCCGCGATCTTCGATGCAGCGAAGCCTGGTACTGACCGCGTAAATGACCATGTGTCGGAATCATTGATAGTCAGGTTGCTGGTCCCAAGTGTCGCCTCTGCCTGAACAACAAAGTTCAGCGCGGTATCCTCAGCACCGACGGTGTACGTCACTTGCGTCGTGGCTGTGTTGCCCGGCGCGATGGGTGCCAGTGCTATCGACGTCGGATTAATCAGGGGTACAACCACAGAGACATCTTGCAGCGTCTCGGTTGCACTGAGGTTCGTCACCGTAAGGTCGAAGGTGAGTTCGGTGCCCGTGGGAGCATCATTGCGCCCTTGCGTTTCAACGATTGTTACAAGCAGCTCACCCGCCACAATCGTCACTGTCGCTGAGGCTTCAGAGTCGCTGGCGTTGTTGGCTGTGACAGTAACAGTGTTGGTAATGCTTGGCTGGCCGCTTGGGACCGGGTTTGTGCCTTCATAGGTAAACACCGCTTGCGGACAGGGTGGTGCTGCACAGGCGTTCAACCGCCCGGCAATGTTACCGTCCCAGTTATCAGCATTGACAAACTCAGCCTGCAAAGCTGCATCATCACGGCTATCAACGGCCGCAATGGCATCAATGTCACGGCGTGAGGGGTTTTCTAGCACAATCTGGTACCAGATTGTGTCACCGGGTTGCGCGAAGGTTTCTGGCTGCACACAGTCGGGGAAGGATGGTTGTACGCCTTCCGTAACTTCGCGGCAAGCCACCTTCGTCACATCAAGAGAAACTTCTTCAATGTTGATGGTGTAGCTGGCATTGCGTGTATCAGTGAGTTGCGGGTCTTCACCCTCTTCAGCGAGTTCGACACCAACAATGGTCACCGTATTGACCAGATCACCAAGCGGCCCGGCGTCATCGAAGTTAGCCTGATAACGATAGACCAGAATGAACGATTCACCGGGGTCTAAGATGTTGTCGCCATTGTCGTTTTCAATGTCGTAGACAGTGAAATCGGTAATGACAAGCGTATCACCGCTGTTAAATGCCGCGTTCGTATCACTGACGCGAATTTCTGTTAACGGGATCGTACCGCCGTTGACAATCTTGATGCGGTACCACACGTCGTCACCATCTTGTACACCAATCAGCGGCGTTTCACCGGGCGTTTCCGTCTGGGCTTCAGCTTCCGTTGCAAATGCAGACTTCGTGACTGCCAACCCTGTTGAGCGTACGTCAACGGCTGCGCTGGCACTGTCAATGATTTGCACGCCACCCGCTTCAGCGGTGACACGCACCGTGTTGATGAACTCCGATTCACCAGCCGGCGGAATTGGCACCGTAACAGTGACCGTCGTACAGATTGCCGCTTCTGGTGCAAGCTGATCCCCTGTTGAACCAATAGTAAACGACGCACCCGATTCACAATCCGTAAAATCATCAAGATCAATCGGGTTGCCAGCGTCACCGGGCAAAATATCCTGCGCACTGATGATCGTCAACGGCTGCTCACCTGTATTGGTTATAGAGATGTCGTACGTCACCTGTTCCCCGACCGAGTAAGTCGCGGCTTCAGTCGATTTGATGACCTGAATACCGGGGATCAAAATATCGACAATGGCAGAGTCAGTTGCAGTTACAACGGGTACTGTTTCACCGCTATCTTCATCAATTACCACCAACCCCGTGACATAGACCGTGTTGATGAACGGGTCCAGGTCGAGATCAGCAGCAACGTCTTCGCTGGTCGGTAACTGAATCGTATTGCGCGAGATACGCACTGAGGCTTGTGGCTGTAGCGTTTGGGCTGCGCTTTCTGGCAACAGGTCTGCGGTGAGTACTTCACCACCAAATGCCGGGTTTGGTAGACCATCTTCGGTGTATGGCGGCTCTTCAAGGTTACAGGGTGTAGCTACCGTTGGGTAACAGTCAATCACCTGAATATTGGTCACTGGCGTTTCACCGATGTTGGTGACCACGATGTTATAGTCGGCCGGGGTGCCAGCACTGACCGCCCCACGAATGGATTCTTTACGAACCACAAGCTGCGAATTAGTGATCGCAATCCCTGCCTGAGTAGCGTCCTGAGCAATAAGATCATTCTCGCCACCGTTGTCTTGTACAGCAACCCAGTTCTCGTCGTAGAGCTTACCACGTACGCCCGTCTGGTTGATTAGCGGGTCGGGGTCAGCGGGCTGCACTTCGTACTCGTAGCGCAACGTTGCTGCGGTATCTGGCGGAATCAAGCCTACGACTTCCGTTGGCCATGTCCAGCCATCGTTTGCACCATCGCCTTCAAAGTCCAGCGGCACCGAGGTCACCGACGGGTCACAACTTTCTGAAGTCGACAGGTTGTTATTGGGGGCTGCACCACCCGGGTCGAAGGCTTCGAGGCATGTGTCAATATAGCTTACATCATTGAGACGCGGCGAGATCAGCGTGTCGTAGAACTCATCAATAAGCAACGACGCACCGTCTGGGTTGCGGTTCCGAATGGTGACTGTGTAGATCACCGTATCGCCGGGGAAACCAATATTCTGGTTGGTGCCCTTGGAGATCGTGACGTTCGGGTCTTCAACTTCCATCGCCACATCATCGGTTACAAGGAATTCTGTCTCACCAATGCTAACATTCAGTGAAACCTCGTTCACGAGTGATGGCAGAGATACCGCATCGGCTGGCACTTGATATGCAACACAGGGGATCACTGATTGACCCGGCGCGATATCGCGGTTGTCGCCCGTCTTGGCGAGGAAATCAGCTTCAAGCGCGGCTGAGAGGTCAGTGCTTGCCGAATCGCCGACGATGTCTTCAAAGCTATTGACTGTGAAGGTATCGCTGGCACTGGCATTGCTGATCTCAAAGCCAAAGTAGATTGTCTGCAAGGCATTCACCGTGAAGACGCGGTCTGTCGGCTCGGGCGGGTCTGCATCCGAACCCGGTTCTGGCAGATTGGCGATTGGTGCCAGATTGGTGCAGAAGCCTTCTCCATTACGGTTCAAATAGACTTGCTTGGTCACGCTCAGGTCGGGCGGGACGATGGTGATTTCAATACAGCTTTCAATGGCTGCAACTTGCGTACTTTCTTCATCTGAGAGCGTACCTGTTGCACTCGCACAGATTTCTAGCGACTCTTCAGTGTAATCGAACGGAACAGTGTAAAACGGCTCAGTGATGGTGTAGTTAACGGCACTCGTAGGCTGTAGACTCAAGGTACCTTCTGTTGCGCCACCAGACGCGACCGAAAGCCCTTCGATAAATTCCTGGTCTACCGAAATAGCCGTTACGCCATCGATACTTAACGCGCTACTGGTGTTGGCAAGTGAGACGTTAATGTCAAACTGGCCGCCCGCTGTGACTTCCTCTGCACCAGCTTCAAGCTCTATCACAAGCGGGGTCGTCGGCAAGATTTCATTCAGCGCTTCACCAATGACGGGGTTATTCTGCCCGATAACACTCGCCACACCATCACGCTCCCACGAGGGCGGGTATTCAGCGAAATCTATCGGAATGTAACCTGTCACTGAAGCGATATTTTCAATACCGCTGGCTGTATCTTCAGCTTGCACCGTGTAAATATTCTGTGGGTTTCCGTCCTGCGTTTGGCCCAGAATACGCCCACTTTCACCGGGATTTAACCGCCCCGGGCCAGCGCCATCATCACGGATGAAATCAAGGTTTGTACTCAGCAGTGGATCATCTACACGCTGGATGAAGTGATCGTGGTATTCCGTGACCACAGCAAAATCAACACCATATTCAATTTCGTCACCGGGGACAAGCTGTCCATCACCGATACGTCCTTTTGCAACCTGGATCGGGTGGTCATAGTTAAAGAACCAGAACAGGCTGAATGTCTCACAGCCGGGTGGCACCACCGACGGCTCATCAAAGCCCTGCGGCAGGAACCCTTCTTGCAGGGAAATCTCAACATCCCACTCGTAAATTTGTAACGAGAGCCCGTCCGTCAAAAAGTCAGGACGCAGCCAGAAATCAAGCACGACGATCATCGCTTCACCTGGCAGTAGGTAGCCGGGTGGGTTACCTTCAGGCCAGATAATATCCTGATACACCGTAGCTGGACGCCCATCAATACCTTGATTTTCAAGTGTCCAGAGTTCATCCGTCAGCCCATCTACAAAAATGGGGTCGCCACTTTCGTTGGGATAGTACAGGACCACCGTCTGACCTTCGCCTGTGGTTGGGGTTGGCAAAAACGCGGCTGGGAAGTTCTCGCTCTCGAAGGATGTATTGCTAAAGAGCAGGTTATTATGTCGCTGAATCCACACGTCAGCAAGTGCGGGATCAATGGGGGGGTCTGCCCCGGGTGGGAACAGTATAGGATCACTACCGATGTCGTCTGTCACAAAGCGGCCATAGATGCCTTCCAGCGTAATTGGACAGGCAAAATTAACCGTCACCTCGCTCGTTGCCGACACAATCAACCCGGTTTCGACCTCACCCGCAGCCGGCGGTGGGTCAGGGGCGATGGTTGTCGCGGTGACAGTCGCCGTATTCGTTAAAGATGTCAGGTCTGTTGTGTCAGGGTCAATAGTAAAGGTCAACACCATTACAGTCGGACCATCAGGCGTGGCCGGTTCAAGGATCACCCCGCCAAAGCCATTGCTGGAGACGATGTCCGGCGGGTTGTCTGCCAGGAAGCGGTCAATGGTTGGAAGTGGGTCACTACCAGGGTCAAGCGGAGCACTGAGTTCATCTATCAGACCATCCCCCGCACCGAAATCAAGTCGCTGGTAGCGTGAGTTATTGGTCACTTCGATGGTAAAGGTGGCTTCTTGCCCGGCAGAAATTGTGCCGCTTGGCGATGTCTTTTCAACTTCAAGATGTTCAATCTCTGTCACAGTGAGGCTATCGAAGCCAAAGACCGTCACGTTATCTACGGCCCGCCGCCCGACAACCAGCACTTCTATGTCAAATTCACCAGCAGGTAAATAGGAACGATAGGTGAAATTACAGATGCCAGAGAGCGTGTTGTCAGCAAGCAAGGTCGTCTGTGGCACATTACAAAGTTCGTATTGCGTGCCGTCGTCAAAACCTGCCAGCGGAACAGTGCCAAAGCCCGCGCCAGTCCCAACTTCTGTCAGGTTAAAGACCTGCAGGTCGTTAACGGTACCGCCAGTTGCATTCAAGAAATTGTATTGAATCGGGACAGGCCCATCGCCACGTACCAGTTCAATTGCATTGTCGGGGCTGCCGTCGTTGTTTTCGTCTGCACGAATTTCACCAACAAGGTCTTCACTCAGCAGCAAGAAGTTAAACAAGGTACGGACTACAACATCATTGCCTTCTTCTTCGCCACGCAAAATCACCTGGATTTGCATCCGTGTGCTGAATGCTTCCTCATCGCCTTCAGGGTTGGCGATAACATCAATAGGTGCAGAAATATCAGAACGGTTTTCGAACGGCAAGAAGCTACTGTCCGTGTCGGGGTCAAAGAAACGTGCATCTTCGAACGGCGGTGCTGGGACGTCATTCGGGAACGGCCGCTCATCGCATTGTGAGTTTGGTTGCGGCAAGACGCAATATGTCAGGCTTGAAATGTCAAAGGTAGAACCGACATTGGTTGCATCAAAGGTGAAGATGTATTCCGATGCATCCAGCAACAGACCAAAGTCGAGCGCATCTTCATCAAGCACACCATCGTCGATGGCGCTGGCGTTAAAGACCTGTATCAACGTATTGAGCTGAATGTCTGAAATATCAGTAAAGACATTAGCACGGTCGAGGAACGGTTCAGTCAGCGGATTACCGTTGCAGTCTGTGTCAGCAAACACTTCAAACACACGATTAATCGGGTCAGGGGTGTCGCCTGTAACGGTAAAAGTAATGCGGTTACCCCCCGGCACACTGCGGCTGGTTGCAGCATTTTGTGGCCCACCACCGTCAGCTTCAAGACGACCTTCGAAACCAGAGCCCCAGTCAATCGCAGCATAGGGGATTTCGAAGGGGCTACCCGGGATCAATTGCCCGCTACCATCACGCAGATAGTTACGAATACGAATGTTTTGCACGCATGTAGTGGAATTGTTTACAAGGTCTACATGATAGTACAAGGTATCGCCACGCAACACCGCATCTGACTCATTCAGGTCTGCACCGGTCAGGATGGAATAGCGTGCAGCCGAGATTTCGATGTTTTCGTTCACCACGTTGGTTGAAACCGTGTCTTCGGCAAAGAGGAAACTGCCACCCTGTGTTGTCGCACGGACGTCAATTGTGTTAATCACCGGGTCTACGTAGCCGGGGTTGGGTTCGTTATCAACGTCCAGCGGTTGCGGTACGGTGTATTCAAACGCAGTCCCCGGTGTTGTATAGCAGCCCGGCCCAAAAATACCGTCACCGAGGTTTACGTCAACAAAGGTACGCGACGTGTCCGTAAAGGTCGGCGTATTATTGATGAAACGCATATCCCGATAGTTAATCTGCCCGAGGTTACAATATTCAATCTGATAGAACAGGGTTGCACCCGGGCGTGGGAATGTCGCGGGGTTGCCAGTGTCAAATGGTACTGGCGAACCACCCTCTTGTTGTACCTGGCTCAAAATCAGTCGCACACTGAAGTTGTCTTCCGCGATAGTTGCTGTGGCAGCACCAGAGTCACTTACCTGGAAGGATAGCGGCGCACCGACCGGATTCGCTGTCACACTAACTGTGTTAATCAGGGGCCGTGCGTCTTCAGCAGTGACCACATAATCAATTTCCGTCGATTTAGTTTCATCATCACCATCAACGGTCAACACCCCGCCAAACCCACTGACCGGTCCCGTCAGGCTATCTACAACTAACAGATTTTCGAGGTCATTTTGCCCGGTATTGGTCACCGTAATGCGATAGGTGATGGTGTCGCCAACCGCAAACTCAGTGCCCGGCGCGACAGGGTCGCCGCTATCTGGATCAATAATCTGCTTGACAATGTCGATACTTGCTTCAGTCACCAGTACCGAGGGGGCAACGATTTCGACAGGGGTATCGAGCCCACCGCTTGCAACCTGATTAAAGAGACGCAACACGCCGCGCAAGGTGAAGTTATCGTCATCGTCGGTCTGTGCAGGGGAGATGGTTTCGGTAAATGTACAGACAATGACTTCATCTAATCCAAGCCCGGCACCACCATTAATGTCGCCCGCGTCGGCTTGCGCCCCGTTAACGTCATCAAATCGCCAATTAGCACTGCTAATATCACATTGACTGAGCGCCCCACCTCCTTCGCCATCGCCATCGTCAATACTACGAATAGCATCAACGTCAGCACCGCGACTGGTGATTTCGATGGTATAGGTTACATCTGTGAAGGGTGCCACAACAATATTGGACTCGGTGGGTGGGTTGCCAGCCGTTGCAACTGTGACTTCAACGTCAGCACGCGGGCCGACAATGTCCAGCAGGGGAGGCACACCGTTGTCCTCGCCGTTATAGAATATGTCAAATTGAGTGCCATCAAGCGTCTGATTGTCCGGGTCAGGATAACGTTGCAAGCGTGAACCTGCGCCTTCTTGACAAATAGCCAGACCTGCATCGGCTTCGGTACAAGTTCCTGTCGCTTGCACTGCAAACAAAAATTCGTCAAGCAGGTTGCCATTAAACTCGGCAGGAACTTCCCAATTAAAGAGGGTAAATACCTGCTCGTCAGGTGGCAAAATGCCGACATTTTCTTCGCCATCCAGTGGCCAGTCAACAGCGGCAATGGCATCACCGATAAGCTCGTTCTCGCCCATGCCAGACGTACGGCTCAGAAAAACGTCAATGCCCGTGACATCAATCGTTACCTGGTTGCCGTCGAGAGCCTGAGCACAGTCACCGCTGGGGCTAACGCGGTTAACACCGTTGGTAAGCAAAGCGTAAATGACAATTTCATCACCAACGGAAACTTCCAACTGCTGGCCTTCCGGGCGCGGTACACCAATATCAAAAAAGCCATCGTCATGAAATTGACCATGGACAGCGTTGAGCACCTGATCTGGGAAGTCAACACCAGCACCACTCCCCTGGTCGAGGAATGCCACCGGGGTCAGGAATAGCGCACAGCTAATGTCAACACCACCTTGCCCTTCTGGCCGTGCCGGGTCAGGGTTCGCTTCTGGCGCGTCTACCTCAGCGACAGCAGCTTGCGGTACGGACGGTAACTCGTCAGCACTAGCGGGTTCCAGGTGTGGTGCAACCGACGCTGCAAGGAACATCACCAACAGGCTAAGGAGAGCTAAATTACGGATCCGAAAAAAAAGACGCTTCATGAAATTACCCCCCCAACAGGGTTCGTAAGTTTTTGTATATCATTACCGTCAACTATAATGTCAATTTCTATTATACGCTAGCCAGGACAAAATGAAAAAATGCCAAAGCTCAACAAATATTTGTCTTTCGGATGAGATGTTGAAGATAATTTAAAGAATTCTAATTTCATACTTTTTTTGTGAACAACGGCATATACTTTCAACACTCAGTGCTGCATTTGCACTGACTGCATCCGAACAATCATTAAGGAGACCATCCTCGAGATGTTCAAAAAGCATAACAAGAAGTTACTTTCCATGACATCACAGCAGATGTCCCGCCGTAATTTCCTCCGCTTCTCTGGCTTAACGTTCGCTTCTGCCTCTCTCCCCATCGCTTTTGGCCCTACATCACAACTCTGGACAAACCCAACTGGCCGGTTGAATCGTCGCCAAGAGGTTGATGTGCTGCGTGTTGCCTGGCAGGTGCCCGTTACGCTCGACCCGGCGAACTTGTCGTCTGATAGTGAAGTTGCGCTGGTCAATCAAATCTATGACTACTTGATTGACACAGACGATGCTGCCCAGCTTGTGCCGCGTTTGGCACAGGAATGGGCGCCGAACGAAGATGGTACAGCATACACCCTGTCGCTGGTAGAAAACGCCACCTTCCACGACGGTAGCCCTTTCACCTCGGCGGATGTCATGTTCACATTCGACCGTCTGCGCGACCCTGACGTGTCGAATGCGGCTGGCTTCTTCTCGAATATTGAAAGCGTCGAAGCGCCAGATGACTTCACCGTCGTCTTCAACCTCAGCGCCCCAGCGCCCGACTTCCTCTATAATCTGTCTGATAATCGTGCGGTCATTTTGAAGGACGGCACCACCGACCCGCTGGACTTCAATGGTACTGGCCCGTTCCGTATGGTTGACTTTGACGCTGAAAGCCGCGCGGTGATGGAGCGCAACCCGGATTATTGGCTGGACGGTGCGCCGACAGTGGCACAGCTTGAGTTTGTCTATTTCACAGGCGACACAGGTTCAACCGCACAAGCCAACGCCCTACGAGATGGCTCTATTGACGTAATGCTTCGGATGCCAACCGACCTCTTTGAAGCACTGAGTGGCGACTTTAGAGCAACGGACATTGCCACCAACGGCTATAACCTGATTCGTCTGCGCACGGACCGGGGTGTCGGCACTGACCCGCGTGTCTTCCGTGCCTTTAAGCTGGCGACCAACAACCAACAGCTATGGCAGATCGTTGGCGCCGGGTTGGGCGCACCGGGGAATGATACCCCCATCGGGCCACTGTATGAAGACTTCTATGCTGAAGACCTTGAGCCGCTCGGGCCCGACCTTGAAGAAGCGCGGCGCTTACTGGGTGAGGCTGGCTACGGTGATGGCCTCGACCTGACGCTGCACGTGCCCAATTCAGGTAATCGTCCGGCGCTTGGTGAAGCCTTCCGTTCTTCGCTACAGCAAATTGGGGTTAACATCGAAATCCGTCTGCGCGATGAAGGTATTTACTACAGCGATGTTGAAGACAACTGGCTGAGCGTTGACCTCGGAATGACGGGCTGGGGTTCGCGTGCGACACCGCAACAATACCTGGACTTGCAACTGCGGACAGGCGCACGTTGGAATGAAGCCAACTATTCGAACGAGCAACTCGACCAACTGATTGAACTCGCTGGAACGTCACTCGACCGTGAAGAGCGTGCCGAAGCATACCGCGACATTCAAGCACTGCTGATTGAAGAAGGTCCAATCATTGTACCGTTCTTTTTCCCGGCTTTTGTAGTGACCGCCAACGACATCAGCGGCGTTCGCCTGTATCCATTCCCCGGTCGTACCGACTTCCGCTTTGCGACGAGTGAATAGCGACTGACGCCTTTTCATGAGCGCTCAACAATCTACTCAAAGAGCCAGGTTACGCCCTGGCTCTCTGCGGGCATTCCTTGTCGGGCTGGGCAAACGCTTTCGTTGGCTTGCTGAACTCACGCGCTCTCCCTTGAGTCTGCTCGGCACACTGGTCGTATTATTCTTCTTATTTCTGGCCTTTTTTGGCGAACGTGTTGCCCCCTACCCCTACGACGCCGATGCGATCACCACCAACGGTGAATTATTGCCCCGGCAGGAACCAGACTGTTATGCTGAAAATCCGATAAATGTTCCCATCGTCGGCTGGGACATCGTCTACTTCGACCCGCTTAACCAACCATGCGAGATTCCCTTCGGAACAACCCGAGCCGGACGTGATGTTTACAGCCGCGTCATTCTGGGTACCCAGGAAATTTTCCGGCTGGCTGGCATCGGGACATTTATCGCTGTGGTTATTGGCACATTCGTCGGGCTGGTGATGGGGTATCAGGGCGGCATTTTTGATGAATTCATGGGACGGGTTCTGGATACACTGCTAGCGATCCCGGCGCTTTTGCTGGCATTAATCCTCATTGGCACATTACCTGACGAACTTGGCTACAATTTCCCTGATATTACTGGCTTTTTCCTCAACCCAATCCCATCTAGCACCTTGCTGGCAACGCCTGAAATTGCACTCATTCATGCTGCAACCACACTCACGCGCAACCTCGGCGACTTTCCGATGTATGCGGGCATATACAACCTGCGCCAGAACAGCATCATGGTTGTGTTGGCAGTTGTCTATTCACCAATTGTGGCACGTGTAGTGCGCAGTAGCGTGTTATCGGTGAAATCCCGTGGATTTGTGGAAGCAGCGCAACTACGTGGAGAGTCGCGCCTTTATATTTTGTTCCGTGAAATTTTGCCTTCTGTGATCCCGGCGTTGGTCGTAGAAGCATCGCTGCGGTTTTCATATGGGATTTTTCTGGTTGCCTCGCTCGGCTTTCTCGGGCAAGGTGCAGACCCCCCCACACCGAACTGGGGCCTGATGGTCAGCGAAGCCTATCAAACGCAAGAATACGCCGCCGGACGCACCTGGACACTGGTCTACCCTGCTTTGGCTATTGTGCTTCTGGTGATCAGCGTCAATCTTATGTCAGATGGTATTAGACGAGTGGTACAACGTAGTGAATAACAACAATGGACACACCCCCATAGACAGTGACAGCGGTGACAACGTCGTCGTCGCAGTCGAGGACCTCGATATTAGCTACAAAATTGGCCGTAAATGGCACTCCGCTGTGAAGCAGTTTAGCGCTACTGTGGCGGGCGGTCAGATTCATGGTATCGTTGGTGAATCTGGCTCTGGCAAATCGACAGTCGTTAAAGGTGTAATGCGCTATCTTGGGGACAATGGTCGTATCGATGGCGGTCAAATTCAGCTACTTGGCGACGACATCGCCGGCTGGAGCAAAAAACAGATGCGGCAGCTCTGGAGCCGTCATATGAACATGGTGCCGCAAAATCCGTACACCGCTATGAACCCGTCAATTCGCATCGGTGAACAAATCGCGGAAGTACTTCGCATTACGGGGCGTGTTCCCAGCAATGAGATTAAGCAAACGGTGTATGAAATGTTGCGGCGTGTACGGCTTGCTGACCCTAAAAAAACAGCCCGGCGCTATCCCCACGAGTTAAGCGGTGGCCAACAGCAACGTGTCGTTCTGGCGATGGCTTTTAGCAGCGAACCTCGTCTGCTATTGCTTGACGAACCGACCACTTCACTTGATGTCACCACTGAAGCAGCAATTTTAGACCTTGTACACGACTTGATCTACGATATGAATACTGCTGCTTTCTACGTGACCCACAACCTGGGCGTTGTCGCGCAAGTTTGTGACGATGTAACAGTGATGTACGCGGGCGAGATCATGGAATCAGCATCTGTAGCAACCCTCTACGATCGTCCACTACACCCTTACACCATCGGGTTGCTAAATTGTGTACCCACGTTCGGACAAAGCAAGCGGAATGAAGCCCTGCGCACTATCCCGGGGCGGCCGCCAACCATCACGAATCGTCCCAATGGGTGCGTCTTCGCAGACCGTTGCCCGGTTGCACTAGACCACTGCTTCACCGAACACCCACCGCTTGAAACAACACCAGACAATCGTCATGTGCGCTGTCATCGCTGGGAAGAAATTTATGACGGTGAATTGATTGTCGATCAAGCCTATGAATCCGGATTGGGTGAGGTCAGTGCTATTGACACAGAAGTCCTGTTGAGTGTTGACGATTTAGCCAAGCACTTTGAAATTCAGCGTGGTGTGTTAAAACTGCTGCGCGGCGAGGATCCAGAAACGGTCAAGGCGGTAGACGGAGTAAATTTGTCGATTCAGAAGGCGCGCACCCTCGGTCTTGTTGGGGAAAGTGGTAGCGGCAAAACTACGCTTTCACGCATGATTATAGGGCTGCTCGACAAAACTCGTGGTAAGATTGAAATGCTAGGTACTGAGATTGAAGGCACGGCCCGTCAGCGCCCCAAAGAGTTACTCAGCCAGATGCAGATGGTGTTTCAGAATCCGCAAGAATCACTGAACCCCTATCTCACCGTCGGGCAGGCCCTACGCCGACCACTGATTAAACTGCGTGGGATGACAACCAAAGCGGCTAATGAGCGCATCGTCCAACTCTTGAATGCGGTCAACCTCGACGCCAGCTATGCCCTCCGTTACCCCGGCGAACTGAGTGGTGGCGAAAAGCAACGCATCGCCATTGCGCGTGCCTTCGCCTCTGATCCTAATCTTATCGTCTGCGATGAACCCGTTTCCGCACTAGATGTATCCGTGCAAGCGGCAGTCCTCAATCTGCTGGCTCGCTTGCAAGACGAGCGTGAAACCGCGTACCTGTTCATCTCCCACGACCTTGCAGTGGTAACATACATTGCTGATTACGTTGCTGTGATGTATCTCGGTTATCTGTTCGAGGTAGGTTATGCACAGGACTTCAACCAGCTACCCTATCACCCCTATACTGAAGCGCTTATTTCGGCAATTCCTGTCACTGATCCAGATGACGACACCGACCACATCCGGCTCAGTGATAATGTGCCTAGCTCGCGCAATCTGCCGTCCGGATGCCGATTCCACACCCGTTGCCCGCGCAAGATTGGCGACATTTGTGAGAATGAGAACCCACCGTGGCGTCAAGTTAACGAAGGTAACTGGTATCGGTGCCACATTGAAGTTGATGAGCTAATTCGGCTTCAAGAGGAAGAACCCGTCATCGCCAACACCGGGTCACAAGGCGAGCCAGTGGAGGCAGTTGAGGAATGATTCGGTACATTGTACGGCGGCTGGGTTTCTTTGCGGTCACACTGTTTTTTACCTCGGTGTTGATTTTCTTACTGACGCGGATTCTGCCCGGCGATGTTTGCAGCATTAAACTCGGTGGTACTGAAGCCACCGCAGAGACAATTGACGCCTGTGAAGCTGATCTTGGTCTTGATGATCCACTGCCGATTCAGTACCTCAACTGGTCAACAGGTTTCGTTCAAGGTGACTGGGGAAACTCTTTCCTTGCAGACGAAGAACCTATTCGTCCCGAACTGGTGCAACGCCTTGAAAACAGTGGGCGACTTGCATTATTAACATTGCTTATTTCTATCCCTATCGCAATTGTGTTAGGCATGATCTCAGGCTTGAACGAAGGTCGTCCCATTGACGCTTTTATATCCATCACCACGCTGTCGTTCGTCAGTCTGCCAGAATTTGTGACCAGTATTTTACTCATTAACTATGTTGCCCAAGACTGGGCGCTTGAATGGGACTGGTTGCCATTTGAATTGCGCGGGTCAGCTACGGCCTTTGATCCAAGTATGTCATTCTATGATTCGCTTCAATTTCTCGTCCTACCTGCCATTTCTGCGACATTCGTCTTAGTTGGCTATATCACGCGCTTAACACGGGCCGGTGTCATTGAGGAATTAAAGCAAGATTATGTGCGCACAGCAGAATTGAAGGGGATGCCCTACCGCACCGTGATCCTCAAGCATGTTATGCGCAACGCGTTGCTTCCTACAATTACAATTATTGCAATTAGCATTGGCTGGTTGATGAGTGGGCTTGTTGTGGTGGAGCAAGTGTTCCAATATCAGGGAGTAGGACTGTACTTGTTGAACGGCATTTCGCGCCGCGACCTGCCGCGTATCCAGGCAGTGGTTATGATTACAGTCACTATATTTTTGCTGGTGAATCTGTTAGCAGACTTGCTATATGCGTATCTAAACCCAAGAATTCGTCTCGATAGCTAAAAGAGGAGTGATTTACGGGGAAAACTGAAAACATCCCCCGCAGGCGATAGCAGGCAGGTGGGTGTGCGGAGCGGTTGGCAGCGACCTACTCTCCCACACAATCTCTCGTGCAGTACCATCGGCGCTGGCGAGCTTAACGACT
>DAOTTU010000100.1:0-3158 GCA_034437655.1 Anaerolineae bacterium
TTTGTAGAACTGACGAAGCCGGTCGCGCTGGAACAGGGCTCGAAGTTCGCCATCCGTGAAGGTGGTCTGACGGTGGGCGCTGGTATCATCACCGAGATCATTGAGTAAATCAGGCTTGTAATTCCTTCAGGCTAGGACTATAATCTTAGCCTGAACGCTATAGGGGCGTAGCTCAACTGGCAGAGCAACGGTCTCCAAAACCGTAGGTTGTGGGTTCAAGTCCTGCCGCCCCTGCAATAGACTGCTGGCTCACCGTCCTCTGGGCGGTGTGTTCACTATAGGGCAGTTCACCCCCTGCGTAACACAACACCTAGACTGGTTTTCTGTCCTTGTGTTAAACTAACCGAACAAGTGGCACCACGCCACGGTAAAGCGATTAGGAGAGCAATGGTGTCTAACACAGATACACGTGACCGCACCGACGATAAGGATAAGGCCGAAAAAAGCAACAATAATAGCGGTGGTGCAGCCGAACGTGTGGTTTCTGACCGTCGAGCGCGTGCCAAGGCTAAGCGTGGCGAGTCTTTTGTTAAAGTTGATGAAGCAACGGTTGCTGGCGAAACTCAAAAGAAGGACCGCCCTACACCAAGCCGCCGCAATGCGCCCAAAGGTGCCCCACGCCGCAATATTTTCCAGCGGATTCCTGTTGTGCGCCCAATTTACAATTACTTCGACGCATCAGCCGAAGAAATGCGCAAGGTTACCTGGCCGACACGCGAAGAAACGGTCCGCCTGACACGTATGGTGCTGGCACTTATGATTGTGGCGTCTATTGTGCTTGGTGTCATTGACCTGTTCTATGGCTGGTGGTTCCGCCAGGCTCTAGACAACGAGACGTTGTTCTTGTTGCTTGGTGTTGGGGTCTCTATCGTAGGTGCTGGCTTTGCATATATTGTATTTGTCCAACGTGATGAGTACTCCGCATACTAACTCCTGAAGGATAGCCCTTAAGGACAATCCGATGACTGATAAGAACTTCGGCTTTGACGACGAACTTGACTTCGACCCAGAGCCGATAGATTTTGGTGACAGCGACGAAGACTCCCCCTCAGAAGTTCTAGGTGACAAGCTCGGCGACGATATTGTTGCGATGATCAACGAAGAACTCGCTGAGTCTGAAGGTGATTCCAACACTGAAGAGCGCCGCGACTGGTTTGTGGTTCACTGCTATTCCGGGCAAGAATACAAAGTCTGCCATTCCATTGAGCAACGTATTGAAACAATGGGAATGCAGGACCGCATCTTCGACGTTATTGTCCCCACTGAAGAAGAAATCGAAGTCAAAGACGGTAAACGCCGTACGATTGAGCGCCGTGTGTTTCCGGGTTATATCCTCGTTCAGATGTCTCTGGATGAAGATTCATGGTACGTTGTACGCAACACCCCCGGTGTAACGGGCTTTGTTGGAATGGGGAACGATCCTACGCCGCTCCGTAAAGAAGAAGTTGACCAGATCATGCGCCGTATGGAGTCAGAGTCTCCTAAGATCAAAGTTACCTTCAAATTGGGTGACAAAGTACGTATCATCGACGGCCCCTTTAACGAGTTTATCGGTACCGTCGGCGCAGTGGATATGGAAAAGTCTAAAGTTCGAGTGATGGTGTCCTTCTTTGGGCGCGAAACCCCGGTCGAACTGGACTTTCTGCAAGTTGAAAAAGTGTAGCCCCCTCCATCTGGGCGCTGCATATCACATCAATCGAATAGCCCTTTTACTGAGGTAATCTCTATCCATGATTACCTCATCGTCTGTATAGTTTGTCTGGAAAGGTATCAACATGGCCAAAAAAGTTAAAGCAATGCTCACCCTTCAGCTTCCAGCCGGGAAAGCGAACCCGGCCCCACCTGTTGGCCCGGCGCTGGCACAGCATGGTATTAACCTCATGCAGTTCTGTAAAGACTACAACGCCAAGACGAGCAGCCGCATCGGTGAAATTATCCCGGCAGAAATCACTGTGTTCACTGATGGGTCGTTCAAGTTCCGCCTCAAGAGCCCGCCCACTGCCTACCTGATTCGTAGAGAAGCTGGCGTTGATAAGGGCTCAGGCGTGCCCAACCGTGACAAAGTCGGTAAACTGACGATGGAGCAGGTACGCAAGATCGCCAGGGAAAAGATGGATGCTGGCGACGTGAACGCCTTCGAAGAAGAAGCTGCCATGAAGCAAGTCATGGGCACTGCACGTAGTATGGGCATTGATATTGTTGATTAAGCATCACTCAACACGATAGCGCCCAAAATCAATCATTTAATCATCGTGGGAGAGCGTCTTTTACCGCGCTCGTACTCACCACAAAGGAGATCATCAACAATGGGTAAGAAATACAATGCCGCTCTGGCAAAAATTGATCGCGAGAAACTCTACCAACCGCGTGAAGCACTTGAACTGATCAAAGAAATTTCATACGGCAACTTTGACGAGACGGTTGAAGTTCACTGCCGCTTGAACATTGACCCGCGCCACAGTGACCAGCAGGTCCGTACTACTGTATTGCTGCCACATGGCCTCGGTAAGACAGTGCGCATTCTCGCGTTTGTCGAAGGCGAAGCTGTGCAACTGGCTGAAGAAGCTGGTGCTGACATCATCGCTGACGACGAGATTATCAACAAGATCGAAAAAGACGGTTGGGTGGAGTTCGACGCCGCCATTGCAGTGCCTTCGATGATGCGCAAAATTGGTAAACTGGGGCGTGTGCTTGGTCGCCGTGGCTTGATGCCGAGCCCTAAGTCTGGCACTGTCGTGCAGCCAGAAGAAATTCCGCGTGCCATTAACGAAGCGCGTGCAGGTCGCGTTGCCTATCGTAATGATAAAACGGGTAACGTTCATGTGCCGATTGGTAAAACACGCTTTGAAGCCAACCATCTTGAAGGTAACATGTCTGCGTTTATGGAATCGCTGCGTTTGGTGCGTCCAGCAGCTTCTAAGGGACAATTTGTCAAGCGCTGTGTGGTCACGTCTACGATGGGCCCCGGCATCCGTGTCGAACCAATGACGGCGTTGACGATGGCTCTTGATGAAGAAGATAAATAGCTAACCTGCTATACAGACACAAAGAAATGAGGAAAAGAGCGCGCTACCAATGGCGCTCTTTTTTGATTAGCGGCTGAGCGACGTGCTATTGTCGGCTTACTGTGTCACAATCTTCACAGGTTATACTTTGGT
>DAOTTU010000101.1:0-4868 GCA_034437655.1 Anaerolineae bacterium
TCATCGGCGGCTAATTCTTCGCCATCGGCAGCCAGTACACGCAGTGTGGCGTCGAAATCGTCGCTGCGGGCGCTGATGTCGAGCGTCATGGCGTCAGGCACGTAGAGGCGATAGGTGGCGGTGGTGCCAGCGTCAATCAGGCGGCCACGGGTGATGCTATCCACAAAAACCGGGTAGTTTTCCGCCAGTTCCCATGCTTCAAGGCGATACACCTGCCCGCTGTAGTCCACATCGGGGTCGCCGGGTTCCACTACGAAAATATAGGTGGTGATCATCGTCAGTTCGAAGATGTTGTCGGTGGCGGTGATGCCCCGGTTGCCTTCGTTGAAGTTTTCGCCATCATTGACCATCGTCACGTCGAAGGCGGTACCGTCCGGCGCGCTGACGTCAATTTGAATGCGTTCGCCAATGTCCCCGACGACGTTCCAGCGGTCCACGTTATCTGCACCCATGCGGGCGAGAATGGTCTGGTTAAGCTGCAAGCCACCGTCGGTCGCGATGAGGCGTTCGTGAACTTTCAGCGCATAGCGGCCGCTGTCGTTGGGGAAAGCACCCGAGACGAAGATGGTGAAGTCGCCGCCAGTTTCAATGGGGCCAAAGATCAGGCGGGCGTCGTCACCAATGCCGCTGTCGTCGTCGCTGGCAACCCGTTGGCCATCGAAGAATACTTCAACCTGCGGGTCAAAGTCATCGCTTTGCACGTTGATGGTCAGCACATCACCAAAATAAGCGTCATAGGTGTAGGCGTCGAATTCGTTGGCGACCAGTTCACCGTAAACGACGGTATCTTCGGCAAGGGTCGCAGCCTCGCCACCGTCCTGGGCACGCACCGGGGCGGCGTCGAAAGGCGCAGCAGCCCAGACGGTACTTAAAGTCAGCAGTACCAGCACCAGGCCGGTCAGTCCGTGACGGGTCAATTTTGACATGATAGCTCCTTGTGATTGAATGCAGAAAACACACGTAATCTTGTGGGATTATACCAAACCAAAAGGCGGCTGTGCCATTTTTGGGGGCAAATGGGCAGGGTGATTGCATCAAATCGCCCGTTGCTGACGCCGCACTGATGGGGTTGCGACAATTAAGCGGTCAATTGTTCAGGGCGGTGAAAACGACGCAATAAGTGGGACTTTGCAAAAGCGCTAAAAAACTTCCCCAAACACCCATAACCCGTGCTATACTGTGCTTGTTTCGTGTTGTGTAAATGGTACAAAGTGCTGCGCCATGCGTCGAAAAATTGTGAAGTATATCCTTGTGGCAGTAACGGCGACCGTGGTCTTTTTTCTGTTGGCTGGCGACACCTCGCAGGTCAACACGCCGTGGGTGGTTGCCCCCGTACTCGTTTTTACCGTCGTGATGTTGCATTTCCACACCGAGCGCGTCTGGGAATATGTGCTGGAACGGCTCGGCGGGCCGCTCATACGCAACGGTGAACCCCGCTTTCAAATTCACGCGCAAGATCGGTTGTTGCACCGTGCCCGACATAAAGCCCTGCGTAAACGCCTGATGATTTCGGTGGGGTTGTTGTGGCTGTTCTTCGCGGCGGTGCTGGGCTTGATGCGCTCTGTGGAAGGGGCGGCCCGCTACACCGCCACCCTGACCGTCGCGTGGGTGGGGGCCTCATTTCTATATGCTGATTCTGCGTTGCGTAAGCGTGACGATATCCTCTTTGATGCGCGGCTGGTTCACGCCCACCGCCGCCGCCCGATGAACCTCTTTACCGTCGTTGATGACCTGTGTTTCCTCTATTGGGTCGCGCCCGACCGCACCTATCGTGAACAATTTGGCTCCGTGATCGACAACCGGCGGCTGCAAAAGTCCTTGCGGACCTATTCGGTGGCGGGGCGCGATTTCTATCGCCAATCACCGGACCGCTGGCTCAAGCTGTCGTTGGTCGCCGTTCTGTTGACATGTCGCTATGACCGGCCCGACATCACCCACGCCCGGCTTGACAAACTCTGGAACGACGCCCGCTCGATGCGTGTCAAAGATATTCGGGCTATATACCAGGACTTTCTACGACGGATTGACGCCCGCGACTATGCGTTGCGTTGCTCGGTCGAGTCCATCCTGGTACAGCGCACCCCGCCCCTCCCGCGCCAGGACGTGATGCGCAAATTCTTGCACGAACCGTCGTTGAATTAGCCGAGGAACGCGGCCAACGCTTCGCTGTTGATGGTGACGCGGTTCATGAAGCCGCTGAACAGTTCAGGGCGCAGCGTTGGCTCTGCTGACGGGAATGTGAACGCAAACGTCAGCAAATAATTGCCATCGCGCATGAAATACGCAATT
The DNA here is from genome assembly GCA_034437655.1 of Anaerolineae bacterium. Taxonomy (GTDB): domain Bacteria; phylum Chloroflexota; class Anaerolineae; order Aggregatilineales; family J027; genus J027. The sequence continues at coordinate 2,290 of DAOTTU010000101.1, forward strand.
GTTGTGCCCTGCCCACCGGTGCCGAGGGTATATAACCCCGCCGCCAGTGCCAGCGGCCGCCCACCGGGCCCGGTCAGGTCCAGCGTGGTTGCGCCCGTCACGCCGACAGAGGCGAGGTACTGGTTACGCGCCGTGTTCAGGTCAATCGTGGGGTTCGGCACAACGGAAATCGTCAGCGCCACGCCCGCCGGGTAGCCACCTTCCGGCACACCGGGAAAGGGCACTGCCCCCAGCCGCACCGACCCAAAGGCCATATTATCCGTATTGCCCGACCAGAACATCGGCAGACGCATTTGCACGCCGTTGACGAACAAATTTGCGGGGCGGATGAGCGCGTTCGTGCCGACAAAACGTGCCAGTGCCAGCGGTTCTGGGGCCATGGCGAGGAATAGTTGCTCTGCGTCTGCACCGAGGCTTGTATTTGGCGGGGTGACGCCAACGAGGAACACGTAGAGGTTATATTCACGGCGCACGGCGATGAAGTATTGCCCGGCGATGGGTGGGGCACTGGTCAGGGTGGCGGTGTCGAAATCGACCACGAGATATTCCATGTCGAGGTAAGTGGCAAAGCGGAACGTCGCGGTCAGGTCATCGCTGACGTTGAGCGTTTGCTGCAAGAAGGTCTGCATCGCCGCGACGACATCGCCCCCATAACCGGGTTGGTTTTCTGCGAAGACATAAGGCGTCACCCGTGGGGCGGGCGCGTCGGGGTTGGTGGCCGGCGCGAGAATGCTACCGCTCGTCTGGTCAACGGTCCATCCCTGCGGCGTGAAGACGGTCAGGCCACCGTTAAACAGCGTCGTGGCCTGTGGCAACCCGGCGCGGATGGGGTCGCTCATAGGCATCATCGCGTTGAAGAAGTCGTCCAGCGTGGGCGCGATGCTGATCTGTTGCAAGAAGTTTTCGACCGACGCCCCGGCCCCCGGCACATGGCTGAAGTTTACCTGCACCACATATGCTGAGCCCGGCGCACGGAAGACAAAGGCCCCCGACGGAAACGCCGTAGTGCTGCCCGCCACAAAGCGGCTGTAGAAGCTGCCGGCCCCGGTCGCGCCAAGCTGTGACACATCCGGGCGAATCAGGGGGGGGATCACCTGTTGTTCGAGGCGTACCTGCTCGCTGACCAGCAAGGCCGGCGCGGCAAAGGGTTCGCGTTCAACGCTGAGCGTGCCCGTGAAAGTGCCCGGCGTCATGGCGGTGAGGTCGCCTTCAAGGGCAACGGGTGTGGTGCCAAAACGGACGAGGCCTTCCCCGGCGCGGCTTTCGTCATAGACGATGCCTTGCGGCAGTTGCAGTGTTACGGTGCCGTTGAAGAATTGGCGGGCGGTGGGCTCCTGCGCGGTGGCGGGGGTGCTGTCTGGGGCGCTCAACACCAGCGCGAGAGCCGCGAGGATGCTCAATAACCAGAATTTACGCATAATGCAATATCCTTTGATGTAAAGATTGTAAGTGTTGGTTAATACCAGGTTCGGGCGATCAACAAACATAAAATGGACGGGGTTGTCTTGCTTCGGAAGCCAACACAGTCCCTACAAAACCGTATCGGCAAGCTGAAAACCTGCCGTAGGGGAGATGTTAACGTCGCGGACGGCAGCCCCTCCCACAAATAAGATGAACAAGGCGCTTTCACCTTTATTCATTACAGTTCAGGCCCCGCACTGAAGTACGGGGCTAGTATGGTGTGGCGGTCAGACAGGACTCAAGTCCGCCTGACCGAGGGCCGTTTTCGGCATCGTGACGCACGCCTCAGCGCACCACCTGCATAGCCCCGTGCTTCAGCGCGGGGGAAAAGGGCCATCGGTGAGGAGGTGCTGCTGGCGAGAAGGGGGTAATCAGGCGGGGAATATCTTGCCCACGTCAATCGGAGCGTCACTTAACACCGGTGATTTGAAGCCGTCTGTTTCGTTGAACACCCCGACCTGTTCAAATTTATGCTCACGTAGCACCAGCACCTCAACAGTCCGCGCCGCTCCATTTACCAGCCAGTATTCACGCACGCCATGCTGCTCATAGACCTGCCGTTTTTTACCCATATCCTGCTGCGCTGTCCCCGGTGAGAGTACCTCAATCACCAGATCTGGTGCGCCGTGTAGATGTCTGTTGCCAATCTCCATACAGTTTTGATTCGTCGGGCTTAACCACGCAATATCGGGCTGAAAGACATTGCCATCGTCAAAATGCACGTCGGTTGGAGCAAGAAATACTTCATCATCTCCAATCTGTGGGAATCTGGCAAACATCATTGTGATGCGATAAATAATTTTCTGGTGGGACAGCGAAGGGGCAGGGGACATCATTAATTCTCCGTCGATGAGTTCCATGGGCGTGCTGGACTCCGGGAGGTTAAGAAACTCGGTGGCGGTCATCGTGCGCGATGGTGATTGGTCAGACATGATGATCCTCGACAATAACTCATTTGTTTCAGTATAGCACGGTTCAGGCCCCGCACTGAAGTACGGGGCTAGTATGGCAGGACTTTTGCAAAGTCACGTCCAGGATTGGGATGAAGGTCAGGGCACCCACCGAACGCGCTGCCTTTAGGCTTGTGCGGTCGCTAAACTTGATAGCGCCGTCGTTTA
>DAOTTU010000102.1:0-7424 GCA_034437655.1 Anaerolineae bacterium
GCCCCACCATGCTAGCCCCGTACTTCAGTGCGGGGCCTGAATGAACGGTAGGACAATCAGGTTTTGCACCCGCATCCCTACAGGCGATCCCGGCGTATAACACCAACCAACAGCCTGCAAGCGTTACCTTTCCACACCATCTCTGAGCCCAGGTCCGGGGCATCACTATACAGAAACCCACACCCCCGCTTTTGTGTTTTTTTGCGTTTGGGTTTACGATAAAGAACAGTTTAGTTCATACTATTTAAGGAGACCCCTTCTATGAAACGTATTGCTCTTGTAGCGTCGATGCTGGCGCTGCTACTCGGTGTGCTGCTCATCCCGGCACCAACCCTCGCCCAGGACGGCGGCCAGCTTGAGTATGGCCAGACTGTTCAGGGTGAACTCACCGCCGCCGTGTTTGAAGTCAGCTATACCTTTAACGGCACCGCTGGCGATGTCGTCGTCGTCGAAATGAGCCGCTTCGACTTCGACTCTAACATTGACGAGCCCGCGCTGCGCCTGACCGACGCCAACGGAACCATCCTCGGCACCGATGAAGGCTTTGGCTCGACACGTGTCGCGGCTGTCCTGCCCGTTGATGGTGCCTACACCGTCGTTGCCACCCGTACTGATGGCGCAGCAGGGGAAAGCCTCGGGCTATATGCCCTGACGCTGCACCGCGCAATCGTGCTGCAACCGGGCGAATTGCTCGTCGATACCGTCACCAGCGAAGAAATTGACTATTTCGCCATTCAAACCGCCGGCCAGGTGACGCTCAACTATCGGCGCACCGGTGGCGAGTTCAACCCCGCTGTGACCGCCTACCGCCTCGATCAGGGCGAATTGCTTGATGTGGTGTCGCTCGACGGTGAACGCCTGCGTGGGGGTAATGTGGTGATTGAAGTGCTTTCTGGCGAAACGCTCGTCGTTGACATCGCTGAATCGCTCTTTGATTTCAACTTTGACCCCGTGACCGCCGACTACGAAATTGGGCTGAATGCCGCTGGCGCACCGCCACCCCCGCCCCCTGCTGACGACGCCGCGCCTACAGAAGCGCCACTGGACCCAAGCCCGACCGCAGCGCCACCCACTGAATCGCCTGAACAGTCAACTGAAGCGGCCGATGGCGGCCTGACCGATATGGTCGGTGGCGTCGCAAACCTGCCGCAGATGTTCACCGCCGAGTATGAAGGCGTTCCGCTGACGTTGAACCTGCCCGCTGATTGGGTGACTGAAGTTGACGCGGCCGATGGTATTTATGTGGGCACCAGCGCCGCGTATATCACCGCCTTCCGCAATGCCCCGCCCGGGGTACCCGTCGCTGAACCCGGCACTGGCATTAACCTCATCGTCGGCAACCTCGCTGACCTTCCGGTTGGTGACGCCAGCGCCGCTTATGATCTGTTCCGTGGCCTGCTGGAAAGCCCTGAACTGACCGTTGGCGACCCGCAGCCATTCACCGCCACCAACTACCCCGACGCCGTTGTTGGTGAACTGGTCGCTGCTGGACAAACGGGGCAACTCTACGTGCTGAATGATAGCACGACAGTTGTCATCGCTATCGCATTGGGTGATAACCTCGACCTCGCCGGCCTTGTCGTCGCCTCGGCAAGCTCGCCCTGACGTAGGCGTTATATTCTGCGGTGGAGGCACACATTGGTGCCTCCCTACAGACCGTCGTATCAACACGCGATTCGTGTAGGGAACGACCGATGTGTCGTTCCACCCACCATAGGATGTGTTTTGCACCAGTTCTGTGGGAGGGGTATGCTGTCTGCGATGTCAGCACCTCTCCTACGCATTGTCCGCTGCACGGCAGCGTGTGACATTGGCTTCCGCAAGAAGGCAACCCTGTCCATTTTATGGTTGTTGATCGCCCGAACTTGGGTTCAGACGTCCGTACCATGACGTTGCAAAAGCCCTGTTGGGCCGGGAACCGTCAGGGACTCGTATCGTGCCAGGCAGCGTGCCCGCGTGTATGATAGGGGCCAGAACACGATTATAATCACCTCACGAGGCCCACATGTCCCGATTTCGTCCCCCACTCTATACCCTGTTGTTCGCTATGGTGCTGCTTGTGGCGGGCACACTGTCGCCCACCGAGGCCCAGTCGCCCCCGACCGCACCCGGCTCCCAACCTGACACGCCCCCGGCGATGATCCTCCCCGTAGCTGGAACCCCCGGCCCGGATACGTGGCTGTTTGGGCAGGCCTATGGCAACACCGTCGGCTCCTTCAATTTTGGCATGGACTGGTACAGCGCCGGGCAGGGGCTCCACTTTGGCATTGATTTTCCGATGGCGTGTGGTGGGGAGTTGGTCGCGCCAGCCGACGGTGAAGTGATGTTCGTGGACAACCTCAGTTTCGGGGCCGGGCCACACAACCTGCTGATTTATCACCCTGAACTCAACGTCGTCTCGCTGTTCGGGCATTTGCTGGAACGCGCCAATCTGCAACCGGGGCAACCCGTCGTGCAGGGGCAGGTTGTCGGTCTCAGCGGCGACCCCGACAGTACCTGCAACTCGCGCCCGCATCTGCATTACGAGGTTCGCAGCCCCGGCTATCGCACCACCTATAACCCCGTGCCCTACATCGACGCCAACTGGAACATGCTGACCACCATCGGCGGCTATGGCTATCCCTTCTTCCAGCACGATTTGCAAAACCCGCGCCGCTGGGTCGATTTGTTCGATCAGCCGGACGTGCAATTCGGTGGTCGGATGCTCAACCGCTATACGGTCACATGGCCGCCAGCCAACGCCGACCGTTCCCCCGGCAGCGCCGCCCCTTTCCGTGAACTGGAGCCGCTGCCCGCTGACAATATGTGGCAACTGCGCAAAATTGCCCCCGACGGGTGTTGTGCGCTGTTCTGGTGGGATGCCAGCGACCCCGCCGCGCTGTATGTGGTCGATGGTGTGCCCGGCACCCGCGCCGACGTCCTGCGCTGGGACATTGACAACCGCGCCCCGCTGCAAAGGGTCGAACCTGCGCCCCCCACCCCAACCTCACCCGACGGGCAGCTCAGCATCACCCGCAACGGCAATCAGAGCGTCGTCACCGTCCGCGCAACGGGCGAACAATTTACCGTCAACACCAGCGGGCAACCGGCCGCCATCAGCCCGGACAATCAACGCCTGTTGTGGCAACGTACCAACGGCCGCTTTGTGCCAGGAGGGGCGCAACCGCCAACCACCTTCTGGCTGAGCGACCTCAACGGCGCGAATGCACGGCTGGTGCGCGAGCAACGCGGCGGCTCAATGACATGGCTTGATGGGGAACGCTTGCTGGTCAGCCTGCCCACGCAAGACTTGCAGGTGCGCAGCCTCGCGGTGTTGAACCTGACGACGGGCGAAGAAATGCCGCTGGGGATATTCCGCACCCTGCGCAACCTGAGCATTTCGCCGGGCGGGGACCATGTGATGTTCTACCTCGCCTTTCAGGATGACCCCGCGCAAAACGGGGTATATCTGCTGCCCACCACGCAGGGACCATTCCCGCAACCACGTCGGCTGGACTGGTTCGGGGCGTGGCGCTGGCGCGATGCTCATACGCTGTATGTGTTGCCCTTCAACCCTGCCACTGACCGCCATACGCTGGCCTATTACGACGTGCGGCTGGGTGCCTTGCAGACGTTGTTCACGCCAGAAGAAGGTCCCTTCAGTGTGATGAATGGTATCTGGGAGGTCAATGCAGACGGGTCGCGGATCGTGTTCCAGAACGCGGATGATGAGGCGCTGTGGGTGCTGGAACGGATACGGTAGGGGGTGGCGGTGTCGCTCTACCCGCAGTATATCCCCCCACCCCACACAAAAAAGAGGAGACGCCGCTAGGGGTTGTCGGCGTCTGTGGGGGTATAAAGCGTATTGCAAAACATATGCAGGTACTCTGTAGCCTCTATACTACGTGATTGCGCCAAATTTTCCCCCCGTCATGTTGCAAGTTTTAACCCGGTCATGTGGCCAGGTAGATAGGCGGCTAGCGGCGCGCCCACCAGCGCAACCACGCGCCGTGCGGCTCGGTTTCAGCCTCTTTGTTGCGGCGTTGACGGCCCTTACGATACCGAAAGCGCCACACCTCCGGGTATTGCATCCCCCGGTACCATTCCAACTGCACGCGGTAAATATCCTCCTGTTGCGAAAAGTCGCGCAGGGGCGCAAACACCTTTTCACGCTCAGTTCTGTCAAGCTGGACAAGGGCATTGCTATGGAAGACCACCGGGGTAGCCGACGCGGCGTCGAGTTCAGCCAGCAGACGCGGCATGATGTCGCGCGCATCGCCAGTGTAGAGGGTGGGTGGATGCTGGCGGGCAGTCTCTAGCGCGGCTTGCAGGCGCTCACGGCGGGCATGATGCTCTGGCCAGATGAGGGCTTGCACCCAGCGCACATCATCGGCGTTGTCTACCCCCAGCGGATTGATGTCCAGCCCGACGACGCGCTGCACAGGCGGCATAGTGTCTGGGAGTGGGACACGGCGGTCGCGGCTGGCGGTCGTCAACGTCAGAGGGGTGTCGTCGGCGTGCGGCTCCACAATGCGCCCGTCGCCATAATCGTAGCGGTAGCGGTGCCAGTTGAGCAGCAAGCCCATACTGCTGCCGATTTCGATGAGGGCCAGCGGACGGCCGGTCTGTTTTTGGATGCGGGCAAAGGTCGGCAACAGCGACGTGCAGCGCCGCACCTCATTCGTCTGCACAATGCGCGTTTGCAGCACAGACGCAATATACTCGTGTTCGGCATAGAACAGGTCCCGCATGGCCGGGTAGGCACCGAAGGGCTTGAGCGGCTTGGGCGTTAACGAGGCGAAATATTGCCGCAGCGGGTGGTCTGGTGTGGCCATCAGCGTGTCGTGGATAGCAGCCATCAACAGCGTCGGGAAGATGCGCCGCTCGGTATAGGGACGCAGCACACGCATCAACTCCGCGTCATCAGCAGCGGCGGCACTCAGGTGGGCATAGAGTGGCGAACTGTTGCTGAATACGCGCTCGGCGTAGTAACGGAAGGACTCAGCAAGGGTGCGGGCGGGTTCAGGCATGGGGAAATCATCTCATTTGACCACAGGTTATAGTGTATCATAAAAGAAAATCGTGCTGGAATGAGGAAGCAACCTTCATGAAAAATCTATTCGCCACGGTGCGCAACGCCTGGCAACCCATCGCAGAAAACGATATTTTTCGCAGCGTCAAACGCCTGTTTACGCAAACCATCCGTGAATGGTCAGAAGACCAGGCCTCAGCGGTGGCGGCTGCGCTGGCCTATTATGCGATTTTCTCACTCTCCCCCCTGCTGATCGTGATCGCGCTGGTGCTGGGCTTTGTCATCGGCTCCAACGAAGCCGAAGAACAGGTATTGTCGCCGCTTTCAACAACATTGGGACAGGATAGTGTCGGCACGCTGCAAACCACCATCGACGAAAGCGAAAACATTGACGCCCGCACCGGCATCTTCTCCATTGCGCTGTGGCTGGCGGTGGTGCTGTGGGGCGTCACCGGGATTTTCACACAGATTCAGCGCGCCCTCAACATTATCTGGGAGGTGCGTGTCGTCCCCGGGCGGGCCGTATGGATCCTCATCAAGAATCGGTTGTTGGCATTGTTCGCCATCCTCACCGCCGGGGTGTTTATGGTCGGCAGCACGGTCTTTAATGCGGCGCTGGCCGGGGCAGAAGTCGGCGGGCTGGTGCGCCCCCTGCAACTCACTGTGACGCTGATAATGATCTCCTTGGTGTTTGCCACCCTGTTTAAAATTTTGCCCGATGTCAAAATTGCATGGAAAGATGTCGCCGTCGGGGCGGTTTTCACCGGGGTGTTGTTCATGGTCGGGCAGTTCGTGGTCGGGCTCTACATTTCGAACAGTGACATTGGCAACCTGTATGGCGCGGCCGGCTCGTTAACGGTGATTCTGGTGTGGATTTACTATTCGGCGCAGATTTTCCTCTTTGGCGCAGAGTTCACCGAGGTCTGGGCGCGGCAACACGGCGCAGTGATTGTGCCAGATGAGGACGCCGAGTGGGTCAACCCCGAAAAAGCCCGAGCCGAGCAAGAAGCCGCCCGTGAGTTCCGCTCCACGCTAGAAATGCCACGCTTCAACGTGGACTAGCCCCCCGCCGCCACCATGACCACGCCGCCGCCAGCAGCAACCCGCCACCCACCAGCGCCGGCCCCCACCACCAGCGAACGTCCGTACGCGGGATGCGGTCCAGCCGGACGGTGACGGGGGTCGTTTCTTGCACGCGCCCGTCGGGGTAGATGATGCGGGCCCGGTGGGTGAAGGGGGCTAAGGTGGGGGCGGTGTCTGCACTGCCGCGCACCTCTACGTCAAATTGCACGGTGACGGATGCGCCGGGGTCAACGCGCACCCCTTCAGCGGCAAAACGTGGCGGTTGCAGCACAGGCTGGCCATTGCTGAGCCGACGCATCCGATAATGGGTCAGGCGCTCGTCAAAGACAATTTCAACGGTGAGGTCGGTGACAGGCTGCGCGGTCGGGTTGTCCAGCGTGACTGTCCACCAGATTTGGTCGAAGGCAATCACGCTGCGGCGGTTGGATTCCAGTGTGACGTTGAGCGGAAAAGCGTCTTCCTCCTGCGCGTGCAGGGGCGTGGCCACAAGGCAGACCGCGAGCGCGATGAGGAGGGTTTTCCACCTACACAAATAACGCCGCATTCAACACCCATTCCACCGCCCAGTGATCGCCGCCGACGTACATCAAGCAGGCCAGCGTCGCCGTGTCAAACAGCACCACATCGCGCTGCGAATGCCCCAGCACCAGCCACGACGCCATGCGCCCCATAAACGGCAAATGCCCAACCAGCAACGTCTCGCGCGTGAAGTCCGCGACCATATGGCCCACGCTGTCTACGGGGTCGCCGGGGTGCAGCCCTTCCAGCATAGACACATCGCGGGATTTCATCGCCGTGCCCAGTATTTCGGCTGTCTGCGCCGCACGCAAAATGCCGCTGTGATAGACCTGTTCAATATAGACGTTCTGCCGGGTCAGCAGTGCAGCCAGATTTTCGACCTGGTGGCGGCCGAGTTCGCTGAGGGGGCGCTTGGGGTCAATACCGGGGATTTCAGCGTCCCCGTGACGGGCAAGGTATAGGCGCATGGGTGAGTGGCTCCTTATCGGTGGGTAATATGAGTCTGATTGCTTTCCCCGCACTGAAGTACGGGGCTAGCAGGACATTGCGGTCAGACAGGACTGAAGTCCGCCTGACCGTGACCGTTTCCCTACATTCGCTCCCCACCAATCGCGCGGGTGGGATTTATCCCTGTCCGCGCACAACACCTGCATAGCCCCGTGCTTTAGCGCGGGGGAAACGTCGGTAACATACCCTTTTCGCCGCCGTAAACGACGGCGCTATCAAGTCGGGCGAACGCACAAGCCTAAAGGCAGCGCGTTCGGTCGGTACTTTGACCTTACCGAATTTATTTTACCAGACCCATCAGTCC
>DAOTTU010000103.1:0-80302 GCA_034437655.1 Anaerolineae bacterium
TTTTTCCTGATCGCAATTGTTCTCGCTGTCTTTGGATTTGGTGGGCTTGCTGGCGCAGCTTCCAGCATCGCGCAACTACTGTTTGTCGGCTTTCTTGTACTGGCAGTGGTGGTCCTGATTACGGGGCGCGGCGGCGAACTGCTCACATAATAGCACCGTAAGCTACAAGTCTCATCTAAACAGCAGAAAGAGCATCCCTGTATCGGGTGCTTTTTGTTTTAGCGTCACCCTTTCAAACACGATGGCTACAATATCAGAAACTCTATTCCGCGGCTGTGCCTTTTGGTGTGCCGATGAGATATAATACGGGTAAAGGGCTGAAACGTTCACGGGTGCGGCCGATTTGCCAGTCGTAACCCTCATGCCCTTCGACTTCGTTCACCAGCGATTCCATTTCTCTCACAGAATAAGTCCGCCAACACGAGACGACTCCATCAAAGAGCAACACCACTGGCAACACGGGTAACAGGTAGGTCAGCGGGATATACTGCCAGCGAAAAGGGCGCACAAACGGGATGGCCACGAGCCCCCACAGCAGTGAAGTCAGCCCGATAAACAGCATTGTTGGCAAGGTGCGTTCTGTGAGTTCGAAGATGGCAATGCTTTTGCGCTCAGTGACAGCGTTTTGCAAGATGGCACGGGCGTCGTCTGGCTCAAAATGATGAAAGCTGGCGAAAGATGTCCGTAGCCCATCCAATTCTGAGGGGACTTGTTGTGCGTCGACGGGGATTGTGTGGTAATGCGTCGGTAGGCTGATGGCGTCTTCAATTACGCGGAAAGCGTCGGCGTTTGGGTATTTGTCTGTAAGGGTCAAAGTTTCCAACGCCGGGACATTAGCTTGCATGGCAGGGGCCAGGTGTACCCACGGGCCACCCGACCCGGCACATAAATCAACAATCTGGCGGCTGCCGGTTTGCTGTAGCACTGTGGTCAGCTTGCCAGTGATAGCGTTGTAGGCCGGCAGCGTGTTCGAAATAAACTGAATGATGCCTGTGATGCCGTTGCGCACAATAGAGGGGCACCACGGTTGTTCGTGTATTTCAAACAGATGGCGGCGGGCCATGGATGTGCATCCTTATGAATTGATAAGCGGGTAGCGTGCCGCTATGCTGAATTATGGCGCGGCCGGTGCGTGTTGCAACAATACCTCACGTGAGATGGTGCCGTCGCTGGCGTGGATATAATCAGCACACTGTTCCCAGCTATTGTGATAGCGCACTGGTGCATTTGCCAGCTTGAAAACAACCGACGATAGGAAGCTAACGATCTGGTTAGCACCGACAAGGTTGATTTGCCCGAGGTTAGGGTGCGACATGTGATCAATTTCGCGACGGATCGCCATGGGGTTGCTGCTGACCTTCATCTTGCGTACATCTGCACAGATAAACACCGGGGCGGTGCCTTCGTCGAGCATCTTCAGGACAGCGGTATCAAACTCTTTGAAGGTGGGAACTGGGCTTCACCTTCGAAGTCGACCATAATTGCACGCTGTGGAACGATCCACCAAATTCTAAAATTATCATACTGTTGCATCGCCAGAAGTCCCTCCCACATGTTTATTTTAGTACTTGCTAGAGTGCAATATTTACCCAGGACACTCTAACATTATGAATGAGGTCTAATGTTTTGGCAAGGTTTGATTGAGATTAAGTAAAGATTGTATTAAGTTCGCAACCTGTGCTCGTGCTTGTTCCACATGGAGCGCAACGTAGAATAATTAAGATAATACACTATGGGGCAGAGCTACATCGGTGAATGCCGGGGTAGTGTTACGAAAAAGGTGGTGCCACGCGGGCTTGTGGTGAAGCGAATGTCGCCGTTGTGGGCTTCTGCGGCGAGTTTGGCAATGCTCAAGCCAACGCCTGTCCCAGATTCGGACTGGACGTTGCTGCCCCGGTAGAACATATCAAAAATGTGCTTTTGATCGTCCGGCGGAATGCCATGCCCCTTATCTTGAATAGCCAGTGTTACCCACTCTGCTTCGGCGACAACCCGGCACTCAACGGTGGCGGATGAATATTTCAGCGCATTTTCCAGTAGGTTGATCATAATGCGGTTCAGCAGGCGTTGGTCCCACGTGACAGGCTCCTGCGGGCGGCAATCCTGAAGGTTCAACTGAAGGCGCTCCTCTGGATGCAGTTTGTGAAGGTCTTCAATCACCTGGTGTATGTAGGCAACCGCATCGAAGGAGGTTGGCATGATTGAGGAATCTTTCCCGCTTGTCTGCTGCGCCACCACAATGTCATTCACCAAACCGTTCAAATGCCACAGATGATTGCGGATGGTGTTGAATTGTTGCGCCAGTTCATCGGTAGTCAACTGGTCACGAAAGTGTTCTAATAGCTCGAGTGTCGTCATAATCACTGACAGGGGGGTTCGAAACTCGTGCGAGATCACCGAGATCAGCCGTGTTTTGAGCTCGTTTAGCTCCTGTTCACGGTGCAAATACGTCTGCATAGATGTTTCAGCCCGTTTGATCGCATCAATATTGGTGATGGCCGTGCGGTAGAGGATTTTGTTTCCAGCGTGGCGCAAGTCACTGCTTAGTTGCACGAAAAACGTGGACCCACTTTCATGCTGAAGCAGGACGGTACTGTGCTGTGGCTGTTCAGTTCGCAGGATGGCCCGTTCATGCAGATAGTATTGGTTGCGGTAGTCAGAATGTACGAAGTCGATGAACATAGCACCAATAAGATCTGTTTTTTCCAAACCCAGCATTTTGGTGATGGTTAGATTGGCATTCATCACCTCGAAACTGTCATTTGCTATCTGTTGGCAAATGATGTAGCCAACGGGGGCGAAGTCAAAGAGGTCTTCGTATTCGTGATGTGCCGCCTCAAGCTGCTCATGGGTGCGTTCAAGCTCACGGTGCTGCGTTTCTAGTTCAATCTGGTGGACCTCAAGTTCATGCACGAGCTTTGTCAGGTTTTGAGGGACGTCCTGAGTATGACGATCTCTTTGCTTGAGAATTTCTTCGGCAAGTTTTCGTAATTTATCGAATTTTTGTTGAGAATGCTGGGAGTCCACGATCTTTCCTCTGGCATGTAATGAGAGGTCGGGTCGATAAAAGGTCCTTGCAACATCATAAAAGATTTTACTGTCGTCTAAACAACATTATAATGGATATGTCCTGGTAAGTTAATTGGGTGCTTGGTGGTCTAAAGAAGTTGCTATTAACTTTTTCGGCTCAGCATACTGAGGGAAGTTTTTAATGAGTGACAAACGTGGCAAATTCGAGCAACTCCGCAAGCAGGCTGAAGCACTCCTCGAACGCAATCGCACCTCGACCACCGATGGCGACAATGAAATGGCCACGTTGTTGCATGAGCTAGCGGTGCATCAGGAAGAACTCAATTTGCAGAATGACGAACTACGGCGCACCCAACAAGAACTTGAGGCCTCCCGGCAAGAGTTAACCGACCTGTTTGATTACGCGCCAGTGTCTTACTTCGTGATTGACCAGGCAGGGATTATCCTACGTGCCAACTTAACAGCGGTTACGCGGTTTAAAACCACGCGGGAGGCATTACGGGGTACCCCATTTGTAGAACTGATTGCGTTTGGTGAGCGTGATGTGTTTTATCAGTTTTTACGAACCCTTATGGGCGAATTAACACCGCAAACAATGGAAATGTGGTTTGATGACGGTAACTCGGCCAGTTTTTTTGGTAAGGTGGAAGGCGTTCTGGTCGATGAAGATGCAGACCCTAAGACCTTTCGCATTTCAATTACCGACTTGACTGAGCGTAAGCAGTATCAAGAACGGTTGGAAGCCCAGATTCGCCTTGATGAATCAATCATGCGCCAGTCCGACTTGCAAGAGATCATTGCGCTTGCGCTCTCGTCTTTACGACAGATTACAGGGTGCAAATATGCTGCACTATTGTGCTTTGACTGGGAAAACAAAATCTGCAAGCAGTATATTGAAGGTCGTGCCAGCGCGGATCAACTGCACACACAGTCAGCACCGCTTGACGCTTTTGAGCAGCTCTTTGACTGGGACGATGGCACGTCACGTCGAATTATTAAACGCCCTGATTTCTTGCCAGAAACGGTTCGCACCCAGTATCCAGCCCACATTTTTATACCTGTTTATGCCGCAGAAACCCTCAAAGGTGTCATCCAGCTTGGGGCACCGCATGTCGATGACTTACACGATATGGTAAGCCAATTCGCGCAGCAGGCTGCCATTCAGCTTGGGATTGCAATTCAACAGCATGAAATGAACGCCAACATTCAACAATACACCACAGATCTGGAATCCAGTGTTGAGGAACGCACGGCACAGTTGCAAGCCAGCCAGCAAAATGAACATGCGCAACGCTTGTTTGCCGAGGGAATGCTTGCCATTGTAAAGCAGATTAATCAGTCCCTTGATCTGAATCGTGTGTTGGAACTTGTACTCACCAACCTCGAAGACATCATCGATTATGACGGGGCACAACTGATTATTCTCAACACGGACGAGCTTGAACCGTCTGAAACAATTATTCTCTGCAAGGGCGATCTACAACCCACTGCGCAGCCCTCGCCCGAGGACTTTTCGCCAGATGCATACCCCGTGTATCTGAAGATGTCACGTTATCGTGAGCCAATACTCATCAGCCAGGATGCGCACAAAGCTCTGACAAATCGCTATGCTGAGGATGACATTATTCAGTCGTACCTTGGGGTACCGATTCAGTCCGGGAAAAAGGTACTCGGGTTTATTGAACTCTATGCGTCTACGCCCAATTGGTTTACGGGCGAGCATATGGCGCATCTGGACGCCTTTGCAGAGCAGGCTGCAATTGCCGTGAAGAACGCACGCTCGTATCGGCATGGTCAGGAGCTAGCGGCATTAGAGGAGCGACAACGGTTGGCCCGGGACTTGCATGATGCGGTCAGCCAGTTGATCTTCTCGCTGAGCATTATGGCCGAATCATTGCCCAATGCAATCCGCAAAGGTAATATGGACAAAGCCATTGATCTGGCACAAAACATCAAAACAATGGCGGCCAGCGCCTATGCCGAAATGCGACTGCTGTTACTTGAACTACGGCCAACGAACTTGCAGCAGGTAAGCCTCAACAAGCTCTTGAAGCAACTCGTGTCGGCTAGTCAGGGACGCTACGCGACGCTGCAAATTGATTTTGAGGCAGCAAGTGAATTGCCCCCGCTGGAGCCGGCAGCCAAGAATACGTTTTATCGCATTGCCCAGGAAGCACTTAACAACATTGGTAGACACGCCAACGCCACACAAGCCACCATTCGACTACAGATGCAAGACAGTATGTTAACGATGCGCGTAGAAGATAACGGTATTGGCTTTGACACGTCAACCCGTTATGCAGGGCACGGTTTGCAGATTATGCAAGAACGCGCCAGGGAAGCAGAAGCAACGCTAGAAATAATGAGCACACCCGGCAATGGTACCCAGATTATACTCCACCATGCCTTGAGTAGTTGATCTATCTAGGCCTCAGGTTTTTGTTCATGGATAACGACCATACCCCCGAGCCCGGGTTCATCATCTTCATCAAGGGGAACAAAGTGCAAGAGCAAGTCTTTGCCCGCCAGGGTGGTGTAGGTAATTTCTTGATCTTTTCCAGCTAATGTTCCGCGATAAAAGGGCTCAAGCATCGCCTGCCGTTCGGGGGGTACCACATCATAGAAATTCTTCCCTTCAATTGCTGTGCGCTCATAGCCGAGGCGTTCCAGCGCAGCACCCTCAGCGACGATGTAATTAAGATCATGGTCAAAAACGAGGATTCCAGTATTCGGTAAGTGATGGGCCAACCGACGGTACAGCCTCTCGCTCCGACGGAGTTTGTATTCCACCAGTTTTTGTTCAGTAATGTCATCATGTACTGCGATATAGCGTTCAATGTTGTTATGTTGGTCACGCACGGGCACAATAGACGACAAAAAGTATTTTTCTTCGCCGTCTTTGCCAATAAAAGCCAATTCTCCACGCCAGATATTATCTCGAGAGGCTAAATCCCATATTTCGTCTACATTATCATCGGATTGAGCGCGATTAAAGAAGAAATGTTGCCCGATAACTTCATCCTCTGTGTAACCCAGTTGTCTGGCATAATGCGCGTTCACATAGTCAATATAACCTTCCGGGCCGGTAATGATCACGACTGTGAAGGCTTCTTCGAGAGCATTAGAAAGCACCCGTAATTCGTTCTGCGCATCTTTCTGGCGCGTGATTTCTGCAAACGTAATAATGACACCCGAAATGATGTTCTTCACCGTTCGGTAGGGTCGCATCCGCATCGTAAACCAACGCTCATCTGTGGTTTGTACCTCCTCCTCGATGGGCTCAAGTGTGTCCAGTACATGCTCGGCATTTTCAGTGAAGCGATCATAGCTAAAATTTGGCACAATGTGGGCAATCGGTCGCCCGATGTCGGTATCAATCAAGTTGATGAGTTGGGCCGCCGAGGGATTAAAGCGTTGAATATGCAGTTCCATATCTAAAAAGACAATGGCTACCCCAATGCTTGCCAATAGATTATTGAGGTCGTTATTGGCGCGTGAGAGTTCGTCTATTTTATTTTCAAGCTCAGCGTTGACAGTCATCAATTCTTCATTGATGGATTGCAGTTCCTCTTTGGTGGTTTCCAGTTCTTCGTTGGTACTTTGCAATTCTTCGTTGGAGGATTGCAATTCCTCATTGGCTGACTTTAGCTCCTCATTGGATGTTTCCAGTTCTTCGATAGTCGTCTGTAGATACTCACGTGTGGAATTGAGTTCCTGCTCTAGCTCAGTGACCTGTTGCTGGTGGGTCTTATCAAGTTCATCAATCGGGCTTGCCTCATCTGCATCGTCTGGCACGAGAAGTTCTTCGATTAATACCAGGATCAATCCTTGCACAGATGCAGGTTTGTATACCGGCCGTACAGTTACACGAACTGGCTTCGTTGTACCATTTGTGGCTACATGTAACCGTTGATGCACCACCGGGGTGCGGTTGGCAGTGACTTTGCGTACAGCGGTCGTGAGTGGGATTTTCAAGCCTTCACGCGCCAGGTTCAGCAGGTTGCTACTCGGTTCGCCGGTCACCATTTCAAGATATTTGCCAGTGCGACCGTGTGTGTACAGAATTTCAGCCCGCTCGTTGATGAGGATTGCTATCGGCACATGGTCATCAAGCAAAATGCGTTCGGTTACATCCCCTATGTTCATGCGTGCGCTACCCGTCATCTCGCCCGGCCCAGAGCGCATTTGCTGTTTCATAGGTGTCGGGCTAAAGTCAAATGTCGGCTGTGTACTTGTAACATCCAACTTCTGATAGATTTTTTGCCTGCGGTCGATCACATCAAAGAGTTGCTGATGTTCGCCCAGTGTTTCGGAAGTGCCGAGGAACAGAAACCCTTCTGCCTTGAGCGCATAGTGAAACAGGGGAATGATCTTGCGTTGTAGTTCAGCATCCAGATAGATCAATAGATTGCGGCAACTAATCAGGTTAATTCTAGAGAAAGGTGGGTCTTTGGCGACGTTCTGGGTGGCGAAAATGACCATATCACGGATGTCATCATTGACGCGATATTTGTCGCCTTCGGCAATGAAAAAGCGTTCCAGGTGCTGTCGGCTTACATCAGCGGCGATATTGTCGGGGTAGAGAGCCTGGCGGGCTTTTTCGATACTTTGCTGGTCAATATCCGTTGCGAAGACCTGTAAGCGATGACGATGACCGTTGTCCAGGGCGTATTCCCGCAGCAACATGGCGATAGAATAGGCTTCTTCACCTGTAGAACAGCCACACACCCACACCCGTACATCATTTTCAGTCGGGCGGTCACGGAAGATTTCTGGGATAACGTTATGTTCTAACACCGCGAAGGCTTCTTCATCACGAAAAAAACTGGTGACGCCAATCAAAAGATCTTTAAAGAGCGTATCGACTTCGACCGGATTATTGCGCAAATAACGCAAATAGTTGCGGTAACTGTCGATTTGATTGACCGCCATACGCCGTTCGATGCGCCGAATGATCGTATTTTTCTTATACTGCGAAAAGTCATGCCCGGTCCGTGAGCGCAACACGATGAAAATTTTACGCACGGCGTCGGTATCATAAGGGGTACTTTGCACGGTGGCGTCGTTTTCACGGCGGGTGGTGTGCTGGACATAGGCGGCCAGTTGTTCTGGCATTTCTTGCGGCGAGAGAATGAAGTCAGCCATATCTGTTGCAATGGCGTTGGTAGGCATTCCGTCATATTTGGCGGAATCAGGCGACTGTACAATGGTCAGCCCGCCGACCTCTTTAATGGCTTTCATACCCAGGCTGCCATCACTGCCAGTGCCCGATAAGACTATACAAATAGCACGGTCCTCGAGGTCTTCGGCCATTAACCGGAAAAAGAAGTCGATGGGGAGCCGAAAACCACGCGGCGCTTCAGGCTCCATCAGGTGTAGTTCACCGTGCAGCAACGCCAGGTCTTTGTTGGGGGGGATAATGTAGACGTGGTTGGGCTTCATGCGCAGCGAATCAGTAACTTGCATCACTTTCATGCGGGTGTAGCGCTGAATCAGCTCAGCCAACATGCTCTCGTGGTTGGGGTCGAGGTGTTGCACCAGGACGAACGCCATGCCAGAGGTTGGTTGCATATGTGTAAAGAATTTTTCAAATGCATCAAGCCCCCCTGCCGAAGCACCGATACCCACGACTGGAAAATCAGTTTCGGTTGAATCAGGCGTGTTATCTTGGGCCTCAGTGCGTTGTGGGTTCTCGTCTGACATTGCGTCCTCTACACGTGGTTAATTCGTCTGCTTGTCTGTGTTACTGGCCGCCAGGAGCATAGCGTACTACACTCACTGGTGACGTTACCTTCTACTTAAGTAGAGTCAAGCTATGATTGCATTGTACCGCATGGCGTGTGGGTTGCCAGTAACAGGTATCTTCGGATTTGGCGCAACCTGCGCCCAGGAAATGTATGGCAGCGTGCTGTCTCTTCACCGGGGTAAATTAGACTGAGAAGAGAACCCTCTCAGGGGTTATGCTCTTTCGGATAGGATTTGGTAACGTATATAGTCGTGACTTATCAGTATCAAAGTTGGGACATCTGTTATAGTCGCGCTTATCCACTTGCCGTGATGACCATAATGGTATGGTTCCTCTCCGAAGACAACGTAGAAAAGTAAGGCAAACCGAATATGTCATTATTTGTTCAAGCGATACTGGCCGCACTGCCGATTATGCTTGCTGCCGGATTATTGGTTGCGTTTCGCTGGCCCGCCCGGCGTGTGATGCCGCTGGTCTATTTTTTAACGATTGGCATCGGCCTCTTGTTGTGGGAAATGCCCTTCGATGTGGTGGCGGCTTCAACGATTCAGGGATTGTTCATTACCTTCGATATTTTGCTAATTGTGTTCGGCGCAATTCTGTTGCTGGCCGTACTCAAACAATCGGGGGCGATTCCTGTCATCCGGCAAATGTTTGTAGACATCAGCCCAGACCGCCGTATTCAGGTCATCATTATTGCATGGTTATTCGGCTCTTTCCTCGAAGGCGCGTCGGGCTTTGGCACGCCCGCTGCAATTGTTGCGCCGCTGCTGGTCGCATTGGGGTTCCCGGCGATGGGCGCAGTGATGATCGGATTAATGGTGCAGAGTACGGCGGTAACCTTTGGTGCGGTGGGAACGCCTGTGATAATCGGGGTAACGGGGGGGCTCGAAAGTCCAGACCTGGCAGCCAGACTGGCCGAAGCCGACCTGACTTTCAATGATTACCGTTTGCGCATCACGGCGCAGGCTGCCATTATTCACGGTATCGTTGGAACGCTGATGCCGAGCTTTATGGTTATTATGATGACCCGCTATTTTGGTGAAAATCGTTCCTGGACGGAAGGACTTTCAATTCTGCCGTTTTCGTTGTTCAGCGGGGTGGCGTTTACCATCCCGTATGCACTCACGGGGGTATTGCTTGGCCCTGAATTTCCGTCACTACTCGGGGCGCTGGTCGGGCTTGCGATTGTGATTAGCGCAGCACAACGCGGTTTTCTGGTTCCTAAAGATACCTGGGACTTCCCGCCGCAGCGTACCTGGCCAGAAGAATGGTTAGGAACCATCGGCGGTGCCGAGAAGACTGCCAGCGAAAACGCCGAATTGGCCCAGGACGTGCCACAGCTTGAGGTGCCAGTGGAGGAAACGTCACCTGCGCGACCTATGCCGATCTGGTTGGCATGGCTTCCGTATGGGTTGTTGGCGGTCGGCCTGGTGTTGACGCGCTTGACTGAACTCGGTATTGGGGCATGGCTACAAGACGCGCTACGCATTGAATGGGAAGCTATTTTTGATACGCAGGTTTCTGCCTCTACCACGCCGCTTTATCTCCCGGCTGGTGTGCTGATTCTCGTCGTGTTTCTCACCATTGGCTTGCACCGTATGCGGGCTAACCAGGTGCAGGCGGCCTTTTCAGAGGCAAGCGGCATTTTGCTGAGTGCAGGCTTTGTGCTGCTATTTGCCGTGCCGATGGTACGTGTGTACATCAATTCTGGCTTTAACGACGCTGACCTGTCGAGTATGCCGATTGCGATGGCCGAATGGGCGGCAGAAAATGTCGGCTCGGTGTGGCCGTTGCTGGCCCCGACGATCGGGGCGCTTGGAGCGTTTATCGCCGGGAGCAACACCATCAGTAACTTGATGTTCAGCCTCTTTCAATTCAGCATTGCCGACGAATTGTCAATTTCGGGCTCAATGGTCGTGGCGTTGCAAGCAGTAGGGGCGGCCGCAGGCAACATGATTGCGATTCATAACATTGTTGCGGCAGCAGCCACGGTCGGTTTGTTGGGGCGCGAGGGGGCATTGTTGCGTAAGACGATCATTCCGCTGGTGTATTACGTCCTCGCCTCTGGACTGCTGGGGCTGGCGGCGATTTACCTGCTCAGCATTGGCGACCCCATCATAAGTGGCGCATAGCAATCATTCCAGCAGGCGTTTGATCTGTGCAATGGCTTCAGGGATTGCGTCACGGACGGGGTCAGAAAGACTATCGCCAAAGTCGAAGGCTTGCCCGGTGATGGTGACCAGATGCGCAGGCGGACAGGCATTATACAGCGTTTGGGCGATGTAGAGCATTTCAGCCGGGCCGAGTGAATGCGTGTCGCCGGCCGTACTGGCAGGGGTCAGTGCTTTAACCTGTATTTTGCCGGGTGACGTTCCAAGTTCAGCATCAACAAAAACCACACCAGAAACAGTCGCAATGGTGGCCGCGATTTCTGGCATAAGCTGGTGGGTTTGTATTACCTGCACAGCGGTGTTAGTGTAGTGCGGGGCAAGCTGTGCAGCAATTTGCCAGCCTACCCCGTCATCCTGGCGCATGGTGTTCCCATAGCCAACGAGCAGTTTCATTAGCGCGTTATGGTATCCACTACCGAACCATCTGGCGCTTTGAGTTCAACGTGCAGGGGCATCTGACCAATGGCGTGTGTAGAGCAGCTCAGACATGGGTCAAAGGTACGAATCACGGCTTCAACACGGTTGAGCATCCCTTCTTGAATGTTGTTCCCGTCCACGAAACGCTTGGCAACCTGATAGACGCCTTTGTCCATCGCCAGGTTGTTATTACCCGTGGCGATAATAAGGTTCGCCCATGTGATCATGCCGTTGTCATCGACTTTATAGTGATGCAACAGCGTGCCGCGTGGCGCTTCAGAGATACCGACACCTTCAAGATTGTTCACGTTCGCCAGTGCTTTGACATGTGTATCGAGGATATTCGGTTCATTGAGCAATTGCTCGATGCGCTCAATACCGTACAGGATTTCGATCAACCGGGTGTAGTGGAAGTAGAAGGAACTCTGCCGTTCTTCCCAATCCAGCGATTGATATTCCTTCAGCGCTGCATCAGCCAGTGGTGTGCCAGCATGGGTGGCCATGTTCAGGCGTGCCAGCGGCCCAACACGGTACATACCGTCGGGGTAGCCCAGCGGACGATAGTACGGCGACTTGAGGTATGAAAAATCTTCAACCGCTTCACCGATGGAGGCAGCATAGTCACGGTGTTCAATGTCAGTGACATGTTCGCCGTTCGCATCAATCAAACGCAGGATACCGTCGTAGTGTTCCAGCGAGCCATCTTCGTTGATCATGCCCATGTACATTGTTGGGAAGTTGGCGAAAACGGCGATTTCGTCACGGAATTGGTCAATCAGCGGAATAAACCAGTTCAGCGCTTCCTGGGCCAGTTGCTTGACTTCAGCAATTTCACCAAGAATCTCATCGCGTGTGGTTTCGGACAGCGGTTCTGTAACGCCACCGGCGACGACCCAATCTGAGTGAATACGGCGGCCGCCCAGCCGTTCGATTACCTGCTGCCCAAACTGACGCAGGCGCACACCGTTGCGTGCCAGTTCAGGGTTGGCTTCTAGCATGCCGAAAATGTTGCGCTTGTTCGGGTCGCTATCCATGCCCAGAATCAAGTCTGGCGCAGAGAGGTAAAAAACGCTCAGCGCGTGAGATTGGATGATCTGGCCCAGATTGAAGATTTTACGCAGGGTGACGGCCGTAGGTGGAATGTTAATCGCCAGCAAATCGTCACACGCTTTGCCCGCAGCAATCAGATGGCTAACCGGGCAAATACCGCAGATTCGGGCCATCAGCCCCGGCATTTCACGGAAGGGACGCCCTTCTGCGAATTTTTCAAAGCCGCGCAGTTGGGTTACATGGAAATGTGCATCCGAAACGTCGCCAGCATCATCCAGATAGATCGTGATTTTCCCGTGGCCCTCAATGCGGGTGACGGGATCAATTGTAATTGTTTGAGACATTAAGTACTCCTAACCGAAACGCGGCGAAAATTCAGGAGTTTCGCCATTAATCAAGGCAATCAGGACGTCGCGAATGACCGGCCCCGGGGGTGGGCAACCGGGCAAGTAGTGGTCCACATGGACGACGGTATGCACCGGGCGCAGCACAGGCAATAACTCTGGAACATCGCGGCTGGGCGGTTTTGGATTGACGTCGGCGGTATCAACGTAAGCGCGTTCTTCGACTGCTGCTACGGGGAAGCGATTACGCATCGCCGGGACATTACCCGTAATGGCGCAGTCACCAAGTGATAGCAGTAGTTTGGTGTGTGGGCGAATCTTCATGATCTTCGCACGGTCATCAACGCTGCTGACGCCGCCTTCAACCAGGGTCAGGTCTACCATGTCGGGGAAAACTTTATTGTCTACGAGTGGGCTGTATACCAGGTCAACCCGGTCTGCAATATCGAGCAGCACCTGGTCAATGTCCAGGAAGGACATATGACAACCCGAACAACCATCTAACCATACCGTCGCTAATTTGATTTTATTTACCATTATCAACCTCACGCATTGTCTTCAAATACGGCAAAAATTCCTTGTCTTTTTCCATTTCACCAATGGCACGCGACTTCTTGAACAACGCACCTGTTGGGCAAACCTGAATGCATTTGCCACATTCGGTACAGGTCGGTGATTCTGCCCACAATCCATTAAGGTCTGTTACGACCTGAGCATCAATCCCGCGTCCAGAAACGTTCCATGTATGAGCGCCTTCGATTTCGCCGCAAACTCGAACGCACCGTGAACACAGTATACAACGATTGTGATCAATGCCATAACGGTAATGCGAAATATCAATACCCTTGTCAGGGTAACGGTAGTCAAGGCTGGTGTGGTCTACGCCGAGATATTCTGCCATTGACTGCAACTCGCAGTGACCATTGGACACACACACTGCGCATACATGGTTGCCTTCAACAAAGAGCATTTCGATCAGGGTGCGCCGATAGGTTAACAAGCGTTCGGTATCGGTGAAAACTTCCATGCCTTCTTGCACCTTTGTTGCGCAAGCCGGCAGCAGTTTGTTAGAACCCGCCACCTCGACAATACAGAGCCGACACGCACCGATGGGGGTCAGGCCGTCAATGTTGCACAGGGTGGGGATGTAAATATCATTTTCGCGGGCGATGTCGAGAATGCTTTCCTCTTGGCGGCCACTGACATCCTGCCCATTAATTTGAAAGGTTTTAACTGACATGCGAGTCTCCTCTAAACAGACTGTGGTGTCCTGGCAAGACGTTCCACATATTCATCACGGAAGTAGCGTATGGTGCTGACGACAGGGTTTGGCGCTGACTGTCCTAAACCGCAGAGGCTGGTGCTGCTCACAGCATCGCAGAGGTACTCTAGCAGTTCCAGGTCTTGCGGGGTGGCTTCATGGTTCATAAAACGGCCGAGAATGTCATACATCTGCGCAGTCCCGACACGGCATGGAATACACTTACCGCAGGACTCATCCATGCTGAATTCCATGAAATAACGGGCCACCTGCACCATTGACGAGGTGTCATCCATGACGACCATCCCGCCAGACCCCATAATTGAGCCGAGTTCCGTCAGGGATTCGAAGTCAACGGGGGTGTCGAGGTGCGCCGCCGGGATACATCCACCAGAAGGGCCACCCGTTTGCACGGCTTTGAACTGATGGCCATCGGGGATGCCGCCGCCAATGTCTTCGATGATTTCACGTAGCGAGATACCCATCGGCACTTCAATCAGCCCGACGCGGTTGATCTTGCCAGAGAGTGCAAACACCTTGGTGCCTTTGCTGCTTTCGGTGCCAATGCCTGCATACCAGTCGCTACCGTTGGCGATGATCGGCGCGACGTTGGCGAAGGTTTCGACGTTGTTGATAAGTGTTGGGTGTCCCCAGAGGCCTTTTTCGGCGGGGTAGGGTGGGCGCGGACGGGGATGACCACGGTTGCCTTCAATCGACGCCAGCAGTGCCGTTTCTTCGCCACAGACGAACGCCCCGGCACCCAGCCGCAACTCAATGTTGAAGCTGAAGGGTGAGTCAAAGATATTCTTACCCAGAAAGCCCATCTTTTCAGCCTGACGAATCGCGCGCTTCAGGCGTTTAATACCGAGTACATACTCGCCGCGAATGTAGATGTAGCCTTCGCTGGCACCAACGGCATAGCCCGCAAGCGCCATGCCTTCGAGTACGCGATGGGGGTCGCTTTCCATGATACTGCGGTCCATAAATGCGCCGGGGTCGCCTTCGTCACCGTTGCAAACGACATATTTCATGGTGCCGTCCATTTTGGCGACAGTACTCCACTTCAAGCCTGTGGGGTAGCCCGCACCGCCACGCCCACGCAAGCCGCTCGCCGTGATTTCTTTGACGACTTCGGCCGGGGTCATTTCGGTGGTGGCTTTCATCAACGCTTCGTAGCCACCATGTGACATGGAGGATTCGATTTCCTGCGGGTCTATCCGGCCAGCGTTGGAGAGTACAATGCGCTGCTGGCGCTGGAAGAAGGGGTTGTCTTGCGGCAGCTTGATGCGCTCAACAGGATCATTACCCAGCGCTTCGATAATTTCGTCGGCGTCTTCGGGTACAACTGTCTGGTACAGATAGTCGCTCGGCTCAAGTTCAATAATCGGCCCCGCACCACACAGCCCCAAACACCCCACGCCTTTAAGCTGGCATGTTTTCTGCATATCATGGCTTTTAATGCTAGCTTTTATCGCGTCAAAGACTTTTTTACTACCTGTCGCTTCACAACCAGACGAGGTGCAAACGTTGATACTATGGTCAAAAGCGGCTTCTTTTTCACGTTGTTTGTGTACGATTTCTTCAAATTCTTCACGTAACATCTTTTATTTTCTCCTGTACAATTTCTACGACGTTATCTGGTGTGAGTTTACCAACCATCTCACCGTCAACGACTGCCACGGGTGCCAGCCCACACGCACCGACACAGTGCGCACCGAGCAGTGCAAAATTGCCATCTTCCGTAATGTCGCCGGGTTCAATATTAAAGGCTTCGGCCAGCGCGTCTGACATTTCGTGGCTGCCCTTGATGTAGCAGGCTGTGCCCATGCAGACCACGCAGTTATGTTTCGCGGGGGGTTTGAGGCTAAAGAAATGATAGAACGTTGCCACGCCATAGGCCTTGCTGAGTGGCACCTGCAAACGATGGGCGACGTAGGTCAATGACTCGTCATCGAGGTAGCCAAAGGCTTCCTGTACAGAATGCAGTGTCTCAATCAACGCCTGGGGGGTATAGCCGTAGCGCCGCATTGTTGCCCCGACGATGCGCCAGCGCTTGTCGTCGGTGGGGGTCGGGATTTCTTTGATTTTAGCCATAAGAAGTATACTCCACAATGAAACGATCTTTACACTTCATTGTGACAGACAAGGACACCTTAACTCATTGGCATAGCTCCCGGATGCTGGTGAAGTTTGTCATAAATAGGCGTAGACTTGCAGGATTTCGGGCACACCGACGTTTGCAATGTGTGCTGCCGGGATCGCCTGTAGGGTCAGGGTAAAGGTAAACGCAAGCGGGGTATGGCAATCCGATCCGCTGTGTGAGCGCCCTTCAGGGCTGTTCACGCACACCACCTGCATAGCCTCGTCCTTCAGGGCGAAGGAAACTACCGCCCTGTACCAATAGCGTGCCAGATGTGCCCTAAAGCGCTCCAATGGCTTGCCGCTCGGTGTGGCCTCCCCTACAGTGTAGACATCTATACGCATTGAACTTATCAGAGAGGCGACTACTCCATGTTGAGAGCATTTTCCTTGTCTTGAGCGCTACCATACTCTTCTTATTGTTACCGTCACCATCCACAACCGCGCAAACGTCTCCCACGCAAACCTTTGACTGGCAGGAACAGGGTATCAGCCTTAATTACCCGGCAGGGTGGGGCGATGCGGCCGTCATCACCGAAGAAGCGGCGGTTATTCGTGCGTCTGATGCTGATTTTGATGTTATGAATCCTGATGGATTGACGTTCTTTGTGGTGGCGTTGGAGGATAAGCTGCAACCAATGGCGGCTCAGTCTGACGTGCGCTCGCTCAGTGAGTGGATGCTGTACCGCGTCAATGATCGGCTGGAGATACCCCTCGGCAGCGTCGAAACGATTCTGGTGCAAAGCCTTCCCTATGGCACCGTCGCGACACCGCGCCTGACCGAAAACGATTTGAATGCGCAGTATGCCGTTATTGTTGGTGCGCGGTCTTTTGCGATGCTGCTGCTGGACCCGGCTGGTGTGGCGACTGCGAATGACTGGTTCGCTGTGCTGGACTCGCTTCAGGTCGAGAGCGCAGCGGACATCGTGCCGGTGTCACCTGTGCCAGACAATGACGTGATTGAAAATTTCGAGACTGTGACAGCGGCCAGCGCCTTCACACCCTACACGGTAGATACGGATGCAGCATGGATAGATGCCTATTTGCAGGCACCAGCGGGGGCCGTGCCACTGAATTTTGTGCTTTCAGACGCCAGCGGCGATGAAATCTTTGAAACGGGCTATCTGTTGGAAAGTGACCCTGAAACTGGCCGCCTCGTGATGCACTTTCCGACCAATGGCAACCCGCCCTATACCGTCACAGCGCTTGCCCCTGATGATGTGCCGCTCTCACTGACGGCTGCTGGCCATGACTACCCTATGCCTGTGCTGGACTTTGCCAGTAGTGGCGCTTGCGGCTGGCATTCAAGCCTTAACAACATTGGATGACACACCCACGCCGACGGTGGATGTGTTCGTCAACGCAGGCGAAACCCCGTTAGTGCCTATCCCGTTATTTGTTGATGAAGGTGACTTGCTGAGTGCTTATCTGGTGCCAGGTGATCCAGTTATTTTGACACCCAATCTGCGGATTGACATTGGCCCCTATCAGCGTGTGTTCAGCTCTGGCTATTCTGGCAGCGGAATGAATACGCTCATTGCAAATGTGGCGTTACCTCTGGCCGGCATCTATACCCTGCGCACGTCAGAATATACCGCCTTTGATGGTTTTCGTGAGCCGCCTCCTGTCTCCGTGAGTGTGCAGGCCGTGGTTACAGACGCTGCGCTGACCTTTACAACCGAAGACGGTGTGTCACAGGGCCCGGTCACGTTGCAAGACCTTGCACCCGGCACACCAGCGAATGGCACCTTAGAAACCCCCTTGAGTGTCGATGTCTGGACCCTGACCCTCCCTGAAAGTGATTCCCCGCAGACCGTGACGGTGACAATTGAAGGTGCAGGAGCGTTGCGGGCCGGTGTTTTTGTACCGTTTTCGAATTTCACCAGCGAGTATCTAGGCGAGGCGACAACGGATACTCCGCTCAGCGTGGCTACTGAATTTCGAGCGTTCAGGATTCATGTGATTGCAGAGGGGATGAACACAGGCGACTATACCCTCACCGCTACCGTCGAATAGCAGCACCAGCCCGCGTTATCTGTTCTCAGCGTTGAGGGCGGTGTAAGTGGACTGCGTTTTGATGAGGTGCCGCATGCGGCCCGGGCTGTGCTTACGAAAGAAGCCCCATAGTTTGCGCGGCCCGAGCTTTTGCATCGCAAATCCCAGCACACGGGGCGGCAGTCGCCAGATGGGAATGCGCCGAAAACCCATACCTTGTAACATCTTGTCCACGGCTGTATTGCGTGTGACAGCGTATAGGTTGCGACCGCTGTTCCCCACATGCACGACTACATCTTCCATAATCTGCTTGCCGAGTCCCTGCCCCCGAAAACGTTTGACCATATAAAATGGGCCAATTTCTGCCCACTGATCGTTGATTACCACCCATGCGCCGAAACCGACGAGTTCATCGTCAACATAGGTGAAACGAATCGTCTCTGCTGCTAACAGTTGTTGGAGTTCGGCCAGGCTTAATGCACCAATAAACGGCGATTGATTGACTTCTTCAAGCAAGGCTTCAAGGGCTGCGATGGAGCGTAGGGCTGACGTTGACTCAATCATGACGATTTTCCTGCTGAGTACGTAACACTTCAATGTTAACACGCCGATACCCCTCGGCATAGGTTACCCCGGCAAATGTCCCCCAGATGCGCGAGAGTAGCTTTTCGAAAAATGGAAAAATCAGTGCGTTGAGATAGCCCTGCGTCGTATGACAGGCCAGCGCCGCTAATTTGATATGCCGTACCCCGGTGACATCGACAAACGTGTTGGGTAGCAAAGTTGAGGTCAGCAACAGGTCAAGTTCGTCGGCATATTCGTAGCGGCTGATGGCTTCGCGCACAATGCGCCCGGTGGCGAGATGGTCGGGGTGCGGATACGGATTGGCGCGGCGTCGGTACTCAAAGGTCACCACCAGGTCTGGTCGGTGGAGTGTCAACTGGTCAAGGGTTTTGTCAATCGCGGCATCGTCCACCGTCAGGGTACGGTCAAAATAACCCATGTAGATGATCTCACGCACCCCCAATAATTCTGCGGCCTGTGAAGACTCCGCGAGTCGTATACGGATATAGTCTTCGCGTTCGAGTACTTGATAGCGCTTTGACCATGCCCCACGATCTCCACCCGCGAAAATAACGGACAGCACCTCCCCCGCCAGACGATAGACCAGGCCGCCGCAGAAACCTTCGAGGTCGTCGGGGTGGGGCGCGATGATCATAATCGTGCGGTATTTTTCGACGTTGAGGTGTGGTACCAGAAAAAAACGCTCGTGATCTTTGTGTGAAACAGGGGGCAATGCCGGGCCGAACTCGCTGGTGTCGTGGATGGCATCACCGGACGGGACGGGTGCAAGGATCGCTTCCCGGTACTCTTTAGGCTGAGGGGCACCGCTCCGCATTCGATAGGCCGCCCGCAACCTTGCCAGGCTTTGCAACATCAGGTATATCCCCAACAGCCCAACGGCAGAAACTGTCTGTGTAAAGGCATCCACCAGCATCAAGGCGCTGGCTATAAAGAATAACATTGTCGTCAGCAACAACAGGCGTCGGTGATGGGTGGTTGTGCGTACCTCTACGAATAATATCAACTCGATAACACCGCGAAAGAATAATATTGCACTCAGCAACACCGCCATCAGCACCAGCCCAACGGACTGCGCAAAAACAAACGGCACAGCCACGGACATGTGCAAGAGTTCACGGAGCAGCACAATCTTCCACAGGCGGCCAAGCATGCGGCTAAAAACCACCGAAAGGACGGTCACGGCAGAGTCAAGCAGCACCAGCCCGCCGACGACCAGCAACAGCACCTCCAAAACGTTATCGGGCACCAGTAGCAGCGTCAACCCCAGCACAAATGTATAGACACTGCGGAGGGCGTGGTACCACCATTTCTGGGTGTAGTTCAAGCGTAGTTCAAGAAAATACATGATTTGTCCAATTAACTTTGCGCGTTGATATGTTGACATGAAAGGCTAAAGAATGACTAGGGGGAAAGCTGAATTCAGTTTTTATATTCTGCGCGTGTATTCAAACATCATGATAGATCGTGTTGTCAATTATCCGATTGTTTGATATTCAATAGTCGAACAGGCGATATATCCGATTTGGGTTCAGCTTTATACTGCGAGTAACCAACCATTCAGCAAAAAAGTCCCCTTTGGTATGGAGATTATCGCTTTTAGATTTTAATATTGCCTCGATGTAGACTGCTGCCTGGTCGGCATCCAAACGTGAACCGAGTTGCTGTCTGCGGTTTCTTTGAGGTATGCTTCACGTAGTATTGTGCTTACCTATTGAGCAGAGTATATACAAGAAGATTTTACTGTGTGGAAGAATAAGTAACCAGTCTTGAGAATTGCATGATCATTCTTTTGTCATTATAAGGTGTGCATACTAGGGGCTGCCGCTCTATTCCAGAAATGGGGATTGTGTAAGATGTCATCTGAGAAACTATCGAGCGAAGAAGCAATTACTCTGCCGTTTGTGAGTGTTGTTGTACCTACCTATAACGAGGTCAATTTGCTCCGTGAAAGTTTGCCAACGCTGTTTGAGCAGGATTACCCCAACTTCGAGATAATCCTGGTGAATGATGGCTCGACAGATGGTACAGGTGCCTATGCCGCTACGCTAATTGAAAACGCAACGGTCACTTTTCGCTTAATTAATCAAGAAAATGCTGGTGTAGCTGCGGCACGTAATGCGGGTTGGCAAGTAGCAAAGGGGGAACTTGTGGCGTTTATTGATACGGGTTGTCATGCTGATAAGCAGTGGATTTCTGATTTGGTAGGTGCAATAGGTGATGCAGGCGGCATTGGTGGCAAAATTATACTGACGCGCGAACACAGTGCCCTTACCAGGTATACCCGTGTTTCTCAACAATACCGCCACCGTATTAGAAATGGTCGTGTTGAGTATCTCATTGGTGCCAATATGGCAATAAGGCGACAAGTTTTGGTCGATGTCAACGGGTTTCGCAATTGGGGTGGCGTTGGTGGGGAAGATGTTGATATTTGCTACCGTATCATCCATGCTGGACATCAGTTAGTCGTTACTGACGATGCATTGATATACCATCACGACAGCGCAACGCGCATCACACAATTTATGAAGAAATATTTTAATCGTGGCTACGCTAATTATTACTTTTCAGCAGCTTGGTTCAAGATGGGTCACCACAACCGAATGCTACCGATAGAAGTTTTGCGTCGTTTTGTAGCTGTATTGTTGTCACCGTATCTGGCAGCAACATATGCCTCGCGGTCAATATGGCGTGATTGGCCTATATATACACTGATTAGTATGGCTGAGCACCTGTCTTTCGCGATGGGACTGATCTATGCCTTTATACGCCGCGACCGCTATCCTGGTTCCAATGCTGATTGAATTGATCAAGCTTCCGGATTCTTCGGTGTAAGGTCTTTCAAAATGGCATCACAGATCACGCTCAAATATGGGCTATTCTCTGAAGAGAGCGCAGTGTTGCGGTTGTAATGTAAGGTCGGGTAGGATAGAAATTTCTCTTCGACATGTGGTAGCGGCACCATGATTTCAAAGAAATGCATGTAAGCATAGCGCCTAGCATATTTAACAGATTCACTTAAGTCATGGGTCGTAGTGGCAAAACCTTGGTAAAGTAGATTTTCATATTCCTCAATTGTAGATGGTGTGAGCGTAAAGCCCTTATAATTATAGTGAACCTTACCAGAAATAATTGTGTATTTCCCAGCGAGTACAGCTTCTAAACCAATTGTAGAGCCGTAAGCAAGCACTACCCGCGCTTCGTCTAATAATGCGTATGAATTTATAGACTCGTCCGCGTCAAAAACTGTTACGTTCTTGGGTAATTGTGCAGGAAGTTGCGCACTGACTGGTGAGCGGGATTCTTTGAAAGGAATACGGACTTCTGCGGGGTGGACACGAATAACAAGGTGGTATTCTGGATGTGAACGGAACCAATCAATTGTATGGTGAACCCAATGCATCATAGAGTCGAAGGCTACATCTGACTCGAAAACTGTAGTGTCCCACAATACATTGGTAAAGAGTACAGCTACGGGGGCATCATCGTTGAGGTGTGCAGGATTTTCCATTTTGGTCCATAATCTTTGGAGTCCTGTTTTGCCACGACGCCGTGCGATAAGGTAATCGTCAAGCTTTTGGTGTTCAGCTTTGCTCAGCGGTGTTGTGGAGCGCGTTTGCCATTCCTGCTCGTAGTCATACTTGATAACAGGTAGATTGTTGGCTAGTAGTAACGCGTTGGCACGGTTGGAAGCCCGTTCATAGGTCCATACTGAAACCCCCTGCTTTTTAGCGAGCGCCATCATGATGGCTTCCGCGTAGAATAGCCCATTGAGAACAAAAATCGAAGTAGGACGAAATTCTGTCAGTATTCGTGTCGCTGCTGCTTGGACAATCAATCCTGCGGTTACAAAGCGACGGTAAATTGCTGCATTTTCCGGCGTATCTTCTACTTCACCTTGTAGCAGATGACGTTGCACTGAGGCCTTTACGAGCCTACCGATTGGTAATGCCGCATGTGTAAAGGCTTGTAGTTCTCTCAGGGAGAGCTGGTCAAGGGCGGCAATCTGAGCTGAGAGCTGTGCTAAGTCGACATAATCACCTAAATCGCGATAAGGTAGACCAGAGCGAGACAAAAATTGTTGTGAGCGTCGCCGACATAAGTTACAAGTTGACGTAAAGTCATCAATGATCGTCCGAGGCTCACAGGCAGGTAATATTTGATTGCACAGAATGGTGAGCGTTTCAGCACCGCGTTGATGCAAGGCACGCGCAATGGTAGTTTCCCATGCCATATGAACTAGCCACCCACGTAATGTAAATATCAAAACTCTGTGGTTTGCATTTGGAGGGTATGGTGGTGCAACTTCTGTGGTCTTCAACTCGCGAAGGATGTCGGGCGCTGTGTGGGTAATATTTTGATAAAATCTTATTAGGACACGGATCGTATAACTTAATAAAGGGGATCGTTTGATCCACTGTGTGACAGGGTAGATATATTGCGAAGTTGCGAATTTGCGAAACGCATCAGTTGACAGTTTTCTCATTTTATAGAAGCCCTATTCCTTGCTAATCGGGGGAATGGACACCCACTCCCTCTCTTTATCAAAATTTACTGCAACTTAATGTCACGTCCCAATCATACCAGAGTTTTTGGTGGGGATACTCTTCTGTAGCGCAGTGATATGGACATTCTGCGATAGTGTGGCCGAAGGTTGTACTTATCACAATATATGTGCATCATCGAGTGGATTATGTTGGTTTCACTTACCCTAGCACATAGGGTTTTACACCGTGTCGGCGTATCCACTCATATCCTTTTAGAGGGCCGAGCCATATAAGTAGCGTGTAACAAAATACTAATATAATGGACAACCCTAAATCGAGCGGATGTGATCCAGGTTCGATAGCGTATGCAATAGCAGCAGCAAGCAAAGCACTCGCTACCATAACCCCAATCTTTCGCCATGGAAATGGAATGTAATAAAAACGAACAGAGAAAGCGTAGCTGACAAGTCCACCTGCGAGTACAGAAAGTGTTGTTGCGGCAAAAGTACCATAGACGCCAAACGCAGGAATTAGAAGAATATTCGCAACAACGGCGGTGATGAGTTGTGTGGTGGTGCTGATCCATACATATTGTGTTTTCTTTGCGATGACATAGCCCTGCACCACGATCATCGCAATACCGCTGACGACTTCTGGTACAACAGCAAATGGCAATAGCATGATGACAGGCAGATATTCTGGTATGTTGAGGATTTGGATGAGGTCTCCAATTATCGTTGCCAGGCTGATAGCTGTTAAGAGGAGTACGAAAATAAAATAAGGTGCCATCCTGCCAACGACGTCTCGTCCATCTTCTGGCCGCTCCGTGATAATTCGCATTTGTAAGGGAATCCAGGCTGTACGTAAGCCATTTGTGACCAAACGTGCAACACGAGCAAAGCGGGTGGCAACCTGGTACAGGCCGAGGTCGCTAAGGCTAATAAATTTTTCCAGCAAGAAGCGATCTACGACTGCGGATGCCGCTACGATTACTTTTGCGGGAACCAAGGGCAGTGAGAACTTGACGACTGTTCCCCAGTATTTGTATCTAATATTGGGGGTGGTCAATCTAAATAAGATGACTGTGTATATGACAGTCATGATAGCACCACTGATGGCTTGAGCGCCAAGAATAGCAAGTGCGCCATCTTCACCGATTGTGTAAATGAATAGTATTGCAAAAACAGTATTTAGAATGAATGTCAGCACGGAGGTTGAAATGTAGAGCCCAGCTTTTTCCATTGCCCTGAATAAAAACAGAGGAGTCTGCGCTGCACTATTGCAAACAGCAATCCAGATAGCTAGTGTAAGATAGGGCGAGAAGGGTATTTGCGTAATTAATTGGCTGAAAAGACTCTCAAGATTCATGACAATCAGCCCCATAACTACCGCACTCCCCCACGCCATTGTCCAGACAGCACCAAGATGATGTTTTCGCTGTTGGTCCTTCCACTCATAATAGTATCGTGTAATGCTATCTGCAAAACCAAGTCCAAACGCTTGTGTCAGGAATTCAGTAAATATTGCTGCGACAGCGATGGTACCATAATCAGCAGGGGTCAGTAGGCTCCAATAAATGGGGATGAGCAAAAACTCCCCAAGGCGCGGAATAAGCAAACCAAACGTGTAAATTGCGCTTGACTTCGCAGCATAGGAGACAATTTTGTTGAAGCTAAGGTTGGACAGGTTATCGTGCTGCGATGAAGAATCACTTTTTGACAAAAATGTATCCTCTTCATCCGTTGATAGGGTTGGCTACTAATTTTAGGGACTTGGGTGACTTTGCGTTCGAGCGAACCCTCATAATAATTGGTACGCAAGTTATAACCGGGCTGAATAGATCAGATGGGTTCGACTGCGGAAATGTTACTGCTTTGATACCATTGACCATACACTATATTTAGCTGAATTACGCGCCTGATTTCTTCTATTTAATTGTGCTATAGTTTACCTCACCGAGTGCCTTTCTTGCCATATTTTACTCAGAACTTACAGGGTAATGGTGTTAACTGTAGCGGTAAGGACATAGCTTGCTTCTGGTAGGATACGTCAATAATCCGTGAACCTGCTGCCATCGGTTTATCACTCCCAATGTCAGCAAAACGGCCGCCCGGGCAATTTCTGGCGCGTGCTGAATTTTGCCAGGTCAGCCCATATGTGGGGCGACACATCTCAGCGGGCATGCTAGCTTCAAGTCAAAAGTTGTGTGTAACACAGCCGGTACGACGGATATTTGACGGAGGATTGTATGCCTATCGGACACGGAAAACACATTGGAAACCATGCTCGGAAAAAAGCACGGACCAAATCTGGTTCAATGGAGCAAGCGTCGCAGCAGGCGTCCGCGCTACCAATGATGTCACCCGAACAAATTCCTGAGTCTGTCAGTGCGGAGCAGGTGCTTGGCCTCCAACGCCAAATCGGTAATGCAGCAACGCGGCGGATGCTGGTGCAACGTGCTACCCGAACCGGGCCCAAAGCGACGACATATGCCGCTGAAAAATCACCGTTCAGCCTCACTGGAAGCTATAGTTTTGACAACGGTAACCAGCGCGGCACACTCAACATTAACCACGGTGGCGCTGGTTTAACAGGGACGTTGCAGGTGCGTCAGATGGGAAAAGACCCTTCTGGGGGCAAGCAACCCTATTACAGCATCAAATCCTATCGCATCACAGGCACGCGCTACAACGATGTGATGACTAAAGACAATCAGTCCTTTAAGGCATCGTTAGATGGTGAGCATGACGTTTCGCTTGACTTCTGGCGCGAGAAAGGGGGTGGCGTGTCGTTGCAATTCGAGGGCAATAATGAAACGCTTTATACCGCCAGTATGAAGCGAGTCTCCCAAAGACCGACTTTGCAACTCAATGAGGCGGCGATCGGCGGCAAAAACAAAGATGCGTTCATTGCCAGCATGAAAATGCCACTCGATGCTTTCCAGAAAAAGCAGATTCGCACGCATTGTAATGAGATCAAACAGCACGTCAAAAACTACTTTAGCTACTGGGCTCATGTCGCACGCAGCGCAGAGGCTGGCCAGATAAGTATAAAACTTGGGGCATTTGTTGAGCAGTTCCCCATTATGCAACGACCGCTTATTGCCCGCGAGATTCGACGTATTTTGACTAATGAGGTGCGTGAAAAGCGCAGCTACTTCGATGAACTGGGGTTGATCGTCAACCGTGAAAGCAAATACACCGAGAAAATGCAAAAGATTTTGGGCATTGGGCCCAACTCTGAGGCAAACCACAAGTACAAGTTCTCGATGGAGGTCGGGGGCCTTGGTGGTGACCTGATCGTTGGTGCGCAAGTGTTTGGTGGGCGAATGCTAATCGAAAAGACGGAACCCGACACATGGTCGCATACCTACTCACTTGCTATCGCAGGCTTTTCAATTGGAGCCTCTGCAAGTTTGACTGTTGCTATGAATGGCTCCGGGACAATGGAAAGCAGGCAACCCTGGACACCGACCAACTTCGGGGGTTTTATTGGCTTCGGCAGTGGGCAGGCGCAGTTCTCAGTGTATGGCGGTAAAGGGATTGCTACTTCTGCCGTGGTCTTCCAGGGTAACGGTGACTTCCGAGCTATTGTTGGCAATGCATCCGGGTCCTTTGACATAGGCGGCGCAGCGGTCGGTGTTGAAACAGGTGCTAGCATTGGCTACATACATCCGTGGGACGTTGATGTCATCAGTGGATTGCGCGAAATCTATAAGCCGCCGCAGGCCGCAAAGACTGAAGTTGCCCAAAAAGCAAAGCAGTCTGTCCACTTTGAGGTTGACTCTGCTGATCTTTCTAAAAAGGGGAAAGGGTTGCTACGGTCACTCGCGACTGATAACCTCGGTTTGTTCCGTGATCCCAATAGCAAGCTCGAAATTGATGGTTACGCCAGTCGGTCGGGCCCTGACAAATACAATGCACAGCTTTCAGAAGCGCGGGCGCAGACGGTGTATAACTTCTTACAATCTGTACTCACTGATGATTTCCGTATCAAGAAAGGCAATGTGACGGTCAAAGGTCATGGTGAACAAGCTGCTGCTAAAGCTGGTGAAGACGATAAGAAGGAGAACCGGGCCTGGCGTAGGACCACTGTTAAGCTCAATGGGACGACGGTACTGAGATTACAATAGCACTATAACGATGTAACCGGGCAACACCTGCTACACATGCGATGAATATCATAACACTGGCGAACGAGTCGCGACACCGGGACTTATCTGTCCCACCCGGCGATGAGATTCACTACTGGGCGTTTACGGTGGGGGATTATCGTGCCAGGCTTGGCTATTATGCCGCGCTACTTGATGATGCGGAACGAGCCCGAGCAGCACGCTACCTCCGCCAGGACGATCAACACCATTTCACCTTGCAGCGTGGACTCCTGCGCGAGGTGTTGTCAGCGTATACCAATATATCCCCACCACGTATAGAGCTATCCTATGGTGAACATGGTAAGCCGTATATAGCCAATGGCCCGCACTTCAATCTCGCGCATTCCCATGACGTTGTGGTGTATGCCATTAGTGGCAGCAGAGCGGTTGGTATTGATATTGAACACTTGCATGCAGTAGATGACCTGACAACGGTGGCAGGGTTATGTTTTACCCCTTCTGAACATGCACTATTCACTCGACTTACGTCTGAATCTCAACAGCGTGACATGTTCTATCGTACGTGGACCGCAAAAGAAGCGGTGTTAAAAGCCAGCGGTTATGGGTTCCATATACCCATGACATCAGTTGCGGTTCTCACTGCTGCACGCCACGGATTTGAACTCATACAGCCCGTACAGGTTTCTCCTCCAGATGCCCTACCGAGCCGTTATGAACTTGCCGTCTTTGATCATGCTGGTGTGTTCAGGGTGGCTATCGCATTACAAATATAATGCTATGTTAAAGTGTTAAGTTGAGTGAATTCAAAATTTATGGGAGGAATTTTGGAAAAACTTAAACTTTGTGGCAATATTGTGAGGGTGTCCTGTACAATTTAGTAGAATTTGTACATTGACCGTGTAATATTCAGCATCACAAACTCTGTCTAATGAAAGTGAGGTTATGAAGTGAAAAAACTTATTAATGATGTCGAGAACGTTGTAGCCGAGCAGATGGAAGGGATGGGGCTTGCACACCCTGAACTCAAGATTAATCTGGATCCTAAATACATTGTGCGTGCAGATGCTCCGGTTGCTGGTAAAGTCGCGATCGTTTCTGGCGGTGGTAGCGGCCACGAACCGATGCACGGCGGGTTTGTCGGAAAAGGGATGCTGGATGGGGCATGTCCCGGTGAAGTTTTCACCTCGCCCACCCCTGACCAAATGTACGAAGCGGCCAAGGCTGTAGACAGTGGTGCAGGCGTACTGTTCCTTGTCAAGAATTACACCGGCGACGTACTCAATTTCGAAACCGCTGCTGAGATGGTTCATGCTGAAGGCGTCAAGGTGCAGAGCATTTTGATTGACGACGATGTCGCAGTGAAAGATAGTCTCTTTACAGCCGGGCGACGTGGTGTGGGTACCACGGTACTTATGGAGAAAATTGTCGGTGCGGCTGCTGATGCTGGCTATGATCTGGACCAATGCGCTGACCTCGCCCGCAAAGTGAACCTGAACGGCCGCTCGATGGGTTTGTCCCTGACATCTTGCATTGTGCCTGCGGCTGGCAAGCCCACCTTTGACCTGGGCGAAAACGAGATTGAAATTGGTATCGGGATTCATGGTGAGCCCGGCCAGCGCCGCGAAGAAATGCAACCTGTTGATGCTGTGACTGAAATTGTTGCTGCTGAAATTTTGGACGACAAGGGCTATACCCGCACAGTGCGTGAATGGGACCGTGAGAACGGTGAATGGGTTGAAAAAGAACTGACAGACGAACCGTTTTCGGCTGGTGATCAGGTGATCGCGTTTGTTAACAGCATGGGCGGCACCCCGGTTTCTGAACTATATGCTGTGTACCGCAAGCTGGTGCAGGTGTGCGAAGCACGGAACATCACGATTGCGCGTAATTTGGTCGGCCCGTACATCACATCGCTGGAAATGCAGGGCTTTTCGATCACATTGTTGAAGGCTGACGACGAAATTCTCAAATTCTGGGACGCACCTGTCAACACCCCCGGTTTGCGTTGGGGCGCTTAGACCCGTCGTTTTGATTATGATATGTTAAACTATTGAGGCTGAATCCGTACGCTGTATTCAGCCTTTTTACGCATTACAACACTGGAGCATAACATGATTTCCAAGCAACAAGTCGTGGCATGGTTAGAAGCAAGTCGCGATGTCCTCGAAGAAAATAAAGGCTATTTGACCGAACTGGACTCTCCTATTGGTGACGCGGACCACGGCACAAATATGGCACGTGGCTTTAACAAGCTGCTCGAAAAGCTACCAAACCCTGACGAAAACGATATTGGTAAACTGCTCAAGTCTTCTGGTATGGCGTTAATGGCCAGCATCGGTGGGGCGAGTGGCCCGCTGTATGGTACCTTCTTTATGCGGGCTGGTGATGCTGTGAAAGACAAGCAAGCGCTGGCACTTGAAGACCTGACGAATATGCTGACGGCAGGGGTCGAAGGCCTCAAACAACGTGGACGCGCTGAGGTTGGCGAGAAAACGATGATTGATGCGTGGCAACCTGCGATTGATGCCTTACAGGCAGGCGTTACAAACAACGATGATATTGCGGCTGCGGTAGAAGCATGTGTGCAAGCCGCCAAAACAGGGATGGAAAGCACTACCCCGTTGATTGCCAAGAAAGGCCGCGCCAGCTACCTCGGTGAGCGCAGTATCGGTCACCAGGACCCGGGAGCAACCTCTACCTATATGTTGCTTCAAGCCTTGCTAGACGTTGTGAACAACACGAGTGCCTGAGCCCTGTTACCCCACCTGAACCTGACAAGGACATTTTAATGATTGGAATTGTGATTGTTTCCCACAGTGCTGCACTGGCTGACGCGACTCGTGATCTTGCGCAGCAGATGTCACCGCGTCACATATCTATCGCAGTGGCCGGCGGCACTGGTGACCCCGACGCACCTTTTGGGACTAACCCGATGGCGATCTATGAGGCGATTGAAAGCGTCTACACCGATGAAGGGGTGTTGGTGCTGATGGATTTAGGTAGTGCGCTGCTGAGTGCCGAAACAGCGATTGAGTTCTTGAGCCCCGAACAACAACCCAACGTCTATCTATGTGAGGCCCCCATTGTTGAAGGAGCTTTGGCGGCGGCTGTGCAGGCAGCGGTGGGGTCGTCAATGGAGGCTGTTTTGGCTGAAACACGGCAGGTGTTGATTGCCAAACGTGACTATTTAGGGGTAGAGGACACGATAGCTTCTGCTGACGCGACGATATCCAAAGACATGACGACTGTTGAACTACGTGTGCCGAATCCGCTGGGAATACATGCCCGCCCAGCCGCCAAAATTGTGGGTATGATCCATCAACATGCCGTGAACTGCTCTATCGAATATCAGGGGCGGCAGGTAGATGGTCGCAGCATCAGTTCTGTGATGACGCTTGGTGCAGGGCAGGGCGATAGGGTGACGTTTTATGTCAGTGGTACAGGCACAGCCATGTTTATCACAGCGCTAGAGCGATTCTTTGACGATAACCTTGGTGATCGTGATAGTGCGGCCCCAGCCCCCACCCATGCCAAACCCATCCGAAACGATACACCGCAGTCCGCGCGCGTTGTAACGGGTATCCCGGCTGCTAGAGGAATTGCTATTGCGCGTGCGTATCGGTTGAATGCAAGCGCCATTGATGTCGAAGCGACTCGTATCCGTGACATTGTTGGTGAACAAAGCCGCCTGGAAAAAGCGGTGCAAGCAGCGACCAATGACCTGCAAGGGCTTTTCCGTGACACACGCCAGAAACTCGGTGAGAGCGAAGCGGGTATTTTGCAGGCTCACGTCTTGATCTT
The DNA here is from genome assembly GCA_034437655.1 of Anaerolineae bacterium. Taxonomy (GTDB): domain Bacteria; phylum Chloroflexota; class Anaerolineae; order Aggregatilineales; family J027; genus J027. Next base: position 31,141 of record DAOTTU010000103.1, read on the forward strand.
GCAAGACCCTACCCTGTTAACAACAGTTTCGGAAACTATCCAAAGCCAGGCCCAGGACGCAGCGTCGGCGTGGTGGCAAAACATCAAAGACATGGCGACCCGCTATCGGTCCTTGGACGACCCGTATATGCAAGCACGGGCTGCTGATGTGCTTGATGTTGGTAAACGTGTGCTGCGCAAACTTGAACCTGACGCCGTGCATGCGGTCAGCATCCCTGACGACTGTATCCTGGTGGCGACTGACCTTGCCCCCTCAGAGACGGCCCGGCTTGACCCGGAACAAGTGCATGGTATTGTCACTGAACAAGGTGGCGCAACCTCACACAGCGCAATTTTTGCACGTGCGTTGGGGATTCCGGCAGTGGTAGGACTGGGAGAGGTTATACGTCGTATTGAATCTGACAAGACAATTGCGATTGACGGTGAAACAGGACAGGTCTGGCTTGACCCAGACGATGCTACCCTGAATACGTTACGTAGACAACAGAATGAATGGCAAGTTGCACAGCGCGAAGTCAATACGTATCGTTTTGGACGTGCAACAACAACGGATGATCGTCATATTAAAGTTGCCGCCAACATTGGGCAGGCAGCCGACGCGACCGTTGCTGCAAATGCTGGCGCAGATGGCGTGGGCTTGTTCCGCACCGAATTAATGTTCATGAATCGTACCAGCGCCCCCACTGAGCAGGAACAACTTCATGCCTACACACAGGCAGCACAGGCCTTCGAAGACAAGCCTGTATTGGTGCGTACGCTAGACGTGGGTGGTGACAAACCAATCAGCTACATTAACATTGGGCGTGAGGATAACCCCTTTCTGGGCTATCGGGGAATTCGCTACTGGTTGGATACGCCAGACATTGCACGGACACAGCTCCGCGCCATTTATCGTGCCAGCGCTATGCATAACGTCAAAATGATGATGCCGATGATCAGCACGTTAACAGAAATTTTGCAGGTCAAGGCATTGGTGCATGACGTGCTGGGTGAACTGGAAGCCGAAAACTTGCCATTCAACCCCGACATGGAAGTGGGCATGATGATTGAGGTGCCTTCAGCAGTGTTCATCGCAGACCAGCTTGCCCCACATGTTGACTTCTTCAGCATTGGCACCAATGACCTGACACAATACATCCTTGCGGCAGATCGTGGCAATGCAAAAACAAGTGGCCTGGTCAGTCCGTTCCAACCAGCGGTGGTGCGGGCGATTCATCGGGTGGTCGAAGCGGCTCACCGTAACCAGATATGGGTTGGGGTGTGTGGCGAAATGGCGGGGCAAAGTCGAGCGGTGCCGTTGCTTCTTGGGCTTGGGATTGACGAACTCAGTATGAGTGCGCCGGCTGTGGCCGCAGTAAAAGCGCTGCTTCGTCGCCTGAGTTATGAAGATACCTCTGCACTGGCGACAAGAATCCTCAATGCCGAATCTGCGGAAGACATTGAACAGCAATTGGATGATTACCTGTCCGGTTACTAAGATTCGTGAGTGCCTTGCTGTGCTGACGACATTGAAGATGGGTCTGGCGGCAACACCAGCTTGAGGAGTGGGTTAGGAAAACGCCGGGTCAGTGTGATGGCAGAAAACGTCTCGGCCAGCCCGGGTAGTTTGGCAACCTCAACCAGTACCCCGCCGGCCAGCTCGTCTTTTACGACAATAGGTGGCACGACAGCTAGCCCGGTGTGTTCACGCGCAACCAGGCGCAACATAGCCATATCATCCACCTGTGCGACGATTTTTGGTTGTATTTTCATGCGATCAACCAGTGCGTCAAACCCGGTGCGGATACTGGACTGTAGCGCTGGCACGACCAATGGTTCATCTTGCAGTAATGTCTTAAGGGGAAGCTGGTCTCTCTGGGGCAGGGGGCGTCCAATCAAGCTGACGGGTTGCTGGTCGATGGTGTGCGCGACCCAACGCGTTGAGGAGTTGCGTGGCGGGACAAAATTCGACAGAATCACATCAAGTTGATAGTCTTCAAGGCTTTCCAGCAGTTCGTCCAGTGTGCCCGAATGGATGATAACCTCAACGCCTTCTGCTGCTAATGCTGGTGCGAGAAACGTAATCTGAAAATTGCGCGAGAGCGTGGCCAGCGCGCCAACACGCAAGACATTTTGCCGCAAATGGTCTTTTAGACCAAAGGTGCCCTCCAATTCTTCACCCTTCGCAAAAATTGATTCTGCAAAGTCTAACGCAACCTGGCCAGCTTCTGTGAGTTCTAACCCACGGCCTTTGCGGTCAAATAACTTTTGCCCGAGGTAGGTTTCTAGCGTGCTAATTTGCATTGACAGCGCAGATTGTGAGATATTATTGTCTTTCGCGGCTTGCGTCAGGCTGGTGGCCTTGGCGACAAGCCAGAAGTAGCGCAAATGATGGTAATTCAACATGGTATCGTTCACTAAAACTGAATAGATGTGTCAGAAGTATATATTGTGCAGAAAACAATTCCCATGCTAGTCTCGTTCGGGTTTTGGAAAATTTAGAGGAGAAGTCGGGTATATGGATGCAGCTACGGAAACAATTTTAGCACTATTTGCCTATTTGGGACCAATGGCACTGTATGTGGTGGCCTTGGCGGTGCCCTTCAAGCTGGCAACATCAGCAGAGTCAATATTTCAGGCCGGCCGTGCAGTGACCGCCGTTTCCTTCATTGTCTCGCTCGTTGGGGGGATTGCCATTCTGGCGACTGACCCGCTGGTGAGTCCCCTCGTGGGCCTGGACGATGTGGGGCTAATGCTGCGGTTGGATGCGCTGAGTATCGTCATGGTGTGGTTGGTGACGTTCCTCGGTACGTTGCTCATTCAGTTTAGCCGAAACTATCTGGACGGCGACCCCCGCCAGGCTGTGTTTTTGAGCCGTTTGTATGTGACAATCTCGGCTGTACTATTTTTTGTCCTCTCCGGTAATTTGTACCAATTGGTGTTAGGTTGGATTATTACCAGCCTGGCACTGCATCAATTGTTGGTCTTCTATGCCGACCGCCCGCGCGCGATTTTTGCGGCCCGCAAGAAATTCATCGTTGCTCGCATGGGCGATGCCTGTTTCATAGCGGCGGCAGTTTTGATTGCACAGGCTTTTGACACCACGAGCCTCGGTGAGTTGGCAGCGGCAACAAGTGCAGCTTTTGAAAGTGGTGATGCACCCACTGATGCAGGCCCTGCGGCTGTGCTGGTCGTCATTGCAGCGGCGTTGAAGTCGGCGATGTTCCCCTTCCACGGTTGGCTGTTAGAAGTTATGGAAACCCCCACACCTGTCTCGGCGTTGTTGCATGCAGGTTTGCTCAACGCGGGGACATTTCTTGTTGTGCGGCTTGGGGAACTGGTGTTCCTTTCAACCCCTGCACTGGTGATGTTGATCTTCATCGGTGGCTTCACGGCGATTTTTGCCTCATCTGCGATGATTTCACAGAGCAGCGTCAAAGTCTCGCTGGCCTATTCGAGCGCGGCACACATGGGCTTCATGCTGATGCTGTGCGGCTTTGGTGCGCATAGTGTGGCGATTATGCACCTGATTGCGCATTCGTTCTACAAAGCCCATGCGTTTCTGTCGTCGGGAAGTATTGTTGAATACGTCGATTCTACGGGCTCACAAAAACTAAATGCGATCCCTGATCCGCTGGGGTTGGTGCTGAATTTCGCCGCTTCACTGCTGATCTTTGTGTCGGTAGCCACCCTTGTTGGTGTCGACGTAACCAAACGCCCCGGCGAAACTGCGCTGGGTGCTATTTTTGTGCTGGCGGTGACCTATCTACTGGTGAAGGGAGCCACCGGAGATGCACCGTTGTATGTGATTGGCCGGACGGCAGTATCGGCAGTGGGGGTGACGCTTGCTTTCTTCGCGCTGGAACTCTCGGCGGCGGCTTTGCTTGGTGATGCAGTGGCCGTGTTCCCTGCGCCGGACACAGTGACACAGGTGGCTATGGTGCTGGCCGTTATTGCATTCGGTAGTGTGACGCTCCTCAGTGCATTGTTGCCGGCGCTTGTGCAGCGTCCCGAGTGGCAGGCGTTTTATGTACATCTAAAGAATGGCTTTTATGCCAATGCAGTCTTTGACCGCTTGATCCGCCCCTTGCGTTAACTTGACCACCACACCGAGAGAATTTAAGGATACAGACATAATGGATACTGAAGCTGTTGTAGTGGATACACAGGCACCAATGACGACAGGTGCGGGTAGTACAACCATAAACACCGAAATTGTTGCAGCGGCGGTGGACCGGGCCGGGCGACGGATTGCCCCGCTGTGGCCGTTGCGCAATTTTGTGGCGGTGAACCCCTATCTGGGCCTCGCTGACCACACCTTTGAAGCAGCCGCGCAATTGCTGGGGCGTCAGGCCGGGGCACGCACAACTGCACCGCGTTCATTTTATGCAAAAGCCATCCGCGAAGGACGCATCACTGACGCCGACCTTGAAGCCGCATTGCGTGAAGGTGGTTCGATTACTGGTGCGCCAACGGATATGACCGCGCTCAAAGCCTTTGCCGAAAGCGAGGTACCTGAAGTGCAGTTTGAAACTATGCCGACAGTGGCGGATGTTGCACAACAGGCCACCGGCCGCGATTGGCCGGCGTTTGCTACAGAGTTGATTTCACAATGGGCAGGTTCATACTTTGATCAGGGGCAATCCTACTGGAAGTCGCCGTGGGCGGGGTTGTCTCCGTATGCGGCGTGGCGTGCTGAAGCGCGTGTCGATCGGACACCGCAGGTTCGTGGGGTGCATGGTTTCCGGCAGATAGTCGCCACTTTACCCGATGGTGCGCTGGCAACAATCACTACGCTGTTGCAACAGCTTGACGTGCCTGCTGATGCACTAGACACCTATTTGCATCGACTATTGCTGACCATTCACGGCTGGGCCAGCTATGCCCGCTATCAGCTCTGGGAGGCAGAACTGCGTGATGGCACAGATAGCACCCTCACTGAACTGCTGGCTATTCGTTTGGTGTGGGAAGTCGCGTTGCTGAAGGCTCTTGGGGCGCGTGGTGTTGCAGAACGCTGGGAAACTGCCAAAGCATTACTGCGCCGCACTGAACTGAACGCAGAAGCCCAACGCACGCTGGCCGCTGAACTGGTGCTGCAACGTGCATTTGACATTGCCTATCAGCGCTACTTGCTGACACAATTTGCTGCTGCCGAAACACCAACCCACAGCACGCGCAAACAAGTGCAGGCCGCGTTCTGCATTGATGTCCGCTCTGAAGTGTTTCGGCGTGCGTTTGAATCGCTGGATGCCGGGGTGGAAACGATCGGTTTTGCCGGATTTTTTGGCTTTCCAATTGAATATGTGCGTCTTGGTGATACGCAGGGTGCGGCCCAGTGTCCCGCCCTGTTGACGCCGCAATTTGTCATTACCGAGTCGTTGAACGGTGCTTCTCAAGAGGATGTTGCGGCCGCATTGCATAAACGTACGATCCGGCAGCGTGTGGCGAAAGCATGGCGTATGTTCAAGTTTGGTGCTGTCTCGTGTTTTGGCTTCGTGGGGCCGGTCGGGCTAGCGTACATCAAGAATCTGGTGATGGACACACTCGGTCAGACACGTCCAGTGCCCCAACCAGACACTTTTGGCTTGCCTAAAAATGCGGTTGCCCGGCGTGGACCCAGCATCGACCCCGATCAGATGCAGGAGCGCCACATTGGTATGACACCAGAGCAGCGGCTTGATGTCGCAGAAGGTGTGCTGAAGGCTATGTCCCTTACTGAGAACTTTGCGCGCGTTGTGTTGTTGGCCGGGCATGGCTCGACCACCGTCAATAATCCCTATGCGACCGGGCTTGACTGCGGCGCATGTGGTGGCAACACCGGGGAAGCCAATGCACGGGTCGCGGTGCAGGTGATGAATGACCCGGCGGTGCGAGCCGGCTTGAAAGAACGCGGTATCACCATTCCTGACGATACGCTTTTCATTGCTGGTCTGCACAACACCACCACAGACGACGTTAGGCTCTTTGACACCGACACCATCCCCGCTACACACAAAGATGACATTGCCCGCCTTAAACAACAACTGGCCGAAGCAGCCCACCTGACTCGTGCGGAACGGTCGGCCACGCTGAATATTGCGTCTAACACTAACGTTGATACAGCCGTGATTCGTCGCAGCAAAGATTGGTCACAGGTGCGGCCCGAATGGGGGCTGGCCGGGTGTGCCGCGTTTATCGTCGCGCCGCGCGAACGGACTGCCAATGTGGATTTAGGCGGGCGCTCGTTCCTGCATTCTTACAACTGGCAACAGGACGAAGGTTTTGGCGTGCTGGAACTCATCATGACAGCACCGATGGTTGTCGCAAGCTGGATCAACCTGCAATACTACGGCTCGACGGTGGATAACGATTTTTTTGGTAGTGGAAATAAGGTGCTGCACAATGTGGTCGGTACGCTTGGTGTGTTGGAAGGTAACGGTGGTGATTTGCGCGTGGGCTTGCCGTGGCAATCGGTACACGATGGGCAAAATTATGTGCATGAACCACTACGGCTGAACGTGATCATTGAAGCGCCGCGTGAGGCAATGACGGAGATCATCGCCAAACACGACGCTGTGCGTCAACTTGTTGATAACGACTGGCTGTACTTGTTCGCGATGGATGAAAGTGGCACCGTCTCACACCGTTATACGGGTGACTTGAACTGGACAGCGGTATAAAGATCGACTCTACACCGACAAGTTAATCAGAGAGGGGCTTGCGCTGTGGTACCCCTCTCTGGCTACATTGAACTGATGGTAATTCGACAGGTAACCGGAGAAGGCGTTATCCTGATTATTGTATGTTGCTGCGAGACTAGCCCTTCACCGACCCCGCCAGCAGGCCACGAATAAAATACCGCCCCAAAATGATATAGACCAGTAACGTCGGCAAGGCTGCCAGAATCGCTGCGGCCATGGGGAGGTTCCAGTCTACTGCCCGCCCGCCAGAGAGATTTGCAATCGGCACCGTGATCGGCTGATTTGCGTCATTGACCAGCGTCACTGCCCACAGAAACTCGTTCCAGATTTGCGTGAACTGCCAGATGACAACTACCACAAAGCCCGGAATTGACAGCGGAAAAATGACGTTAGCATACACACGGAAGAACCCGGCCCCGTCAATTTGCGCTGCTTCAATCAACTCTTTGGGCACTTCTACATAGAAATTGCGGAAAATCAGTGTTGTGATGGGTAGTCCGTAGACGGTATGCACCAGAATTAGACCCGGCAGCCCCCCGAACAACCCAATGCTGCGCATAAAGTCAAATAATGGGATCAAAATCGCCTGATAGGGAATAAACATTCCAAACAACATCAACGGGAACAAAATTCCTGCCCCGGGAATGCGCCACTTCGCCAGCACATAACCGTTTAACGAGCCCATGATCGCTGAAAGTGCCGTTGCAGACACGGCTAGAATCAAGCTGTTGAAGATATTCGGTGAAAACTCGTTCCAGGCGGTTTCAAAGCTCTCAATATGGAGCTGGCTGGGGAGTTCCCACGCGCGGTCAACCTGTGCTTCGGCGGGGGTTTTCAGGCTGGTGATAACGACCAGGAACCCCGGCGTTAAGAAGATCAGCGCCAGCGTAATCAGCAGGACATAGACGGTTACACGCCAGGTGTAGACGGTCAGGTCGCGCCGTGTGATGGGGAGTTCTGGCATACGGGAATTTTGCGCTGTTTGGGTGGCAGATGCGTCAGATACGGATGACATGGTTGCATTCTCCTTAACGGGCTGTGCGCTGGCGACTGTTGGACCAGAGATAGGGGATAATCACGAGCGAGACGAGTACCAGCATTACAATGGCGATAGCGCTCCCGCTGGCGAAACGGTTGCCGCGAAAGGCTTTGGTATACAGAACGATACCCGGCACCTTGGTTTGCTCCACGTCAACGCCAGTCATCGCAAAAACGAGGTCGAAAATCTTGAGCGATATATGCCCCAGAATGATGATCGCACTGAGTACCACAGGCCGCAATGAGGGCAAAATCACGAAGGCGTAGACCTGCCACTCGGCGCAGCCATCGACGCGGGCCGCTTCACGAATTTCTTCAGGTACCCCCCGAATCCCGGCCAGCATCAGTGCCATGACGTAGCCAGCCATTTGCCAGATTGCAGCCAGCACCACACCCGTCAGCGCGACGAAGTAGCCCCGGGGTAGGGCGGACTCTGTAACCGGGTCATCCAGCGGCGGCCAGATGTTTTCCCATAATCCGCCGACATAGCCCAGCCAGAGCGCGAAGGCAGCCAGCGATGTGTAGAGCATCGTCCGTTCACTACTGCGCGCAAAGTGATTAAACAGCACCACACCAGATAGAGCCAAACCGAGGTATATAAACGTGCTGGCTTCGTCCCACGTGAACTCATAGAGGACATTGCGCGACGCCAGCCAGCGATATTCAAGCTGGCCGGTGCGCAGAAATTCTGGCAGAATGTGGCTGCCGCCGAGCGCATCTGGCAAGGTTGCATTGGTCACGATTTCTGCAAGCTGGTTGATGCCGCCGTTGGGTTGCAACAACCAATTCCAGACTGTGCCAGTCACTACCAATGAGAGTGACATTGGGAACAGGAAAATAGTGCGGAAGATACCTTCGCCGCGCACACGCTGATCGACGAGTAGCGCCAGGATAAATCCCAAAAATAAGGCCCCAGCCAGGAAAAATAGGGTGAAGAAGAACGTGTTGATAAGCGAATTACGGAACGAGAACTCGGTGAAATCGGTCATCAGGTCATTGTAGTTTTCCAGCCCAATGTAGACCCGCGTCAGGTCAGAGGTAAGACCGTCAGGGGCACCTTTGGCTTTCTCGCCCCAGTCAGTGAGCGAAAATTGTAGCGTCTGCCCGATGAAGCCGTACACAAACACGGCCAGCAATAACAACGATGGTGAAAGCACCACCAGCGCCCAAAGCCGTTCGGTGTTGCTCAATAACCCGTCAGCCTCGGCAAAGGTGATGAACAACACGACCGCTACGACCCCGAATACCAACAGCGATAGTTGCCATTGCGTGGTGATGTCATACATCCGTCGCAATTCAATGAGGGCTTCGCGGGTGATGTCCACGTCGGCGGGGGCGTCCAGCCGATTAACATCTGCGATGATGGGTGTTTCGCGAATATGAAAAACATCGGTGAAATATTGCGGCAGGCTTTCGACAGAGCGCGACCCACTGAAGTCATCAATAAGATCACCGCGCCAGTTGAGGTCGCTCTGGTAAATCCATAGTTGGGGGATAATCATGGCGACGAGCCCCAGTACGAGTACCAGACCCATTAACCCGTGATCATCGAATTTGAAGCGCCAGAATTTAACTTTATTGACCTCTAACCCACGGCGGTATTCGTATGGCCTAGCATTGAAGCGTATACTCATCCAGATCACTGTCAGTAGGATGATGGCAACAAGAATGAGTGGGTACAGGATGAGGAGCGCATCGACGCCACGCACTGCCTCGCTCCCACTTTCCCCGGCGCGGATGGCGTCAATATTCAGGGTTGGAACATGGTCTGTGCCACCTAGCGCAATGTCCATCATCGACAGGCTGGTGCCATCCGGGAATGGTAGCGCTTGTGACGGAACTTCTTCAAGCTCAATCTCAAGGTCTGCCCATTGCAAGTAATTCAGATTGCCGCTGTCGTCCTCAATACTCCCGCGCCGCAACTGATACGAAACGTCCTCGACCTCGCCCGCCGCATAAATTGTGAACGGTAAGTTGACAGTGGCGTCTTCGGGGTCTTCAGTAAACGCATTTTCCTGGGCCTGCACGAACGCCGCATTGAGGTCTTCAGTCGTTGCGTCAAGCACTGCTTGCTCATCAACAGCGATTAGAATTGTGCCTGCACGGATCCCTGCCCGCCGCGCAGCCGAGTCTCCGACGTCATTAACTACAACATGGCGCTCATGTTCGATAGATACGGGAGGTACTGAAATATAAGTACCGAAAAAACTGTAGAGGAGTGTGCCGACCGCGACACCGATGACTGCAAATCCAGCGATCAACGTAAACGTTTGACTTCTCACAAAATCCGCAAAACGATCCATAATTTTTGCCTTTGTCTCTTACGATACAAAAACCGTTCTGTCTTTATTTAGCTGTTGTCTACACCAAGCATCATCTGGAAACTCTTTACAATAACCACAGCCGGTTCTCTAAATGCAAACAAGCCCCACCACGCGGCAGGGCTTGCAGTAACATGCGGAAGGCGCTATAGATGCGAAACTATTCGCAAGCACCCGTTTGCGCACAAACAGCGGCCATCGCAGCGCTGGCAGCTTCGGGGCTGCGGCTGGACAGGTAGATTTCCATGACGCTGTTGAATTCGTTCATGAACTGTTCGTTGGCAACCGTACCATGTGCCAGTGAACCGACAAGTACATTGCTGCTGAAGTCAGAAGCAGCGTCACGCAGGTATTGGTTGTAGAGGTCCGGGTTGGTTACGTCAGCATCGAGGCGCGCAGGAATGGAGCCCTTGAGCGGGTTGAAGATGTCCTGACCTTCAACGCTGCCGAGCAGTTCCAGCCAGGCGAGGGTGTTGTCGGGGTGAGCAGCGCCAACGGGCAGCCCGAAGCTGTCAGAGAGCCACAGGAATTCACCATCGGTGCCAGGAGCCGCAGCATAGCCAAAGCCTTCGCCGGGTTCGAGTTCGAGCGTGGTCACCATATAACCAGCAGCCCAGTCACCCATAATGTTGAAGGCAGCTTCGCCACTCACAACGCGGTCAATTGCCTGCTGCCAGGAGAGGCCGCTGGCGTCTTCGTCAACATTGGTGCAAGCCAGAACTTCACCAAAGGTAGACCAAACTTCCTGCATTTCAGCGCCAGCCGGGTCCGTAGTACCGTCCCAGATACCAGCCCAGCCTTCAGGGCCAAGAACTGCCAGCGCCACGTTTTCCCACAGGTGGTTCACGGTCCACGGCGCAGCAACAACCATCGGGGTCACGCCCTGGTCTTGAATATCGGGGCATACAGCCAGGAATTCGTCCCATGTGGTAGGCACAGTAACGCCGAGGCTATCAATGGTTTCGGGGGTGTACCACATCACGTTTGAACGGTGAATGTTAACGGGCACGCTCCAGATACCTTCGTCAAAGGTGATGGTGTCGATGAGTTCCGGCGGGAAGACACCTTCGTCCAACCAGCCCTGTTCTTCAAACAGGAAGGTCAGGTCTTCCATACGGTCAGCAACCACCCATGTCCCGATCAATTCTTCACCAGCGTGAACCTGGAAGCTGTCTGGCGGATCGCCACCCAACATACGGGTCTTGAGTACGGCGCGAGCGTTCACACCGGAACCACCAGCAACCGTTGCATTGATTACTTCAACGTCGGGGTGTTGTGCTTCATATTCATCAATAAGGGCTTCGAGTGCTGGACCTTCATCACCAGCCCACCAGGAGAAAATTTCGAGTTCACCAGTGAGATCACTCTCACCGTCCTGTGCGCCGACGCCGAAAGGCATGGCCATTGCGGCGATCATGAACACAGTCATCAATACAATGAGAAAACGCTTTTTAGACATTGGGGCTCCTTACACGTAGGAAACTGAAATCGATGTTTAAACGAGCATGATTTGGTCACGAAAACCAGTGACCGACCATGAAGATAACATGTTCAATCAAAAGTTTCAACTATTTCGTTGAAGTAATTGATAGCGAATAAACAGTTCGTGTTTTTGAAGATAGAGCTAGGCATGTTCACTAAAATCATGTTTACTTTTACAATCTATTTCACTTGAAATTGTGGTGATGGATTCAAGTTGGGTGAGACAATTGCTGCCTGCGGCCCTCACGTTGCAGCAGCATAATGAATGGAGCAGCCCGGGCGAATGCTGCTCCACTCTGCATTTAGAAGTTGTCACACATCCTTGCGCACAAAATGCAGCGTCGTCAACACTATTGATGACAACGCAAGTACGCCGTACCCGATGACGGTTTGGGTCAATTCGTCGGTGTTGTAGTCACCGGCAAGCAGTCCCGGTAAGCTGTCCACAATCCCCAGCGGCGAGAGGTAGTCTGCCTGCAACAGCCCCGTCACTGCTCCGGCAATATACCACGCAAACCAGACGACCACGACCGCAACCAGTGTATTGTTAAACAGTGTACTTGACGCCACCGCGAGACTGGTCAATACCGTCAACATTAAACCAACCATTGCAAAAGCCCATATCATCCCGGTCGTGTCCACATCACCTGTCGCGTTCTGTGCGATGATGTAGCTGACAGGCACCGACATCAGCAAAAATAAGCCAATGACAATCCCTAACCGTGACAATAGCTTCGCCAGAATGTATTCAGAACGCCGCACTGCTTTACTCAAGATACTGTCGGCAACGACCCCGCTTTCGGACGAGATTGCCCCCCCACTGACGATGATAACCACCGTACTCCACACAAGCGGAAAGATACCGAGCAGGCCGGCGATGGTATCCGGGGCACTGCTTTGTTCATCGGTGCTGACAGCCAGTAGAAACAAGCCTTGCCCCGCCAGCAGTACCATCCAGATACGCACCAGCCATGAGCGCAGCATCATTTTGAAATCGGTTTCGAGTAGCGCCAAAAATGGCATCAGACGTTGCTTAATTGGTGGTAGCGTCATCGAAGAGCCGGGCGAAGCCATGTGAGCGTTCCTCCTTCAGTAATTGCATAAAAGCGTCTACCATATCGTCGTTGAGGGTATGAATCCCGACAAGGTTAACACCTTCAGTATCGGCAATGATCTGTAATGTTTTGGCGATTTGGGCGGCCATGTTGTCGGCGTTGGAGAAGGTGAGTTCAATCGTCAGACCGAAGCGTTCAATCCGAGCGGTGGGGTAGGCAGTGCGTAGTTTTTGATGCGCCGCGTCTGCATCGCCAGTGAGTTTGACTGCAATAGTGTCTGAGCGTGTGAGTTGCTGCATGTCGCCAATCGAGCCGTTATAGATGAGCTTACCATCGCTCAGAATCCCGATGTGGGTGCAAACTTGCTTCAGGTCGGCGAGGTTATGCGAGGAGACAAGGATTGTCTTGTGTTTGCCCAGTTCACGAATGAGGTCGATGGTGTATTTTTGGCCTTCGGGGTCCAGCCCGGAGGTTGGCTCGTCCCAGATCAGCAAATCGGGGTCGTTAATGAGCGATGCTGCAATCCCCAACCGTGTGACCATCCCCGTCGAAAATCCCGCGACATTCTGTGATGCGGCGTGCAGCAAATCAACTGCCCGCAATAGCGATGCCAGTTTCGGTGTGCGCACCTCCTTTTCAATGCCACACAGCCGCCCGACCATATCGAGGTAGGAGACGGGCGTCAATCCGCGTGGGAAACGGGGATTTGTCGGTAGAAACCCAATGCGCCGCCGTAAATCAACCGCCCCCGCTGTCATGGGTTCACCCAGCACGTTGACCGTTCCAGCGGTGGGATGATGCAACCCCAGCAATAGACGAATGGTGGTTGATTTCCCGGCACCGTTGGGGCCGATGAGCCCGAAAACCGCGCCTTCGGGCACCGTCAGCGTCATGTTGTTCAGCGCGACATGATCATTGGGATATATCTTGGTCAGGTTGCGGGTTTCGATGACATTCAAACCGCTTGCCTTTCTGATTAGCATCTGTATTGTTTTCACTACCTGTACGTCTGGCAGAGCCGATTGGTTCCACCTGCTGTGGGTTAATCCCCAACATCCTCTGGCCACACCAGTCGGAAGCCATGCGCCTCATTCCGTACATTGGGCACATTCCCGGCGCGGTAACTCAGCTTGGCTTTGTGCGAACGACTCATGCAACTACAACCACGCAGCGCACGCTTGGTACTTTTAGATTCCAGCGTGAGTTTACCCGGATTTTCAAGCTCATTGATGCACCATTCCCACACATTGCCGACCATATCCTGCACCCCAAATGGTGATTCCCCCATTGGGTAGAGCCCGACGGCGGTGGTGCGCAGTAAGTTGCTGTCGCGGGTGTTGGCGTTCGCGTGGTTCCAATGTTTGCCCCACGGATAGGCTTGCACCGACGATCCTTGCGCCGCCAGTAGCCACTCCCATTCTAGCGGCAAGCGCACTTTGCGCCCCAACCGTGTCGAGAGCCAACGAGCAAAGGCCGTCGCTTCATACCACGAGATGAACTCGGCCGGGTGGTTGTCCAATTCGCGAGCTTGATGGGCGCGGGTGCGGTGCCGACCGAGACCCTCCCACCAATCTTTAGCATAACCGTCCTCAGCGGCGACGAAGGCGTTGAACTGCCCGTAGGTGATCGGGTATTTGGTGATACGAAAGGGATTGACTTTAAACGTGCGCTGACTGATGCTGACCTCCGTTTTTTCCCTGGAAAGCACCACCTCGCCGCCGGGGACATCACACCAGATTAAATCTGGCAGGCTATCTTCTGTGAGCCCAACCCCGGGCCGTGAATCACCGATAATCGCTAACCGTTCCCCGATAACCACGCGCCGATGGTGGGGCGTTTCCGGCTGTGCAGCCTCGGTCAAGAGTCGTTCCTGCTCAGGGATCAAAAAGTCGCGCTCGGTGTCACTCAGCACGGGCTGAAGTTTCTCGACAGCGGTACGGGCGTCTTCAAGCTGTTGCCCAATCCACAGATAGTCGGCGCTGTAGTCTTGCGTCGCCCATTGACGGGCGGCATTGCGTAAGCGACGGATGATGCGCAGGTCGGTGGTGGTGGATTGTAGCCAGTCATGGAGTGCCGGCCAGCTTCGCAATAGGGCTTCGTGTGCGATTTCGATAGTGGGGCGTCCATCTTGCTCGGACTGGACCAGTAATCGGGCGGCTGTCAGCGCCTCGACCAGTTGCGCAGCGTCTTCAGTCGGGGTGACATCAGCGACCGGGCAGCGGCGGCGCGTGGCGGTGCCACCATCATCAACCGTGACCAACTCACGGAATACAATCGGTAAAGCAGCCCGCGCAGCATCCCCAAGCTGACTGAAGGCGGCGTCTGCACGTTGCCCGATGGCCCCCTGTACCCCGCCGAGTGCGTCGTAATCTTCATGGGTCAGTTGACCGTCGTCGTGGCTGTCATGATAGAGTTCGTCGAGTGTGTAGGCCAGTAACGCCAATGCGCCGGATTCACTGCCAACATCGTCGAGAATGCGTTGCACGAGCCCTTCCTCAAAAGGGATACCAGCAAGTTCTGCCGGCCGGGTGATCATTTCCCACAGCGCGGCCGTTCCCGGTGCTGCCAGCGGAAACGCGCCGTTGTGCAATACGTCCACCAGCAACGGTTCCCCCAGAGCCCGCTGAAAAAAGTCCGCACGGAGGGTGAGTACGGTCTTGCGGTTGGGATGCTCAGTAGTGAGGGTGTGCAGGAAATCAGCACGGCGGTCAGGTGGGGTGGTGGTGAACAGTTCTTCAAATTGGTCGACCACAAGTAGCAGGTGGTCGTTTTGATCAAAATCACCAGTTGCCGCAGTCAATACGCCCGCTGGATCAACCCCGGGAGTGATACGTTCTACCTCCCAACGTCCGACCCCCAGCGCGCCGAGCTTAACACGCGGCACCAGCCCAGCCATCACCAGCGACGACTTGCCCGCCCCTGATGCCCCTACGACGACGACAATATTCTGTGACCGTAGTCGTTGCACCAGCGCATCGGTTTCACGCCCACGACCAAAGAAAATCGGCGCATCTTCGGGGGTGAAGGCTCGTAGCCCCGGAAAAGGCGACCCCTGCCATTTGACGGTTGTGCTGGTGGTGTTTTGGGGTGGGGGCTGTTGACCGTGTTCCAGACGGCGCTTAATCAATGCACGGATGTGGTGTTCCAATCGTTCACGAAAGTCTTCTGGCTGCTGATAGGGGTTGTAACCAGCGTTCAGGGAGCCATCTGGCGCGGTGAACTGCTCGAAGAAACGTTGCACATGCTGCCATTGCTCGTATTTTTGCATGAAATCTGGGTTGCTGGGGCTAAAGGCGACGTCGGCTGTGCGACGATAGACGAGTACATCCGGCGTGCCATGTTCGCGCGCATGATTCACCGCGTCAAGATACTCCCATTCGGTGCCACTGAGATAGCGTGACCCGTCCGGCTTGGTGTATTCAGGGGGTAGGGGGGTTCCCATGCGTGTCCAGAAGATCACGACCACGATATCACACTGTGCCGGGGTCGGCATACCATCGTTGACCGCCTGTTGTGGCGTGACCGTTGCTAACATCGGTGCGCCACTCCCCGGCATATCCCACGCAATTGGCTTGAGAGTGATACGTCCGCTCAGTAAAGGGTCATAATTCAGGCGTTCGATGACCTGCACGGCCAGGGCCCGTTCTTCGGCAACGTCTCCCGGCGAGGAGAGAAATATCTTGAGGTGTAGCATCGCAAACTCCGCACATCATCACAGTTGAGATAAGGGTGGGGCCGACCTCAACAGAATATTCTGAAACCCACCGGCCACACACCACATATTGCGCAATGACGGCGGAATTTGCAACTTATCAACCTGACGCTATTCGATCTCAAACACAGTCATCAACCAGCGCCAGAGCGGAGCCATATTCCGAAAATGCACCATAACTTCATCCACCAACACGGCAGAATAGGCGACTTCAAGCGCTATCGTCGGTGAGTAGACATGCAATCCCTTAAATTTGAGCCATTCACCGCGTGGATGGTCAGCATCATACCCCCGGGGCACACGCTTTAGCTCTTTCCCGCCAGGCGTGTATTCACCAGCAGCTTGCACCTGCGTAACGGCTTCCTCAAGTGCTGAGCCTGTTTTATCATCATTTACCGCCTCACGATAGCGTTCTAACTGGCCTTTCCCAAAGCTGAACATCCCTGCCACCAGCCCGACCTCGTGCGGCGTGAGTTGCAGCCCGAAACCGGGCGCTTCCATGCGTTTATAGCCCGCAGGTGTGAACATCATCGCGATGTTGGTTTTGTAGGGGGATTTGTCTGCACTGAAGCGAGTGTCGCGATAGATACGCATCATGGAACCGCCGTTGGTGCGCGTATCATATGACACGGGTGGGAATTCGGCTTGCAGACGTTCACCCAGCGCAATGACGAGTGCCTTTGCAGGTTGTTGCACACAGTCGATGTAGGTCTGTTTATTGGCTTCGAACCAGCTTTTCTCGTTGTTTTCACCCAGATCGCGCAAAAACTGAACGCCTTCACGCGGAAAGCCCGTGAATGGTTGACTGTTTGACATTTTTGCTACTCCTCATTTGTTTGTAGGGTGCGTCACGCGCCACGACTGGTGATCCATAGCCCTTCGGACTCATCATCGGGCTTGGTCAGGAAGAATGTCTTCTTGTTCTGGCGTTCGGCTTCGTCCTGCGTGGACCAGAAGCTGAGGGTGCGGTTTTTCAGATTCGCGAGGTACTCCATCGCTGCCATCACATGTGAACAGCCCACTCCCTGAAAGTGCCCCCACGGGCAGTCACAGGTTGCGTATACTTTCTCGTCGTCAACGAAGTCGAAGTGAACCCGGTAGACAGTGCGTGGGTCGCGGCTACTACTAACGGCAATGGTGCTGGGGCCGGTCAGGGTACAGACCAGGGTGCGGCTTTCACGCTGAAGTTGTTTGATGTTGGTTGGTTTTTTCACGATGCCCCACCTTTCGACTAGAAACGGATGTCTCAATTTATTAGAGAACTTATGTTCTAATTATACCACATTTTGAGGCACCACAACATATGTACTATGTTGGAAATATCACGTTCCTGGTGGCGGTGGGGCGCTTGAATCAGTGTTGTTGCAGGCTAGTCTGACTCAATACTGTTCTGTATGGGCAAGCGCACAATGAAGCGTGTTTGACCCGGTTCAGAATGGGTTTCGATGGTGCCGCCGTGTTCTTGAATAATACGATAGCTCAGTTCGAGGCCCATTCCTGTGCCTTTACCGACGTCTTTTGTCGTGAAAAATGGCTCGAAAATATGGGGCATCACATCCGGCGGAATGCCGGGGCCGTTGTCTGTGATTTCGATCATGATAAAGGGGGCTTCGTCACGTGTCGTGACCGTTAACTGGCCGTTCCCCTCCAATGCATCGGCGGCGTTGTCAATAATGTTAGTGAACACCTGGTTCAACTCGCTGCCACGACCAGTGATGAGCGGCAAATCGTCTGCAAATTGTCGAATGATCTCAATGCCGCGCAGCTTGTAGTGCATGACTTTCAGTGTGGTTTGCAGGCTGTGGTTGATGTCCACTTCTTGCGTAGGCGCACGGTCCATGTAGGTATAAGATTTCACTGCGCCGACCAACTCGGAGATGCGTTCCGAGCCAGAGGTCATCTCGTCAAGTAGCGTCGCAGCGGTCAAGCCAACACAGGCCCAGTTGAGAATGTCACTGACAGCATGTGGAGGCAAGTTACTCACAAAGTTCTGCACATCCTTCAGGCGAAGCGCGGCATTGGCCAATACAGGCGCGATTTCCCAACTGTTTTCGACCTCTAATTCGTCAAGGTAGTCACCAATAGCATCTTCGCGGTCGGCAAGGTCAAGCGGCGACATAATCGGGCACTCTGGGACTTTGCGGATAACCTCTTTTTGCATGGTGATGAGGCTGTAGAGCTGCTCATTAGTCATGCCGAGCTTAACCAATTGCAGCGTGCGCAGTTGCAAATTATGCACGGTTTCTTGCAGGCTACTTGCGGCCCGCCGTACTGCTGAGGCCGGATTATTCAGTTCATGTGCAAGCCCGGCTGAGAGCTTACCCAGCGCCGCCATTTTCTCTTGCTGAACGCTAATCGTGGCAGTACCGGCCATGCGTTCGCCCGCCACTTTCATCACACGGGTGCCAAATTCGGGCGCATGCGCGAACATCTGACGAAAGGCATCCAGCTCAAGCACCATCAGATGTGTTGGCATGATGGCGCGTGAGGTAACCTGTGAAGGGATGCCCTGCATAATGGACATCTCGCCGCCCATGATGCCGCGTGGGGTTGTTCCCAGCACAACCCGCCGATTTGCGAAGGTGCGCGTCACCTGCAATTCGCCATCCAGCACGATGTAGAAACGCGGATTGTATTCGCCTTCCTGATAGAATGCATCGCCTGTTTCAAGGAATTCTTCAACGCTGGCGCCAATCAACCATTGGACTTCGCCTTCTGGCAAGCCCTGAAATAGCGGGATATCGTAAAGTTTACTGACGGTCGTCATGGTATCGTCTCCCTATAAATCACTGAGATGGGTATGCACGAATTGCACCGCGATAGAGCCCTCACCTACGGCAGAAGCAACCCGTTTGACAGACTGTGAGCGCACATCACCCACTGCGAACACACCCGGCACGCTGCTTTCTAGCAAGAGCGGTTCGCGCTTGAGCGTCCAGCTTGCGGGCAGGCGGCCGTTGGTGTCATAGAGTTGCGCGCCTGTGCGGATAAAACCACGCTCATCTCTTATGACGGTGTCAGCCAGCCAATCCGTACGTGGCGTTGCACCAATGAAGATGAACAATCCGGCGGCGTCTTCAACCGTCTCGGCTTCGGTTTGGCGATGACGAGTCGTGATTTGTTGCAGATGACCGTCACCATGCACGGCTGCGACCTGCGTGTTGAGCCGGATTTCAATATTGGGGATTGTGCGAATACGCTCGACCAGATACATCGACATCCTGGCTTCTAATGAATCACCACGCACCAGCATAATCACTTTGCTGGCGAACCCGGAAAGATAAACGGCGGCTTGTCCTGCCGAATTACCAGCGCCGACGATATACGCGGGTTGATTGGTGCAGGCCGTGGCTTCTGTCAATGAGGCACCATAGAATACCCCGCGTCCGGCAAGTTGCGCCGCGCCGGGTACATCCAGCCTACGATAGGCCAGCCCGACCGACAGCACCAGCGCATGACAGGTGATCTGGCTGCTGTCTGAAAGCGTGAGAATACGATAGGGGCCGTCAACGTCGAGCCGGGTTGCTTCTTGCGGGGACAGAATTTCGACGCCGAAGCGCTTGGCCTGTGTTGTCGCCCGCCGCGCCAGGTCACTGCCAGACAGCCCGGAAGGAAAGCCGAGGTAGTTTTCAATGCGTGAACTGGTGCCGGCCTGCCCGCCTGTGGCTTCACGCTCGATCAGCACCGTGCGTAGCCCTTCCGACGCGCCATAGACCGCTGCGGCCAGACCAGCCGGCCCACCGCCGACAATAGCGAGGTCATAAAACTGGTTCTGGGCCTGAGTTTGCAGACCGAGTTTTTCCGCCAGCGCTTGTGTGGAGGGATTGATAGCTGTCGTGCCATCGGTATAGATGACCAGTGGCAAGTTTTCAGCATTGCCGTTGAACTGGCTGAGTAAGTCTTCGGCGCGGGTGTTATGCTCGATGTCGAGATACTGATAGGGAACGTGGTTGCGGGCGAGGAAATCTTTAATCGTATGGGCAGCGGGCGACCATTGGTGTCCCACGACGCGCACCCCTTCAAAACCCGGGCGAAAGTTTGCCTGCCAATCATCCAGCAGATCGTCAATGACCGGGTAAAGTTGTTCTTCTGGTGGGTCCCAGGGTTTGAGCAGATAGTGGTGGATGCCCGCGTCATTGATTGCGGCAATCGCGGCGTCGGTGTCGGCATAAGCGGTCAATAGGGCACGTCTGGCGTTGGGGACCAAGCCAGTTGCTTGTTGCAGAAATTCAACGCCGCTCATATGTGGCATGCGCTGATCACTGAGGAGCAACGCAACCGGGCTTTGCCGTTGTTGAAGTTCACGCAGTGTGTCGAGCGCAGTAGTACCGCTATCGACGCGCATAATGCGGTATTCCTTGCCATACCGTGAACGCAGGTCGCGCGCAATGGCTGACAGAACGTTTGGATCATCATCAATAGAGAGAATAATGGGCTTGATGGCCATAGGGCGTGGCTCCGAGAGTTGTTGATGCACTGTATTTGGGTTTCTATTGTGCCTATAGCTATGGCGGTTCGGCAACCCGCCAATTTGGGTAGCCTATACTGCTAGATCGTTTAGCTTCGTTCGGCCCAAATCCGCACAGCCTCAATTGTGCGCCAAATCAGAAATAATGCTACAATGCTTGACCAATCATTTTATTTGTAGAAGGCAAGCCCACCAATGAAGCACCCAATACGTTATCTCATCCCCTTTATTCTATTAACGGCGTTGTTACTGTTGACACCCCAGCCGCAAAGCCGCGCTCAGGATGGCGACACAGACCCGATTCGTGATAGCCTGAATGGCCTGGGGGTAAATACCAATGCCCAACCCCGCACAGATGCCAATGGCAACCCGCTTCCAGAAGATTATTCACCACTTGGCAAAACCTACACACCCGGTCAACGTGTCGAGCTGGCTGTGCTTGGTGTCGAGTTGGATGACACAACCGCACCAATGGCAATTATTGATGATCTGGGCGATGGTCTTGGTACACTGACCACCCGTGAAGATACGCCCTTCCTCGCATCAGATGTCTTGTCACGGGGCAACCCCAACACGCGCCGTAATGCTACGGCTGGTGATACTGATGGCGATGGCCGTGATGAACTGGTAGCCGCCTATATGCGTGATCAGGAAGTCGTGCTGCGCGTCTTTGAAGATGCTGGTGGTAACTTTCTAGAAACTGAAAGTGTGTTGGCGTTGGCTGAAAATGTGCAGGATATTCAAGCCGCCACCGGTGACGTTAATGGCGATGGCAAGGATGAAGTGCTGCTAGCAGTGGCCTATCTTGATCGCGCTGAGCTATTGATTGCTGGCGACGCAGGCGGACGCTTTGCCCTGTTGCAGGGTAGTGGCTTGACGCTGACAGGCGCGCTACCCGGTGCCAGTATCCACATGGAAGTTGTCTCTGGCAATCTTGACTACGACACAGCGACCGAGATTGCGGTGGTTTTCAATGAAATTGCCGACGACAGCGAAGGTATTGCGCAATATGCGATCTATGATGATGCGAATGCAGGCTTTGCGTTGCTGAGCGGTGGTATTGTGCAGGGCATCGTACAGGGCATCAAAACCGCAATTATTGGTAATGTGGCGGTGGGTGACATTGATGGCGACGGGCTGGACGAAGTTGTTCTTGCGGGCTTGACCAACCGCGTCACCAACTGTGACACCAACGGCCATCTGCTGGTTGCACTGGACGATGCGCTGGCCCGTTTCGCGACAATTGGCACCTACTACGAGGACGTTTTTATGCGTGGCTGCCCCTCGTTTTCATCGTGGCGACTGCGCTATCTGCATGTGAACACCTTTGATGTTGATGGTGACTTTGTTGACGAAATTTCGGTCAATCAATTTGTGTTTGACGACTGGAAGAACGAAGCACCGTTTACGCTGCTGCACCAGATTCCGGTTGAAAACAACCTGATTGATGTGAATGACTTTGGCTGGTGGGACCGCTCGACCTCGGACTTTGCCGTTGGCGACTTCACCGGGGATGGCCGTGACAACTTGCTGATTTATATGCAAAATCGCGACACAGTTGATATTTGGGGGCTCAGCACGGATAACGTCTGGCAACGCTTGAATGAAATCCCGGTGCAGTTCTACAATGCCCAACGGCCGATTGTCCCCATACTGGTACCGCTCAATGTTGACGAAGATAGCCCCGTGATGCAATACGTCGAAGCTGACTATCAACTGGTATTCACCCAACCGATTGTAATCGCCGCTCTGGCCGCGCCGCCGTGTGGGGTAGGGCAGTCGAGCGCGAGTTGTAATACCGTCTTCGGTTCTGAAACCACCACCACCGCCGAGGCTGAAACAAGCATCACGATCACCTCAAGTGCATCGGTAGGGGTTAATGTTGACGGTGGGTTTATTACGCAAAGTGAGGTCGAAGTGCGCGGGACTGTCACCCGTACCCTGACAGCCACGTTGGGTGCGTCGATCTTCCGCACCGACACCATCACCTTCGCCACCGGCCCCAGCGAAGACACGGTTATCTTTACCAGTGTGCCGATTGACCGCTACACCTACCGCGTCGTTTCACACCCCGACCCGGTGATGGTCAATTCAACGATTAATGTTGATATTCCACGCGACCCGGTGACAATCATGGCAGAGCGTAGCTTCTTCAATGCAAATGTGCCACCGGGCGCTATTCAGATTGACGAACGTGTCTTCCAGCATATCGTCGGTGAACCACGCAGCTATGCGACACGCGGCCAGAAACAGCAGCTCTTGCAACAATACCCCGGCTTTGAATCGACGCTGCAAAATGTCGGGCAGGGCACAGGGACACGCACGGTTGAAATCGCAATCGGTGGCGAACTGGCAGCGGGTGTGTCGCTGGGCCTGGGCTTTGAGGCGGAAGTTTCGGCAACAGGCGGCACGATACTTGCCGGGTACTCTGTCGGTACTGAAGTCACCGCCTCACTGCGAATCGCGTACGGGGAAGCGTCGATTTACGGCGGCACAGTCGGCAATATTGACGCTGATAATTTTGCGGCTAACGCTTTCAGTTTCGGGCTATTCAGTTATGTCTACACCGACCCGAGTAGCAGTCAGCAATTCCAGGTGCTGAATTACTGGGTAGAGTAAGGATTAATGCTGCATTCTGCACGGGTAATGTCATGCTGATGGTGTGGCATTGCCTACTTTTGCGGCGGCGCTAAATTCACTATTCACCCTGTTGCGGCCTTGTAGTATGGTTTTTGCTGGTTTCAACACAACGCCACCACATAAAAACGAACCAGGGCTGGACAAGATGATACCCGAATCAGAACTAGTTGTTTACGAGAACGTGTGGATTCCGATGCCAGATGGGATCCAACTTGCCGCGAAGGTCTGGTTGCCGCCTGACGCTGAAGAAAACCCCGTCCCGGCCATCGTTGAGTACATTCCTTATCGCAAACGCGACCTCAAATCTATTCGTGATGCGCGGATTCATGCCTTTTTTGCGCAACGTGGCTACGCGGGCATACGGGTAGACTTGCGCGGGAGCGGCGACTCTGAAGGCGTACTCTATGACGAGTATTTGCAGCAAGAACAGGACGACGGCCTTACAATACTCAAATGGCTAGCCGAGCAGCCCTGGTGTACTGGCAAAGTTGGGTTATTTGGCTTGTCGTGGGGGGGCTTTAATGGGTTACAGATCGCGGCCCTGCAACCCCCGGAACTCGGCGCAGTCATCACTGTATGTTCGTCCGACGACCGCTATGTGGACGACGTACACTATATGGGTGGCTGCCTGCTGACGGATAATCTCTCTTGGGCGTCCACGATGTTTGCCCATACCTCGTGCCCACCGGACCCGGCCGTCGTTGGTGACCGCTGGCGTGAGATGTGGCTAGAGCGGCTCGAAAACAGTGGCCTATGGCTCAAAACCTGGCTGGAACATCCGCACCGCGATGACTTCTGGCGTCATGCCTCCGTCTGTGAAGACTACAGTGCGGTGCAAGTGCCCGTGATGGCCGTTAGTGGCTGGGCAGATGGCTATTCAAATTCGGTTTTTCGCCTTATGCAACACCTACAGGTGCCGCGCAAAGGACTCGTCGGGCCGTGGGGGCATAAGTACCCACACGAAAACGGTATTGGACCAGACATTGACTTCCTCGGTGAATGCGTGCGCTGGTGGGATCAATGGTTGAAAGGCATAGACCGGGGCATTGAAGACGAGCCGATGCTGCGCGTCTGGATGCAGGATTTCTTTAATCCGATTGAAGCCAAGCCCAAGCGACCTGGCCGCTGGGTTGCCGAAGAAAGCTGGCATGACGACTACCGCGAACACCGCGAGTATATTCTTGGGCCACAACGGTTACTGCCTGCTGATGAAGTATCACCCGAAGACATCGAAAACGCACAGGATGCTGAGCTTACCTTGCAAAGCCCGCTGAGTGTTGGTCTATTTGCGGGCAAATGGGCGTCTTATTCGTCTTCAACAGATTTGCCGTGGGATCAACGATCCGAAGACGGTGGTGCGCTGGTCTTTGATACTGAACCGCTCACAGCGGCTGTTGAAATCCTCGGCTCCGCAGTGGTTGAATTAACATTGAAGGTGGACAAACCCATTGCGCAGGTCGCCGTTCGGCTCTCGGACATCGCGCCGGACGATCGTGCGACGCGGGTAACGTTCGGCATCCTTAACCTGGCCCATCGCGAAAGCCATGCCCACCCAACCCGGCTTGAACCCGGTCAACGCTATCGTGTGCGTGTACCGCTGAACTATGTGGCGCAGCGGTTCCCAGAAGGGCATCGCATTCGTGTAGCACTCTCAACGTCATATTGGCCATTGGCATGGCCGGCCCCAGAACCGGTGCAAATGACGGTCTGCATGGGAGAAAGTCGGTTATGGCTCCCGGTGCGCCAACCGAAACCGATTGACGACCAGTTGAAAGAACTGGGCAAAGCGCGTACGGCCTCTGCACCGGGAACAACACTGCTGGCACCAGCCAAACGCGAATGGACTGTCAGCCACAACCTCGCTTCGACTGAAGTGGCACTGAATGTCGTGAATAACGACCCGCGTCTGTACCTGCACGAAATTGACCTCTCCTTTGGGCGTAACGTGCGCGAACGCTATACCTACCACCATAACGACTACAACACCGTACGTGGTGAAGTTGAAACCGAACGTGAATTTGAGCGCGGTGACTGGAAAGTCTATACAATCACCCGCACCATTCTGACGTCAACACCCGAAACATTCATAGTGACGGCTGTGTTGGATGCATATGAGGGTGACAAACGTATCTTCAGCAAAACATGGGATGAGTCAATTCCACGAAAGCTTGTATAATATGAGAAAGCCGCATTGTTATACGACATCGTAGCCAGGCTCCCCGTTTCTTTCATATTGTAGAGATGCATTCCTTAAAGATGCTATCAAGGAGGGAATAGCGATTTATGACGCGCAAAAACGTCTTTGTCATTGGCCTGGACGCCTTTAGCCGTGAGATGTTGCAACGTTTACCACAAGCCGCTGACTGTGAGTTCCATGTCGCGCTTGAAATGGATGACATTCGCCATGTTAACGAGTACGATATTGACGCATTGATTGACAAAGCCGTTGATGCAATGCAAAGCGTACCGGGTGGCCCCGCGGCCATTGTGAGCTTTTATGACTTTCCCGGAACGTTGCTGGTGCCAATTCTAGCGAGACACTTTGACCTGCCCGGGCCGTCGGTGGAAGCGGTTCTCGGCTGTGAAAACAAATACTGGAGCCGCCTGGAACAACAGAAGGTTATCCCCGAATATATCCCGCGTTTCCGTGCCTTTGACCCCTTCGACGACAACACCTATCACAAGCTCGATATGTTGCCGCCGTTCTGGATCAAGCCCATTAAATCATTCCGCTCTATGCTGGCGTTTAGTATCAACGGCCCGCGTCAATTTATGCAAGCAATGGATGTTGCCCGTAAAGAAGTCGGCCTGATTGATGTGCCTTTTAAGCAACTGATGCAGCGCTTTGATGTACCCGATGAACTCGCCAATATGTCTGAGAGCTTTATCGCAGAATCACCAATCGGCGGCGCACAATGTACGCTAGAAGGCTATGTCTACAATGGTACGGTGCGCGTGTATGGCGTAGTCGATTCCGTTCGTGAGCAGAATACATCTTCATTTTCGCGCTATCAGTATCCCTCAATGCTGCCACTGGAAGTCCAACACCGTATGATTGATGTCGTGCGAGCCGCCGTTACCCAGATCGGGCTGGACAACGGCCCATTTAATGCCGAGTTTTTCTATGACCAGACCTCGGATCATGTCTGGTTGCTGGAAATCAACCCGCGTGTCTCGCAATCGCACGCCAATATCTTCGAAAAGGTGCATGGTGTGTCGCATTTTTCGATCATGCTGGATCTGGCGCTTGGTCGTAAGCCGCAAACGCTCGACCGCAAAGGCGACTTCAATATTGCCGCCAAGTTTTTCGTGCGCAGCTTTGAGCGTGGGCGTGTGGCACGCATCCCCAAACAGGAATCATTAGCGCGGCTGCTGGATCGTCAACCCGGCACTGTTGTTAAGCTGCTGGTTGAACCCGGGGATGACCTCTCGACGCTTGAGGGTCAGGACGCCTATAGTTTTGAACTGGCGAATGTGTTCATCGGTGGGCGCGACGAGGAAGACTTGCTCGACAAATATGACCTGCTGATGACCGCGATGCAGTTCGACGTGGAAAAAGAGGAACGCACACCAGCGTAAAAGGATCAGCTACAGTCAGGGGGCCGAAAATGTCCGATCAACCACTCGGCGACAAGGGGCGCGAGCAGTGGAACCAGAAGGCTCAATTCTGGGATGAATTGCACGGCGATGCGGGCAATAATTTTCACCGTACGTTGATAAGCCCGGCTGTGGAACGCTTATTGGAGTTGCAAGCTGGCGAACGTGTGTTAGATGTTGCGTGTGGCAGTGGGGTGCTGGCGCGTCGGTTGGCGGCGTTGGGTGCTGAGGTTACGGCCGTCGATTTCAGCGATGAACTCATCCGGCTGGCTCAAGAACGTGGCCAGTCCGCAGGTGAAGTGATTCAGTATAAGGTAGTTGATGCGTCAGATGAAGCTGCATTGGTAGCGCTTGGCGTAGGGTCGTTCGACGCGATCACCTGCACGATGGCGTTGATGGACATGGCCGACATTGCACCCCTGTTTCGGGCTGTTGCCAAATTGCTGACTGCGGAAGGGCGCTTTGTGTTGGCGACGGCACACCCGTCTTTCAATTCATCGAATCCTGCTATTTTGCATGAAGTCGGTGACCGTGATGGGCAGGTCTACCATGACTATAGCATCAAGTTACATGCGTATCTCGATATTCCACCTGTGCTGGCGGCCGGAGCAGTGGGCGAACCCAACCCGCACGATTACTATCATCGTCCGTTGCATGACTTGCTGAATACTGCTTTTGCCGCCGGGCTGGTGCTGGATGGCCTCGAAGAACCGGGCTTTCCGCCACCAGCAGAAGATGACGCCCCCGAAGCCATACCTACATGGCGCTCGGTGTGGCAATTTCCGCCTGTGTTAGCAGCTCGATTGCGTGTTGGGAGCCGCTAGCGATTGCAGTCATTGGCGGCGTAACCGTCTTCCTCCTCCCTGATTTCCCCCCTAGGGAGGAAGACCCACCGCACTGCAATCGCGTATGCTGTAGTCAACCTGACTAAAACACAGCAACAGATGAAGGAGCAACACATGTCTAACAAACAACTACGTCAAACCCTACGCTGGATCCATATCGCGCTTGGTGTCATGATCGCACTGTATATCTATTCACCACTCGGCGACGACGCGACCTACACCCTGCTGACACAAATCCTGGTGCTACCTGTCGTTTCAATTTCCGGCTTAATGATGTGGCAACAGGCGGCAATTTCTCGCTGGCGTCGCAACCGTGCCAATCAAAACGACGAGCGTGCAACGGCATAGTGTACGAGACTGTCATCGGCGTAAATACGCAAAACCAGGATTCATGACCACACATAACGGGCCGTGAATCCTGGCGATTTTTTGCGGGTGGCGGATATCTGCCTGCTAGGGTGTTTCGTAGAGCTGCACAGCCCCGTTACGGTCAGCGCTGGCGAGGAATTGACTGTCGTCGCTAAATTGCAGTGTCGTCACGGGTGCATTGTGTTCGCGGAACGTAATCGCCGGGGCACGGTCGAGCGCATCGGTTCTCCATGCAACAACCTGCTGGGCTGCTCCCGCTGCGAGGAATCGCCCATCTGTGCTGAAGTCTACCGCAACAATTTCACCTGATACCCCTGCAATCTGCAAGGTGGCAACGGTTTCGGCTGTGGCGACATCCCAGACACGCACGGTACTGTCTGCACTCGCTGAGGCAAGCTGGCTGGTATCCGCGCTCAAGGCAATGTCCAGCACCCAGTCAGCGTGCCCGGCAAAGGTTGCGACTTGCTCACCTGTTGCAGCGTCCCACCGTTGGATGGTGTTGTCGATGCTGGCGCTGAAGATGGCGTCATTGCTCAACACCACATCACTGAGGCGCGGATGATTCAAGGTTAGCACCGGGTCTGTGCTGATGAGCGTTTCACCGTCAACTGTCCATACGTGAATAGTCCCATCTTCACTGCCAGAAGCAAGGCGTGTACCGTCTGGCGCGAAGCTCAAGGCGATGATGCGGGCGGTGTGCGCGTTGCGTGTTGTGATGGAGCCCAGCGTGTCAGCCGCAACAAGTTGTAGCGTGTTGTCCCAGCCACCGATAGCCAGCAAGTTGCTCTGTACGGCTAACGTCTCGGTGCGATTGGTCAACGTATCCAGTGTGGCCGAGATGGTCGAATCTTCAAGATTCCATTGACGGGCCGCGAAATCGGTACCATCCGTGAACAGACCGCTATTGCCGACACCCCCGGCTGAAAAGAGTGCTGTCTCTGTGAATGCGAGTGCGGCGATAGGTTCGCTATGGTCTTCTAATGCTGCGCTGACGGCCCAGCGTTCATTTTCAGAGATAGTGGTTTCATCGTCGAGCGTTGGCAGAACTTCGGTCACAAAGCCGAGGATGGCAATGCCGACCAGTAGCACGCCTGAAAAGCGCGTCAGCAGGTCATGGTTTTTGGTCATCCAGCCGATGAAGCGGCGCTGTGTGGTCCCGGCAACGAGGGGCAACGCCACCAGCGGCCACCCGAACCCCAGCCCGAAGGCCAGAAAGTACGCGATCCCGTCCAGCAGTTCAGCGGCATCGTCGCTACCGAGCGCAAAGGCCGTGATAATCAGCGGGGCGATGCAGGGCAGTGTCATCGGGCCTAACAGCAAGCCGTACATGTACGCGGTGGCGTTCGGGTTCTTGAAGACCGGGGCTTGCAACTGTTGCATTTTCGCCCACGGATTGTAGCCGACGAGCATTGCAATCCCGAGCAGGAACACAATACCGTAAATCAGTGGCAACAACACGGGCAGAATGTCATCGGTAACAGCATTGAACAGGTATAACAGCAGGGCCACAAAGGTCATCATCGTCAGCACACCCGCCAACACTATTGCACCCAACAGACCCATGTGCAACTTGGTGTTGTTTGTGCCCGCATTGCCGGCCAAAAACGCCATGAGCCCCGGATACAGCGGTAACAGGCACACATTGTTCAGGATGGCTGTGTTGCCCAGGCCGAACGCAGTGATTAATTCACCCATTTAGTTACCAATCCGTGCGAACTCACGAATCTGCGGTGCGCTGGAAAACCCTGTCTTCAAATTGGTGTAGCTACCATCGGGGAACAGTACAAAGCTCGGCGTCGAAGGCGGGTTGGTGATGCTGCGGCCGAACTCATCCACCAGCAGTTGGAGCATTTCTTCGCCCGCAATGCTGAACGTCCATTCGAAGTCTTGATTGTTGGCGTAGAGGGTCAATGTGTCTTCTGTGATGTTGGTTTGCACGCTCAACGAAATGAAAATCACCTGCGTTGGGTCAACCGTATTGAAGACCTCGCGCACGGTCTGTTGTTGACGTAAGCAATTGCTGCACCAGGTTGCCATCGGTTCGACGTGTACGGTCAAGCCAGCACTCGCCAGATCAGCCAGCGTGTATTCTTCACCAGTGCGGACATTGCGCAGCAGGATGTTCGCCCATGCCGGGACATCTAGCTCAGCTACGGTCGCATCTAGCGGGACACCCTGATCGACAGTGGCGAGCAAGATAGCGCTACCCGGACGCGGGTCATAGCCAGCCGTACTGTTACCGTCGCCCTCGTGGGTAATCACAACGGCGTCATAAGGGCCAAAGTTGTAGCCGGGGAATGTGGCTTCTAACGACAGGGTGCCATCACCATTGTCCTGCAACACCCCGAGACTCAGTGTATAGAAAGTGCGCGCTAGCCTATCGCTTGCTGTTTCGTCCACAAAAAGACCAAATGCCTCATCTGCATTGGATGCATTGCTGGTGCCGGGGCCGTTTGTCTCTAACCCGGCTTCCCACAGCCATGCTTCAAGCACAGTGCCGTCTGGAAGCGCAACACCATTGGTGTTTAAGGTGACGCTGGCCGTACCACCGCCTACGTAAATCTCCGCTGCACCGCTGAGGTTACCAAAAGGCGTGTTATCCGCAATATTGCTCAAGTCAACGCGGATGCCATCTACGAAGCTCGGTTCAACGACCGGGGCGGGTTGCACATCAGCAGGTGTCCCACTGGCAATATCGCCGCTGAAAACCACCGTGGCCGGGCGTGGGTCAAATGTGGCGGATTGGCTGTTGCTTTCGAGGGTGATGGCGATGGTGTCGTATGGGCTGAAGTTGCTGTTGGCGTGTTGATACACCAGCGCATAGCTGTCGCTATCTGTAGCGGATAGAATCCCGGCACTTTGCGCAAAGGGGGCGCTGTTCAGCAGTTCAGCCAGCGGCGCACTGCCGAATGTCACGCCATAAACCTCGTCAGCGTCGCTGGCATTGGTCTGCGCAGGTTCATCAATTAACCATGCTTCGAGGACTGCACCGTCGGGGAGCGTAGCGACGGGTACATCGACCCACAGATAGCCTGTTTCGACGTTAACAAATGCGGCCCCGGCCGAAAAGTCAAGGCCGGTAGCAGAGGCTTCAGCGGTGGGGGCCAGGGGGACGAGTTGCAGCCCTGTCTGTGCATTGACGGCTGTGCGTCCCGGCACAAGCAATGCCAGTGTAGCCACCAGTAGCGTTGCATATACAAGCCATTTCTTCATGAAGATAGCACTCCTGTCCAATATGATATGTTGTCAGCGTATAGCATAGCACGAAACGTTGACATGATATGTGCAATTCTTGACTGTCACTTGCCGAAGATTTGCAGGAGACAGCCAAAAAATTCACACATCGTTTACATTTGCGCCAAATTTACTTCACATTTGCCCGGCAATATAAAGATCAGAAAGTGAAACGATCATACAAAAAAGGAGTAACCCCATGAAATCTAAGCTGTTCATTCTCGTTACAATCATCGCCATGCTGGTTGTCGCTGTGCCGGGTGTTGGCGCTCAAGATGACGACGACGCGCCCGTTACAGTCACATTCACGGAAGCCGAAATCAATGACCTCATCAATGAGCGCCCCTTCCCCGGTGACCGTCAGTTTGATAACACTGTGGTTGATTTGCAGCCCGGCGCGGTCGAAATCACCACCGAATTTACCCGTCGTAATAACGGTGAAGTTGTGCTGCTCGTTGGTACATTGGTCCCGCAGTATGACGGTGGCGGCAACTTCATTGGTTGGGCTGTGGATAGCCTGCTGGTTGATGGTCAGGCCCCTGCGGATGGTGAAGCCAGCGCCCGCTTTGGCACTGGACTATTTGAAAACTTCGGCCAGCGTCTCCGTGACCGCAGCGTGCAGGATGTGCTTGACGTCGAAATTACTGATGTTGACATTACCTACACACTGGCAATGGAACCGCGTGACATCATCGGTGACTTCGACCGCGAAGCTGGCACCTATACCCTGACCGAAGCTGAACTGAACAACGCCGAGGACCCGGACCGTCTTGAAGACCGTTTCGAAAACCGCCCGATCACCGATGTTTTCGTGGACTTCCAACCCGGTCAGGTTGTGATCAGTGGTGTGTTTGACCCACAACGCGCTGAAGACACCGAACCGTTTGTGGTCGCCGTGACGATTGTGCCAGTTTTCACCGACGCTGGTGAGTTGGAATGGCAGATTACCGCCGTTGAAATCGGGAACGAGGACACGCCCGAAGAACTAAGCAACCGCATCAGCGAAAATCTGGTTGGCAGTTTCACACAGGATTTGCGCCGCGCTGAACGTCGCCTCAGTGAACGGGTCACCGTGACAGCGGTTGAAATCAACGACACCGAAATCATCTACACGCTCGACCTCGACAACGCCGAATAACCCCGCCACACGATCCGCTATAGCTCTTCATCAACCCCTGACCTGCAACACGCAGGCGGGGGTTTCTTGTTAAGTTATGTCATTCAACATTAAATTGTAAATGGGCCCAATTGCCCATATTGAACTCAATCACTGTACCTGTTGTAGAACAGTGTGTCATGCTAGGATAAGCTCTGGTGCCACTTTTCGATGAAAAGTGCTTGCCAGACAAGTTTCATAAACCAACATGATCTGAATCCATGCAACCGACAAGGAGTTTGCATTCGCATGAAACGCTTCCTTTTACTATGCCTTGCTGCCTTATTGATCTTCCCGGTGCTGAGCAGCCAACCCATACCTGTCACGGCGCAGGATGACGGCCAGACAACCTACACCAGCCCGGACGAGCGCTACAGTGTTCCGGTGCCCAGCAATTGGACGGTTGATGAACAGGACGACTACACCGTACTCCGCAGCCCCGAAGACACCATTCAGGCTTATTTCCTGACCACAGATACCGCAGATCTGCGCACCGCAATTGACGATGCGTGGGCGATTGTACTCCCAGAATTTGAGCTGGAAGTTGCGCAAGAAATCAACGATCCGCAAATTGCGGAAGACGCCGATGTGGAAGAAGTGCTGGTGCTTAACTATGACGGTGGTAACACCCGTTTTGCGCAGGGCGCTGCTGTGCGCTTTGAAGGCGTGACTTATGTGCAACTCTATGATGGCGAACTGACCGCGATTCAACGGCGCTCAGCACAGGTTAACGTCATTGCCAGTGGCTATGAGATTACTGCACAGGAACGCGAAGACCTCAGCGGTGTTGAAGCACAACCTGTCACCGACGAGATGCTCGCCGAAATCGAAGCCTTTGTCAGTGAAGCCATAGAACTGGCAGACATCCCCGGTGCAGCCGTTGCTATCGTGCAAGATGGTGAAGTTATCTATATCAACGGCTTCGGCGTTCGTGATCGTGAAACTCAAGAACCCGTTGACCCGCAGACGCTTTTTGCCATCGCTTCGACCACAAAAACGATGACCACCGTCGCAATGGCATCGCTTGTTGAAGATGGTGTCTTTGACTGGGAAACGCCCGTGGTTGATGTTCTGCCACAATTTGCAGTGGCCGACCCCGAACTGACGCAGCAAATCACGATGGAAAACCTTGTGTGTGCCTGCACCGGGGTGCCGCGCCGTGACTTTGAGTTCTTCTTCAACGGGGCGCAACTGACTGCACAGGATATTGTTGAACAACTCGCCACCTTTGAAATTTTCACCGACTTTGGCGAAACCTTCCAATACAGTAATCAGATGGTCGCGACCGGGGGCTATGCCGCTGCCGCCGCCAACGGCACCGCCTATGATAACCTCTTGGACGGCTACGTTGACATGGTGAACGAGCGTGTGCTTGGGCCGGTCGGTATGGAAAACAGCACCTTCGACTTCGACGCGGCGATTAGCGGCAACGTCGCCTCGCCATACATCACCAAACTGGGTGAAGGCTATGTCCCGGCGCAATTCAGCATTGAGCGTCCTTTCATTCCGGCTGCGCCTGCGGGTGGGCTATGGTCCAACGCAGAAGACATGGCTGCTTACGTGCAGATGTTGCTCAACGGCGGAACCACTGTTGATGGCACCGAAATTGCCGCAATGGCACAGCTTGAACGCCTCTGGGAACCGCAGGCGCAAATTAATGCCCAGCAGGACTATGGCCTCGGCTTCATCCTGTCGGATTACTTCGGTGTCCGCGTGATTAGCCATGCCGGGAATCTGGTCGGGTACACCTCCGAAATGGCCTTTGTGCCGCAGGCCGACCTCGGTTTTGTGATGCTGACCAACGCACGCTCAACCAATAACATCAATGGCACGGCCTTTAATCGCCTTATGGAACTGGTCTATGGGCGTGACCAAAACTCTGCTGAACGGCTGCTAGAAGACCTCCGTGAATCGCAAGCCGACGACGCAGATACCGATGCCACGACAGAACCCTCTGACGAGCGCAGCATTGGTGAGGTTGTGGTAGAAACTGTCGAGCCATATGTGGGGACATGGGCGAACCCTGAACTCGGTGAAATTACGCTCGAATTGACCGATGAGAATCAGTTGTTCCTGGATGCGGGCGAGTTCCGTGGCGAAATTGTCACGATTCGACGCAACGGCGAAGTTGAAGATTACGTCTATAGCGAGGCCCCATTTGAAGGCGCAATGGTCAGCTTTGAGGACGACGTTTTCGCCTTTGGTACAGGGGAGTTCCGCTACGACTTTACGCGGATCGAAGAGTAGGTCGCTTAACTTCACGTAACATCATGGTCTGGCAATCAAAGCACTGACTGCCAGACCTCTACCTCCACCGCGCGTGCATGTACCATCCTCAATACTGAATGTGATCAACATGCAGTTGCAATATTAAAAGAAATGATACGTCGTCAGTGAGTGGTTGCCGTCTGGATTTACGGGTAATATCAACATCACGTAACGTTGTTCTGCATCACTAGAAAGCCCGCCATGCTCCCACAATTACCTGACAACACGATTGAACGGCCGCAGCTAACGACCAGATTTGCTGCAAACACGCGCGTGCTACTCATCAGTGCGCCCGCTGGCTACGGCAAAACGACGACGGCCTTACAGTGGGCACACGCTCAGTCGATGCGGGTTGGGTGGGTGGCGTTGAACAGTGGTGACGCGCATACCCCGGCCTTTATTGGCCATCTGGTTGACACACTCGACGCGCTTGGTGCGGCACTTGGCACGGAAGTGGATAGCCTTTTTCAGAACAATGCAACGCCGCAGCCTGCGCAGGTTGGGCGCCTGTTGGTACAGGGGCTAATCACGCTGGATGAACCTGTGACACTGGTGCTGGATGACCTGCATGAACTCCAGTCACAACAGAATTACGCAATTGTGCAAGAGATGGTCGAAAATTTACCCGCCGGTTACGCCGTTATCTTAAGCACACGCTATGATCCGCCATTACCGCTGGCACGCTGGCGGGCGTCGCGCTGGTTGACTGAAATCCGGGTTGCGGACCTGCGCTTTTCCACAGAAGAAGCGACCGCCTTTCTGCGGACCATGAGCGCGGTAGACCTTGACCCCGAGCCGTTGAACACGTTTATTCGCAATACAGAAGGGTGGGCGATTGGACTGGTGATGGCAACACTGGCGCTGCCAACTACAGCCGCACCAGAGCAGTTTCTGGCCGCATTCAACGGCACACATGTTTACCTTGCCAGCTATTTTCTGGAAGAAGTGCTGCCACGCGACAACCACGCCTTGCATGACTTTCTCGTGCAGACGTCTGCCCTGAGTCAGCTTTCAGCGCCGTTGTGTGATGTGTGCTTGCAACGCAATGACAGCGCACAGATGCTGCAACAGCTTCGCGCTTTCAACCTGTTTCTGTTTCCGCTTGATGAGGCGGGGCAATGGTGGCGCTATCATCACTTTCTGGGAGATGTATTGCGCATCCAGCTTGCCGATGATGAAGCACGGCGCATTCTGTCACGGGCGGCGGCCTGGCACGCACAACAGTACGACGTTGAACTTGCCAGCCGTTACTATACCCAGCTTGAGGACTGGCCCGCACTCGCCCGACTCATCGCCCAACAGGTTGTCCCGGCTTTGATTGCAGGCCATCACCTCATCTTGCGGCGCTTGTTGTCCTACTTGCCAGCAGATTTCACGCCACAGCACTATGAAATCTGGCTGGCCCGGACCTGGTTTCTGGTTCACAGCCGCCAGTTGCAAGGTGCCCAACATGCGCTACAACAGGCCTATGCGCTTTTGCCTGACAACGCTGATGGCCGCCAGCAGTCCTGGTTACACTTGATGGATGCACTCATCGCGACGTATAGCGGGCAAACGGCACACGCTCAGGCTGAATTGAACCGAATTGACCCTGAGTCCGACCCCAAGTTACTCGGCATGGCCCGTTGGGTTGCCAGTTTGGTCGATTGGCAACTGGGGAATGTGCAACAGGCAATCGAATCCAACCGCAATAACCTACAGGAACCCATCGCGCAGGCAGATACATTTGCCTATAGCGGTATGAGCTACTATTTGTCGGTCTATTTGCATGCCACCGGCCGTCGCCGCGAAGCACTCGCTGTTTGTGAACATGCTGCCGAACAAATGACCGACCGCTGGGGTGATCCGCTGCTCGTCTCGCGCTTGCTGTATTTACAGGCTGCTCGCCTGCACTTTGACGCCAACAACCTCGACGCGACAGAGCAGGACTTGCGTGTTCATGCTCGCCTCCAATCAGCACTGGACCTTAGAGAAGCAATACTTATCGGGCATTTGCTGGCCGCCCGTCTGGAGGTTGCCCGTGGACATAACGAACGCGCGTTTGCAGAAGTTGAAGCTGCGTTCCGAGTTGCCTATGCTGCTGAAACCGAGCGGTTACGCACGCAGGTTGAAGCGCAGGCGGCGTTGTTGCACTGGTTTGGTGGTAATGCAACCCCATTGCGGCAGTGGATGGCGACGGCTGAAGCGCCTGAGATGGTTATGGAAGAGTGGCAGCTTGTTTTCCTGGTGGGGTTGATTGAAAAGGGGCATCATGCTGCGGCGACGAAATTTATTGCCACACAGCGAATTTATTTAGAATCACGGCATGGTGTGCGGCTATTGCTCTGTCTGGATATTCTGGCTGCGCTCAATGACCATCGGCAGCAACAACCAGCCCGGGCGTACAAGCATCTTGCGCGCGCGGCCGCTGTCGCTGCACCAGAGGCGTTTATCCGACCGTTCATCGACTATGGCGCTGATGTACTCTACCTGCTGCATGATAGCGCCGAAGCCCCTGCTGATTTTCTTGCGCAATTACCCGGTGGCAACGGTTCTACAACCCATACTGATAAGTCGCAGTTGGCATATGTCGAACCGTTAACCGAACGAGAACGCGCGACCTTGCAACTGGTGGCAGAAGGGCTTTCGAATAAAGATATCGCTGCCCGGTTACACGTTGCAGTTAGTACGGTTCGCACCCATCTGAAAAACACATATAGCAAGCTCCAGGCGGAAAGCCGCACCCACGCCATCGCGCTCGCACGTAGCCACGGTTTGCTTGCAGAGTAGCCATGTGACTGCCTACCCCTGATGCACAAATTCCCCCGTAGCGAGGAAGACGCCCCGGGTGCTATCTGCCATACTGAAAGCAACTTAACCAAGCTGAAAGGTAAGCAGAATGGCGAGTAATTCCTCGTTAGCGCAACCTCAGGAATATATGGTGATCCTTCAAGATCATGTCAGCGCGTATTTGCAGGATTATGTTTCTACGATGCAGATCAAAGAACAGGCGGATGGTACCACGATGCTGCTCGGTCCTGTGCAGGACCAATCTGCACTGCATGGATTGCTGGCGCTGTGCGTACGCTTCAACTTTACGATTGTTGCAGTCATGAAGTTGTCATGCCAGCTACCATCAGCCGTGCAGGAGGATAGCTAATGCCGAAACAAGCCCTCATTGTCGTATGCAAATCAACTGCCTGTGGTCTATGCGACGCATAGCAAATTGCACGGTCGGACCGATTGAAGTCAATTAAGAAGAATAGGGCGAGTCCCTATCTACACTAAACTAACCGTGCTAATGACTGCTGCGCGACTTGCCCAAAAACACCATCGGGTTGAAGTGCTACCGCCTGTTCGAAGGCTTCTTGTGCCTTTTCCCGTCGCCCCAGCGCCAGGGCCGCTAACCCCAGTCGCCACCAACGCCCACTTTGCATGTAGGGGTTGCCGCTGATATTCTCTTGCGCCTGCTCGTAAAGGTCTTCGGCGCTGTCACGCTCAGTGCTGGCAGTTTGCGCACGCGCAGCGGCAAGGCTGGCCATAATGTCGCGCGGTGTCCACGGCGAGGCGTGGGTGCCGATGCTATTCTTGGTGTTTTTGTGAGCCAGTTGCAACAATTTATGTGCGATGAAGGGGTGTTGATCGTCCAGTAGATGGAGTTCACCGAGCATGGCCAGCCCACGGAAGTCAGTCTTATGCAATATGATTGCACCCTTGGCCGCTTTTTCAGCCTCACGGGTGCGACCCTGCGCCATGTGAATCTGTGCCAGCACGGTCAGCAACAGCGGGGTATGGGTGCGGTAGGTCGGGCGGTTGATGGTCAGGGCGAGTCCGGTGCGGGCTTTGTCCTGCGCGGTGCGCAAGTCGCCTTCTTGCAATGCGTCCATTGTTTCAGCGATGAGCATATAAGCGTCGTTGTTACTTTGCTCAGCACGGATCGAAGGTGTCATGTCCTGGGTTTCGGTTTCAAGCGTAGCCTGTCCTTGTTCTCGGGCTTCTTTAACATCGCGCACACCAACCAGCGTTGGTAGCACCATATACAGCAGGAAGACCAGTATCGCGAAGATGAACGCATTGCCCGCGAAGTTTTGAAGAATGGCTTCCCCCACCGGCAGAATCAACAGACCACCCATAAACTGGAGAAATGCACGGCGAGCGTCGCGGCGCTTTTCACGCTCTACCTCACGGAGCTGTTGCCAGATGAGGAATGGCAGGCTCAAGGCAACCAGTGCCAGGAACGGTGTCAAATTAACCAGCGCGTCGATAATCCATTTCGGCGCACCTGGAATGACATCGCGCCAGAAATCTTCTACGGTCTCGAAAAGCTGCCCAATGTCGTCCACAAACACGAGCAGCCCAACGGCTAACGACACCATGACGATAAACCCCACCCCGGCGATCAGCATGTTCATGGGTGTTGAATCCCAGCCACGTTTGTCGCCACCTTCCAGTAAATCGGGGTCAGGTAGGTAGCCGGCTGCATCGCGCAACGTGAGTTCGTAATCTATGCCGGGCGGGGTGGGTCGCATCACCTGTGTCAATCCATACACCCCGAGCAGCGAACCAATAAAGATAATACCGATGGTTACTGCAAACCATGACCAGATTGATGCCAAAAATGATGCACTGTCATCGGCGCCTTCCGTGTGTAGCAGCAACCAAAGCTGATCATAGCCCGCCACGGCAATGCTACGAATGCTTACACCCGAGGCGTTATGTAGGAAAATTTGCTCCCATTCGAGCCCGGCGGGGTCGTCAAGCTGGTCGGGCGTGGTCCGTATGATGCCGGTGATCCCTGCGACATAGAGATTGCTATTGCGCGTTTGCATAAACGTAGGATAGAGAAGACGCGATGACGCCATGTCTTGGCCCGTAATGGGGTAGCGAACGACCTGAGTGTCTACGCTGTCCGAGCCAGGGGCAGCAACGCGATACACGCTACTGTCTTTATCGGGTATATTGATCCACAGCCCATATTGATTCACGTCAAGGTATAGGTTGGCACCGACCCAGGGTGCGGTCAGGTGAAGTTCAGCCTGCCATTCAGGCTCGTCAGCCAGCATGTCCATAAAGAAAACGCTGTGCCCGTAGATGACATACACGATCCGTCCCAACTGAAACAGATAAGGCTCGCCACGATACCAGCTTTCACTGGGTTCAGCAACATCAGCCGAAATCGTCTCAATGAGGTCAATCTCCCGATGTAGAAGCTGTTCCCCAAAACGGTTCTCATGGCTGACATGCAGCGTCTGGTCAGCGGTGATCGCAGTGACGACGAACGTACTGTCGTCAATATAGTGACCGTCAAAGTCCAGCAGTTGCTGTCCCGCGATATGGTCGTTAATGGCAAGGTGTATAAACAAATGGAGGTTGTCGTCATAGCGTTGCAGGTTGTCGGCACTGTTGACGATTACTTCATGCTGCCCGATGGTGACGAAGTTATCACCGATGTGTCCATCACCTGCAAACGCCCCCGGCCCGAAATACTGCTCGCTGTCGACCCAAACGTAGCCTTCATCAGCGGTGCCTTGATTGACAAGCGCGTCGTCTGGGAAATACTGTTGTACAGCGGCCGGGTCTTCACCCTCACGCAGAGGATATTTGCGCCAAATCAAGTCATTACGATAATTGTTGAAAAAGTAAATGCCGGGGGTGTCTTCGCGGGTGAACCAGATGGCGTCATGAAATTCGCCGGGGTCGGTGCGCAACGTGTGGATGTCATGAGGGAGGTCAGTGACATCATACCAGGTGCCAGCGTCATAGATTTTTACGGGGTAGAGTGAGTTGGCATCATCGTCGTTCAAGAAATCGGGCTGGAAAACAAATATCACCGTCGCGCCGATGATCAGCACGAGCGAGAATAGCATTGCGGACCAGGCACCCCACCGTGTGCGATTGCGAATAGCTAAGGCTGCTGTTGCGTCATCTGCACCAATTGAGCTAACCGATTGCACGAGTCACCTTCCCTGAATGACTTGTTGTGATCTGATATCTGGTAGCGATCCATTCATGAATATTATACTCCGTTGAATACAAGGTCACACCACCTGTTTATTGGGGCTTTGCGATGCAAGTTGACAATTTGAAAATTTAGATGTATATCTAATTTTGATGTAAATAAAAATAAAGGGAAATATCATGTATCCAGCGGCGACCGCCATCGGTCTAAATGCGGCAGAGTTCCAACATCTCGCGCAAACCATGCATGTGCTTTCGAATGCCGCCAGTCTTAAACTGTTACGCTTCCTTGAATCTCACGGACGTACATTGGAAGCTATCGCAGCTTGTATTGACGCAAGCAACACTGCGGCGGAAGCGTATCTAAGTGAGTTGCGTAAAGCGGGTCTTGTCAACTTGCATATGATTGCGGGGGAACATTATTATCAGTTGAAGCCGGGTGCGCTGACTAACGTAGCCGATCTTGTGGCACGCGCAGCATTGCCTGAACCACCAGCCCCTGTCGTTTACAGCAATGATTGGATTGCAGAATTGGATATTGATGCAGATGCGGCGGCTGTCCTTGATAGCCACTTTAACGGTGCAGAATTGCTGCGCATACCGAACAAGTTGAAAGCAATGATCGTAGTTGTCAATTATCTTGCTACAAAATTCGAGCTGGGGCGCGTCTATACTGAATTTCAGGTGAACGCGATCCTGCGTCGCCATCATGATGATGTCGCCACTCTACGGCGTGC
This sequence comes from Anaerolineae bacterium, assembly GCA_034437655.1. Taxonomy (GTDB): domain Bacteria; phylum Chloroflexota; class Anaerolineae; order Aggregatilineales; family J027; genus J027. The sequence goes on from DAOTTU010000103.1 coordinate 72,659, forward strand.
TTTAGTGGATCACAAACATCTCCAACGTGACCGACGCGGTAATCGCTATTGGCTCCATATCACGGTGGATTAGTAGACCATGCCAATACCAGATGAACAAGGGCTTTCGACCGCTGATCTACAACAGCTTGTCAACGTGTTGAAAGTCCTTGCTGATGAAAAACGGCTGTTGTTGCTACGTTTCATTGCACACGAGCCACGCACTGTGACCGACATTGCACACCACCTGGAACTTACTGACGCCACCACCTCGCACCACTTGAAGCGTCTGCGTGAACACGATTTAGTTAACCTTCAGGCTGATGGTACACGCCGCTTGTATCAACTCAAGACGGGGGCTTTAAACACCATCACGGCACAATTGTTACGGGTTCCTCTGCACCCCCCGGCAACACCAGAAGACTCGAATGCGTGGATTGGCGAACTGGATGTTGATGCCGACAGCGCTGATATTCTCCACCGGACGTTTGCAGGTGAACGCATTGTTCAGTGGCCGACCAGGCAGAAGCGCAAATTGGTTGTTTTGGAGTATCTCTCCACGCGCTTTGATCTCACCCGTACCTATACCGAAACTGAAGTCAACGCGATTTTGCGAGTGCATCACGACGACGTAGCCGAACTGCGCCGCTTGCTGGTGGACTTTGGCTATTTGCGGCGCGAACGTGGGGGCGGGCGCTATTGGGTTACCCCTGTTGAGGAATGAGTCGGCTACTGGCATACGCTAGTGTGATACGCTCTGTTCCGTGATGAACAGATGCAGATAGAGCGGTGTGTTTTGTGTAATTGCCGATTAGCGCGTACACCTGAATACAGGAATACAGATGATGATCCTTCAAGGATCGTGGTAGTAGCTATTTGCAACATTTACGTCTCAGCGTTTTGGGTGTATGTTCTGGCTTTTATGTGAGGCATTCAGAAGGACGGCGAAAATGTCAGAGCAATTGTCAGAAACAGCATCCCCCATTGAGAACATCAGCATTGTGCGTGGTGTTCCACCAAACCAGCAACAGCGAACCGCTGAAATTTATTATATTGCCTTTGCACAGAAGCTGGCTCTGATTCTTGGTGGCTCCGAATCAAGAACTATCCAGATCCTGCAAAAAACGATGGTACCACAACAGGCCTTTGTTGCCATACAGGACGGTCAGGTCGTGGGGCTGATGGGGTTTCAGCATGACGGAAAACAATTATTTGACATACGGTTCTCAACATTGCTACGCGAGTTTGGCGTGTTTAAAGGGCTGTGGCGTGCATTATGGGGTGCTTTGCTTGAGCGTACCCCTCAAAAGAATGTTTTGTTTATTGACGGCGTTGCGGTACACCCGGATGCGCGTGGGCTAGGAATTGGCACCCGGCTTTTTGGAGCGATAACCGCGTTTGCCCGTGAAGAAGGGTATTATACTGTCAGGCTCGATGTTGTTGATACCAACCCACGGGCAAAGCAACTCTACAAACGTCTTGGCTTTGTCGAGGTGAAAACCCAATCGGTGCCTTTTATGAAGCGTATGGGGTTTACGGCAGTAACGAGCATGCAACTTGAGTTAACACCTAACAGGGGGAAGAATAGTTAAGAGCGTGGCGGTTAGCGGAACTTATGTGGGGGTGAACCTGTTTGTCAGCCCAAAACGCTGATTCCTTCTATGGGTGTTAATGTGACGCCGGCTTCCAGCGATATGTGTGTGGTATCTATCGGATAGGGTGAACGATTGATGGCGTCGTGAGGACTTTTGCTTTCAATTTGACAATTTGCTTCGCCAAACAGACCGAAGATGTGTAATTGGTTTAGAGTGAGTATGATTGCTGCTCAATAAACATCTGCCGTATAATGTAATGTGAAGGCATTAAAGAGGGCATAAGGAGAAACCAGTTGCGTAAGATAGGAATAATGCTACTTGCAGTCATCGTTCTGGGGGTACTCTTACCGACGACACAGGCACAGGATGAAACGCCAACTACCCTCCGTATATTGATTTTCGAAGATGGAAACTCCGTTGATGTCCTTGAGGGCATCACCAACGACTATGAAGCTGACAATCCGGACGTTGTTGTTGAAATTGACGTCTTGCCGTTCTACTCTGAAATCACCGAAATCCTTGAAGATCAAATTGCCGCAGGTACTCCACCTGACCTTGTGCGTGTCACGGAGTTAGGGCGCTTTAGTGAACACTATCTCGATGTCCGTCCCTTTTTGAGCAATGCCGACGAGTGGGATGACAATTTTGCACCCGAACTGCTGCAAGCGATGCGCACTGACCCCACCAGCGACACGTTGCACGGCTACCCGACAGATTTCACCATCTCTGGCCCATTTATCAACCGCACTCTGTTTGAAGATGCAGGTGTTGAGGTGCCGAGTGATACGTCTGATGAAGTGACGTGGGAAGCATGGGAAACAGCTACCCGTGCCGTACAGGAAGCACTTAGCACCGAAGACGAACCGATTTACGGTATGTTGATAGATCGTAGCGGGCACCGTTTCTGGGGACCATCACTGAGTTTGTGTGCCACCTATTTTGATCGCAGTGGCAGCGGTAACATCACCATCGATTCTGAGGGGTTTCGTACCACAGCCAATATGCTCTACGACTGGCATGTGACCGGGCTGACCGCGCTGGATGTGTGGGCCGCCCCCGGGCAGCAATACATTGATCCCGGTGATATTTTTGAAGATGGGCGAGCCGCATTCCATTTCTCTGGCAGTTGGAAGGTCAGTGACTATCAGGAAATTGACGACTTTGACTGGGAAGTTGTACCCAGCCCGGTGGGCCCATGTGGTAGCTCTGGCATGGTTGGTGGTGGTGTGATTGTTGCGATGGCGGGCACGCAACACCCCCAAGAAGTTGGCGATTTATTGAGCTACTTAACACAAGTTGAGACTATGGAGCGCTTCTACGGCGAGGCATTGTACTTGCCCGGGCATAGTCAATTGATTGAAAGTGGTATCGACTACCCAACGAACGCTGCCGCGCTGAACACATTTACCACCGAACTGGGTAAGGTTAACCCTGAAGCCTACGAGTTACAATACAACTCGGCGTCTGGCGAAATCCATAGTCTAATCCGCGTGCGCCTATCACAGGTTATGTCAGACGAGTTGACGCTAGACGAGGCGTTTGAAGGCCTGCAAGCCGACCTTGACACCTTGCTGAGTGAATAATCCTATGACATTAACGACAACCAACTCTGCAACGTCGCCAGGCGCACCAACACAGCAGTTTCGGGGGCGCATTGGCGTTACATTGATCGGGGCTTTCGTGCTGCTGGCGATTATCCCAGCGATCATCCTTGTCGCGGTCACCGTGCTACAGGCGACTGAACAAGCCGAAGATCGCGCTTTTGAACAGATGCGCTCTCAAGCCGAAGTCAAAGCTAACGACATTGAACGCTGGCTCTCCTCTGCACAGATCACGATGGTACTGATCCTTGCCAACAGCGACCAGCAAGACCGTATGGTGACGATTGTTGAAAGTGACCGCACCCTGACCACGGCCACCAATCTACAGGTTGACTTTTTGCAGGATCAGCTTGCAGTGCAAGAAGATTTCAGTGAGTTTTTTCTGGTGAACGCCGAGGGCACCGTGCGTGTTTCAACTGATGAGGCGATGCTCAATACCGATGTAAGCCAGGCACCATTTGTAGAACTCGGGCTGTCTGGCCAGTCAGTGCAGCCGCCGTATTTTGATCAGGAACGCGGCAGCTTGCAGATGATAGTTATGCAGCCACTGGACAACGATGACGGTGAAACGGTTGGCTTTTTCGCAGGGCGGCTACGACTTGAAGTCATCGAAGACATCATGACAATCCGCGTTGGTTTGGGTGATACCGGTGAAACGTATCTCGTCACGGCTGACGAACAGCGCTTTGTGACGCCAAGCCGCTTTGCAGGCTATGCCGTCGGTGAAAGTTATTCCAGTGAAGGTATCACGGCTGCTCTCGCAGGCAGCAACGACTCCGGCGTGTATGAAAACTATACCGGGGCCGAAGTCATTGGTGTGTATCGCTGGCTACCCGATCTGCAAATGGGGGTGCTGGCAGAAATTCAACGTGATGAGGTGCTTGCAGTTATCAACGATACACGGACACTGGTGATCATCATTGGTGCGGTTGTGGCGCTGCTTGCAGCTAGTGTGGGCGTCGCAGTGTCGTTGTGGATTACCCGCCCCATTACAACGCTAACTCGCACAGCCGCCAGCGTGATTGAAGGTGACTATAGCCAGCGTACCCCTATCACTCGCAATAACGAAATCGGTCAACTCACGGCATCCTTTAACGCGATGACCGACCGCCTGCTCGAAAACATCGCTGAACTGGACAAGCGCGTCGAGGAAATCAATGAGACCAATAAGCAACTTCGTGCGGCAACGGCGCAAGCCCGTGAAGCCTCGCGTGTGAAGGGCGAATTCCTGGCAACGATGTCGCACGAACTCCGCACGCCGTTGAATGCGATCATCGGGTTCAGTGATATGCTCCTGATGGGCATGAGTGGTCCATTAAATGAGCAACAAACCCATCGGCTAGAACGCTTACGGCAAAACGGCGGTCGGTTGCTAGAGTTGATTAACGATATTCTGGACGTCACGCGCATTGAAGCTGGACGCATTGAGCTTGAACACGAACAGTTTTCCCCGGTCGCGCTGTGTGAACGGCTGGGTGAGCAGATGAGTGTGTTGTCTGAAGAACGGAAGCTCGACTTTGAACTATCCATTAGCGATGATTTGCCCGCAACCCTCATCGGTGACGAAAAGCGCATTGAGCAGACCATTGTCAATCTGCTGTCAAATGCCTTTAAATTTACCGAGGAGGGCTCAGTTACGCTCAAAGCGTGGAAAGAAGCGCAAGACAATACCTGGTGCGTGTCTGTGCGTGATACCGGGGTTGGGATTCCGCCGCACGCCATTGAACTGATCTTCGACGAATTTCGTCAACTGGATGGCAGCACACGCCGTGCCTATGGGGGTACCGGGCTGGGGCTCTCGATTACCCGTAACCTGGTGCGCATGATGGATGGTCAGATCAAAGTTGAGAGTACCCTCGGTGAAGGCAGCACGTTTACGCTTGTATTCCCGATAGAAATGCCAGAAAAGGTGCCAGATAAAGCATGATGACGGAACACACAATGGAAGTACAGGATCCCACGACCTGGCGCGTGTTGATTGTAGACGATGAACCCGACAATCTGGAAATGGTGGCGGATACATTAGCCTTTTTTGGGGTCACGGTGCATGTGGCGGCCAATGGGCAGGAATGCCTGAATTGTATGAGCCACTTTGGCCCGAACATGATCCTGATGGACCTGTCAATGCCAGTTATGGACGGTTGGGAAACCCGCTCCAGAGTCCGTGAATTGGATGGTTATACCCGTATTCCAATCATCGCACTGACGGCCCATGCAATGGTTGGGGATCGTGAACGGGCGCTATCGGCTGGCTTTGATGGTTACCTTACCAAGCCCATCAGCGTGCCAACTCTGTTGAAAGATTTGCAAGCTATATTAGGGGGCAAACGATGACGCTCAGCGATGCGTTGATCATGGTTGTCGAAGATGAAGCCGATAGCATGGAACTCATTCAGGGTATTTTATCGTATCATGGGGTCAGGTCAGTTGCCGCTGACAGTGCCGAACAGGCCCTCGAACAACTTGCAGACGTGCAGCCTGACCTCATCATTATTGACCTGGCCCTACCTGAAATGGATGGTTGGTCCTTGCTCAAAAAGATTGATGAGGACACGACGTTTGTTGCAACCAAGCGCGTTGCTGTGACCGCTTATCACTTTCCGGGGCTGGCAGCGCAGGCGCTCGAGGCTGGCTTTGACGCTTATTTCCCAAAACCGATAGACGCGACATCTTTTGTGCGCGAACTTGAGGTGATCTTAAACGGTTAGGAGAACAACACACATGGTAAATGCAGTGGTATTGATTAACGCCGAACGTGGTGCCATCAATGACGTGGCCCAGCACATCCTGAGCATTGACGGGGTGCGTGAGGTGTATTCGGTGGCGGGGCGCTATGACCTTGTTGCCGTGTTGTGGGCGCAGTCGAATGAACAGGTGGCCGACATCGTGACGCAGGCCGTGCATCAGCAGCCGGGCATTCAGGCCACGGAGACGTTGCTGGCGTTCAAGACATACTCCAAAGAAGACCTCGAAAATGCCTTTGGCATCGGGTTGGATACGGACACGCCCTGAGCGGAACACTATCGGCAGACACAAGAGGCAGGGCGATTGCATCAACATTCATGCTGCTATTGGCCGCCGCACTGAAGTACGGCGCTAGCACTCCGCCGGGTGAGCAGACAGAACTGAAGTTCGCCTGCTCAGGGGTCACTCCCGATGCAGCGATGGCCCTCGCGCCCACGACACCGGGCAAGCGACGGTTTTCCAGGTCCTGTCCGATAATTCGAGGATCGCATTGTTATACGGTTTAATGCCATAAAAGGACAGGTATGTCTTCCTGCGGAAGCCAACACAGTCCCTACACAAACACGCTATTTGACCAAAATGGTTGTAGGGGAGGGTTGACGGCGCAGACGGCATACCCTCCCACAATGCGATGGATAAGACGTTTTCGCGACATTGATATAGATGTTAATTATAGAGATGTTTGTCTATCATAATTATCGGACAAGACTTTCCAATGCGTCGTCAGCAACGGGCAATGCCCTGCAAGGGCGTAACAATTTGCTTGCCCCCATCCGCACCCCGTGTCATAATACCCCCGATGAAACGACACCCTTTTATAGAAATGATCGCCTATGCCCGCCCACCCGAAATTGTTCATTAACTACCGCCGCAATGACCACCGCTTCTTTGTCTACGCGCTGCGCACCCACCTCGCCCACCGTTTCGGGGCCGACAACGTTTTCATGGACATCAAAATACCGCGCTTTCGGCGCTTTGAGGATGTCTTGCGCGAGAAGCTCGAAGCCGCCGATGCCGTGATGATGATCGTCGGGCCTGCGTGGCTGAACCTGTTGCAAGCCAAGGCCCGCAATCCCGACGAAACCGACTATGTGCAGCTTGAACTCGAAATTGCGCAGGAACTCGGCATTCCCATCCTGCCGTTTATGATTGCTGGCGGCACCCCACCCCCCACCGACGCCCTGCCACCGACCTTGAAGGCCTGTTTTGACCTGCAAGCGGCTCGCATCCCCGACGAGCAAATCCTTGATGAGACGATTGACGACATCGCGGCCGATATTCAGGCGGCCGTCGCGTATTTTTCGGGGCAACGGCCACCGCAACGCACCCAACAACGCACCCAACCCACCAGCAAGCCAGCCATTTTGCCAGCGCCCTTCGCGTGGATTGAGATTCCCGGCGGCCGAGTGACGTTGGAGGAGAAGTCGGGCTTCTACGGCGGCGGACAGACCTTCAACGTTGGGCCGTTTTTGATGGCCAAATACCCGATCACCAACGCGCAGTTTGCCAGATTCATTGAGGCGGGCGGCTACCATGAACAACGGTTCTGGACGGAAGCCGGCTGGCAGAAACGAGAAGAGAATGGCTGGACAGCGCCGCGTTACTGGCAAGACAGCAAATGGAATGGTGCTGAACAGCCGGTGGTTGGTGTGTCGTGGTATGAGGCTATCGCTTTTTGTCAGTGGTTGAGCGAGACAACAGGCGCGGAGATTACGTTACCCACC
>DAOTTU010000104.1:0-26853 GCA_034437655.1 Anaerolineae bacterium
CCGCCACACCATGCTAGCCCCGTACTTCAGTGCGGGGCCCTTTTCCCCCGCCGTAAACGACGGGGCTATGCAAGTCTTGTGCGTGAACAGCCCTGAAGGGCGCTCACGCAGCGGACCGGGTTGCCATACCACGCTTGCGTTTCAGGTTATCTCAACCCTACAGCGTGTGACATACACCACGACCCGAACCATAAACCCTTAAATCAACCAGTTCAAACGGCCTCTATAAATACTATTCGGTGGAGAGGCTGCGCTCAATGTGGGCGAGGGCGTCTTCCATCGTTTCGAAGGCCTCAATGTGCGCCACGTCACCGCCACTCATTCCGTTGAGGTTGTTCGCAATCATCCGCCACATATCGAGGTCCCCAATGAAGGCAATACCGACGATCTTAGGGTTGCGCATTCCGTCAGTTGGGTCACCAAGCGCCGAGCCTGCCCCTTGTATGAGGTCATCCATGGAAAAGTGTGCCTGCCGCCAGTCAAAGATCGCGTATTGACCGGGGCCGGTCTCATTGAGCGTCTGGTTGAGGGACTCAGTAACCGACTGGTTTTCGGTAGCAGCGTCATAATCTGCCCCAAACTCGATAATAACGGCGGGCAATGCATCGTGCGTGAAAATGCGATGGCTCATGATAAACACCTTTATTCATTTGTAATAGATACACGTTGAATTGATTGTAGCTAAATTAATTATCGGTGTCAATCAATCCCCGTCCACCCGATAGACCTCAACCCATGTGCCATCACGCGGACGCTGGAAGCGCTCCAGCAGCGTCAGGTTCAGGCGGTTGTGGGATTCGACGTGAGGTAAAGCGGGGTCATGAAACGTCGAGTTTGTCCAACGATATAGCGGTTGTAGTGTGTCGGTGTAGTGGGAGCAAGCAGGGTGAATTGACGAGTACGCCAGGCCCAATGCAAGTCTGCGAGGAAGGTGCCATAGCGTGACCGTTCTTGAAATAGCGGGTTCAGGTCGTTCAGCCAGACGAGGAACTGCTGCGCTTTCAGTTCGTGGAGAATTTGCGGAAACACTTCAGAGCGCCAGATAGTTTCATGTTCAAGGGAGAGCGCCAGTAGCTTGTTGATATCCATCCAAAAGACGCGCTTGCCGGCCCATTCCGCTTTTCTCCTGACAATAATGACGTCAGAATTCTGTTGCAGCGGCATCTGGGCGAGTCGTTCCGCAACGAGTGGCAGAAAACGCGCTGAATTGATTAAACGTACTACTGCGGTACAGACATACTCAGCGTGAGCGAGGTCATCATGCACAAATAGCGTGGAGCTAAAGAGGTTTGGGGCACCCACCCGTAGAATGATAGCATCCAGCGGGTGCATACCATACGCAGGCGGATAGTCCGCTTCCAGCAAATGTGTCAGCGCTGCTTCATATTCAATGAGCGGATCGGCAACATGGCCGAGTGATTCCAGAAGTGTTGTGCTGTCCACAGGATACGTCCTCACTTACTCATCGTGCGGAAATGGCAACCAGTTAGTGCCGGGGACAAAGAAGCCACTGAATGTCTGCTGATATTCTACTACAAAACGGAGCGGTATCCCGCCCACGCCAAACACAATTTCCCTTTCAGCTTCCATAATCGGTGGTAAATCGACGCCAGGACGATAAGCCTTGAAATGCGTCTGAAACACATCACGAACCCTATATCCCGTCCCCGGGTCAACCATCCGATAAACGTAACCAACCGGGTCATAATCGGAGTAGGTGAGTGCGGTTGATAGTTCTGCTGAAGTCGAAACATATTTGCCATAATGAATATTGTAGTAGCCATTATATCGTGTTTCCGCCCATAGTTTCGGGAATTGATCTTCAGGAAAATCATTCGGCGCAACGTGGCTCATGATTTCGAGCGGATGATTGGTTGCACCCGGCACGCGTGGGAAGAAACCGCCTGCCTGGGCGATTTGCTCAGGTGGACGCGACTCGCCTCTATACAGCATCTGTTGTGGTGATGGTTTTTGTTGTGAACGTGCATTCTCCATCCGTCACCGCCCCGCGACGCCTGCCCCGTCCACCCGATAGACCTCAACCCATGTGCCATCACGCGGCCGCTGGAAGCGCTCCAGCAGCGTCAGGTTCAGGCGGTTGTGGTCCAGTTCAAAATGCGGAAAATCCTCACGGATAATGTAGAGTGCGCCATAACGGGCGGCCGCTTCCAGAATATCGGCGGTGAAGGCTCCGTTTGCGTCACGGTTGCAGATGAATTGCACGTCCGTATCTGAGGGGATGTGATAGGGCACATAGTCGCAACGGCGCACAGCCAGATAGGCCAGCGGTTCGTCTTCGCCCTGACTGATGGCGGGTTGCGCTTCGACCTCGTAGATGGCATCCGTCAGCGCGTAGCCGGTGAAGTTGCGGAAATAGCCGTTTTCTTCCGCAGCGGGCAGCGGCAAATCTGTTGCGTTTTGCTGCATCTGAAGGGCAAAAGGCAGGCCATACAGCGCCACCCACGCCGTGAGCGACACCAGCGGCAACACACCCGCCACACGCCACACCCCCCCAGCCCGCGAACTCTCCCGCCACAGCGACCACACCCCGCCTGCGACCAGCACCACCCACAAATGCCCGACCAGCGTGAAATAACGTGAGTTCGGCCGCGCATTGACCACCGCCAGCACCCCCCAATACAGCGCGATCCCGACCAGCAGATACAACGCCACCTGCGGCCGCCGCCACAACAGATAGGCACCCCCTGCCACCGTCGGCACGATCAGCAGCAGGCCCCACAACGTCGCGAACATCTCCCCGATGTGGTCAAGGTTGCGCTGCACAACCTGTGGCGTCGAGTCGTCATAGTCCGGCGATACCCCGGCGTAGATGTAATCAACGACGATAGGGTCGGTTTCTGCGGGGGAAAGCAGCCCACGGCCCACGTAAAATGCCATGATTGGAATCCACACCGCGAGGATGATAAACGCCGCCCGCAGGATAAAGGGCTGATAGTCCTGCCACAGCCGCGTGAACTGTGACATAAGATTATCCCGCCACTGTATCGGGCGCGGGGATAGCAGGGCCACCGCCATAAACGGCAGCACCAGCAGCGGCCCGGCGACGATCTTTGCCAGCAGCATGAAAACCACCAGCACGCCGAGGATTGCCGCCCGCGTCAATGTCGGTTTTTGCGCGACGACCACGCCCCACCACGCCACCAGCACCACAAACACCGCCGCGAGGGGGTCAGAAAGCACCATGCGCTCATGAAACAGCATAAAGGGGAACACTGCCAGCACAACCACCGCCAGCAACCCGGCCCGGTGCGACGCAAACAAACGCCGCGTTAAGGCATACGTCCCCGCCGCGCCCACCAGCGAAAAGAGTGCGACGGCCGCCCGCCCCACCCAGCCGGGGAAGTTGGCCGGCAGCCCAAACGGGGCCAGATAATAGTACAGCAAGAGTTTGCCGGGGGTAGTGCTGGTTTGCAGGTCAGAAAATTCCAGCACATGCCGGGCGCGGTCCATGTGGTGCATCTCATCAACGAAGAAGGCCAGCCACGCACCAATATTCAGCACGCGCAGCAGCAAAAAGCCCCACAGCAGCACAATCAGCGGTAGCAGGCGAAAAAAGCGTTGGGTTCCGGTGGTGGTCAAGGGGAGCGTCTCCGTGGCTTGCGAATGATCGCGCCGATTGTCGTAGATTGGGTGTGGGATTGCAAGTGGGAGGTCAATTCGTTGACAAACGCGCCGCCATTGGCAAAAATTGAGGCGTTTTTACTCACATCGAAAGCCCGAACAGGATGAACACGCCATGACCACCACCCCTCAGACCCGCACTACCGACACCATCGAGACGCTCAACACCCACGTCTCCATTCGCAAATATCAGGACGCCCCCATTGACGACGCCCTGCTGCTAATGTTGCTCCGTGCGGCGCAACGCACCCCCACCAGCAGCAATATGCAAGCCTATAGCTTCGTCATTGTGCGCGACCCCGATACCAAAAATGAGCTGGCCATGCTCGGCGGGGATCAGGAACATATCCGCACCTGTCCCATTTTTATCGCGGTGTGCGCCGACATTTCGCGACTCGTCCGCGCCTGTGAATTGCACGGCACCACGCTGGCTCGCAACACTGAAAACCTTCTCGTTGCAGCGATTGACGCCTCCATCGCCGGGATTAATCTCGCTACGGCGGCCGAGTCGGTGGGGCTGGGCACGGTGTGCATTGGCGGAATGCGCAATCACCCGGACGCGGTTGCGCGTGTCCTCGATCTGCCAGAAGGGGCGTTTTGTGTGTGGGGCTTGTGCCTCGGCTGGCCGGCAGAAGTCCCTGCGCAGAAACCACGCCTCCCAGACGCGGCCGTGTTCCACTTCGAGCGCTACCAACACCCGCAGGACGACAGCATACTGCACGAGTACGACGCCGCGCTGGCCGACCATTATCGCGCGCTGGAACGCAACACGCTCGACGACGCCTACACAGCGATCATCGCCCGGAAGTTCGCAACCCCGCGCCGCGCCGATCTCCGCGAAACGCTGGAGAAACTGGGCTTTTCGTTTGACTAGAACGACGGCGCCGTTGTCGCTGCATGTTGACGTTTGAAGACATAAGCGGAAGCACCGGGGGCGATTCGGCCAGCGGCGGCCCTACGAGGGGTCAGTGCGGGTTGCCATACCACGCTTGCGTTTGACCGTACCATAACCCTACAGCGTGTGACACGTTGCCCGTCCCTACAATGCCGCATCATGACGCCGGTTGTAGGGACACCCAACGGGGTGTCCGCCAATAATGGGTCCGTTACCCGCAATGGAAACATTTCAGATTGAAGGTTTTGCACCATCATCCTACAGGCGATCCTGAATCAAAATGGTCGCTTGGTCTGGCATGGCGATCAAAGCCACCAACACGCTCAGTCAGGGGGCAGGCGTCGGGTCAGGGCATACCAGATTGCGGGGGATGCATCTAGCTGGCGCAGGCGTTCCGCTACAATGGCGTCGGCCCAGCGCTGCGGCGACGTCACCGCGATAGCATACGTCACCGCCAACCCGATCAGCCACTGTGCTTCTGGTCCGCATACCCGGCACGCATCGAGCGCCACCCAGCGGCTGTGTGGCAGCAGCGGGTGCGGATACGCATAGCCCTCGATAATAAGTTGCTTGCGTAGTCGCTTAGAAACATGACAGTGCAGGCTTCCGTCGACATGCAAATGCCCGACGCAATAATCATCATGCGTGATGAGGGTGAAGCAGAGCGGACCGTTGGGCCTTGTGCTGAGGGCCACAGGTTCATGAAGCGCAACATGGTGGGCAAATTCGATCATGTTTAGTGTCTGCATAAGCGCCTGCATAGGTGTTAACCATCTTATTTGAATTAAAGCATAGAACTAAGATGAACAGTGTCAAAAAATTGTTATGGTTTGGTCGTATAGATGGTTTGGGCCACCGTGGGCCTGTGAGTGATTCATCCAATAATCGGAGCCCCCGCGCCAATGGTGTATAATCGCAGCGTGTACCTGAACGCAAACCAGAAGGAGCGGCCCTACCCATGACTGACGCACCCACCCCCGCCGAACGCGATGCCCTGCTCGCACCCATGCGCTCTAAAAAGCGGGAAGACTCGCTGCGCACCCTTGAGGCTATCCGTGACCGTGGATGGCTGACCGATGGCACCCTGCGCGGTGCATCGCTATTTGGGGCCAAATGGCAGCACGCCGACCTGCGCAACGCCGACCTGCGCGAGTGTACGCTCAGCGGCGTCGTTTTGCAGGGGGCCGACCTCAGCAGCGCGGACTTCAGCGGCGCAGAAATGATCGACAGTGATCTGCGCGGTGTCAGGGCGCACGGCGCAAAATTCGCTGGTGTAGACGCCATCGCCTGCAAAACCAGCATGGGTGACTTCACAGACGCCGACTTCAGCGGGGCGACTTTTGGCAACGCCACCTTCAGTTTCACCCGCCTGCACCATACGCGGCTGGACGACGTTGACTTCAACAACGCCATTTTTGACAACACCATTCTGGCTGACGTAGACCTCTCCAGCACGCGCAACCTCGACAGTGTGCGGCATTACGGACCCTCAGCGGTGGACATGGCAACGGTGTTGCGTTCTCGCGTAGCGCTCGACTTTTGGCGCGGCTGTGGCTTGCCAGAAGATATGTTGCTCAACCTCGAAGCCTTACGCAAGACACGGCCCGTCTATTACCCCGCTTATATCGCCTATGCCCACCCCGACCGCGCCTTCGCCCGCACTGTGCTGGAAGGTCTGCGCAATATCGGGGTGCGCTGCTGGTTGCAAGAGCATCAGCTTGAAGAACATGTCGATTTCTACCACGCGCTAAAGTTGGGCATACGGGCGCAGGATCGCGTCGTGCTGGTGTGTTCGCAGGCGGCGCTTGAAAGCTGGTGGATCGAAAACCAGTTGCAGGCGGCTCTGGCGCGGGCGATTTATCACGGTAAGGGTGAAGCCCCGGCCATGATCGTGCTGGACGTGGACGCGGCGCGGCAAGCAGGGGCAGGTACGGATACCGTGCGCGAACGCCTCGCCACCTACCCGGCGGTAGACTTCAACGCGATGAGCGATCAAACGGCCTTTGCCGTGCAACTTGAGGCCGTGTTGAAGCTGCTGCGGCGCTAGCCATGCACAACCTCCGCACCCGCCACCCCACCCGCGACGACTTGCCCGCGCTGGCCGCCTTTGCCAACACCATCGCGCAAATGGACGCCGGGCTGCCACAGGTCACCAGCGCCGCAGAGATGCAAGCCCTGTGGGATGCACCGGACGTAAACCTCGCCCGTGACATGCTGCTGGTGGTCGATGGGCAGGATAACATTGTCGGCAACCTCTCTGCGCTGCTGTTGCCGCCGTATACGCAGGTCTATCAAGAGATCAACCTGCACCCCATTTACCGCAACCGTGGGCTGGAAGATTTCTTGCTGGAACGCAGCGAAGAACACGCCCGCGCCAATGCTGACGTCGCCCCGGCAGATGCCCCGCTGCGCATTGTTCACGGTGTTTATGCGCGCCAGCAATGGTTGCAAAAACTGCTCCAGAACAGCGGCTATACGCTTTTTGAGACGGTGCAGCCCTATACGCTTCAACTCGACGGGCCACCCCCGTTCACCGAAACCCCACCCGGCGCGACCCTGCGCCCCTATGACGCCACCAGCGACCGCGACCGTTTGCTGGGTACCCTGCGCGAAATCCAGCAACACCACACCGACGCGACCCTGCCCACTGGCGAGACGGTGCTGCACCCGGCCACAGTAGACCCGACGCTGGTCTTTGCGCTGTGGGAGGGCAATGCAGTCGTGGCGGTGGTCGTCGCGGCGCTAGACGACGACAGCGGGCGCGTGGACTATCTCGGCGTGCGGCATCAGTGGGCAGAAAGTGGCGCGTTGCGGGCGGTGCTGCTCACGGCGGTGCGGACGCTGTATCAGCGTGGGGCCCGGGCGGTGCAGGCGATGGTGCGCAACCCGGCCACGTTTCCCTTTCTGGCGACGCTGGACGCGGTCGGGTTCGCGGCGCAGCAGGCGTCCCTCATTTTCGTGAAGTTGCTGCGGCAATAACATGCCTTTTTCCCCCGTTCTTCAGGATAGTACCAAGGGCGGAGAGACACCTCCGCCCCTACGCTTTATCCTGCCATTACCTCCCTGTAGGGGCGAACCTGTGTGTTCGCCCATGAGTACTTCAGTGCGGGGCAAACGGCCATGTGCGAGTGCCACATGCTGTCTGCGTTTCAGGGTATCTCAACCCTCCCACACAACAACCAATGCCGCGAACCTGGTATAACCCCCGCCTCAACGATTGCCCGTGTTCAGCGCCCACACGCGCATGGCTGGCATCATGCTGAATTCCAGTGTCGGTTGGGCAGGAACCTTGCCCGCTGCGGACGGGGGTTGCGTCGGGTCATAGAGCGCGGTGTGCCAGCGGTCTTTCACACCCAGCCAGCGCCCCACGTCCAGCGTGACCGTCCACGGCTCCCACGCCACCACGGGGACAATCACCGCCGCACCAGACTGAATCACCCACCAAGCCCCGGCGGTGTCAATGTGGCGGTCTACGATTTCGCCCCGCTGCAAAAACGGTCGCAGATGGGCATACAGGTCTTCGAGATTGTGGTAAGCCGTGTTGTGGGCACGGTCGCCCGTCCAGTGTAGCGGCACCGGGTGCATGTTAGCCTCGTAGAGTCCATACGACATATCCTGCGCACCCATGACCTCGTACTTCGGACGTGGCGCACACCCGACGTTCAAAAACCGCGCGATAAACTGGCGCAGCAATGTGCCCTTTGAGCCGAGCTTCTTCAGCAACGGTTCACCAAGCAGGTGCAGGTCGCCGGTGTCGTGTGTGTCAACGGCATAGGCCACAGCAAAGGAACGCGCAGCCCCGCGATTGAGTTCGCACAGCTCGTCATAGAGCCTGAAACATTTCTCCATATGTTCAACGCCGACCGTTTCCCACATGTCGTTGCCAAGCATCGCGTCAAACCCAACGCTGGCATATTGCGCAGCCTCGGTGCCCATGCGCTCGGCCAGATTCCCAACATAGGGCGCGTCGGGGGTGCGGCTGGCGGCGATGGCCTGCTGCAACACCGAGGGCGTCGGGCGGTCAGCGGCGGGGTGGTCGGGGTCGTCATTTTCCACAGAGTCAAATACATGGTCCACCGAGTCATAGCGCACAAAGTCAAAGCCGAAGGTATCGCGCCAGTAGGGAAAAATCCCGGTGAAATAGTCCACCGCGGCGGTGTTCTGGGCCGGCCGCGCGGCCGGCGGTTGGCTGGTGGGGATGTCGTGATAAAAGGCAAACGGCGTCACGACGCCAAAGGTGCGGTCGCCGGTTTCAATGCCCTCGCGGGTGACATTGCGAAACTCGGGGTAGCCTTTGTGGTGGTAGCCTTTAAACGCGGGAATCCCCACGCCAGACCAGGTGTTGCATTGCACGGTCCAGAAGCCCTGTTGAATCAGCGTTGAGACCAGCGCATGGTAAATGGTCGATTTCGCAATATCGACGGTTTCGGTGTCGCCCGGTTCGCGTTCGAGCGTCGTCAGGCCCGCGCTTCGCAACGCCGACTGCACCATCCCGCGCACCACGCCCACAATATTAGACTGGTTGTGTTGCTGCAACATGTCATCGTTCGTTTGCAGATAGTCCAGCCAGCGTTTGTCCGGCGCATAGAGCTTGATCCAGCGGAAGGCTTCGGGGTGTTCCAGCACAGGGATCGCAAACTGGTTAACGTGCGGCTCGACATCAAAGCCAACGGCTTGCCCCAGCAGGTGCGCGGCATCGACCAGTGCTTGCAGTTGATCCTCCGGCGATATCCCGGCGGCGACCAGCGCATTGTCCACCAGTTGTGGTGCCAGCGTGCGCACACTCGACACGGCATAGATCACATCAAAGTCATAAAGCGTGAAGGGTGCAAGGTGGATGGCAGCGGCACGGAGGCCCGGCAGCAACTTGGCCGCCTGCAAAAAGCCCCCTGCTGTGTCATCAATGCCCGTGGCACGGATGTTCACAAAGCAGAAGTCAGTGCGCGTCATCCAACTGGCATCGGGCTGGCTAGCAACAGGGCTGCACGGTGGGCCGTCTTCGGCAATGAGGCGGGCGTAAAAATGCGCGATGGTTGGCAGCGGCAGGCGCAACAGATCAGCACAGGTGGTGCGCAGCGTGCCTTTGGTGCGGAAGGTGTCGTGTAGTTGGTCTGCGTGCAGGCGTTGGGGGCCGCTGGGGCGCAGGCTGTCGCGGATGCGTGTCCAGACGTGGGTATCGTGTGACATGGAATGCTCCAATGCTCGTTTAGGTGTCCCCTATATGCATCTCTTTGACGCCATTGAACACCATAATTCGTCACTCTGGAAGCGTCAAATTACCCAGAAGCCTGCTACGGATTGGGCATTTTGACAGGGCCCATGTCGCACACACACACCGAAGGCGCTGGCTTCTTGACGATGGATCGCATAATTGCAGACGGATGGGGTCGCCTCAGCCAACGGTACCAAACTATGCTGTACAATATGGATGCAGCGTTTAGGACTGTACAATCTGCGCAAGAGAGGATCACCATTATGGAATCGACCTTCGTCGCGCTGTTTCTGGCACTGGCCATCATCATTGCGGCTTCGCGTATTGCCGGGGCGGTGGCACGCACATTCAATCAACCGCGTGTGCTGGGCGAACTCATCATTGGCGTCGTGCTGGGCCCTACTGTGCTGGACTTTCTGCACTGGGACATTTTGCACGGCGTCGAGCTGGAACAAACCATCAAAGAATTGGCCGAACTGGGCGTGTTGCTCCTGATGTTCCTCGTCGGGCTAGAAGTCAACCTTGCAGAGCTGGCCAAAGTGCGCAACATCGCCGTGTTTGGCGGCGTCATCGGGGCGTTGTTTCCGGTGGCGCTGGCGTGGCCGGTAATGGCGGCGTATGACTACGGCTGGGAACAGTCATTATTTGCCGGGGTGGTACTGGCAGCGACCTCGGTCAGTATTTCGGCGCAGGTCTTGCTTGAACTGGGGCACCTGCAATCCAGAGAGGGTAATGCGCTGCTGGCCACAGCCCTGATTGACGATGTGCTGGCCATCCTGCTCGTGTCGCTGACGGTGGCCGTTGTTGGTGGCGAGGGCGGCGCGTCTGGCAATGTTGGGGAACTGGTGCTGATTGTGGTGCGGATGGCGACCTATCTGGTGCTGGCGTTTGCGGTGGCGTGGTTTTTGTTGCCACCGTTCCTCAATTGGGTCGAAGGTCAACCGGCTCTCGCACAGAGTTTCGGTGTCGGCACCTTCGGCTTGATCCTTGCGCTGCTGTTTGGCTGGACAGCAGAAGAACTCGGCGGTGTGGCGACAATCACCGGGGCGTTTCTGGCTGGCGTCGGCATCAGCCAGACCCACGCGGCGGTGCGCCACGACATCGAGGAGCAAGTCGGGCATATTGCGTATGTGTTTCTGGTCCCGATCTTTTTTGTAGATGTTGGGCTGGAAACCGACCTGAGCAGCTTCCCGCTGAGCGCCCTGCCCTTTGCGCTGTTGTTGCTGGCTGGCGCGGTGGTGTCGAAGGTTGTGGGGTGTGGTGTCGGGGCGCGGCTGGGTGGCTTCAACAACACGGAAGCCCTGCGCGTGGGGGTGTGCATGATCTCACGCGGCGAAGTGGGGTTGATTATTGCGACGTTGGGGCTTGCGGCGGGGGTCTTTGAGCCAGAAGGTGAATTATTCGCCAGCCTCTTTTTGGTTATCCTGCTGACGACCGTGGTCACGCCGATTCTGGTGCGCATGGTCTTTCCATCATCACTGTCACACGCTGGCGCGACGGGTTAGCAGCCGGCAACAGGAGCAGACACACAATGAAACTCGTAATTGTGATTACCTCGGAAGTTACCAACGGCTTAGACATCGCCAATGCGTGGGAAGCAGCCGGCGCGCCCGGCGTGACGATTCTCCCCGCGCATGGGTTACAGTCGTTGAAACAGGCGGCCCGCGAAGGCGAAATTGAGATTCCACGGATGCGGCGCTCGTTCGGCAACGTGATTGCGGGCGTGTTGCGGAACATTGCGCCGCGCTGTGAGTTGGTGCTGTCTGTGGTGGAAGATGACATGGTTGAAGCGCTGGTCGCCCGGTCGCGCGAATTTCTCAACCTCGACGAACCCAATCAGGGCATATTGTTCGTGCTGGAAGTGGAACGGGCCATCGGCGTGCGTAACCCGGATGAGGCATGAGAGACGGTGTGGAAAGGTAACGCTTGCGGGCTGTTGGTTGGTGTTCTACGCCGGGATCGCCTATAGGCGACGCCCTACCCATCGCATCATCATAGGGTTTTCTGGTAGGGGCGCGGCACACCGCGTTCCAAATCAACATACAACGATGTTATTAACCTATTCCCTTTCCACATAGTCTCTGAGGACAAAAAAAACCTCCCCACAAACGGTCGTGGGAAGGGCTTGTTTGTTGTATAAGCTGTAGTGCTACAAGCGGCTAGTCCTGTGGCGGATAGCCCGTGTCTGGCAAGCCACCCACACCCGGCAGCGCACCCGTCGCGGAGACGCTGTAGCCACCGTCGGCGGTCATGGTGGCCGTCATGTTATAGACGCCATCGGCCGGAGTTGAAATCACCACAGCGTCAACGCTGATCTGAACGCTCTGGCCCGGTGCTATCGAACTGATGACGACCGTACCGCTCAACGCCGCCGAAACGCCACTATCACCACCAGCAGCGACCGTCGGGTCGAGCTTCATCATGCCCAACTGACTGATGTCGGGCAGGGCCGACGCCAGCGACGCCGAACCGCTGGACGTGCTGACGCTCAGCATGTCGTTAGAGCCATCGGTGTTCATGGTGATAACCACATTGTTCAGCACAGCGTTGGTGGTGTTGGTCGCGACCACGTTCCACGTCAGGCCATCGCCCACGATACCAACCGCATCGGCGTCATATTGCCCGACGACGGTCAGCGCTGCGCCACCCGTGTCACCAATGAAGAAGATCGGCGCTTCGTTACACTCTGCCGGGTCACCGTCCACGCAGATGTCAATTTCGCTGCGGTTGGTGGTCAGATTGGTGTCGGTCAGCGCGTCGTTGGTGCTTTCGTTTTCAAGGATGTTGCGCAGATTAACGGCGCTAATGCCTTCGTCAACGGTTGCGCCCAGTTGCCACGCAGCTTCCGCGCCGGGTGAGAAGGTGGTCGCGCCGAAATCACACACAAACGGCTCACCACCGGGTGTACCTGCGGTGAAGGTGCCGCCGACGTCCGAACAGGTTTCAGTCCCGTTGAAGGTCAAGCCAGCGGGCAAGAAGTCGCGGCTGATAACCTGGTCAATCGGGCCCGCGCCGAAGTTTTGCACGCGCAACGTAAAGGTCACGGTATCGCCCGCCGTCGGGACTTCGTTATCCACTTCTTTCACCGCAGACAGGTCATATTCGGTGGCCTGTGCCGGGCTGAGGATTTGCACGCGGTTGCCGGGTGCGTTGTGGAAGTGGAACAGCATCAAGTCCGGCGGGGTTACGAGTCCTGTGAAGTCATAGTTGAAGCTGAGCGCGTCTTCACTGTTGACAGATTCCCAGACGGGCAAGTCAAACAGTGGGGCCAGCGCGCCTGTTTCGTCGCTAAGACCTGCGAAGTCATAGACCGGGTTCAGGTAGTTGTAGGGGATGGGGTCGGTGGCGAAGGTGCCGATTTCGTCCTGCAACGTCAGCCCAAAGCGGTCATAGGACGCGGCTGAGACTTCGATAATACCGTCACTACAGCTTGGGAAGAACGGCGCAACGAGGTCCGCCAGCCCGCGCATGAAGAAAATATCGACAGGCAGCACCAGCAGCTCGCTATCGGCGTGGCCGGTGTCTATCACGTCGGGCGAATACCAGTTGACCCAGTAGTCAAAGGCCGGGTTCGTAAAGCTGAGAACCGCACCCGAACCAAGCCCATACAGGTTGAAGTAGTCAATAAAGGCCCATGACCATTTGCCGCTTTGAACCAGCGACTGATTGTTCAAAGCAGAGAACGGCACAACAGGCGTTCCCGGCAAGCCAAAGGCAGCACCAGCGTCCAACGGTGAACAGAAGTTGAGGTCAACATATAATTCGGCGTCATACGGAATGGAGCGCGTGCCTTCCGTGGCAAAAGCGAAGTAGATCAGCCCGGCAGCATCACCGAAATAAGGTGCGTTGGTGCTGGCCCCAAAGTAGCGCAGGTCGAGCCAGTCAGGGGTGCCGGGTTCGGCGGGGTCTTCACCGAGCAGTTCAAAGCCCGAAGTCAACGACACAATGTCGTTCGGGAAATCATCGCCCGTGTCAATACCCGCACCGTTGGCAAACTGCACACCCGTCGAGCCACTGCCAGCGGGGTCAAGCACGTTGAAGGTATCGGTAGCAGCAATGTTCCCCGCCGGGCGGGCCATACCGACAAACGGCACACGCAGCGTGCCACCTGCGACGTCATCCACCGGGCGCAGCAAAATCAGCCCGTTTTCTTCCGCCGGACGCACCGTGTCATTACGGGTGCTGGTCGGGTCTGTCACGGGCGCACCGCCAATTTGACCGGGGTCGATGCTGATGGTGACATTAAAGGTCGCGGTGCTGTTGGGTTGAATCTGGACAAAGGTCGGGTTCACGGAAACCGTCACGCCGGGGGTGTCTACAATCGTATCGACCGTGATGGCGTAGCCCATGATGCGCGAACTGAGGTTCTGCACAGTCACGGAACGGGTATCAGTGGTCGGAACGTCTGTGGTAATCATGCCGAAGGACACACCCACCGAGGCGGGTTGTTCGGTGTCGAAGGCGATAACCTCAGCGGTCTGGTTGAACAGCATACTTTCAAACTGCATCTGCCCGGCACCCACGCGCGAGGGCCCATGACGCGGCGCACCCGCCAGTGTGTTGTCGAAGATGTCAGACGCCGTATTCATCATAAATGCTTTGATCTGCTGTGGGGTCCAGTTCGGGTAGGTCTGGGCCAGCAACGCAGCACCACCGGCCACCATTGGGGCTGACATAGAGGTACCGCTCTTACTGTCTGATACTTCGGGGTCAAAACCACCGGGCGGCGGGCCACCAAAGTCAATCGGGTCGTTGTCAGGGTTATCAATCGGGAAGGTTGAGTCTTCCGCGTGTGAGGAGATGATGTCCACACCCGGTGCGCCGAGGTCGGGCTTGAGCAGCACACCCGCTTCGCTCATGGCACGCCGCGGCCCACGCGAGGTGAAGACCGCTTCGGTGCCTGTACCGGAAATCACATCCAGCGTAATGTTGACGGTGTTGCCCTCGCCAATCGACGCGGCGATGTTTTCCCCAAAGTCGGTCGGAATCAACACCGCGGGAATGGTGATCGGGATGGTGGGGGTACCGCTCATACCGCCAACCGGCCGCCCGTCGGAGTAGATGACGACCGCAATCGCGCCCGCGTTCTGTGAATTTTCAACTTTGGTAGTGAAGGCACACGCCCCACGTTGAATGAGCGCGATGAAGCCAGTCAGGTCAGCCGTAATCGGGTTACAGCCGAGTTCGTTGCCTGCTTCGGGCACAGCCAGATCACCCGTCAGCGGCGCAACACTTTCCAGCGTGGGGCCGGGCGGGTCAAAGGCTTCCAGTCCGATATTGGTCGTGGTGTCTGTGAAGGGGCTATTCACGCTGAGGCTGGCTTCTGACACCGAAGCGTCTTGCAATGCCGACACGGAAATTGCTGCGGGCGAACCACCGGGCGTGCCAGTGACAAAGGTCGTGTCGCCGCTGTTGCCGGCCGAAGCCACGACGACAACACCAGCCGCCACCGCGTTATTGATCGCTTCGTCATAGAAGGGCGAGCCAAATGGGCCACCAAGCGACATATTCATCACGTCGGCACCGTCCAGCACCGCCTGGTCAATCGAGTTCAGTACAGAAAAGCCGCTGACTGAGGTGGTGCAGTCCCCGACGCGGTAGATAAGGCCCTGCGCACCCGGCGCAATACCCGGGCCGATGGTCATTTCGTCAATAGGTGTCGAGGCGTCGTAGGGGCCCATATAGGGTTCACCGTCCATCGTGCCGTAGCCAATCGCGGAGCCAGCGACGTGCGTCCCGTGAGCGTCATCGTCCTGAGAGGGGTCCAGCCCAAGTGCGGCGGCGTCCGGGTTACAGACTTGTGGTTCGGGGTCGTTGTCCCAGAAGTCATAGCCACCGATCAGCTTACAGTTTTCGCCGCTGAACTGGCCGAGCGTCTGGTTGGGGTCGCCGTTGGGGGTGTAGGTGCAGTTACCGAAGTTGTCGTGACCATAGTTAATGCCAGAGTCGATGATAGCAACGACCATGCCCTGCCCATAGTTGCCTGTCGCTTCCCAGAAGCCCGGCGCACCCACCGCCGGAACGGCCCCGGCGTTGTGCAGTTCCAGTTCAGGCGCACGGTAGACCGCTTCAACGCCCGGCTGCAACGCCAGTTGACGCAAGGACATCACATTACCGCGCACGCCGATGCTGTTGATGGTGGCCGTGGTGCGGCCGATGATTTCCATACCGAGGCCTTGCGCGAGGGCAATCGCGTTCGCTTGTGAGGCTTCAACGCTGCTGACGCCCTGTGGCCCCAGCGCCCCACCCGCTTCAACAATTGACGGGGCTTGCAGGACAACCACCGCTTCGACCACTTCATCGTAGCCTTCAACGACCTGAACGTTGTTCATGAGGTCGGGGTTGCTTTGAATCCGGGCGCGGATTTCATCGAGGGTGGGCAGCCCGCCGCCCGGGTCTTGCGCTGTGGTTGGTGGCACTGCACTCAGCACCCCGAATAGCACTGCCAGGGTCAACGCCGCGACGATGTGCCGAACAAAACGTGTCTTCAACATGCTAAAAACTCTCCATCATTAACATAAGATAAAACCATACTATCTACGGCCGTTTTCCCCGCGCTGAAGGACGGGGCTAGCCCGACATCCGCTCCCCACCGACCGTGCGGGGGGGCTTCAGCGCGAGGGAAAAGGGCATCTTCGCGTTTTGCACCCGCATCCAACAGCACATCCGGGGAGCCCTGTCTTCAATCCAGTTGGGGTGGCATTGTCACGACCGGGTTGCGGCCGGGTTGCTGTGGGTCGGTGCGCAACGGTGGGCTCACGGCGACGCTTTCCACACCCGGCACCCCGCTCAGCCCGCGCAACGTCACACGATCCCCCTGCACCAGCAGGGCATGCTCGGTCACGTAAATATACCCCCGCACCACAACGCCCCGCGCTTCGAGCATCGTTTGCACTGGCGCGGCAATGGCGACCAGCGCCCGCACCTGCGCCCCCACCGGCCCGATCAATGCAAAGCCTGTCACGCCAGCAGCGCGTTGGGTGGCTGCAAAAGCGCTCAGTGGCACGCCACGCAGATAGACAATCGCGTCGAGCGTACCATCGGCATTGGTGTTTTGATTGGGTGCAATTATGGCGGTGGTGCGGGTGTCGGGGCGGGCGGGGGGTGTGGTTGTGCTGACGAATTGGGGCATGGGGCCGGTTGTGCGGCGTGGTGCAGAACTCGCCTGCAACAGCAGCCCACTCGCAAAGACAACAACCGCCACACACACGCTCACCATTGCACCGCAGCGCATGGTGGGTTGCAGTGTGCGGGTATAAACAGGTGCTGTACTTTGTGATCGTTCCACAATCGTGCCCCAAAAATAAACCAAATTTAACACTATATTGTTGTTGCACGCCGTTGCTAAGCCCGGACTTTTTGCGCTGTTGGCATAGCGACCGCGCATTCACTAGAAGCGCTTAACCCAACTGACGCTAAAGTTTAACGTCGAAACTGACGATTTGCAAGCGATTGCCCGACGCGGATTTGGGCGATTGCATCAAAATTCATGCTGCTATGGGTGTCGCCGCACTGAAGTACGGCGCTAGCACACCGTCGGGCGAGCAGACAGAACTGAAGTTCGCCTGCTCGGAGGGCTGCTCCCGATGCAGCGATGACCCTCGCTCACGCGGACTTGAGTCCAGTGTGAGCGCACGACACCGGGCTAGCGACGTACTTCAGTGCGTCGTCAACAACTGCCGACGCGGATTTGGGTAAATGAACCAATACGCCCTTTCTTACAATGACGGTGTATATCTCCGTAGACACTCGTGCTGCACAACCGAGAGGACACTGCTACCATGGCCATCGAAGAACATGAGCTGCAATTTGACACCATCAGCCCCACCTGTGCCGTCACCATCACCACGACAACGCCCCCGGTCCACGTCTATCGTCTGCAAGACTTCAGCCGCGCCACCATCGACGTCTGGGTTGATCGTATGCTGGAGCATCTGGCCGCGTGGGACGCGCACCAGTCGCACCCGTGGTTAGCCCTGCACGACCTCCGTGCTGTGTCGGGGTTGTCCTCGATCACGCCGTATGTCAGCCAGCGCTTTCAAGACGTCGCCGAAAATTACGCGCATCTGTCGGGGCGGGTGTGTTTTGTGGCGAACATGCCCCGCTTTCTGGAAAGTCTCGGCCGGCGCGTGACATACAACTTCGTGAACCGCAACCAGCCGTACATTACCCCCCACATGGTTGACGATTTCAGCGCGGGGATGGTGTGGCTGCTCTCGGACGAACCCACAACGGGGTGAAGGCCCCCGCCAAAATTCCCCCACCGCGCCGAACATGCTATATATTAGGGTGATAACCCGTTCGCACGTCATCAGGAGGTCACCCTATGCCCACCGCTCGACCCCGGCACCATTTGTTGCCAGTCGCCATTGTGCTGGCCCTGCTGGCTATGCTGCTGCCCGCACCTGCACCCACCGCACCTGCTGCCGCCCAAACCATGCCCGACGCGCCCTATCTCATCTACTGGGAAGGCAACCACCTGCGCATTGAACGCGCCGACGGGGCCAACAGTTTCACTGTGGGCGAAGGCTACTTTCCGCCGACAGTCGACACCCTGCGCGGGTTCGCGTTTTCACCCTCCGGGGAATGGCTGTTCGTAGAGGCTACGCCACAATTCCTCGAAATGGAGGCCACGCTGCCCGCCAACACATTGCTGCTGGTCAACCTCTACACCGGGGAGACGTTCCCCCTGCCACCGCAACCCGTCATGCTGGCCGACTATGCCTGGCACCCCACCGAAGACATCCTCGTCCTACAGACGATCACCGCCGCCAACCCTGAGGGCCCGCCGCCCTTTACCCCCGCCGATGAACGCGAGCTGGTCACGATTGACCCTGACGCCGGGACGTTCATCGCGCTCTGGCGTTTCACCCCTGAATATACCCCCGCCATCCCGCTGCGCACCGAACTCGGCTTTATCGACAGATTGGCCTACGCCATTTTCAGCTATGAGAACCCACAGGGCGGCCTTGAGGACAGGCGCGTGCGGCGGGTGGTCTTCGATAGCGAAGCGCTGCTGATTGACGACACCTTCGCGGCCACAACTTTGGAAGTCGCCGGGGACACCACCTTCGCCCGTATCGAACAGGATGCGATTGTGTTTGAAGACCTCAGCAGCACACAGAGCGGCCAACCGGGGCCCACCTACCGCTTCGAACGCAACCCGGAGTTCTCTATCCATTTTGAGTTGACACCCGACGGACGCGGGGCGCTGGTTGACGATGCCGGCCGGTTCAGTTGGCTGGACCTGTCGCCGCTGGGCAGTGACCCTACCGCCATTGAACCACTTGAAATCGCTACCAACAGCCTGCGCAGCACCTTTGACGATACATACTTCCCGCCCGGTGACCGCGTTATTGGCAACACCTGGAGCGACAGCGGTCATTTCCGCGTGTTCTACGACCTCAACACCAGCGGGCCGTGGGTATTTGACCGTCGCGACCAGTCCCGCACTGACCTCCCTGCTGACGTTGGTGGGCAGGCGATGGGCTGGCAGGGCGACACCGTGCTGTTTGTGGACGGCAACCCCGACGACAACACCCACATCTTGACCGCCTACGATGCCGCCAGCGGGGCATTCGCGCAAGCCACGTCCACCTTCCGCCAGACGGGGACAGTGCCGGCCCTGACTGCGGACGCTGCGCATGTCTTCGTGAACCAGTTTGGGGTGCGCGTGGTCGATCTGGTCGCTGCTGACGTGGATGTGCGTTCAACGGACTCGCGTAGCTATTTCACCGGGCAGTTCGGCGCAGCCTTTGCCCATCCCACGCAGCCCTACGTCCTGTTGCAAACCGATGCGTTGCTGGCTGGCGGCGGCTCAATCCGTTGGCTGAGCGTGCAAAGTGTGGATGGTAGCGTGCAGCGCGAGATCATCACCGAGGGGCCCGTCATCGCCAATTTTGACCGCCCGGCCATTGCCTGGCTTCCGCCACAGGTAGACCCCGCCCGCCTGCTGCCGGGTGAAGACCGCACCAACGACTTCAGCGCCCGCATTGCCCGCTACACTACCGGCCACTGGAACTTTGACCTCACATGGAACGCTGATGGCACGGCCCTCGCCGCCGGATTAACGCCGCATAACATCCAACCTATTTCGGTGATTGACCTCACGCTTAATACCGATGTAGGGGCATCTACCCCGGTCAATCTCGACCCCGACGCCAGCGTTTATGAAATTGAGCTGGTGTTCAACAGCACTGAGGTTGCGTCCGAGCAGCGACCCTTCGTGCAAGAATCCCCAACAAGCAGACCTGTCTGGATGGACCTTGAGACGAACAACACGGGAACTGATCTGCTGCTGTTCGGCGGTGAACGTTTTCAGACCGGGGCCCGCGTCATCGCATACACCGCCCCTGACTTTGCCCGCGATGCCGCTGTGGTGTGGGAATTCCCGGAGAAAACCTTGTTCGGTGGGACTGGCGACATTTCCCCGTCTGGCATTTACGCGGCTTATGGGGGCACCGTTGTTGACCTGGTAGTGCCGGAAATCGTGGCGCGGTTGCCCTATGGCGATGTGCAGGCGATGGCCTTCAGCCCGGATGGGTCGCTGCTGGCGGTCTCGGCGGGGTACACGGTCGATATCTGGGCCGTTGACGACCTCATCCCGCCACGCGGATGACGCGAACCACCCGAAACCATAAGGAGAACCCAACATGTGCTACAAAAAACCGTTTTGGCTTGTGCTTGTCACCCTGTTAATGCTGGCCCCAGCCGCAACGCTGCTGGCCCAGGACGACGAAGGCTTCACGCCCGCAGAAGAAGCGCTCATCAAGCAAATTGAAGACGCCCAACGTGCCCTGATTGATGCCCCGGCTTATGAGTTTGCAGTCACGCAGCGCATTCACCAGACCATCACCAACCTTGACCAACCCGACGCCCCGCTCACTGTCAGCATTGAGCAGGACACCACCGGCTTACAGGTCAATCTTGGTGGGGACACCTTCAACAGCATGCAAACGTTTGACCAGTCTACCACCGTCATCATCCCCGAAATCCCGCCACAGGTGACCACGCTGGTTATGGAATTGCGGCTGGTTGATAGCGTGAATTACATCCGCGTGGTAGAAACCAACGACACCTTCACCGCCTACCCCGAAGGCTGGCTTAACTGGACGGAAAACCCGAACGCCTTCCCCGGCGCAGAAACATTTAACGTAGAGGAACTGTTCAACCTGAGCAATACCATCGTGCCACTGACCGCCGTTGCCCCCGACACATTGCTCAGTGTTGAAGAACTTGAACCCACCGACATCAACGGGGTTGGGGTGCGCCCCATCCAACTAACGTGGGATGCACTCGCCTTCTACAGTAGCGAGGACGTGAACCTCGGCGGGTTGCTCAACCTCGAAGATTCTGGTGACAACGCCGACGAGTTTCTGGCTACCTTTTTCGACGGAGCCTCGCTTATCTACGTCGCCTATCTTGACGCTGAAGACGGGACGCTGCGCTTTGCCGATGTTTTGCTCGAAACCGACTCCATATTCCCACCTGAACTCAGTGGAAGCTCATCACTGACACTACAACAGGAGGTCTTCACAACATCAACCTTTACCCTGCTCGATGAACAGCCGGAAATTGTCGCGCCGGAGGTCGAGGAGTAGCAGTAGCGCCCCCTACCCCAACGGCGTCAGGCGGAAATTGATCACCAGATCGAACAGGCAGGCCGTGTCCAGCGCAAGACCGGGGACGGTCAGCCATTGTTGCACCAGTTCAACCGTGCAGGCATTGTCCAGCGTAATATAGCCGCGCCCCGGCACATCGACCAGCGTGCTGTTGGGGAGGCTTTCGGCGGCGAGCTTGGCCCAGGCTGGCGGCGTCACGGCGTCAAATTCGCCAGACAGCAGCAGCGTCGGCACCTCACTCGTCACCGGGTCAAAACGGCCGGCGGCATCAGCCTCGACCGGGAAAAAGGCACAGTCATAGTCGCCCAACAGCGTGATGACATGGCCATCCAACGCCGCGCTGAGGTCAGCGTCGGGTTGGGTTTCCACTACCGCAACGAGGTCATCGGTGGCGGGTGCGGTGCAGGCGTCGATCAGGCGGATGGCTTCACTTTGCAGGGCAGGTTCTTCCAGTTCAGCGTTGATAATACGCACCAGTTCGACAAATTCCCCGGCGGCGGCTTGCTGAATGAGCAGCGGCACCAGCGGCGTAAATTCATCCTGTGGGAGCAAGCGCCCGATCCAATGCGCGAAGGTGGTGCCGTTCAGCGTGAAGTTGGCCGCCGTGCCCTGCACAGGGTTGCGCACCGGGAAAACGACGGGTTCCAGATTGAGCAATTCCACCACCCCGAGGAACGTTCCGCGTAAGTCCGGGTAGACCTGCGCACAGGTGTCGGTGCAGGCGTCAAACAGTGCGTTATAGGCTGCCAGCACAGCCGCATCCCCTTCAACCGCTAGCCGGGCATTGGGTGGGGCCGGGCTATCGAGTACCGCTGAGGTAATCTGGTCAGGGACACGGCGCAGCAATTCAAAGCCAACCCGCGTGGCTTCACCCGACGCAATCAGGTGCCATTCGGTAATACCCAGCGCGGCTTGCAGCTCGATGAAGTCCTGCACGGCGGTTTCGATGGTAAACGCGCCCATCTGGTTCACGGATGCAAGGCGCTGGTAGCAGCGGTCCACAGCAGCGTTGGCCAGTTCAGCATCAATGGCGGCATCGGGGTTGAGATTGAGCCGTTCGTAGTAGAGCA
Source organism: Anaerolineae bacterium (assembly GCA_034437655.1). Lineage (GTDB taxonomy): Bacteria > Chloroflexota > Anaerolineae > Aggregatilineales > J027 > J027. Next base: position 22,441 of record DAOTTU010000104.1, read on the forward strand.
ATTCTACGGCGGGGCAGTTCATGCCGGGGGCGCTGTAGCCGGTGCCGCGTGCATCCATGATATAGATGGTGTTCGTCTCGGTGAGCGGGTTGAGCGGCCCTTCGAGTTCCTCAATCAATTGCTGAATGCTGCCCTGCCCACGATCACCGTGCATCATTAATATGGGGATGTCGGCGGGGGCTTCGCTCTGGCTATTGACGCGGATCACCTGAAGCTGAAGCGCGCGGCTGTCGGGGTTGTCACGATCTTCAAGGACCGTCATCAGCCCACATTCAACGCCGATTTCTTCGGGCAGGCGGAAGGGGCAGATTTCGTTGGTGTAGGAGGGCGCGTCGGCAGGGTCAGGGCCCTGCGCCTGCGTCGGGGTGGGGCGTGGCGCGGCGGTGAGGATGACGGCCAGCGTCAACAATGCGGCGACGGTGAGCGTGAGTTTCAAGGTTGGGCGTTGCGTCATAATGTGGGTCTCTCCTTCATGGTGCGGGTTCACAGGTGCTTCACATAGCCTACCATCGTAGCGGCGATAGGGTTTGATTGGTACGGTAAAACGGCCGTTCAGCGCACCCCAATATTGATTTCGCCCCCGCCTTTGCTATACTCATACGCGGCTGCCATCGGATGTCGTGTTTCCCGGCGCTCATGGTTTTTCGATATGTGACCGACGAATAGGCTATGCTGTGTATCTGTTATTGCTGCGGCATGTGGTGTACCGCACCCGTTCATACCAGGTTCGGGTCATCACTATACAGAAATATGGACAGGGTTGTCTTCCTTCGGAAGCCAGCACCCGTAAGCTAACGCTTCATGTTCGAAACACCATCAGCTTTGCATGACATCACCCGCATTGTTATAGAGGATCACACACAAACCACCTATGTCAAAATCGACGACGTTAATGCTACTGGCGCTGCTGCTCATCGGGCAGTTTCTCATCCGCGCCCACAACCCCACCGAACAGGCACTATTCATTGACGAATATCGCCACATCGACCGCGCCCATGACATCACCGACGGGGTGCATCCGGCGCAAGAAAGTCGCGGCAAGATGCTGCTGTATGTGTGGCTGGCCCCCTTCCGCACCGACTGGGACGCCGCGCTGCACGTCAACCGCACGGCGGTGGCCCTGTTCTCGCTGCTGACGAGTGCCGGGCTGTTTTTGCTGGTGCGGCACTGGCTCAACCGGGCCATGGGCGTGCTGGCGGTGGCGGTGTATACGGTCTTTCCGCTGGCGTTGTTTTATGAGCGCATGGTGCTGGTGGATGGTATCGCGACGGGGCTGATGGTCTTTGCGGTGTGGTTTGCGTGGCGGCTGGCGCGAAAACCGACCTTCACCCGCGCCTATCATTTTGGGGCCATGGCCGCGCTGGCGACCATGGCCAAGCTGACCACAGCTTTCAGCATTGCCGTGATGCCCGTCACTGCCGCGCTATTGATTGGCCCGGTGGCCCTGCAACGCCTCAACCGCGAGAACATCATGCACATCGTGAACTACTGGTGGCCCTATGCCCTGCGTGTGATCGGGATGTTCGCGTTTTTGTGGTCGTTTACGCTGCTCCCGGCGCTGTATGCCCACTTTTTCGGGGATACCTTCTATCTGGTGGTGATCAGTCTGCTCGGTGGCACGTATGCGCCCGCTGAAGGCTTCCCGCCGCAGATTTTCGCGACCGTTCACCCGGCCATGCTGCTGTTCATTGGCGTGACGGCGGCCCTTGGTTATCGGGTTTTGCCCCGGCGCTATGTGTATGCGCTGGTGTGGTTGGTGGCGACGCTCTTGCCGCCCGTGGTGTTTTTGCGGCGCGTGCATACGCGCTATATCATGCTAGCGGCTGCGCCGTTGACGCTGCTGATTGTGATGGGCGTATGGTCGCTGTGGCAGTTGCGCAGTCCGGTGCCGCGTGCGGTGCGTGGCGTGTTGGCGGCGGCGGCGGTGGGGGCGTGGGTGCTGTTTTTTGCAGGGCCCTTTGCCTATAACGCCGCAGTCCAGCCCGCAGAAACGCCCCTGCCAGAAAACGATTCGTGGCATTATTTCCAGTCGCCCTACAACAGCTTTGGCTATCTGATGGCCTTCGACTGGCTGCGCGACAACGCCGACCCCCGCGCCGATGGTCAATATGACGTGATGTCCTTCGGCTGGATGTGCGAGCGCACGCTGATCCCCTATGGCATCACCGACATGGACCTCTATTGCGTGTATGACTATCATCATCCGGGGTGGTCGCTGCACGGCTATCACCATACCCACCTTGATGCTATCGACGTGGCGCTGCGTGAACCGACGCCGCAATTCCTTATCATCGACCACGAATATGAAATGACGAGCAACCCCTTCCCCAACTGCGCTGTGCATTGGGAGCATCTCGTCACGCTGGAACGCCCCAAAGACGGCCAGCCCGTTAGCATCTGGCGGCCGATTCCGAACGGCGACGGGCATTGTTCGCGCTCGCTGCTGGGAGGATGAAAGCGAAATCGCAACGACACAAATCGCGTGGTGATACGATGAGACTGTAAGGGAGGCACCGCTGTGTGCCGGCCACGACCACACCATCAAAACCCGGTATACCCCAGTTTCAGCAGGGCTTGACGTGCCCGGCGGCGCACTGCCCACACATCGTGCAACAACGGTTCAAGGCGCGGGATCACCTCGTCGTCACCGATGTCGCCCAACACCCCGACAGCCATCTCGCGCGTGCCGCTGTCCTCATCTTCCAGCACGGCCAGCAACGGTTTGATGAAGCGCTCGTCCGGGTATTGTTCCAGCGTGTGCAGCGTAAACCAGCACACCGCGTAATCCCCATGAAATAGCTCTGACAGCAGATAGGCATAGGCGTCGTCTACCCCGTCAAGGTTGAGTTGCAGCAGTGCAACGGCAGCCATGTGGGCCTCAGCGCGTGTCGGGCTTTGCAGGCGGCCGGTCAACAACGGGAGCGACTCTGCATCTCGCAGGAGGCCCAACGCCTTGAGCGCGGCCTGTCGCAAGAGCGAGTCGCTGTGGTGTGCGTAGTCGCGCACGAGGTCAATGGCGACAGGATGTGCGATGTCTGCCAGCGAGAGTATCGCTTGATAGCGCACGCTGGGGTCGATGTCCTGATCCACCATCTGGCGCAGCGATTCAACGGCGATGGGGTCGCCAAGCTGGCCGAGGGTGCGGGCCATGTGCAGGCGTGTCGTCGGCAACAGATCATCTTGCAGGCGCTTGAGGATCGCCCCTACCGCACGGGCATCGCCACTGTCGGCCAGCGCCACCAGCAACACAACCAGCACATCGTCGTGCGTTTCCCGCTGGAACGCCGCCACCAGGCGCGGCACATCTGCCCCCTGTTCGAGCTTGCCCAGGCCCAGTGCGGCGGCCATGCGTAGCGTCGGTGTCGGGTGTGTGAGATAGCTGCGAAACGTCTCTGCGAATTGCTCAAGGCGCAAGAGGGCCAGCATCGAGAGCGCGTTGTAGGTGTAGGGCAGGCTGCTGGCGGCGAAAAAGGCATCGTCGGCTTCGACATCGCGCTGCAAGACATGTACCCCGGCGGTGTCGTGATAGGTGCGGGCGAGCGTCGCAGCGGCGAGACGGGCCACGGGCGGGTGCGTGTCGTTGAGCAGGTCACGCAGCACGGGTTTGAAGCTCGGCAGGGCGTAGTAGTCCAGCGCGGTGACGAGTTGAAAGCGCAGCGCGGGGTCGGCGGCGGCGTCAGTGGTGGTGAGGGTGTCGAGCAGGGCGGGCACAGCGTGAAAGTCGTCGATGTCGCGGAGCGCTCCGGCGGCGGCGCGGCGATTTTCGGGGGCGGGGTCGCTACGCAGACGCTCGACGAGGGCGGGGGTGGCGCGGCGGTCTTGCAACTCGCTCAACAGGTTGATAACGCGCAGGCGATGGTGGGCAGCGGGGGTGTTGAGGGCGTCGAGGAGCGGTTGCACAGCGGCGGGCCCGGCGTCGAACAGTGCCAGACTGGCGCGGGTATGGACCGTAGGATCGTCGTTGAACAGAGCCGCTAACAGTGCAGCGAAATCAGGCATGGGGCAGTTCCAGGCAGTTGATACGGGCGGTGGGCATTTGGGTTGGGCACAATATCGCACTTGTCTATAAATTGTGGGTTGGCAAGTGGGTTTAGCGTATAGTGTTAGCCATATTGTACCAGAGGAGTCGGCATGCGCCCATTATATCGCGGGGGTGGCTTCAGGGACATTGCAAAGCGGTGCAGGATGCGGGTGCAACCCCTGAAATTTGAACATTGTGCCTGATTTTTTGATCGCCCATTGTGTCACGGACATCCCGTTTGTCACACGCTGTAGGGTTATAACAACCTGAAACGCAGACAGCATGTGGCACTCGCACACGGCCGTTTGCCCCGCACTGAAGTACGCGGCTAGCATGGTGTGGCGGTCAGACTGGACTCAAGTCCGCCTGACCGTGACCCTTTCCCGACATCA
>DAOTTU010000105.1:0-5895 GCA_034437655.1 Anaerolineae bacterium
CCAGCATCGTATGCGCGATGATGCTATACAGCACACCCTGTTCCCCGCCATAGAGTAAACCGGGGATTGTGCTAAACGGGTTCATCAGAAAGGAAAACGGGTTAGCCAGCAAGGGTTCGCCGTTTTCAAACCACGGATTCCACAGCGCAATATAGCCCTCATCGCGGATGCTGTAATAGGCCTGATAGAGGTAACTCGTCAGCCATTCCGCCTCTAGCCCGTTGAGGTGTTGCGCGGGGTCGCTGCGGATATAGATGCTAGCCGCGTAGTACCCAATCGCCATCACCAGCGCGACTTCCACCACAAACAACACTCCCAACCGCAACGGCGGGTCAAACAGAACGGCGTTGGGGTGGCGCAGTTCGTAGCGATAGCGGCGTAGCGTCGCCCGGATAGCGGCGACTGCGTTCGGTGCGCGCACCACATTCCACAGCAGCCCCAACAACCCGACCCCCACCCACGCAAAGAGCAGGCCATAGGGCACGTTTTCAGGGATGGTCGCGCCGGGAGCAATGCGCGTGTAATAATAGGCAACCGTCGCCACCAGTGCCAGCAGCAACGACACAAGGAACAACGTCAGTGCCCGGTTCAAACGACGCAGGCGGCGCAATTCGGCCGGGCTTGGCGGCGTATCAGCAGCGGGCACGGTCGCGGGGGGAGAAATGAGCAGGCGCAATAGCAGCCACACATGCCGCCACGGCACCAGCTTAACACCGAGATAGCCCACCACGAAGACTACCGTCAGCACCAGATAGGCCGTCCATTGCCCAAGCAACATCAGCATGAGCATACTCGCCAGCATACCGGTGCCAATGGCGTTCAGCAGCAGGGCCTGGTGTGTGGGTGCCAGTTTCACCGGGTGCGGTTACTCCTCGGTGTGCAGGAACGTAATCAGATCGTCGGTGAATTGCGCGGGGATTTCCATCGGGAAATGATGCCCGACCGCGGGGTATTCAATCTTCTGCGCGCCGGGGATGTTGCTGCTCAAGGTGTCCGCACAGCCGATGAGGTCGGTGGTGTCTTCTTCGCCAATCATCACCAGCGTGTCGGCATGGATGTTGCTGAGGCGTTGCACGGTTTCGGGTTCGGGCCATAGCACCTGCGGCTTGTCAGCGACCGGGTTCCAGGCGTTGAAATTATCGTAGAGCATGCGCTGCATTTTGCGGTAGGCTCTGGGGTAGGCGCGGGCTGTGGCGAAAAGCTGATGTTCCAGCCAGAAATTAACGGCGGCTTTGCGCCCGGCGTGCAGCGCGTTGAAGTAGTCTTGCACCCAGTCCTGCGCATCGGTGTAGTCATAGCCGCGCACACTGGCGGCCGGCAACACCAGCTTTTCGACGCGGTGCGGATATTCCAGCGCAAAATCCAGCGCAACCATTCCCCCCAGCGACATCCCGACCAGATGCGCAGATTCAATGTTGAGCGACGACATAATCAGCAGCAGGTCGTCAAGATAGCTGAACGGTTCGGGGTGGACTTCGGACTGCCCAAAGCCGGGGAGGTCATAGCGCACGACGAAAAAATGCTGCGCGAGCGTCTCCATATGGGCGTCCCACATGCGGCTGTCGACAAGCCCGCCGTGGATCAAAATCAGGCTGTCACCGTTGCCCCGGCTGTCGATGTGCATGTCAATTCCGTTGATTTGTGGCATGGTTGGGTTGCGTGCTTTCCTGCTTGGGTTGCGCTGTGGTCGGTGGTGAAGCGGCTGCGGTTTGGCGTACAATGTGGCCCATCATACACCCAAAGGCAGGCGCGGTGCAACGGGGGCGCGTGAGGCGTTGACCTGTCAGCCAACCATAGGTATTATGTCCTGCTCATTTACCCCCCGAGTGACCCAACCTGCGCTATAATTGTGAAAAATTAATGTTATTCATACACAACTTCACATACTATAGGACAAAGTGAAATTTTTCAGGAGCTTTGAGAAGTGAATATTTTAGTGACACAGTCCGATGGTCTTCTGGGCAACGCCATTGCCCAACGACTGCTACGCCTTCCGCATATTCATGTCCATGCTGGCACCTGCCACCCCGAGCGCCTGCAACCCCTTGCTGATGCCGGGGCCACCGTCGTCACCGTCGATATGTTTAACGAAGATAACCTCCGCGCTGTTATCTCCACAGTCGACAAAGTGGTCTGGATTACGCCAGACAACGCCCACGCCTCGCACCACACCGACCGCATGTTGCGCATTTGCAGCGCCCTGGACAACGTTCAGCAAATCGTCTTGCGCTCACACATTGACGCCGGGCTAGACACCCACCACGACCTCGGCCGCCAGTATGGCCGCAGCGAAGAATTGCTCAAAAACTGTGGTGTACCCTATACCATCGTGCGGACCGGGGCCCTCGCGCAGCAGCTCAGCGGTGACGCCCCATGGATTTATCAGCGCGGCGACAACACCTTCTACCTACCGATTGCTGACAGTGCGGTGGCGTGGGTTGATGCCGATGATGTGGCGCGGATGATCGTCTGGACATTGACCAGAGATGACGCCCACAGCCAGACCTACACCGTCACCGGGCCACAGGCGCTAAACCTGCACGAGGTCGCCAACCGCGTCGGCAAAGCAGTGCAGCGTGAGTTCCACATTGCTGAGTTGGACCGCTTCGACTACCTTGAACGAATGCGCGACCATGATGCGACCGAATACGTCATCGACAGCGCGACAGTGATGTTGGAGGAGATGCGGCGCGGCGAGTTCGCAACCGTCAGCGACGATTTCCCAGCGGCCACGGGCGAAACACCAACCGCCTTTGACGACTTCATCACAGAACACACCGAGTTCTGGGCCGCGCAGTGACAGGTACCATGCCCTTTTCCCCGCACTGAAGTACGGGGCTAGTATGATGTGGCGGTCAGACTGGACTCAAGTCCGCCTGACCGAGGGCCGGGGCCCGTTTTTCCGCATCATGACGGGCGCTTCAGCGCGGGGGAAAAGGGCATTGTCGCGTTTTGCACCCGCACCCTACAGGCGATCCCGGCGAGAAAGCAACACCCGCAATCTAGCGCTTAATTTGCGAAAAACCATCAGCACAAGGGAAAACGTCGCAACCATGCGCTGGTGCCTGAAGGCCGCGCGGTCGGTGTCCAGGACTCTTGACCACCACGCCGTGACGGGGTACGCTATGCCCTACATACACACGGACCAATACCGAGGAACACCATGAACACCCCCACCACACGCTCCCAGAACCCCTACGATGTTGTGCCCTTTGTGGCGCAAGAAAAACGCTACGCGGGCCGCATGATTATCTGGACCGCACGGTCAAACAAAGGCACCCGCATCAACACCTGGTTCAGCCACCTCGAACGTGAACTGGAGACGTTTCCGCGCGATGGGTTGCTCTATGTCTGTTTCGACTTCGCGAGTTTCAAGCTCAACGCCCCGCAGTATTTCCGGCAACGTCTCGTCAAGCTGGCCGAACACGGTGCCGCTGAGATGCGTGGCCGCATTGCCGTGGCGCAACGGCTGACGGTCGGTGGGCTGTTGGCTGGCACCCGCTGGACGAGCGACATCAGCGCTGCCTTCCCCCATATGGAGGTTGACGCCTTTCATGATCGTGACACGGCCATTGGGTGGCTGGTGGCTGGCTACCAGAAACGCGGTACCACACACTGATGCAGCTTGATTTTTGATCGGCACAGGCCGTATCCGCAAGCCGAAAACTGTGCCCCTTATCGTCCTGAATGACCACTGTCAATGGACGTGAAGCCCTGCACAACGCCGGGCGGGGGACGTGCGCTGACCGTGAATTACATCGTCAGCAGGTCGCGCAGGGTTTCGGTATCTTTGCCATCGCAGAAATACAGCACGGTGTCGCCGGCGTGCAACCTGGTTGTGCCACGCGGCACCACGACATCAGCCCCGCGCCCGATGAGTACAATCAGGCCGCTTTCGGGCATGTCTATCTCGTTGAGGGCGTGGTCTACGACGGGCGAGTCTGGCGAGATCGTGACCTCGACCAGCGAGTCGTAGATGTGGGCATCGCGCACCATGCGCGTACGCAGTGACATCGTATCTGCAACGCTATCTTCCAGCAAGCCGAGACGCTTCGCCGCAAAGATGATCGTCGGGCCCTGCAACAATACCGACACCAGCACCACGAAGAACACCAGCGCGAAAATAGGGACAGGCGTCTGGACACCAGCCAGCACAGGGAACGTCGCCAGAATGACCGGGGACGCACCACGCAGGCCCACCCACGACAAAAATGCCTGTTCACGGAAGTTCAGCGGCGTAAAGATGCCAGCCACAAGCACACTGACCGGCCGCGCCACAAAGATCAGCACCACCGCGACAAGCAAGCCTTCCGGCGCGATGTCCACCAGTTCTGAGGGCACAACCTCTAGCCCCAGCGTGAGGAACATCGTGATCTGCATCAGCCACGCCAGCCCATCGTGAAAGTTGCACAGGCTGCCCTTATGGACAAAACTTTGCTGGCCGAGATACACCCCCGCCACGTAGATCGCGAGGAAGCCATTGCCGCCGAGTTCTGATGTCAGGCCATAGCACCCAAGCACAAAGGCCACCGTCAGCGCGGGGTAGAGCCCGTCGTATTCCAGATGGATATTGTTGAGCAGTTGCAGCATCAGCCACGCCAGCACCAGCCCGGCGACCAGCCCAATTGAAAACGACGTCATGAACATTGGAATCAGCGCGAGGAAGCCCTGCCCGGGGTTGTCGATGAGGCTGATCATGCCGAGCGTCAGGAAGACGGCCATGGGGTCGTTGGTGCTAGATTCGAGTTCGAGCGTGTGCTGCATCCGCTTTTGCAGGTTGGCGTCTGTCCCACCGAGAACAGAAAAGACCGCCGCCGCATCGGTAGACGCCATCGTCGCGCCGAGCAAAATGCCCGCTTCAAGCGAAAAGCCCAGCACCAGATGCACAACGATGCCGACCACTATCGCGGTGACCAGCACACCCAGCGTCGACAGCAAGCTACCTTCGCGCAGGACGGGGCGAATGTTGTTCCAGTCGGTGATCATACCGCCCGAAAAGAGGATGAAAATCAGCGCGATCGTCCCGACGCCACGCGCCAGCGCCGGGTCTACCACATCAATGCCGCCGGGGCCCTCATTGCCAAGCAGCATCCCAATACCAAGAAACAGCACCAGCACCGGCACGCCAATGCGCACCGCCAGTTTGCTGACGGATACGCTGGCCAGCAGGAGCAATGCGATATAGAGGACAAGCGTTTCGGTGGTGACAGTGGGCATGGTGAGCCTTTCTTATACAAAGCGTTTCTTGAAAATCACGTCGCCGTGGTGTGGGTCACCGTCGCGGTCGCGTTCCCACACCTCGGCAAAGCCAAAATGAGCTGCAAAGCGGCGGGCGCGTTCATTTTCCCGAAATGAATCGCCCAGCACGGTTTCATAGCCCTGCTCCTGAATAAACGTGAGGCAGGCGGCGTATAACTGGCTACCGATGCCTTTGTGCAACAGGTCCGGCTCCATAATAGCGTGACGGATCACGGCGGTATCGCCTTCGACGAAGGGTGCGCCTTGCTCGTAAAAACGCCACGTTTCGTCATACTGGCGCACGGCCATCATCGCGACGATTCGCTCTGGGGCGGCGGCGTCATCGACAGCGACGAAGATTGCTTCGCGGGGGCGTTGGGTGGCGAAATAGTCATGCCAGCGGCGTTCAAAGCGCGACGGCTCTAGCTTTTCCCACCAGTCCTGGCGGGCGATGCCTTTAAAATTGGCCTTGTGGCTGCGAAAGTGTAGATCACCGAGGGCGTCTGCATCGGCGGCGGTTGCACGGCGGATGTACATTGGGCGGTAGCTCCTTGTGGTCCCCAGCGTGTGTCATGGTGGGCGTTGCTGAACACCCTGCGGATGATAGTACCGCATTTTTCGCCGGGTGTGCGGGAGATTAATGCGTGCGGGGTGGGT
>DAOTTU010000106.1:0-24337 GCA_034437655.1 Anaerolineae bacterium
ATCCATTGTGCCCAACCATGCGGAAGAATGGCTGATTCGTGATGTTATTGAACTGACAAATGAGACGCTGACCGAGGTGCTCAACAGTGGCATGTTGTCACTTGAGGCTGGTCTGGCGGAAGCGCTCAACCTTGGGGCGGCACTCGATTTGCTGCCCCCGGAAATCATCATTCTTGGTGTTCAGCCAGAACACATCGACTGGCAACAGGGTATCAGCTCAACCGTAGCACAGCATATCCCCGCATTGTGTGAAGCGGTACTCGCAACGCTACAGGTAGACAGAGAACACCCGGTCTAGTCGTAAAGCGCGGCGAGGTGTTTGCGTGCCTTGCCCGCTACAGATTTACGCTTGTCCTCTGCTAATCGCTCTAAATGAGGGCGTAGCCAGGCACGCAGGGCATCATCGGTTTTCGCCCACTCGCTGAGTGTGGCCATGCTGTTGCTCAGAACGATCCAATCGTGAGATGTAGTGATAAAACGCTGCACGGTTTCGACCGCCCGCCGTTGCTGTTCTGGCGACATATAACCGTTCAACTCTTGAAACATGAGTGCCAGCGTCCAGTGAGTAGACGGTTGCTCAATGTAGCTAATTTCATTCAGAAACCGATCAAAGTACCGTACCAACCAGTCCGGTTGTGTGTGCCAGACACGTTTAAATGCGCTGGAGGTACGAAGCCGTACGACCGCATCAGCACTGTTATAGCATTGATAGAGTTCCTCTAGCCGCGACTGATCTTCCAGAACAAGCGCAACGACTTCTTCTGTTCGGCCCAATGAGTTATGATGTCCGCCGATCAGCATTGCTTCAAATGTTTCACGTTTTGCGTCTGTCATGCTGTCTCCTCGCTTGACATTGAAATGTAAGCTATTCTTCACGTAGCGATAGACTATGCAGGGTATAGTTATCTTCTCCGCGCCATACAACGGGCATCAGGTCGCGTGCGATGTCCCATTCTGCTTTGTCGGCTTCCGTCAGCAGGTCATTACCGTCAAACTCAAAACGGCGGCCACTTTCATGCACCAGCACATAGACAACGCCACGGTCGCGCCAATGTTGGATAATTTCTTGAGCGCTGCCGTCTCCAACAGAGCGCCGATCATGCCACCAGCGCATCAAAATCGTATCTTCTTCACATGTCAGACGCGGTTCTTCGCAATACAGCGAGCGGGTTTCCCACAAAAATAGGACACTGGCGTCGTCTTCAAGGTCGTTCACAGTTTGCATAGCGCGGGTATACCAACCGAGGTTGTGTTCCAGATACGCTGTTTCATCGATCACACCAAGCAGATAGTCAAAGGCGCGGGTTTCAACGAAATGACTGAGTGTAGTGGTGCCTTCAATGGTGTTGCTGCTTTCGGGCTGGCGTGTCCCGGCGAGGTGGTCAATCATTGTAAACACCAGTACCACTGCAACCGCCGTGCGGATTACAAAGGCAAGGTTCACGGGTTTTTCTGGCAATTGGCGCAAACGGTCAAAGCTGAGCGCGGCGAGGAGCGTTAGCCACGGGAACAGGTAGATGGCCAAGCGGACCTGAAGTGCATATAATGACCTCAACGACAACAAAACCCAGAACAGGACACTTAACCCAACCACGAGCAGCACTGCTTTCAACCATCTGCGTTGTGTGTCGCTAAAAGTTTGCCATGTGAGTAACAAAAACGGGATCAACAGAAGGTAAAACGGCCCGACTGTCGCATCAAAAAGATCAGTGCCGCCGATGCCGAGTACAGTCAGCGTGAACGGCAAGAACGCCAGTATCCACCAGCGTTGCTCTACAAAAGCACTGTTGTCAGGGAAATAAAAGTCATTGCTCAGTTCATCCCATTGGCCGGTGGTGGGGCCAAAAGGGTACACAGGATTGTCATAAAATGCCCACGTGCGCAGCAACCATGGGGCCAGCACCACTACCGCGACCACCGTCAATAGCAACCCATTGCGCAACGTTGCCCCGATGCCTGACTGCCATGAATAATTGACGACGAAAAGCCCGGCCACGACCGCAAACGCCACCGCATTATATTTGCTCGCCATCGTCAACCCAACGAAAACGCCAGCCAGCACCAGCCACGTCATGTTCTGTGAGGATTGCCATTCTAACAGTGCCACGACCGCTACAACTGAGAATGCCATCACCACCAGATCCACGTAGGCCCATGACAGAAATATCCAGAATGAAGTTGCTGCGAAAAAGAAAGCCGCTGTAGCAAGCCCGACCTCCGCCGAAAATTGCCGCGCCGCATATCCACTCAACACCATGAGCCCCAGAAGGGCGATGACCATCTGCAACAACGCTGCACCTGTTATCTGTTCAAGTGCCAATGCCATCTGCGCACTGTACAACGTATGCACTAACGCCGGGAACGCAAAAAAGTGATTGTCTGGCAACGACACAAAGCGACCTTCGGCCAGCCAGAGTTTGGGCCCAACAAGATGATAGGTGAGGGTGTCGAATGCGGTGGGGGGCGTTAGAGCCAGGATTGCGGCCAGTAGCAGGTTTACGCCGATGAACGCCGCCAGTCCGCGCATCCAGTATGTTTCAAATCGCCAGCTTTGTGCCCAATGATAGCAGTCTGCACCCCAGCCATAAATTTGACGCCAAGCGAGGAGAGCGCCGCCCACGAGTAGCACGACCATACTCACAATACTGAGATTAAACAGCCCAATCCCCAGAATGAGGAGCGCCAGCATACCAAATCCAGTTAACGCTTCGACACCCAGACGTTCAGCAGTGCCGGCTGTGCCCTCAACAATAGGTGCGAGGGCGAGAAGACGGCGGCCGCTACCCGCAGCAACCAATGTAAGCGCAACAACCGACGCCGTATCGAGCAAAGCGGCCCCGAGATTGGTGGCCAGTGTGTCCGAAAGTGGCTTGTGGGCGTAATAATAGATCAGCAATACAAACGCAAGCCAGAGAACGCTCGATATAATCACCAGCGGATAACGTTTGGGGTTAACTTCCACGTTGTGGCTCCTGATTTCACATCTCATCCGGGTATGGATACCACTATACCCACAAAATAGCTAAACATCATGGTGGGTAGCAGGAAAATGAAAAACACCGCGGCCTCTGTTTGCCCCGGTGCTTCTCATTTAGATGTAGGAGAAATCGAAAGATAACGCTATTGTGTCAAATCCAAACCGTTGCTTGTCCATGAGCCGGTGCCGCCACCCACTGAGGAAGCGTTTTCATAACCGAGCATCTGGGCCAATGCCAGCGCCATCGCGCCACGGTGGCTGGTGCTACCGTAGAAGACGATTGGTGTGCTGGTGTCTTCTGGCCATTCGTCGAAACGCGCAACGAGTTCGTCTAGCGGAATGTTGACCGCCGTCGGAATGAAGCCGTTTTCGTATTCACCCGGGGTCCGAACGTCAACGAGTACTGGCGGATTTTCGATGAGCTGAGTCTGGAGAGCGTCAGCACGGGTGACCCAGTAGCCCTGCGGAATGCCCTTAACGAAAGCATCAACTGCTTCGAACAGTGCCGTGTCAAAGTCTGGTGCTGTACCGACTTCTGGCTCAACAAAGTCTTCGCTCAATGGCAGGTCAGCGCTTGACCATGCACGGGTACCACCCAGCAAGCCAGTTGCGTTCTCGTAGCCGAGCAAGTTGAGGGCGACGAGTGCCAGTGTTGAACGGTGGCCGCTACCACAATAGATCACGATGTCGGCGCTGGTGTCAGGCAGCAAGTCGAGGTTTTCGGTCAGTTCTTGCAGTGGAATGTGGATAGCGCCTTCAATGAACCCTTCGGCGAATTCATCGGTAGTGCGGACGTCAACGAGCGTGAATTCTTCTTCGTTGGCAAATTTGGCTTCAAGGTCACTAACGCGCAGCGCGTTGAAGTTGCCCGGAAGATTGCTAACGTAGTCGTCAAGGGTCGTTTGCAGGTCGAATTCAACAGCTTCGGCCGGGGCGGCTTCATCTGTACCACCTTCAACTGGCAAACCAGCGGACAGCCAACCATTGATACCACCAGCCATGTTACGAACGTTGGTGTAGCCCATCAGGTTCATAATCACATAGGCAATATTGCCACGATAGCTGCTGGCACAATAGACAACGATATTGGCGTCTTTGTCTTCTGGCCATTGGTCCATGCTGGCAACGAAGTCGTTAATCCAGATGTGTTCGGCACCACGGATGTAACCAACGCTGTCCCATTCGTCCTGACTACGGACGTCGATCAGAATTGGCGGGTCTTCGGCCAGTTCAGCAGCTAAGCCATCAGGACGCACGATACCCCAACCCTGCGGTAGGTTCGACAGGAAGTCGGTAATGGTTTCTTGCAGTACGGGGTCAAATTCGGGGACGTCACCGGGGGTACCTTCAGTTGGTTCTTCAGTAACCGGCAAGTTTTCACCGACCTATGCGCCAAAGCCACCCTTCATAATGCGTATATTTTCGTAGCCAAGTACCTGTAAGGCTGCGCCACCAATCATCGCACGGTAGCCACCCTGGCAAATCACGATGATTTCATCGTCAATGCCGGGCAAAAGGTCGAGGTTCTGGCCAACTTCACGTAAAGGTACGAGTACTGAGCCCGCAATGTGCCCGGCTTCATATTCGTCAACTTCACGAACGTCAAGCAAAAAGGTGTTGCCTTCTGCAATGGCAGCAACGGTGTCTTCCACAGTGATCAGTCCGTAGCCGTCGGGCAGGTTGTTTCCATATTCATCAACCCGTTCGACAACGATGTCTTCCTGAGCAGTGATGGGAGCAGCGAAAGAAAGGATCAGAATGGTAGTGAGTAGAAGTGCAAACTACTTTTTCATCTTAGAAAGGTCTCCTTGAAGTGTTGTGTTGAATGATACAAGTGCTTCGTACGTTGTTGGTTATCGCCTCAGGGCACCGTGACCAGCACCCCGAGACGTGAAAACCCTTGGTTGAATGTGTAACGAATTAGCTGCCGAAGAAGTCTTCGGTAGAAACATCGTCGTTACTATCGTCTTCGCCAGCGTCGTCACCACCGCCAAAGAAATCTTCAGTGGATTCGTCATCGCTGCCATCATCGTCATCGCTGCCACCAAAGAAGTCTTCCGTGGCTTCATCATCATCACCAGCATCGTCACCGCCGCCGAAGAAATCTTCCGTTTCGGAGGAGGTATCATCAGACGCATCGTCAGATGTAGGTTCTACTGGGTTCGTGATGACGTTTTCGTAGCCTTCTGGCAATGGTGGGACGTTCGTCACGATCACACCCTGATTGGCAGCAAGGTCGCGTTCCCTGACATTATCAATCGTCAGGAAGACATCCGGGTTGCCGTGGCAGCTCAGGCATGATTCGGTCTGTGGTGTATTGCGTTGGATGTTATGCGGCGAGGCATATTTCCACGTCGGCAAAACATCAAAGTTCGGCAACAGTTCTTCGCCATAGTCGGGGTTGTCAATACCATAGGCACTGAAGGAATCGCGGTCAATCGGGACATGGCGGACTGGTACCCACTCGTAGGGCCGTTCGGCGCTCTGGCGTGGGTTTCGCCCGATAAAGAAGCCGAGATAGTAGTCTTCTACACCGAAGAAGGGGCGTCCGTCTTCAGTGACATCGACGTGGCAATTGACACAGCTTGTATATGCGACGCTGTGGCAGACCTGGCAGGACAAGTCTTCGGTGCCATGAATTTCATGCTGGTAGATACCAGAACCAACACCGACCTGTTCCTGGTGGCAAGACTCACATGTGGGGTCTTGTTCGCCGTCGTAGCGGTGAACGTCGCCCTCAGTGGTAATGCCGTGCAGGCTGTCAGCGCTATGGCAGTCGTTACAGGACATGAAATTCTGGAAATGGACATCCGGCGAGAGGCCTTCGTGTACGCCATAGTATTCGTCTTTAACACGGCTACCGTGGCAGGCCGTACAGCTACGGCTCATGGGCGGTTCGACGAACGAGTGCCCTTCAAGTAAGCCACTACCAACCGAATTGGGTTGCGCAACATGACAATCGCCGCAAGTTGCATGACAACTGTCACAATGGTTGGCTTCCATTACTGCAATTTGTTCGAAATGTTCAGGTTCACTACGTGCATGCAAAACAGTGTCATAGCCACGCAAGGTGCTATGGAGGCTGTTCATTGAATGCGTTGTAATGGTGGGGTGGCAGCTACCACAAGTATCCATTACCACCGCGTTGTCAGAGGGGTCAGCAATCATGTTGGTGTGCGCAACATTCATGTCTGTGTCTGATTGTCCACCGTGGCAGGCGGTACAGTTGATGTAGCTATGAATATCTTGACTATAGTTTTCGGCGTCAATCCAGACGCGCTCCCATGGCTCCATCGGATCCACGGAGCCACCTCAGCCAGGACCTTCGGAATGATCTTCCACAACTTCAGGCGGTTCTGCCAATTCTGTCAACAGCACCTGGTCGGTGTGACAGTCTAGGCATTCCACATCTTCGAAAGGAACATCAACATCCATTTCCACTGCAATTGGTGCATCTACGGTTTGCTGCGGTGAAGGGGAAGTCATTGCGTCTTCAGCAGTTGGCACAAGTGTCGGGGCAGAAGTGTCTCTGGCACACCCAATGAGCGCCGTGCTGGCGATCAAGAGGATGCCCAGTGTCAGGATAAGCCATGCACCTCGTTGAGGTTTCATGATACGAATGGGTCTCCTTTAAAAAATTACGACACAACTGAATCTTTATACAAAATTAGACCATCATTATTCTTCGATGAATAGTTACTTGTTTCATCTGTTTCATGGATGATGCTCCACTGTCACCTTTGCGAAGAAGGAGTAAAGTGAATAAAAGCGATCTTTACGTTGAATGAAGGTTCCAA
This sequence comes from Anaerolineae bacterium, assembly GCA_034437655.1. GTDB lineage: Bacteria > Chloroflexota > Anaerolineae > Aggregatilineales > J027 > J027. Next base: position 6,775 of record DAOTTU010000106.1, read on the forward strand.
TGATTGGGGCAAGAAGAAGTTTTAAAGTATTGAGCAGTATTGTTGTTATTTTGGGCTTTGGGCTCATTGGTGGATGGTTAGCCCTTCAAACCCTGCCAGTAAACACCGCCGCCGCACAAGATGGCCCCGACGGGCCGCTGAGCGAAGGTGAAACCTGTGCAGACTGCCACTTGGATACCACCGCTGATTTCCATGGTAGTGTCCATGCGATGGCATATGCTGACCCTGTGTTCCAGGAGGCCTGGACATCGCAAGGCGAACCCGCCGACTGTTTATCATGTCATACAACCGGCTTTAACCCGCGGACAGGTACATTTGAACAGGAAGGTGTTCAGTGTGAGGCCTGCCACGGTGAAACCCCAGCCAACCACCCGCAAGAACCCATTCCGGCCAATCCGGGGGCAGAAGCCTGTGCTGATTGTCATACAACAACCTTCTCCGAATGGGAAATGAGCAGCCACGCCGCCGTTGGTATTGCCTGCGTGGAATGCCACCAACCACACCCACAACAATTGACCGCTGTTGACGCCAACACATTATGTTTGGACTGCCACGCGGATGAAGAATATAGTGAACCAGCATCAATTTACATTCATGACACACATGCTGAAACACAAGAATGTGTCGATTGTCACTGGTTCCACAGTGAGGAAGATGTGGATGGCATTCATATCAGAAGTGGGAATTTGCTGCCCAGCGGCCATGACAACGCCGTGACAACAGCCTCTTGCACAGACTGCCACGCTGAAGGTATGGAGAATGAACTGATTGCAGAACCCGACCTGACGCTGGAACAGCAACTGCGCGTTGAAGAGTTGCAGACTGAGATTGAAAGCTCACAAACGCAGGGCGAAAATACTGCGTCACTACGCGCAGCACAAGGACTGTTGATTGGCATCGCTATCGGTGGCGCACTGATGTTGCTACTAACGTGGCGTTCGGGCCCAGGCACAACACCAACGACTACTACCAACGAGAATTCCAAGGAAAATCATGATGAGCAATAATGACGATAAATTCATCACGCGCCGCCAATTCATTACGATGCTCTCGGGGCTAGGGGTGAGCTTGGCCGGTGCGGCTGCACTGTCTGATCTGGATGCGCTGCAAGAATTAATCGATGAAGAACTGGCCATCGAGTTGCCTGAAATCGTTGACGAAGGATACCACGCCGCTGGACATGGTTCCCGGCATCGTTGGGGTATGGTGATTGACCTCAAAAAATGCATCGGGTGTGAATATTGCATCTATGCCTGTCAGGCGATTAACGATGTCCCCGATGACATGCGCTGGAATGTTTATCTGATTGACAAAACCGAAGATGGCAACACCTTCCATATGACGCGCCCGTGTTTGCACTGCAATGACGCGCCCTGTGTACATGTATGCCCGGTAGTGGCGACCTACGTCCGTGATGACGGTATCGTGATTATGGACTACGATCGTTGCATTGGTTGCCGTTACTGCCAGGTCGCGTGCCCCTACGATGCGCGTACCTTCAATTGGGAAGCCCGCACAGAATCCAGCGGTTACCAGGAAGATTGGGGTGAAGCCGAAGTGGAGCAGCGATCACGCGGTGTGGTCGAGAAATGTACGTTCTGTGTCCATCGTATTGACCGTGGGCTGGCCGAAGGTCTTATGCCGGGTGTAGACCGCCCCGCAACGCCGGCGTGTGTCAATATTTGCCCGGTTCAGGCACGTGTCTTTGGGGACTTGAATGATCCAAACAGCCCCATTTCACAGGTTATTGACGCAAACCCAACTTTCCGGCTGCGCGAAGAATTGGGCGCTGAACCGAACGTCTATTACATTCCACCGGAGGGCATGACACTATGACCGTTATTGCTGATATTCGCCGCGAAGCTATTCAAGCGCCAGTCTTCACCATCTGGGTGCTGTTTCTGGTGGCATTATTCGCCTTTGGGTTGGGGTCGGCCGGTTATATTCTCTGGAACGGGCTGGAAGTCACAAACTTAACAAATGAAGTGCCCTGGGGCTTGTGGATTACTATCGACCTGACCGCGATTGCACTCGGGGCAGGGGCGTTCTCGCTTTCTGCGATTGCCTACATTTTCCGCGTGAAGAATTTCGAAGTGATTTCACGGATGGCGGTTTTCATCGGGTTGGTTGGCTACACCAGCGCGATGATGGCGCTGGCAATGGACATCGGGCGTCCAGACCGCTTCTATTACCCGATTCTGTATTGGAATATCCACTCGGTGCTGTGGGAAATCACGATGTGCGTGATTTTGTACTCGACGGTACTGATTGTAGAGTTCGTGCCGATATTCCTCGAAAGCAAGATTGTGAGCGAACGTTTCCCCGCTGCGCCCAAATGGGGGCACCGCCTCCATAGCCTGACGCCGTTTGTGGCTGTTTTAGGGTTAGGCTTGTCGATGTTGCATCAGTCGTCACTGGGGGCAACCTATGGGGTGCTGGTGGCGCGGCCAGTTTGGTTTTCACCGTCGTTACCTGTGATGTTTATTACATCGGCGGTTGCTGCCGGGGCAACGTTCACGCTGGGCATTACCGTATTTTACGAAAACCTCATCAAAGAACGTCAGATTACACGACAATTACGTAACCAGGTGGCCGCATTTGCAGGGCTAACAACGCTGGCATATCTCTATCTCAAGATTTGGGACTTCGCCGCGACCCAGTATTACAGCCATCTACCGTCACGTATTGAAGACCTCGCTTTGCTAGAACGTGTAACCCCCTACGGTGTTACATTCTGGTGGATTGAGATTTTGATGGGCGCACTTGTGCCAGCGGTAATCCTATTGACACCTCGCTTGCGCAACGTTGATGCCTGGATACTCGTGGCGACGGTGCTGGCGGTGCTTGGTGTTGCGGTCAATCGCTGGAATGTTACCCTGTCTGGGCTGATTGTCCCTCTTGACTGGTCACCGGGTGTTGCCGAAGTCATTGCCGTCAATCCCTATCAGCCCAATTTCTGGGAGTTCGGGGTTGGTATTGGCATCGTGGCCTATGCGATGTTGCTGTTCACGTTGGGGTTACGCTTTTTGCCGATGTACCCAAAGAAAGATGATGATCACGCACATTAAGAACTACGTGCTTAGCTCCTGAGCGCTTCTACGATAGTTTTTGGGGTGTCGGTGATAAGGCCGCGCACCCCTTTTTGTTGCAAGCTCAACGCTGACTCGGCGTCGTTGACCGTCCATGTCATGATGGGCTTGCTTACCGCGCTTGCAGGAACATCAACCACACCGACTGCTTGATAATGCGGGTGGTAGCAGTCGTAGTCGGCACTCTCCAGCACAGCTTCTATTTCTGGCATCAACCCCGGCACATTGAGCCACCCCAGCACAACAACTGGCATGATCTCGCGGAAGTTTTTGAGTACATATGGGTTGAAGGATGACACAATGACTTTAGCTTGCATAGCATACTGCTCAATAACGGCTGCAACCGCTGCGGTAATCGGTTCTATGTCACGCCCAGTATGCTTGATTTCTACATTGATGATGCTGCGCCCACCGATTACCCTGAAAACCTCTGCCAGGGTCGGAATTGTAGTGCCAGCGAACGACGCACCAAACCAGCTTCCGGCATCCAATGCCTGTAGTTGGGCGGCGGTCATCTCTGCGACAAGCCCCTGACCGTTAGTGGTCGCGTCTACTGTGTCGTCATGAATGACAACTGGCACCCCATCTTTAGACAATTGTACATCCAGTTCAACACCGTCTGCGCCTTGTTCCAGTGCGCGCTTGAAGGCAGGTAGGGTGTTCATGGGGGCATCTGCTGATGCGCCACGGTGGCCAAGTGTCAGCGGACGGTTTTGTAACAGGTATTGCAGGACTTCTTCACGTTGTCGGGTTACTGCATCATGCATGGTAGAATACCTTTTCCACTGGATTACGCTGTAGCAAACCCTACCAAATTTGGGGTATTTTCGGCACGCTTTCGGCGTATACTTATACTTTGGGCTACAATAGCCAGCAATGTGTACACGTCACAGTGTAAGCACCCGCACGCAATTTTCCACGCAGGCTGATTATGAACACGAACAACAGCTTGTCGATGCAATACTCATGGCTGGGCGTTGCAATGGGGTTTGCTTACGCAAGAACAAACGCGGAGAAACGTGCTAATGGAGGAAAGTGTGTCTCAGACGGACGCGACAGCACAGGCAACACAAACGACATCACCTGAACCTGAACAACGCTCGTGGTGGTCAGAAACCAACGAGGCAGTGCTTGAACATTTCACGGTCGATCCCAATCGCGGACTTGCACCGACCGCTGTTAGTGAGCGTCAAGCACAATATGGGCTGAACGAGTTCCCGGCCGAAGAAGAACCAACACTTCTAGAGCGTCTGATTGATGCATTTAGCGATCCGTTGGCGCTAGTGCTGACCTTTGCCGCCTCGCTCAGTGCCGGGGTGGGCATTGCCAGCGGTGAGTCGCAGGATTTGCAGCAAGCAGGCTGGATTATGGGCATTGTCGTCTTCATGCTCGTGATCGAATATATTACTGACCGTCAAGCCGCCAGCGAACTTGAAAAGCTCAAGAACCTACAAAAAGAGATGTGTACCGTCATCCGTGATGGTCAGCAACTTGACATTGAAGCAACACAGGTGGTCCCGGGCGACATGCTTGTGCTTTCAGAAGGAAGCCGTGTGCCGGCTGATGCGCGCGTGCTACGGGCGACGAATGCCAGTGTAGACGAGGCATTGTTGACCGGGGAATCCATTCCAAAAGAAAAGACCACACGTCCCATCCCTGAAGATACGCCACTGGATGACCGTAGCAATATGGTTTTCTCAGGCACATATGTTGTTAGCGGCAACATGCTGGCGGTGGTTATTGGGACAGGCTTGCAAACAGAGTTTGGCAAAATCTGGGAGCAACTGAACGCTGCTGAAGAAATCCTGACCCCATTGCAACAACAGCTCGACACCCTCGGCAAGTTCTTACTTGTCGGCACGATTGTCGTCTGCGTGTTGATTTTGCTGATTTATGTGTTTGTGCAGGGGGTTGCTATTCTCGACGCGCTTTTGATCGCGGCCGCGTTGGCGATTGCATTCGTGCCCGAAGCGCTGGGGGCCATCATTGTGATCACGCTGGCACTGGGTGTGCGCGAGATGGTGCAACGACATGCAATCATTCGTCGCTTGTATGCGGCTGAGGGGCTCGGCTCGGTGAGTATTGTTTGCACCGACAAGACCGGGACGATCACCTTCGGAGAAATGACGCCGACGCACTTCTGGACGCTCGACACGGGCGAACAACTTGCCTCTCAAGAAACACTGACCCAACCCGTGAAAGCTGTCAATGATCTGGTTGATGTAGTGACGTATTGCAACAACTACGTTGGGCCTTCAGAGGCAGCAATGGGCAAAGTGGTTGAGATGATCGGGCGTGAACTTACAGCAGAATATCGTTTGGCACGGCAGGGAGAGGTGCCATTCAGTAGTGCCCGCAAGATGATGAGTACCGTCGATAAGCGTGATGATGATAGCCTGGTGATGCGCACTAAAGGTGCGGTCACAAAGTTGCTACCCCGCAGCACATACATTATGCACAACAACCAGCCTGTGCCGCTGACCCCAGCACTGGAAGACCAAATCCACGCGCAGACGTTGCGCTTTGAACAAGAAGGCTATCGTGTCTTCGGTTTTGCGGAACGTAATTTCACTGGCGACCCTGAAACAGTTGATGAAGACGACGAAAAAGACCTTGTGTTTCTGGGCTTGCTGGCGCTTTCTGACCCGGCACGTCCTGAAGTGCGTGACACCATTCAACTGCTGAAGGGGGCCGGTGTCACAGCGAAAATGGTGACTGGCGATAGCCCGAACACGGCGCTGTCAATCGCTAAAGACATTGGTCTGGTGTCACGTGACACCACTACCGATGCGATTGTAACGAGTGTAGAGCTTGAAAAAGAGATTGAGTCCGCACACGCCCGCATTGATGCAGACACCAGCCTGAGTGCGGACCAAAAACGTGCTGCCAGGAAAGACCCGGTCAAGTATTTCTCAGACGAAGAAATCGAACGCATTACACAGTCGCGTATCTTTGCGCGTGTCACGCCAACAGACAAAGTGACCATCGTCAAAGCCATGCAGCGTGGCGGCAGCCTGACGGCAATGGTTGGGGATGGTGTGAACGATGCTGCTGCTGTTAAACAGGCAAATGTGGGTATCGCGATGGTGGCGGGCGCGGACCTCACCAAAGATGTGAGCGACGCCATCTTGACTGGCACGTACGAAACCATCGCCAGCGCTGTTCGTATTGGGCGGACGATTCTCTATCGCACGCGCTTATACACCCATGCGCTCTTGAGTACGAACGGTGCAGAAATCGGCTTGTTTATTCTCGCAGCGTTTGCCGGCTGGAGCCTACCACTGACCGCGATTCAACTGCTGGTGATTAATCTCAGTGGGGACTCGTGGCTGAGTATTGCGCTTGCGACGGAAAAAGAAGAACAAGATGTTATGGAGAAGCCGCCACGGCCTTCAGATGAAGCCGTCATCAACCGCTATATGTGGTTTAGCATTGGCTTGCAAAGCATTATCGTCACCGTTCTAATGGCGTGGGCCTTTGTGCTGGGTGAACAATATGCCGATGAACGCGGCTACTCTGCCGAGACGACGCTGATTATTCAACAGACTGCTGTGTTTTTGATGTTCATGACACAGAAGATTCTACGGAGTGCATTCACGGCCCGTAGCCTGCGCTTCAATCTGTGGGAAATTGGTTTCTTCACCAATCGATGGAGCCTGCTGGCTGCTGCATTGTCAGTCGTGTTGGTGCTGCTGGCAGTTTATGTACTCCCGGTCGGTATGAATGCCGAGGCTATGTCGCTCTATCCGCAGTTATTCCTGTTGGGGTTGGTGCCACCGATTGTTGAGGAATTGGTGAAGTACATTCGCAAGCGTCTACCCGCCACCCCACAGCCGGTAGAACAACACCACCCGCAGATGTCGTTAGGTGCATCCCCATCGGCGTCATAGCATGTAGATACAGTTGTCACAACAGTAGAGGGTGGTCAGATGGCCGCCCTCTTTCTGTTTTCATCGGATTCTAGCGCTTTGGTTAGTCTGCGGCACTAATCGGAAACGAAACAGTGATCCGCGTACCCGACTCAGGTTCACTCTCGATACTAAACGTGCCGCCAAAAAGCTCAGTTATCATGCGTGCGATTGTGAGCCCCAGCCCCATCCCTTGTTGTTCATAGAGTTTGCGGTCAAATTGCATATACGCACCGATTTGCTCGATTTGGTCAGTACTCATGCCGCGCCCTTGGTCCTCAAATTGAAACGCAATGGTAGACTCATTGTGATGGGCACTAATTGCCACCGGGGTTTCTGCTTCTGAGAATTTGAAGGCGTTGTCAGCAAGTTCACGAAAAATTTTGCTTATCTCATCAGCGGGGAGAGGTATGTTAAAGTGTTCTAAATTGAGCTGCAAATCCTGCTCACGCTTATAGTGGCGAGCTTGCGTGATGGCGGCACCTTCGAGAACCTCAGCGACAGGAACCGGATTGTCACGATAATAGTTGAGCAACATTTCCAATTCGTGCTGTTGATGCTGCTTGAGTTGTAGTTGCGCATATAGCAGGTAGTTTTCAACCAGGCGGTGCAAACGTTGTGCGCCGCGTCGAACGCCGGTAATCATCGTACGCACCTGGTCTGCTGTCATGTTCTGAAAGTCTTCTGCAAGGATCTCACTATACCCGGCAATACTGCTGAGTGGGGTGCGCAGCTCATGGGGTAGGGTCAGCATGATGGTGCTTTGTAGATGCTCAAGTTGTTCTGTCGAACGGTCGATGAGGTCAGCAACGACGCGCCGTTTTTCCAGGCGCACATTAATGGCTTGCAGCAACTCGTCTTGCGTAAATGGTTTGGTGAGGTAGTCGTCGGCCCCCAGATTCATCCCGACACGAATATCATCAATGGTGGATTTTGCCGTAATAAACATAAACGGAATAAGCCTGGTCGTGGGGTCACTCTGTAGATTGAGCAACACCTGATAGCCGTCCATGTGCGGCATCATAATATCGCAGAGGATTAAGTCTGGTTGATGCTGATGCACCATTTCAATGCCGATTGCGCCGTTTTCTGCGCCATAGGTGTCGAACCCTTCAAAGGTCAGAATTTCGACCATTTCTTCCAGAAGCAGAACTTCGTCTTCAATGATAAGAATTTTCGTCATGTTGAACTTTGATAGCCTTCATTCAAGTGAGTGTTCAAGCGCTTATGTGGCGGGGGAGTTGGACAGTAACCTGTGTGCCTTCGTTTACAACGGAGCCGATTTGAACAGACCCCCCATGCACAGCAATGATCTGTGCAGCCAATGGAAACCCCAAACCCAGACCCTGTTGTTCTTGCTTGTCGCGGTCAATTTGAAGATATGGTTGCGATACCTGGTTAATTTTTCCAGCAGGGATGCCTTTGCCATCGTTAAAAATACTGATGACAATGTGCTGGTTTGCAATCCATTGACGAATGTGGACCGGTGTGCGCGGTGCCGAGAAATCGAGGGCGTTGGCGACCAGCTCAGCCAATCCATGCTTTAGTGCTGCCTGATTGCCCAAAATGGTTGCCTGATCATCATGGTATTCAGTTTCAATCGGATGGTTCTGTTGCCGACTGGCAAACTGGCGGGCCTGGTTGACGGTAGCGGTCATTAGTTCCCAAACGCGGATCACATCACCATTGTCAGCAATCGTCTCAGCGGTAAGGGTTTGCGTTTCAGGCCACATCAAGAACACCATTTGTTCGACCAGATGCGACATGCGACGGCTGCCAGCATTCATGATTGCGAGCAGGTCTACGAGTTCGGTGCGGTTGATGGTGTTCAACTTGCGACTGATGATCTCTTGCACCATGTTGATTGAAATCAACGGGGTACGTAATTCATGAGCAACCATGCGCGTCAGGCTCTTCTTGGCAGACTCAAGCGCATTCGTCATATCTGTCCGCAACAAAGCATAGCGAACCAGACGCACTTCAATGGCTTTCAACAATTCGGTGTGGTTAATGGGTTTGGTAATGTAATCGTCTGCCCCATGTTCCATTGCTTTACGCCATGTTTCGTAGTTTGCCTGTGCTGTTAGCAGAATAACTGGAATGCTGCGTGTGTGTGGTTGGGACTGAAGCTGTTGCAAAACTCCGTACCCATCGACTCCTGGCATCATCAAATCACAGATAATCAAGTCTGGTTGTAGGCTGCTGGCCAGTTCAACCCCGTGCCTGCCATTGCTGGTAACATCAACATCATACCCTTCAAAACGAAGTATATCGGCAAGCTCCTCACGCAGTGCCTCTTCATCGTCAATAATCAATAGTCTGGCCATGTACTATCCTTTTGTGGATGATGCTGCATGCTGTCATCCTAAGATCGTGGTTCCGTGGTGAGTTCAACCACACGCGGTAGCGAAAATGTGAATGTGCTTCCCTCGTCCAATTGTGACACAAAACTGACAGTACCGCCGTGTAACTCAACGGCCTCTCTTACAAAGGCCAGCCCTAGACCTGTTCCCTGACGGTTGCCGACATTGCTGGCACGGCTGAATGCCTCAAATAAACGAGGCTGATCTTCTTCAGGAATGCCGATACCGTTGTCGCGAACGGAAATGACAGCATCGCCGGGCGTGACATCTAGTTCTACCCAGACTGTATTGCCTTCCTGCGAATATTTCACCGCGTTTGAAACAAGGTTCATCAATACACGCTGGATCAACCGTCGGTCAATCCGTACCATTACGGATTCAGCGGAGGCCGCCCATAACAAATGGTGCGTTTTGCCGAACATTGCACGTAACTCGGTTGTTTGCTCGGTAATGAACTTGACCATGTCGGTTTCGGTTTGCTGCACTTCAACATTTCTTGACTCGACATGTTCGATCAATAGCATGTCTTCAATCAAATCACCAATAAGGTCAATTTGTTGGTGGATTCGTTCAAATTTGACGTTACGTGTCTCTGCATCAAGCCTATCTGCATAGCGCTGCAAGGTGGTTAGTGCCATTTTGATTGCGGCAAGTGGGTTGCGAATGTCATGGGCTAGCATGGCAAAGAACCGGGACTTAATCGCCCGTAGTTTTTGTTCTTGTTCAAGCTGAGCCTGCAACCGCACTTTCTCTTGTTCAGCCTGTGCCTGGAGCTTCAAGGCCGAAATATCGCGCGAAATCCACGCGACAAGGTGAGTGCCATCAGCGGCGGTGTATTGCATTGGCACAGCCCGCCCCTCAAACCAATAATGTTGTCCGTAGATCGTAGAGGTATATTCAACGGTTCGGTCACGCTCAGGCTCGTAGATGCTGCGCTGCACGGTTGCCAGTAGCCGTTCGGCGGTGTCGTCATCATAGTAGTCAAATAGTGTTTTGCCGATCATCGCGGCGGCAGGCTCTGGCAGCAACGGGTTCTCACGAGAGATGACTTCAACAAACATGCCATTCTCGTCTAGAATATAGGCGAGGTCTGGCAGGGCATTTGCAAAGGCTTGAAAACGTTGCTGATTTTCATCGAGGGCAGCCATAGCAGCATCATGTTCCTGGCGTAGCCGCTGATCTTCAAGAACACTGCGTACTGCTTGCCCAAGCCTGCTGAGGCGGTCTTTAAGCAGATAGTCTGAAACCCCATAACGCATCAGGCGCACGGCTTCTTCTTCTCCGATAGAGCCGCTGACCACAATGAACGGGGTCTGGGGGGCGCTTTGCTGTGCAATTTCGAGGGCTCTGAGTCCATTGAATTGAGGCATAGAATAGTCAGAAATGATGACATCCCAGTGTTGTTGTTCGAGAGCCGCTCGCATGGTTTCAGCAGTATCTACACGCGCATAGTTGAGCAATAGTCCGTCGCGTTGTAACGCTCGAACCAGCAGCGATGCATCATCAACTGAATCCTCTACCAATAGCATTTGCACCCTGGCATTACTCATGATGACTCCTAGATTATGTCGAAGACCTCTCGTTCAAGGTGCCGACGCTTGTACCTATTCTATAGATCAATGCATTAAGCGTAAATCCATGAGTCTGTTTGAATAAGCGTATTCTACCAAAGATAGGCTAAACTATATCTGTACACTTTTCGTTTTAGTGCTAGTCTTGCATGTGGCAAGCTAGCGACTTGACATCTATACTGATGATGCAAGTTGTCGAGCAAACTGATGGGTAAACCAATAAGAAGCTGCATAAATGATTGGCGAGTATGCAGGCGTCACCCCTACGAGCGCGTGGCGATTAGCGGACCTGATGTAGGGGCTGTACCGATGTGTCAGCTCAAAACGCTTTTATACGGGTTCATTTTAATTTGCCTATGCGTTTAATGCTTGTAAACGGTTGCCTTTTACAACAATTGGGTGTAATACAAAAAGGGAATGTAACCATGGCTAAGGCCTGCTACCGTGTAAGATCGTCGCTGGACGTATACACTACCGTCATCTATATGGTGACAGTGGCGACAGTGCTTTGATAAAATTGTTGAGAATATACGCATGACGTGCAATGGCAGCCAACCAGGAATAAGAGCAAGTCGTGATTCGCAACTTTAGTTTGTCGTTTACTGCGCTTCTAATAGTGCTAGATGTGGCAGCCATTGTTACAGCTATTGTTGTTGCGGAAACCTTGCGTATCGAACTACCTTTCGGTGCAGAAGGACCGGATGAACAGTTCGAAACCCCACATATCATCTTCCTTATCTTGCCGTTGGCGTGGCTGTATATTCTGAATACGATTGGTGCCTATTCTCCACGACAAACACACCGCGCTGTGCTTGAAGTCCTCAATCAAGTCCGTGCAGTAGCGATTGCCCTGTTGGTGTTTGCCGGTATATTCTTCATCGGGTATCGTGAATTTTCACGCTTGCAACTGGTCTATATTGTTTCGTTTTTAGGTCTATTTAACATCAGCCTGCGTGGGCTGGTGCGGCTATATTTTCGGTTGACTGGTGGCCGAAAGTACGATGCCCGTCGTGTGTTGATCGTAGGAACAGGTAACCTGGCGCGGGCGGTAGGGCGACAGGTACGCTCTTATGCGTGGACAGGATTATACCTGGTTGGCTATGTCGCAATTGATGACAATACATTGATGCAGTTGCAAAACAACGTGGAAGATCATGATGATAAACCAACCATTGGCACTGCCAACCAACTCAAATCTATCATTGATGAACACGACATTGATGAAACTATATTCGCTATTCAACGGCCAACCTATGATGCGCTTTCCGACTTAATTGCTGAATTGTACCGTGACGAAAGGGTGCGCGTACGCATGGCACCAGACTTTCAAGACCTGGCCTATCTGTCGCTCACGGTTGAAGACCTCGAAGGGCTACCCTTGATTGGGTTGCGTGACAATGTGTTGAGCTTGCCGCAGCGCGTTATCAAGCGTTTGATTGATATTGTCGTGAGTAGTATTTTGCTCATCTTTGCGATTCCGATGATGATAGTAATCGTGATTGTTATTATGATTGATTCGCGTGGTGCCCCATTCTTCATTCAAGACCGTATTGCACAAGGGATGCGACCGTTTAAGATGATCAAGTTCCGAACAATGGTGCGCGATGCAGAGATGTTGCAGGAAAATGTCAATCATTACGATGATGAAGGCAATCTGATCCATAAATTTCCAGACGACGATCGGATCACGCGGGTAGGGCGGTTCTTAAGACGCACCAGCCTGGACGAGCTTCCTCAGTTTTTTAATGTACTGATGGGGCATATGAGCCTTGTTGGCCCCCGGCCTGAACTACCCTGGATGGTTGACCACTATAAGGACTGGCAGATGAAACGCTTTGAAGTGCCACAGGGCCTAACGGGCTGGTGGCAAATCAACGGTCGTGCTGAAACCCCGATGCATCTCGCCACCGAAGACGACCTGTTCTACATCCTCAATTACTCGCTCATGCTGGACTTGATTATTCTGCTGCGGACCCCGTTTGTTGTGTTTGGAGGGCGGGGCGCGTTCTAACGGGGGCAGGCCGGCTGCTGTGCATATGTCAGCAACCGACCTTATGCTGCGGTTGAACGTCCTGGCTACTTGGCTACTTGCGTATCACCTGGAACAGGGTGGCGGGGTGTACTTTAGTGGCGCTACCCCATCGTGCGCCGAATGCAACTTCGAGGTGCAAGTGATGGGCAGAAGAAAATCCAGTGTTGCCTGTGACACCAAAGACCACACCTGCCTCGATTTCTTGCCCAACGGCGACATTGATGCTACTGAGGTGAGCATACAGCACGAAGGCGTGATCCTCCTCAGTGAGGCCACGTCGCTGCATGAAGCTCTGCACATCGCGTGGTAAATCCTCAAATGCGAAACGCAAAATAATGTGGTGCCCGTAGCCGAAGCCCCAATCCGCATCACCAAAAACGCGATTGATGACGGCCTGGTCATCACTGAAGATGTTGGGCGGGTCGTCTTCGCAATTCGGGCAGCGGGTCACACGTTCGACAACTGCCGGAATCGGTGTGCGCAACTGTTGCTGCCCGCTGGTGCCGAAGTCAATGCCATCATGCGTGGGGTTAGAACTGGGGCGGAATCCTTGCGTAATGCGACCGCTGACAGGGCGGCGTAAACGCGCGTCGTTGGTGAAGCGTGTACAGTCGCCCAGTAACGTAACCAGGTCAGAACGAATAAACCCTTCGCGCCCATTGAAAACGACATTTGTCCACGTAAAGCCATCGGGTTGTGGTTCCGTAATGTTGAGTACCTCAAGCCGCTGATTCTTTGTAGCCATGCCTAGAGGGTTGCTGTTGACCGTAGCCAGTGTGCGCACTGAAACTTGCGGTAGTCCTACCAGTGCGGTGCAGGGTTCAATCTGGACAGTAGGGTCGGTTGGCTCGCTATCATCCGCGTCTGGGTCTGTAACCGGCTCTGGAGGCTCGGGGGTATCAGAGCCATGGGTGCGCGGGTCCAGGCAATCCCCGGTAGCATTGACAAGGTCCTCACGAACCCACCCGTTTTCGCCGTTGAAACGCAATCCGTACCATCGGAAACCGTTGGCGTCAGCGGCTGAGATTTCGGTTATGATGAAACGATCGTTGTTTTGCAAAAACCCTAAAATCGGTGGGCTGAGCCTCGGTACGCCACGTACAGTCGCCATGAATACGGTGATGGTTCCCATGCAGTCGCCAACCAGAACAACAGGCCCCTCTTCAGGGACGGGGTCTGGTTCTTCTGCTGGTGGTGATTCAGGTCGGTCAACAGAATTGGAGAGGCTGTTAAACGCGCTGCAATCGCCTTGCAGTTGAATCAAGTCTGCGCGGAGCCAGCCTGAAAGATTGCTATCTGGTAAGGCAACACGGAACCAGAAAAAACCAGCAGCATCGGGTTCTTCTGTACGATCAGTAACCGTTAGCACCATGCCCCGGCGCGGGATACTGACAATGTCGGTATTGAGGCTTGGCTGTACGCGAACATTGGCCGCGTTCACGGTAACGATAGCTTCACAGGTCATAAGTTTGATGTCCTTGTACTTTCCAGAGCTAAGGTCTTATCTTGGTTATACCCTGAAGGGTTAGATTATCAAAGTTGTTGCCTCACACACGGCAGACCAGACCCTTCAGATATTCACCTTCTGGGAACGTGAGGGCAATCGGATGGTCGGCGGTGGCGTGGAGATAATGCGTAATTTGGGCATCGCGTTCGGCATCTTGCGCGGCACCAAACACAACTTTCTGGAACAGGTCCATGCTGACAGCATTCGAGCAGGAAAATGTCCATAACAGACCACCCGGGCGCAGCATCTGAAACGCCAATAGGTTGATGTCTTTATAGCCGCGTGTGGCACGGTCGAGCTGGCGGCTGCTGTGGGCAAACCTGGGTGGGTCAAGCACGATAACGTCGAAGGTTTCGCTCCTATCGCGTAATTCACGCAGATAAGCGAAAACATCCGCCTGCACGAAATTAACTGCATCAAGCGCAAAATCGTTGAGGTTCATATTTTGTCGCACAAGTTCCAGGGCCTCTGCTGAGCTATCTACTGCTGTGATGTCGGTGATGCCAAGCCGAGCCGCGTGCAGCGTAAAGCCACCACTATATGTGAACGTATCCAGTAACCGCAGTTGGTCGGGGGGGGTATCACCGTTAGCGATGACCTGACCGAATAAGCGTCGATTGACGGCCTGGTCGAAGTAGAACCCGGTTTTTTGTCCGTTCTTGATGTCTACTGCAATTTGTATACCATCTTGCTCAATGGTCACGTAGTCGGGTGGTTCTACACCCCACAGCACCCCTTTGTGCGATTCCAACCCCTCTTTGCGGCGTACGTCAACGTCACTGCGTTCGTATATGCCCTGCGGATTCACCAAATCGGCCAGGCATTCGGCAAGCATATTTTTACGCTGGTCAATGCCGAGCGTCAGCGCTTGCAAGACGAGAAAATCGCCATAGCGGTCCACAATGAGCCCGGGCAAATAATCACTTTCAGCGTGAACCAGCCGCCCGTAGGTGGGGTTCCCACGTCTGCGAATGGCCTTTTCCAACCGTTGATACCAGAAATCACGATCAATGACCTCATCGTTGTTCCATGAGAGGATACGCACAGTGATTTGCGACTGGCTGTTGTAATAGCCACGTCCTGCAAAGCTATTCCCGCTTCCGATCAGACGCACAATATCACCGTCAGCGGGATTGCCCTTCACAGACTGGATTGCACCAGAAAATATCCACGGGTGGCGGCGTTCGATGCTTTTGAGTGCCTTCGGCTTCAGGGCAATTTTTGCGCTCACGAGCGTTCCTTAATCAATTGATGTAATCCATCTTCGTCTAAAATTAGGGTGCCGAGTTGCTGGGCTTTGCTGAGCTTGCTACCTGCTGATTCCCCCGCTACCAGATAATCAGTGTTTTTGCTGACGCTACCCGTCACTTTGCCGCCATGTTCTTCGATGAGTGCCTTGGCCTCGTCGCGCTTCAAAGTGGGGAGTGTACCTGTAATTACAAACCGCAATCCCTTCAGCGCTTCACTGGTGGTTTCGGCGGGTTTTTCCTCTAAACGGAGCCCGGCTTCACGAAAGCGCTCAATTAAGGCCTGGTTACGTTCGGCACTGAACCATTCCACAATCGCGGCTGCAATGATCGGCCCCAATCCGTCAATGGCTTCTAGGTCTTGCTGTGCGGCGTTTTTGATCGCATCCAACGTGTGGAAATGGTTCACCAGCAGTTCTGCGATGGTGTTACCCACGCCCCGAATCCCCAGCGCACCGACGAGGCGATACAATGCCCGGCCTTTGGCGACTTCAATACTGTTTAAGAGGTTTTCGACCTTCTTTTCCGCAAAACCTTCCAGGCCAATAAGATCATCTTTTTGCAGGAAAAAGAGGTCGGCCTCGTCATGAATCAGGCCTTCTTGCAGCAAGAGCCGCACGCCGCGTTCCCCGATGCCGACAATATCCATCGCAGGGCGTGAGACGAAATACTCAATGTTGCGGGCGATGCGTTCTGGACAGGCGGGGTTTGTGCAATAATACGCGACTTCACCTTCAATGCGTTGCACCGGGGAGTCACAAATCGGGCACCGTTCTGGCGGTTGAATGACGATTTCCTCACCTTTGCGCGTGGATTGCACCGGTCCGATCACATACGGGATGACATCCCCAGAGCGCTTGACGATAACACGGTCGCCAATGCGAATATCTTTTTCTTTGATAAGGTCGTAATTGTGCAAGCTGGCATTGCGCACCGTCACGCCACCGAGGAAGATTGGTTCCAGCACCGCAGTGGGTGTCAAAACGCCAGTGCGGCCGACGTTGGCAGTCACGTCAATCAGTGTGGTTGTACCTTCTTGCGAAGGGAATTTGTAGGCGACCGCACCGCGTGGGTCTTTCCCAACGACGCCAAGTTCCGCCATGATGGCGTTATCGTTGACTTTGATCACCAGCCCGTCGATTTCATACGGCAAACTGTCGCGGTTGAAATTGCTGGCGTAGTCGGCGAGGGCATCAAGGTCATCGAAGTGTTTGAGTTCGTCGGCCAGCAAGAAGCCAAGATGTTGCAGGTATGTCAGCGTTTCCCATTGTGTGGTCGGGAGTTGAGCGTCTTCACTTGCCGCGATGATACTGTACACATAGCCGGTCAGCGGGCGCGAGGCTGTCACCCGTGAATCTTTCTGTTTGAGCGTCCCGGCGGCGGTGTTGCGGGCGTTGACATAACGCGGCAGGTCTTCGGACACCTGATACTCATTGACACGCTCGAAGTCGTCTTTGTGAAACAGGATTTCGCCGCGCACCACAAGTTGTTGCGGGGGGGTGGGGCCATCTGGCTGTACCGGGATTTTGAGCGGAATGCTGCCAACGGTGCGCACATTCGGCGTCACATCATCCCCGACTTCGCCATTGCCGCGCGTGGCAGCTTGCACAAGCACGCCATCGTCATAAGTCAAAACAATCGTCAATCCGTCGAATTTGGGTTCGACGACATAATCAAGCTCGGTGCCTTCAATCAACAAGCGGCCGATACGCTCACGCCAGGCGTGGAGTTCCTCAACGCTGGTCACGTTTCCCAGACTGAGGATGGGTGCCGGGTGTTCAACTTTCGGTAGGTCGCTGCTTGTATCGCTGCCGACGCGCTGTGTTGGAGAATCGGGCGTGATAAG